>NZ_JBOCUM010000003.1:0-548308 GCF_050606005.1 Rahnella sp. PAMC25617
AGCATGTAAGATACACCGGTCAGCAGGTGACGATACGGCCCGGTGCCGCCCGCTTCTTTCTTCTTCGCACCTGTTGCCGCGCCCTGAGATTTCGGCTCAAAAACTTCAGCTTCAACCAGCGCTTTATCCAGTTCCTGTTTGGTCTTTTTCAGTGCCAGACCGGTAGAAGTGCGGTACATCGGCTTACCGGCAAATTTAGCCAGATCCACTTCGATATCAGCCGCGACAATCACCAGGTCGGCCGCTGCAACTTCTTCAGGCGTGATGGCATTGCCCGCACCCACGGAACCGCGGGTTTCGACTTTCACCCACCAGCCACGTTTTTTCGCTTCACTTTCAATGGCTTCAGCAGCCATAAAGGTATGTGCTACGCCGGTCGGACACGCAGTCACAGCAACAATGCGTTTTGGACCGCTGGCAGCCGGAGCCGCGACAGCAGTAGCCACCGGAGCAACATAAGGTTTGGCTTCGGTCAGCGCACGTTGCAGGAATGCCTGCGGATCACGTACAGCATCCGCCACATTACCGGTATAAATATTTTTGCCCGCCAGTGCGGCGTCGTTTGGCACAGTTTCACCGGCAACAATGACGACTTCAGCGTCAGCGGCCTGTTCAACCACCTGATGCCCTGCCTTCACAGCAGCGGCAGCAAGCAAATTTTTCGCCAGATGGCTGCGAGCCTGTCCGAGCGAACTGTCTATCATCAGCAGCGTTTTCATTCTGCCTCCTGCGGATTAAAAGGGTTTCAGGTCAACACGGGCCATCATCGCCGCAAGTTGCGGACGATCGGTGACACCGACATTACTCTGGCTGACAGCCAGCGCGGCAACAGCCGTTGCCAGTCGCAGCGTATGTTCACTGGATTCGCGCATCAGTAAGCCGTAGATCAGGCCACCGACCATGGAATCACCGGCACCCACGGTGCTGACTACTTCACAAGCTGGCGGTTTAGCAATCCACGCACCAGATGCGTTAACCCACAATGCCCCTTCTGCGCCCAGTGAAATCACCACGTGGGCAATTCCCTGATCACGCAAGGCATGCGCAGCTTCTACCACATCGCTCAGTTCCGGCAATTTACGGCCAGCCCAGATTTCCAGTTCGCGACGGTTTGGTTTGACCAGCCACGGTGCCGCTTTCAGACCGGCGACCAGTGCTTCACGGCTGCTGTCAAAGATGATGCACGGACATTGCGCACGCAGGCGTTTCATCCAGTCGGTGAACGCATCAGGATCAACGCCCGCTGGCAGGCTGCCACTGACGGCAACCATGTCAAACTGGCCCAGCCACGACAGAGAATCCGTCACGAAACGTTCCCAGTCGGCAGGAGTGACGTTGAAACCGGAGAAGTTGAAGTCGCTGACTTCGCCGTCTTTTTCGGTCAGTTTCACGTTGATGCGGGTACGGCCATTCACCACCTGGAAGCGGTTAGCAATGCCCAGATCGCTGAATAACAGCTGGAACCCGTCCTGATTTTCTTTACCGAGGAAACCACCCACGGTGACGTCGATGCCGAGATCTTTCAGCACTTTCGCTACGTTGATGCCTTTACCTGCGGCGTGCAGACCGGTGGTTTGCACCAGATTGACTTCACCGCGTTCGATTTCCGGCACATAGCCGACTAAATCGTACGCCGGGTTTAAGGTAATTGTGGCAACTCTGCGGCTCATGCGCCCTCCCCAAGACCTTCTGAAATAGCTTCACCGATGGTTTTCAGCGCCAGTTCCGCGTCTTCACCTTTAGCGGTGAAGCGCAGGTGATGACCTTTTTTCACGCCCAGCGCCACGACTTTCATCAGGCTGCGGCCGTTGGCAGGTTTACCGCTGCCATCAAGATTCGTCACTGTGATTTCGCTGCTGAACTGTTTGATCACGTTCACCAGTGCAGTACCCGGACGGGCATGCAGACCGTGTTCGTTACGGATAACGTATTCCGCCGTCAGCACGTTGGCTTGTTCTTCGACTTCGCTGGTCAGCAATGCCAGCACACCCACAGGATCTGCCGTCAGCAAGCGTTCAGCTTTATTCGCTATCAGCAAATCACTGAGGTAATTCAGAATATTGAGCGGCTGATCATCTGCGACGGAAATCGTCAGCAACAATGAGACTTTTTCGCCATCGAGATCAAAGGCCTGCTTCGCACGGCTTACCGTTGCTGCACTTTTCAGGTTGCCTTCGGTGCTGTCACTCAGCCAGATGCCCTGCCCGAGGTTCAGCGGCTTACGGCTGATAACGTCGCTGACAAAAGCAGTATCCACTGCGCCGATCTCTTTCAGACGACCCGCGTTCAGCGCCTGTAAGGTGATCAGGTTTTCAGCAGCCACATCGACCGCGATCAGCTGAGTATCAAACAGGAATTCAGCGGCATTCTTTTCGCCCATCAGCAGGCTGCGTAATTCTTCAGCTGAATCTGTTTTTGCCAGACGATCGGCCACGCTGTCGTCACTTAAGACGTGCGTCAGCTGACGCAGCAAACCGAGGTGTTCGTCAGAACGCGCAGCGATACCGATAACCACATACGCGGTCTGGCCTTCGCCCCACGTAATACCCTGCGGGAATTGGAAAACTTGCACGCCGGTATCGAGCACCAGATCACGGGTATCAGTAGTGCCGTGAGGAATAGCGATGCCGTTACCCAGATAAGTAGAGGTTTGCAGCTCACGCGCTAACATGCCGTCTACATAGCCTTCGCTGACGCGACCGGCCTGTGTCAGTGCTGCTGCAACCTGGCGAATTGCTTCCTGCTTGTCGCTGGCAGCCGCACCGAGATGAATATCTTGC
Source organism: Rahnella sp. PAMC25617 (assembly GCF_050606005.1). Lineage (NCBI taxonomy): Bacteria > Pseudomonadati > Pseudomonadota > Gammaproteobacteria > Enterobacterales > Yersiniaceae > Rahnella > Rahnella sp. PAMC25617. Next base: position 2,781 of record NZ_JBOCUM010000003.1, read on the forward strand.
TGTGACAGTTGGAACATAATTCTCCTCTCCTGCTGAAATTGAATCGTTTCAGCTTTATTGAGAAAAAAGGAGCGCCATCAGATTTCATGAGAATAGCTGACAACGCTGAAACGTTTCAGGAAGTCTTAATCGGGGCTGTTTTTAAATCAAGCTTTCCCTGATTTTGCGTGACAATTTTTTGATGCTACGCACAGTTTCCTTTCTAAACCCTTTCCGAAACAGATGATTTAACGTAAATGCTGAAGTCAGGCTGACGCGAAAAGCTGACGTAAGCTGAACCTCATTTGTGGTGACTATTTGGGTGGATATCAGAAACCTCGCCTGGTTGTTTTTGACACAAAGTGCGGTTTTATTATTCAGTATGGCAAATTCACTCCGGTTTACATTTTTGATGATCAAAACCTGTTTTTGTTTTTTTTAAACTGACGTAACATTCGCGCAAATTTCGTCCCCTTCCCGACTTCTGGTCCATATAACCCTGGTCCACATAACCCTGGTTCACATAACTCATGCGAATTTCTACAACGTCAGCCCGCCGTTTACCCGACATGACGTCGACCGCTTTTCTGATCATCGCTTTTCTGACCGGCATTGCCGGCGCTTTGCAAACGCCAACGCTGAGCCTGTTCCTGACATCTCAGGTTCACGTCAGTCCGTTCATGGTCGGGATTTTCTTCACCGGCAGCGCGGTGATCGGCATTTTCGTCAGTCAGTTGCTCGCGACGTGGTCGGATAAACGTGGCGACCGCAAAACGCTGATCCTGTATTGCTGCATTCTGGGGGCGCTGGCCTGTGTACTGTTCGCCTTCAACCGCAATTACTTCATCCTGCTGTTGATCGGCGTATTGCTGTCGAGCTTCGGTTCCACCGCCAACCCGCAGATGTTTGCTCTGGCGCGTGAGCATTCTGAAAAGACTGGCCGTGAAGCCGTCATGTTCAGCTCTATTTTACGCGCCCAGGTTTCGCTGGCCTGGGTTGTCGGCCCGCCGCTGGCCTTCGCCCTGTCGATGGGCTTTGGTTTTACCTTCATGTACTGCGCTGCCGCGCTGGCGTTCCTGCTTTGCGGAGTGATGGTATATATGTTCCTGCCCTCCATGCCTAAAGCACACATCAAAACCACGGCGACGCTGGAAGCGCCCCGTCGCAACCGTCGGGACACGCTGATGCTTTTCATCGCGTGTTCACTGATGTGGGCAGCTAACAGTATTTATCTCATCAATATGCCGCTGTATGTGGTGCGTGAATTAGGTCTGCCGGAAAAACTGGCGGGCGTGCTGATGGGCAGTGCGGCGTGTCTGGAAATCCCGACCATGCTGATTGCCGGATATCTGGCTAAACAGCTTGGGAAACGCTTCCTGATGCGGTTTGCGGTAGTCGCAGGGGTGATTTTCTACAGCTGTCTGTTGTTTACCACCGGTGCCGCCATGCTGATTGCTTTACAGCTGCTGAACGCGATTTTCATCGGCATTCTGGCCGGGATCGGCATGCTGTATTTTCAGGATCTGATGCCGGGACAGGCCGGTGCGGCGACCACGCTGTTCACCAACTCCACCCGTGCGGGCTGGATCCTTGCCGGTTCTCTGGCGGGGGTGATTGCGCAGTTCTGGACATACCATGCTGTGTTTTATGCCGCACTGGCGATGGTGGTGGGTTCGGTGTTGTGTATCTGGAATGTGAAAAACGTCGATAAACCGGCAGAAGAAACGCCGGAAGCCCTCGTTTAAGGCGCGGTATCCGCTTCGAGCTTAATCAGATAAGTCAGCGCCTGGTCGCGATGGGTAAAACACATTTCGCGGCTGGCCTGTAAACTGGCGCACACTTTCGGGCGCAGCGGCGAGGTGAAAATCTTGCACATGAAATTATCAGCCAGTTGCACACAACGGGTATTCGCCGGTTTGCCGTCAGGCATTCCGGGTATCGGGCTGGAAATTGAAGGCGCTATGCAACAGGCTCCGCAATCGGTACGACAGTCCATCAACAGCCTCCTCAGGCCTCATTTTGAGGCGCGACAATAGCAGGCGGTGATATGCGCCACCAGCGAAATATTTACTATCCTTTAACAGGCTATACCGAACATTTTTTACGCAGGCAGAACACACGCAAAAAATGCGTCAAAAAGCGGGTTTTTCGCGACTCTTTTTGCGCTATCTGCTTGCCTGAAATCAGCGGCGCGGGTAACGTGTCGCAAATTATTTATCTCTCTGCTGACAGGTTATTTATATGGCACGTGCTAACGAAATTAAACGCGGCTTCGTTGTGAACTACGACGGCAAATTGCTGCTGGTTAAAGATATTGATGTTCAGAGCCCAAGCGCCCGTGGTGCCAGCACCTTGTACAAAATGCGTTTCGCTGATGTACGTACTGGCGGCAAAGTAGAAGAACGCTTCAAAGGCGACGATATTCTGGATACCGTCAGCCTGACCCGTCGTAAAGTGAACTTCTCTTATGTCGATGGCGACGAATACGTGTTTATGGATGATGAAGATTTCACGCCATACACCTTCAATAAGGCGCAGATCGAAGACGAACTGTTGTTTATTCCTGAAGAAGGTTTACAGGGTATGCAGGTTCTGACGCTCGACAGCCAGCTGCTGGCGCTGGAAATGCCACAGACGGTAGATCTGGAAATCGTCGAAACGGCACCGGGCATCAAAGGCGCATCTGCCAGCTCCCGTACCAAACCGGCAGTGATGGCAACTGGCCTGAGCATTCAGGTGCCGGAATATCTGAGTTCCGGCGATAAAATTCGCATTCATATCGCAGAACGCCGTTATATGGGCCGCGCGGATTAATCAGCGCCCTGCTTGTCCCGCCAGGTATGTGGCCAGGTAAGTATTGAAGGAACGCTCCGGCGTTCCTTTTTTATTGCCCTGATTTTGCCGTTAATGCGGCAGACTCTCGATCTGCATCACAAAATCAGTGGTCGTCCGGACTTACCAATTCCCCTTTCTATCATATGACTTTACACTCTAAGCCCTGATTTCGGCTTAAATCGTCGCTTTATCCAGCACAAAATTAAACTGACGGGTAAACTGCCCCAATTTGGCCTGACCAATTATTTATTTCTGACTTGCCTGGAGTATTGCATGAAAACTATTGCCACAGCGTCTCTGCCCGCAGCAGTGTCATTGCCAGCTTATGATCGCGATGCACTGAAAAGCCGCATCGTTCATCTCGGCTTTGGCGCATTCCACCGTGCCCACCAGGCGCTGCTTACAAACCGCGTCTTAAACCTTCAGGGCGGAGACTGGGGCATTTGCGAAATCAGCCTCTTCGGTAATGAAGCGTTGATAAAAAGTCTGCGTCAGCAAGATCACCTGTTTACCGTGCTGGAGAAAGGGGCGGAAGGCAATCAGGCGATTATCATTGGTTCTGCTCATGAATCTGTCCACGGCGGTATCGACGGGCTTGATGCCGTGCTGGAAAAACTGACCGAACCTCAGGTGGCGATTGTTTCCCTGACCATCACCGAAAAAGGTTACTGCATCGAGCCGGGAACGGGCGAACTGGATCTGCAAAACCCGAAAATTCAGCAGGATCTGGCCGGTGGTCAGGCGCCATGTACCGCGCCGGGTGTGTTAGTTGAAGCGCTGCGTCTGCGTCATGAACGCGGTCTGCCGGGCTTCACCGTTTTATGCTGCGATAACATTCCTGAAAATGGTCTGGTGGTGAAAAACGCTGTGCTGGGTATGGCGAAAGCACGCTCCGCAGAACTGGCAAAATGGATCAGCGAAAACGTCTCTTTCCCGAGCACCATGGTTGACCGCATCGTTCCGGCAGCCACAGAAACCACACTGGATGAAATCACCGAAGCGCTGGGTGGTGTAACAGACCCTTGTGGTATCGCCTGTGAACCCTTCATCCAGTGGGTGGTAGAAGACCACTTCGTCGCGGGTCGTCCGGACTGGGAAAAAGCCGGTGCGCAGATGGTGTCCGACGTTCTGCCGTTTGAGCAGATGAAACTGCGTATGCTGAATGGCAGTCACTCTTTCCTCGCTTATCTGGGTTATCTGGCCGGTTATCAGCACATCAATGATTGTATGGATGACGATAACTATAAAGCCGCTGCGCATCACCTGATGCTGCATGAACAGGCGCCGACGCTGAGCGTTGAAGGTGTGGATCTTACCGCCTATGCAGACAGCCTGATTGCACGTTACAGCAATCCGGCGCTGAAACATCGCACCTGGCAAATCGCGATGGACGGCACGATGAAACTGCCGCAACGTATGCTCGATTCGATCCGCTGGCATGTGAAAAACGGCGGTTCTTATGAATTGCTGGCGCTGGGCGTGGCGGGCTGGATGCGTTATGTCGGTGGCACCGATGATGCCGGTCAGCCCATTGAGATTAAAGATCCGATGGCGGAAACGCTGGCAGAAATCGTCGCCTCTACCGCGGATGGCGAAGAACGCGTGAAAGCGCTGCTGGCGCTGAACGGCGTTTTCGGTGAGCAGTTGCCACAGGAAGAGAAAGTGGTACAGGCTATTCAGGCCGCATATGCGGATCTGCAAAGGATCGGCGCGAAGAAAACCGTGGCTAAATACGTGGGTTAAGTCAGTACAGTGAGACGACTTAACGCGACATGACTATCTGTAAAAGAATATCGGTAAATATTGAACGGCTGCTCAGGCAGCCGTTTTTATTGGTGCGCCGCCTCTCATTCATTCAGCTCTGAAGGAACGGACGAAAACAGGAAACCATCAAAGGACGGATCGTCAGCGTCAGAAACCTGCAACAGCATATCTTTTACGTTCTCCAGATGCTGCCACATCGCCTGCTTTGCGGCTTTAGGATCCCGGCGTAAAACCGCCTGCAGAATGGTCTGATGATCCTGTAACCAGATCTGATGGTAACTTTTATCGACCACATGCTGATGGATCCCTTCCCACATCGAACTGCGCTGGCGGATCTGCCAGAGGTCATCGACCAGTTTTACCAGCACACTGTTCTGCGATGCCTGTGCCAGTAAAGCGTGAAACCGCTGGTCCTCCGCTTCGTCTGTCACACCACGGGCAATGCAATCACGCTGGGCTTCAATCGCATCGCGCATCTGCAAAATATCCGTTTTCGTCGCCTGCATGGCGGCAAATGCGGCGACTTCGCTTTCCAGCAACTGACGCGCCTGCAGCAACTCGAACGGGCCGTAGCCGCTGTCAGCCAGTTCCGGCTGGGTGTTTTCAGGCTGATTCAGCACATACACACCCGAGCCTTTGCGCACTTCCACGATTTTCTCGAGCTCAAGCATGATCAGCGCTTCACGCACCACGCTGCGGCTGACGGAATAGGATTCTGCAATATCACGTTCAGGAGGAAGACGATCGCCGGACGCATATTTTCCGGCATGGATATCACGGCGCAAATGACCGCCAATTTCCTGATAAAGTCGCATATTTTCGCCCCTGTCTGTAACACGCACTCAATTGGTCTGACAACTGATGACATGCACTGATGCCTGAAATAAGAGAGAAAATTATAACATGTCGGCACAAAGGGAAAGGACGGGAGATGAAAACTGACGGCCCGATCAAAACAGGGCCAGCCAGTTTGCGAAGTTGTCCGACCAAATCAAGATAGATTGCGTTATCACGATCATTGTCCGGCACGAAATGCATTAAATATGTTAATTATTTATGGGTATTTAGTTATAGCTCACCGTGACCACTGCAAGATGAGGATCATTGTTGATATGCCTGGTGGTGACTTGCCCGAGAGACAGGGGCAGCGCGAAAGAAGAAGGTGTTTGCACATTCAACGTGTGAACTTGCGACACCTGTTTTCCGCCGCGATCACAGTCGCTGATCACCCTGTTACTCGCGGCCTTGAAGTTACATCCCCCTTCAACAATTGCCCCCGTGAAATGTATGACGCCGCCTGTAGCAGCCGCATTGGCAAACTGAATCGTCCCTGAGGCCATGATTCCCAAAAACAGTAAACTGGTCATTCTGTTCATGGTGACACCTCGTTGTAATTATAGAATTTAAAATTTACGCAACCGCCATTTAACATTAATACATCTAATGGAATTTACATGGCGAACGGCAAAATAATTTGTTGCCCTTTCGGGCTGAATTAAGCAATCCATGTTATTCATCGGCACAAAACTGGATTTTCTTAACCGGTCGCTGCAAATTGATGGGTGAATTTTTAAAAGGATGTGACCCATGACCAAAACCAACCTGATCACCGGCTTTCTGGGAAGCGGTAAAACCACCACGCTACGCCACCTGCTGACGCTGAAGCCTGAAGGTGAAAAATGGGCCGTGCTGGTCAATGAGTTCGGAGAGATTGGAATCGATGGCGCGCTGCTGGCGGAAAGTGGCGCAGTATTGAAGGAAATCCCCGGCGGATGCATGTGCTGCGTTAATGGCTTACCGATGCAGGTCGGGCTAAACATGTTATTGCAGCAGACAAAACCTGACCGGCTGCTGATCGAACCCACTGGCCTCGGTCATCCGAAGCAAATCCTTTCTTTATTAACCTCTGACGTCTACAGCAACTGGCTGACGCTGAATGCCACATTGTGTTTGCTCGATCCGCGCCAGCTGAGTGAACAGCGCGTCATTGAAAATGAAAACTTCCGCGACCAGCTTGCCGCGGCGGATGTGATTGTTGCCAACAAAGCGGATGTGACTCAGGAAAGTGACCGGCAGGCGCTGGAAAAATGGTTTAGCGAAAATGGCCGTGAACGCCGCCTGGTGGTGGCTTCTCAGGGTGAGATTGCCCCTGCCCTGCTGGATTTACCGCGCCTTAATCACACCGAATTGCCTGACGGCCAGCATCATCATGCTCATATATCAAAGCGCGGACTGGCGGCACTGAGTCTGCCTGAAAAGCAGCGCTGGAGACGTGCGCTCAATGAAGCCGGCGGTTTTACCAGTTGCGGCTGGATATTTGATGGCGAAACGGTTTTTGACACCGCGGGCATACTCGACTGGGCACGAGCCGCGCCGGTTGATCGCGTGAAAGGCATCATTCGTATTAAAGAAGGCGCGCTGATGATTAACCGCCAGGGCAATGATTTGGAAATCGAAACAAGGTCGATGGCGCCTTTAGACAGCAGAATTGAGCTCATTACGCAAAATGAAACACAGTGGAATGTTCTGCAATCGTCTTTGTTGAGGATTCGTTTAAGTTGTAAGGATTAAGTTAACGTCCATTACGTTAATCGTTACCCTGCTAAGAATAGGTCTTCATATATGTGGCGCCGAAATATTCCTGCAATCCTGGTACTCAATGTATTAGGTGTTGCTCTTTTTCTATCTTTCTATTTACCTGCAAACCACGGTTTCTGGTTCCCGATTGATAAGTCGATCTTCTTCTTTTTCAACCAGCATCTGGCGACTGACGCGTGGTTCCTGCATCTGGTCGCAGTGACCAATAACCGCGCCTTTGATCTGATCTCATTGCTGGCCATGGGTTTGCTCTATCTGAGCTATTTTATGAAGCAGGACACTGCCGGGCGCCGCCGTTACATCATTATTGGTTTCGTGATGCTGCTGACCGCCGTGGTGCTTAACCAGCTCGGTCATTTACTGCCGGTCAGTCACAAGAGCCCTTCGCTGAGCTTTCCGGGTGTAAACCGGGTCAGCCAGCTGACCGGTATCCCGACAAAAGATGCGTCCTCTGACAGCTTCCCCGGCGACCACGGCATGATGCTGATTATTTTTTCCTGCTTTATGCTGCGCTATCTGAGTAAATCAGCCTTCTTTATTGCCCTGATGATCACCATCATCTTCTCGCTGCCGCGTGTGATGATTGGCGCACACTGGTTTACGGACATTGCCGTGGGTTCAATGTCCGTCGTCCTGGTGGGTGCAAGCTGGTGGCTGATGACACCGGCCAGCGATATATTGATTAACTGGCTCGAGGGCAAACTGCCGGGTAAAAAAATTCCTAAAAAAACGGCATAATTTTACATTCATACAAATAAATTATGGTCAGGCAGATGTTGATGATCTGCCTGACCTTTTTTTCATCCAATTCCCGGATATACTTTGCTGAAATTTGCACGTGGAAGCCGCTTGTGGCGCGGTTTTAACCCAAATTAGTATATAAATCATCCATCCTTTTTAACATCTTTACTAACATCAGCTTACATCACAATTTCTTATAAAAAATCCCACAAAACCTCTCGCAATCCCTTATTCATTACGGTACTCTCCAAATCGCCCGCATAGAAATGTGACAAAAACACCCGTATTGAAGGAAAAAACGTGCTCTAACGCACATTTTACCCGTCTGGTATTTGTCCCCACTAATTGTGGCAGGTAGTCTCGCTTCGTTTGGCAATTTTAATAACGATTTCATCGTTAAGGACAGCAAGGGATAACAACAATAATGGTCAAGTCTCAACCGTTTATGAGATATATCACGCGGATGATTCCCGCAATTGGCGCAGCAATTCTTCTCTCTGCGTGTAGTGGTATGCATTCTTCGAACACAGAAAGCGCACAAACTGATATGCGTGCAGTAAATGACAAAGACGGTCTTCTACTGCAAGCCTCTCAGGATGAATTCGAAGCAATGGTTCGTAGCGTCAACGTTAAATCCAAAATTATGGATCAGTACGCTGACTGGAAAGGCGTTCGTTATCGGTTAGGCGGCGACAGCAAGCGTGGTATCGATTGCTCAGCGTTCGTTCAGGTAACATTCCGCGAACAATTTGGTATGGATCTCCCTCGTTCGACTTATGAACAGGAAGAAAAGGGCAAGAAAGTTCAGCGCACGAAATTGCGTCCGGGTGATCTGGTTCTGTTCCGTGCAGGTTCTACAGGCCGTCACGTCGGTATTTATTTAGGTAATGATCAGTTTGTTCATGCATCTACCAGCAACGGTGTGATGATTTCAAATCTGAAAGAATCCTACTGGAATGCCCGTTATCGTGAAGCAAGACGAGTTTTAGCTAACGGTTAATCCCGTTACCTTATGATTTAGTTCTTGTTGTCCTATGCCAAGCGAATAAAAAAACGTCATCTCCGGATGGCGTTTTTTTATGCCTGTAATAAAGTGTATTTAGTGTCTGCTGTTTTTTTGACTACGTTATACTTTTATTTCCTCGGCGAGAAAAAGGGCAAAACATATGGGTTTAAAAACGGCGTTAACACACACCGTATTACCCAAGCGCCGATATTTAAAACAAAGCCTCCTTTTTTCAACTCTGTTTTTTATTTTTTTTACTGCCGTCACCCTGACCGTCATTAAAACCAATACCCTTCGCGAGCAAGAACAAATCGCTCAGCGAACCGCCCGTTATGCGGCTGATTATTTACATCAACTCTCCGACACGATGGGTAAAATTGCATTACTCACGGATGAGCCCTGCAACTCCATTGCGGGTGAATTAAATCGATATGCCGCATTCAGCGTAGGTGTGCGTGATTTTCAGCTGGTGCGCGATGGAATGGTTTATTGTTCTTCTGCCTCCGGCAACCAGAGTATTCCCGCCAACAGTTCACTGCATGACATCAGTTTCGATAAAACGATGAGTATCGACCTGCAAATGGGGACGCCTGCCGTGCCTAATCGCGCGGTGATCATCGTCTGGCAGCGCAATCCCGGGGCGTATAATGATGGCGTGATTGCCACGCTCGAACTGACACTCTCGCCGTATATGCTGTTTGCTCAACCGGGTACCGGTTATCGTGGATTCGCCTTGCTGGTCGGGGATTCAGCACTGATCTCAGCCCAGGATCAGCTGGTTCCAGTGAGTAAATTACCGGACAGCCATTTTACGGAGGCCAAAATTGAAGGCTATCCGTTTACCGTGCGTCTCTACTCCCCTACCCTGACCGGTGATGGCGTGCTGTTTACAATGTCCGGTGGATTGCTGCTGAGCCTGATGGTGTGCGCCCTGATTTATCACAGCCTGCTAAACCGCCATGATGTTGAGCGCGTGATCCTGCGTGGTCTGAAAAATAAAGAGTTCTTTGTTGAATACCAGCCGGTTATCGATTCAAAAAGCCTGAAAGTGTCCGGCGTGGAGGCCCTGCTGCGCTGGCAGCATCCGATTGAAGGCCGTATCCCACCGGATGTTTTTATCGGCTACGCCGAAAATCAGGGACTAATCGTCGAACTGACCCAACACATGATGGCACTGGTCGCGGCTGACGCCCATACCTTGCAACATGCTTTTCCTGAACACGCAAAACTCAGTATTAACATTTCTCCTCATCATATGAATAAAATCAGTTTTCATGACGATGTGATGAATTTTATCGAGGCTTTACCGGAGAATGCTTTTCAGGTGGTGTTTGAAATCACTGAACGCGGCATGATTGATACCGAAGGTGCGTTACGGGAATTTAACTGGCTGCGCCGTCATAAGATTGAAATCGCCATCGATGACTTCGGCACCGGCCACAGCGCCCTGATTTATCTTGAGAAGTTTACGCTGGATTATCTGAAAATTGACCGCGGTTTTGTAATGTCTATCGATCAGAAGACCCTGATTGCGCCGGTGCTGGATACCGTCCTCAGGCTCACGGAAGAACTGAAGATCAAAACTGTTGCAGAAGGCGTCGAAACTGAAATGCAGGCAGAATATCTGCGCAATCACGGCGTGACCTATTTGCAGGGATATCTGTATAGCAAGTCGTTAGGCGTACCCGAGCTTCTGGTCTTTATCCGGGATTTCAACGAAAAAGATGCCACCTGGCAGATTTGACCTGCATCAGCCCCGCATCTTTTGTGCCATTTTTCTTTTAGGCGTCTGCATCTGGTTGTGATAAAAAGGCCGGAATCAGGGATGAAATCTAAGGCTGATGCGTTACAAGGTCTTAGCGATCAATTGATTAAGCCCGAACAATAATCTGCGGCATGGCCGCATGATGCTCTCACCCTCACAGGAGTGCTGATTCAGGATGTTTTCTCGCGTGTTTGCCGGTGTGCTGTGCCTGCTGAGCCTCAGCGCACAAGCCGAAGTCATACAGGACAGCTATGCGTTTGCCATTTTGGGCGAACCTAAATACGTCTCTAACTTCACCAGTTTTGACTACGTCAATCCCGCCGCGCCGAAGGGCGGACAGATTACGCTGGCCGCTATCGGCACCTATGACAACTTTAACCGCTTTGCCTCACGGGGCAATCCGGCGGCACGCAGCGGCTCGCTTTACGACAGCCTGTTTACCACTTCCAGCGACGAAATCGGCAGTTATTACCCGCTGATTGCCGACTCAGCCCGTTATGACAGCCAGTACCGCTGGGTCGAAGTGGACATCAATCCGCGCGCACGTTTTAACGACAACACGCCAATTACCGCCAGCGACGTGGCATTCAGCTTCAAAAAGTTCATGACCGAAGGCGTACCGCAATTTCGTGTGGTTTATAAAGGTGTGGAAGTTAAAGCTATATCACGTCTGACGGTGCGGATGGTCTTGCCGAAACCGGATAAAGACATGATGCTCGGCCTGCTGGGTTTGCCTGTTTTGCCTCAGGTGTTTTGGGAAAAACATAAATTCAACGAACCGCTGAGCACGCCACCACCGGGCAGCGGGCCTTACCGCATCAGCGATTATAAGCTCGGTCAGTACATCACTTATTCGCGCGTTCCTGACTACTGGGCCGCCAATTTACCGGTAAACCGCGGGCGTTATAATTTCGATACCATCCGCTACGACTATTATCTGGATGATAATGTCGCGCTGGAAGCCTTTAAATCCGGTGCCTTTGATTTCCGTATGGAATCCTCGCCAAAAAACTGGGCAACACAGTATCAGGGCGGCAATTTCAGCAAAAATTTCATCGTGAAAGCCGATGAAGAAAATCAGGCCGCGCAGGATACACGCTGGCTGGCTTTCAATCTTCACCGCCCGCAATTTGCCGACCGCAAAGTGCGCGAGGCCATTACTCTGGCGTTCGATTTTGACTGGATGAATAAGGCGCTCTATTTCGGTGCCTACCAGCGGGTGAACAGCTATTTCCAGAATACCGAATATGCGGCAAAAGATTATCCGAACTCTGCCGAACTGGCCTGGCTCGGGCCGCTGAAAGGTCAGGTGCCTGCGGAAGTCTTTACCTCGCTGTATCAGCCGCCCCGTTCCGATGGCAGCGGCAATGACCGCGCCAATCTGCTGAAAGCCACAGCACTGCTGAAAGAAGCGGGCTGGGAAGTCAAAGATCAGGTGCTGGTGAATTCTAAAACCGGCAAGCCGTTTACGTTTGAACTGCTGCTGCCGGGCGGCGGAAACTCGCAGTACGTGTTGCCGTTCCAGCATAATCTGCAACGTCTCGGCATCAAAATGTCGATCCGCGAAGTGGATAACTCGCAGTTCGTGCGCCGTATGCGCCAGCGAGATTACGATATGATCCCGACGGTTTATCCTGCGACGTCTTATCCGAGCAGCGATTTGCGGATTTACTGGAATACCCAATATCTGGATTCCACGTATAACAAATCGGGTATCAGCGATCCGGCCATCGATAAACTGACCGATGACATTGCAGCGAATCAGGGCAAACCCGATGCGCTGTTAGCACTCGGACATGCGCTGGATCGCGTTCTGACCTGGAATAAGGTGATGATCCCGATGTGGTACACCAATCATGAACGCTATGCGTACTGGGATAAATTCTCGATGCCAGCTGTCGCCCCGTCCAACGGAATGGAACTCGACACGTGGTGGTACGACGTGAACCGCGCAGCCCGTTTACCTGCGCAACGCCGCTGAGGAGCAGAGTGTGGCCGCCTATCTGTTAAGACGACTCCTTCTGGTGATCCCGACGCTGTGGGCGATCATCACGATTAACTTTTTCATTGTGCAAATTGCGCCCGGCGGACCGGTCGATCAGGCCATTGCCGCCATTGAAATGGGGCAATCCAGTGGCTTACCTGGCGCCAGTTCCGGCAGTGGCAATGGTAAAGCGTCACCGGGTCTGGCGCAGTTTGGCGAAGGTCAGTATCGTGGCGCACGCGGCCTTGACCCGGAAGTGATCGCCGAGATAACCCACCGTTTCGGTTTCGATAAGCCCCTGCATGAACGGTATTTTGAGATGTTATCAAACTACGTTCGCTTCGATTTTGGCGACAGCCTGTTCCGCGGTTCTTCCGTAATGGGTCTGGTGAAAAGCGCGCTGCCGGTTTCCGTCACTATCGGCCTGTGGAGCACGCTGATTATCTATCTGGTGTCTGTTCCGCTTGGCATTCGCAAAGCCGTACGCAACGGCTCTCGGTTCGATACCTGGAGCAGTTCGGTGATTATCGTCGGCTATGCCGTTCCTTCCTTTTTATTCGCTATCTTATTGATTGTGCTGTTTACCGGCGGCAGTTACCTCGACTGGTTCCCGCTGCGCGGCCTGACGTCGCCAAATTTCGATACCCTGCCGTGGTACGGCAAAGTGACCGATTATCTCTGGCATATCACATTGCCGGTGCTGGCAACGGTGATTGGCGGATTTGCCACCTTGACCATGCTGACTAAAAACTCGTTTATGGATGAAGTAGGCAAGCAATATGTGGTGACCGCGCGGGCTAAAGGGCTGAACGAGAAACAGATTTTGTACCGGCATGTGTTTCGCAACGCGATGCTGCTGGTGATCGCCGGGTTCCCAGCCACCTTTATCAGCATGTTTTTCACCGGCTCGTTGCTGATTGAAGTGATGTTCTCCTTACAGGGGCTGGGATTGCTGGGCTACGACGCCATCGTACAGCGCGATTTCCCGGTGATTTTCGGCACGCTGTATGTTTTCACGCTGATTGGATTACTGCTTAATATCGTCAGCGACATCACTTACACGCTGGTTGACCCGCGTATCGATTTTGAGGGCCGCCAGTAATGAGCCTTTTTAAACTGAACTCCGTCAGTCAGGCGCGCTGGGCGCGTTTTTGCCAGAACCGCCGTGGTTACTGGTCACTTTGGATTTTCATGGTGATGCTGATCCTGGTGCTGTTATCCAACGTCCTCGCCAACGACAAACCGCTGCTGGCACGTTATCAGGGACATCTCTATGTACCGTTTCTGGTGAATTACAGCGAAACGACATTTGGTGGTGAGCTGGAAACGCCAACCGATTATCAGGATCCGTTTGTCGTGCGCCAGATTGAAGACCACGGCTGGGCGATCTGGGCACCGATCCGCAGCAGTTATAACTCCATTAACTTTTCTACCGCGCAGCCCTTCCCTTCACCGCCTTCTTCTCAAAACTGGCTGGGCACCGACAGCAACGGTCACGATGTGCTGGCGCAAATTCTCTACGGGCTGCGGATTTCACTGTTCTTCGGCATTATGCTGACCGTACTGACTTCAGTGATTGGCATTATGGCCGGTGCCACACAGGGCTATTACGGCGGGCTGATTGACCTGCTCGGGCAGCGTTTTATCGAAGTGTGGTCCAGTATTCCGACGTTGTTCCTGATTATCATTCTGGCAAGCGTCGTACAGCCTAATTTCTGGTGGCTGCTGCTGATCACGGTGCTTTCTGGCTGGATGACGCTGGTGAGCGTGGTGCGCGCCGAGTTCCTGCGTACCCGTAACTTCGATTATATCCGCGCCGCGCAGGCCATGGGCGTCAGTGACAGCGCCATTATGCGCCGCCATATGCTGCCCAATGCCATGGTGGCGACGCTGACGTATCTGCCGTTTATCCTGTGTGGTTCCATTACTACCCTGACGTCGCTGGACTTCCTCGGCTTCGGACTGCCGCTGGGTTCGCCGTCACTTGGTACCTTGCTGATGGAAGGTAAAAACAATTTGCAGGCGCCGTGGCTTGGCATCAGCGCATTCGTGGTGCTGGCTGCCTTACTGTCATTACTGATTTTCATTGGTGAAGCCGTTCGCGACGCCTTTAATCCGTCCGCACATCATCATGAGGCGCTCTGAAATGGCAGACTCTCCTCTCTTACAAATCAAAAATCTCAGCGTCGCCTTCCGTCAGGGTAGCCAGCAGCGGGAAGTGGCCACCGATGTGTCGCTCACTATTCATGCCGGTGAAACCTTAGCACTGGTCGGTGAATCCGGATCCGGCAAAAGCGTTACCGCGCTGTCGGTATTACGCCTGCTGCCCTCTTCGGTGAGTTATCCGCAGGGCGATATCGTGTTTGCCGGGCAATCGCTGCTTCATGCTGACAGCACGACCCTGCGCCGGATCCGCGGCAATGAAATTTCGATGATCTTTCAGGAACCGATGGTGTCGCTCAATCCGCTGCATACGCTGGAAAAACAGCTCGCAGAAGTGCTGATGCTGCACCGTAATCTGCGCGGTGAGGCGGCACGCAGCGAAATTCTGCGTTGTCTGGATCGCGTGGGTATCCGTCAGGCCGCCTCGCGCCTGAGAGATTTTCCGCATCAGCTTTCCGGCGGTGAACGCCAGCGCGTGATGATTGCCATGGCGGTGCTGACCCGCCCGAAACTGCTGATTGCCGATGAACCGACCACCGCGCTGGATGTTTCCGTTCAGGCACAGATTTTATCGCTGCTGGATGAACTCAAGCAGGAAATGGGCATGGCGATGCTGTTTATCACCCATAACCTGCGCATAGTGCGCCGTCTGGCGGACACCGTCGCGGTGATGCAGAACGGTCGCGTGGTGGAACAGCAACCCCGCGCCACGCTGTTCAGCCAGCCACAGCACCCGTATACGCGCCAGTTATTACAAGCTGAACCTCAGGGTCACCCGCAACCGCTGAAAGGCGATGCTTCCGTGCTGCTCGACGTCAAAAATCTGGATGTGGGTTTCCCGATAAAACGTGGACTGTTGCGCCGGACCGTGGGTATCAAACATGCGGTGAATCAGGTGAGTTTTCAGTTGCGTCGCGGCGAAAGTCTCGGCGTGGTCGGTGAATCCGGTTCAGGTAAAAGCACCACCGGGCTGGCCTTGCTGCGTCTGATGAGGTCACAGGGCGAAATCTGGTTCGACGGCCAGCCGCTGCACACCTTTTCGCGCAAAAAAATGCTGCCGTTCCGCAGCCGGATACAGGTGGTATTTCAGGATCCGTTCTCGGCACTGAATCCGCGATTCACGGTCGGGCAGATTATTGCTGAAGGTTTGCTGGTTCACCGGAAAATCAGCGAACAGGAGCGGGAACAGGAAGTGATCCGCGCCATGCAGGAAGTAGGATTAGATCCGGAGTCGCGCCATCGCTATCCAACGGAGTTTTCCGGCGGTCAGCGCCAGCGTATTGCGATTGCCCGCGCGCTGATTTTACAGCCGGAAATGCTGATCCTGGATGAGCCGACGTCATCGCTGGATAAATCGGTGCAGGCGCAGATTCTGACGATCCTCAGTGAGCTGCAACAGCGCCACGGCCTGACGTATCTGTTTATCAGCCATGATTTGCACGTGGTGCGGTCTTTATGCCACCAGCTGATGGTATTGCGAAACGGGGAAGTGGTCGAACAGGGAGATTGCGAGCAGATTTTTACCGCGCCGCAACAGACTTATACCCGCGAGTTACTGGCAGCGTCGGACGCATTCGACATAATCGAATAGCACCGGCGAACAGGTGCAGAAGGAAATCGCCTGAAAGCATGTCGTTTCAGGCGGTTCAGAAAGGATAAAGTGCGGTGACGGATTCTGCGATCGCGGCGCCGATATTCTTCAGGCAGCAAAGCGTGGCGCTTTCATCTTCACGATGAACAAACAGGCAGGGTTCACCGTCAATTTCTACGATTGCGGCTTTAACCTGAATATCTTCTAACGCATTCGTCAGCTGGTGCATAACCTGCCAGGCGAGTTCACCCTCATGGCTGAGCAGTTTCAGGCCAATAAGATTGTTATCTTCATCGTTACCAGGCAGCGGAATCGGTTCAACTTTGATACCGGCAAAACCCGACAACCAGCGATAACTTTGCGGTAAACGATGTACTACCGAAAGTTGGATATTATTCACGTGGTTCCCCAGACAGTGATTCACACATCTTATACGAGATGTTTTTACAAAATCGCTACAACCGTACAGCTTAAGTTATAGCCGACAGTCTCCGCTTTGCCCAACTTGCGCTCAAATAATTAACATTAAATTAACGTCGCCAGATACAAAACTGCAGACTGAGCTTATTTTTATGTCTGTCTCCGGATAATCTGAGAGGCAGATCTCATTTTGGCCTATTTGTAACCTTTTCCGGCTTGATCTACAACCATTTTAATCATTTGGCGTTACTTTTAATTGCTTATTCGTTTACATTTAATATACAAATGACAATCCCGAAAAATGCCACAAGCTCATATTATTTCTTATATATTAAACAATTACAGACTAATTACGTTAAGTAACTGTCAAAGACAGTTGTTAATTTCAGCCTGAAATGAACCAGTTGGTTACAAAATTTTCCGCGGCGCATCATACGTTAAAATCTGGATCTAATGTTAATAAATCCGCACAATTTGTTTGCACAAATCCCTCATCTTTGGCTTATCATCCGCACCGTTATAAGTGGTATACCCTATCGGGACAGATATTGGCTGGAACTAACCCGCTGATAAATCTCACATTACGCAAATTATAATAAGAATCAGACAAGCGAATTCACTGCCGTTTGGCAAAACAACCCATTCCCAGCGAGAAAGAGATGGAAAACGATCCTTCAATCATTGGAAGCAACTCACCCGAAAATGGAACCGGTTTCAGTCGTCGTGAACTGCTGAAAGGGCTCACCTCCGCGATGGTGGCGACCACCCTGCTCGGCTTCCCGTTCCTGAGCCAGGCGGAGAAAGAAACCGCCACGCAAGAGCCGGTTATCTTCGGTCAGTTCTATCTGGTATCACAGGCCATCACTGAGCATAAAAATATCAGCGAAGGTTCTTCCGCACAGATTTTTAACGCCTTTTATCGTTCACAGCCTGATTTCCCCGCACAGGTCAGCAAGTTACATGCGCTGGTGAAACCGGGCCAGGCGGCGAAAGATTTGCAGGAAGTAGCAAAGCAAAACGGTCTGGGTGAACTGGTCACCAGTATCGTCACTGCGTGGTATACCGGCACTGTCGGACATGGAACCGATTCCATTTTGATTTCATACAAAGATGCGCTGATGTATCGCCCGGTGAGTGACGGTCTGATTGTGCCGACTTACTGCGGTAATGGTCCGCTGTACTTCACCGCTGCGCCCCCTGCTGCCGCGATGCCGGAATCCATGAACGCCGATCGTTTTACCAATCCTTCTGAAACAAATGTTGTGAGCAAAGCCTGATGAAAAAACCAGAATTTACTGCAGACGGCGATGCGTCTGCTGATGTGATTGTTGTCGGTTCCGGCATCGTGGGCGGCATGATCGCCGATCAGCTGGTCAGCCAGGGACATTCCGTGCTGGTGCTGGAAGCAGGCTTACGCATTGAGCGCGCTCAGGCTGTGGAAAACTGGCGCAATATGCCTTTCGAAAACCGCGCGGGTTCTGACTTCCAGGGTTTGTATCCGCAGTCAGAAAAAGCCCCTGCTCCGCTGTACTTCCCGGAAAATAATTACGTCCACCTGACCGGGCCGAGCGCCAGCAGTTTCAAACAGGGTTATCTGCGCACCGTCGGCGGCACTACCTGGCACTGGGCAGCGTCCTGCTGGCGTCACGTTCCTAACGATTTCAAAATGAAAACGTTATACGGCGTGGGCCGCGACTGGCCGATTTCATACGATGAACTCGAACCTTATTACTGCCGCGCGGAAGAAGAAATCGGCGTCGCGGGCCCGAATGATCCTGAGCTGCAATCCCCTTCCGAGCGCAGCAAACCCTATCCGATGGAACAGGTGCCATACGGTTACGGCGATACGCGTTTCGCTGAAATTGTGAACCCGCACGGTTACCGTTCGGTGCCAATCCCACAAGGGCGCAGCACGCGTCCGTGGAACGGTCGCCCGACCTGTTGCGGTAACAACAACTGCCAGCCGATCTGCCCGATTGGCGCGATGTATAACGGTATTGCTCACGTGGAGCGCGCAGAAAACAAAGGCGCCGTGGTGCTGGCCGAAGCGGTGGTCTACAAAATCGACACCGATGAAAACAACAATGTGACCGCCGTTCACTGGCTGGACAGCGATAAAAAATCGCACAAAGCCACCGGTAAAGTTTTCGCACTGGCCTGTAACGGTATCGAAACTCCGCGTCTGCTGCTGATGGCGGCTAACGAAAAGAATCCGAACGGCATCGCCAACTCGTCTGATCACGTTGGCCGTAACATGATGGACCACTCCGGTTTCCACTGTACGTTCATCGCCAAAGAGCCGCTGTGGATTGGTCGTGGTCCGGCGCAGAGCAGTTGTCTGGTCGGCCCGCGCGACGGCGATTTCCGCAAAGATTATTCTGCCAACAAAATGATCCTCAACAACATCAGTCGCGTGATCCCGGCGACGTCCAAAGCGTTGCAGATGGGGCTGGTCGGTAAAGAGCTGGATGAGGAAATCCGCCGCCGCTCGATCTTTGGCGTGGACTTATCTATCAGCCTGGAACCGTTGCCGGATCCGAATAACCGCCTGACACTCAGCACCACCCGTAAAGATCCGCACGGTCTGCCGTGCCCGGACATTCATTACGATGTCGGCGATTACGTGCGTAAAGGTGCAGAAGCCGCGCATAAGCAGCTGGAACACATTGGTTCTCTGTTTATGGCCGAAGAATTCAACATCACCACCAGCCTGAACGCCAATAACCACATCATGGGCGGCACCATCATGGGCAGTGATCCGAAAGATTCCGTGGTGAACGGCGAATGCCGTGCGCACGACCACGCTAACCTGTGGTTGCCGGGCGGCGGTGCGATTCCGTCGTCCAGCGTGGTCAACAGCACGCTGACTATGGCCGCACTCGGTCTGAAAGCGGCAGACGACATGGCGAAAAAACTGGCAGGTGCAGCATGAAAAAACTTCTCACCGCCTGTCTGCTGAGCGCCGCGTTCGGGGGCTTTGCCGCCAGCGCGATGGCCGATGACACTCAGGCTGCACTTATCCATCAGGGTCAGGACGTCGCGACAGCCGCTGACTGTCAGGCCTGTCATACGGCGCCGGAAGGCGGCAAGCCGTTTGCCGGTGGCTATGAAATCCACTCGCCGATGGGCACGATTTACACCACCAACATCACGCCGTCGAAGCAGTTTGGTATCGGTAATTACACCGAAGAACAGTTTACCCGTGCGGTACGTGAAGGCGTTCGCCCTGACGGTGCAAACCTGTATCCGGCCATGCCTTACACCTCTTACAGCCATATGAGCGATGCAGACATGCACGCGCTGTATGTCTATTTCCAGCAAGGGGTGAAGCCGGTCGAGCAGCCGAATGTTGAAACTGCCCTGCCGTTCCCGTTCAACATGCGTATTGCCATGGCGGTCTGGAACATGATGTACCTCGACAGCACGCCGTTTAAGCCGGATCCGTCGAAAAGCGAGCAATGGAACCGTGGCGCCTATCTGGTGAACGGTGCCGGTCACTGTGATACCTGCCACACGCCACGTAA
Organism: Rahnella sp. PAMC25617; assembly: GCF_050606005.1. NCBI lineage: Bacteria > Pseudomonadati > Pseudomonadota > Gammaproteobacteria > Enterobacterales > Yersiniaceae > Rahnella > Rahnella sp. PAMC25617. Next base: position 23,151 of record NZ_JBOCUM010000003.1, read on the forward strand.
CCTGATGATGGGTTCGGTGACGGATAAACCCCTGGCGGGCGGCATGGTCGGCCCGTGGTATGCGCCGAATATCAGTTCTGACCCGGTCAGCGGTATCGGTAACTGGTCGCAGGCTCAGCTGGTGGAATACCTGAAAACCGGTCGTACCGCTGGCAAAAACCAGGCGGCAGGCGGCATGGCAGAAGCGGTGCAAAACAGCCTGCAATACATGTCTGACACTGACCTGAACGCGATTGCGTTCTACCTGAAAAACAGCACGCCGGTACGTGACCCGCGTGATACGCAGGCGGCGGATACTTTCGGTAAGCCGGTGAATGTTGAAGAAGGTCTGCGCGGTGCGCATCCGTATAACGCGAACAAAACCATCGATAACGGGGCGGCATTGTTCAGCGGCTATTGCGCCAGCTGCCATCAGCCGGATGGCTCCGGCAGCGAGAATCAGGCGTATCCGTCGCTGTTCAACAACACCGCGACCGGCATGGGCAACGCATCTAACCTGATTTCCGCCATTCTGTATGGCGTGGATCGTCAGGTCGGCGACCATCACGTGCTGATGCCAAAATTCGGCGTGGGTTCGTATGTCGGTCAGCTCGACGATCAGCAGATTGCCGATATCTCTAACTATGTGCTGAAGAACTACGGCAACGCGGCTATTCAGGTCAGCGCACAGGATGTCGCGGTGTTACGTGCAGGCGGTCCGGTCACCTTGCTGGCAAAACTGCAGCCGTTTATGGCTCCGGCAATGGTCGCGGGCGTCATAATTCTGCTGGTGCTGATTTTCTGGCTTGGCCGGAAACGCAAAACCAAAGCGGCGTAATCCGGATACTGAAATGCAAAACGGCCCGTAACGGGCCGTTTTTTACTTAACAGATTTATTCTAAATATTGAGTTACAGTCCCGTCGAAGGGCACTTCCAGACCATCCAACTCAATTTCCTGACCGAAATCAAAACTGACACTGTCAATCCCGGCCGGAATAGTAGTCCAGACAATTTTTCCCTCCTGATAAACGCCGCCATTACTGATATAAGTCGGGGGGACGGGTGTCCCATTAATACTTATCACAGGATTATTAATCGTAAGGGAACCCGTGTTAGGTACAGGATTAAGCTGGATATCTTGTCCTTTGATGAGCAATGATGTCAGCGCATTCATTCCTGCCAGAGGTGACATGTCTGCGATATGATTTGTATCAATACTCAGTTGTTTCAACTGGGTCAACGTTGAGAACTCTGAAATATCCAAAATATTGGAGCTTTGCAATAAAGATTTTCCAGTGAGGTAAGATTCTCTATCCCAGGATATGTTTTTATCATATTTGCACTCAGATTCAGACTCACTAAATTACGCATTTCTGAAATAAAATCAGCATCGTACATATCGTTATTGTTCATATCCAAATCTTTAAGATTGATCAACCCCTTAAGCGATGCGCCGCTGGCAATGTGGTTACCACCCACAGAAAGTTTTGTCAGTTGTGTAAGTCCGGCCAGGGGATCAACAGCAGTCAGTTTATTATATTCAAGATTCAGATCATCGATATTTATTAAATATTCCGCACCGGTAATATCTGCAGTCCCGGTTTCCGCACAAGATATTAAACCGGTCAGACTGGCTAGTTGCGTATCTGTGATTGGTGCAAGAGGATAGTCAGACTCCTTAAGATGGCCATTCAGACATTTATGAAATTTATTATCGGGAACATTGACGATCTGAGTTGCAAAACTTACAGAGGTAAACAGTGTGCTCGTCAACATAAGGAGTAAAGCGGGGAAATTATTCTTTTTGAAATCCATAATCTACATCTCCATATTAGCTTGCTAGGTTAATTTCAAACTCACCATATCATTAATATTAAGTTTTGAAATTAGCTAATTAAATTAGTAGATCATGTGTTTTATAATCTTCCTTTTTGGAAAAATTAAATACCCCATTAAAAAAAGTTAATGCTTTATATGAATGTATAACTGGCTGGAAATAGATATACCACCATTATTTCCAGCTCAGTGCATTTAACCGCGTCCCACCAGCGGCATGGCGCTCGCCATGACGGTCATGGTCAGCACGTTGGTATCCAGCGGTAAACCGGCCATAAACGCCACCGCCTCGCCGACGCGTTCCACCGGGATCACCGGTTCTTCGGCAATATGTCCGTCGGCTTGCATTCTGCCCGCCAGCGCCTTATTGCCCATATCTGTGGCCGCATTACCGATATCAATTTGCCCGCAGGCAATATTAAACGCTCGCCCGTCCAGCGCCGTGGACTTGGTCAGCCCGGTAATGGCGTGTTTGCTGGCGGTGTAGGGTGCGGAATTCGGGCGCGGCGACTGTGCTGAAATCGAGCCGTTATTGATGATGCGTCCGCCCTGCGGCGATTGCTGTTTCATCAGTTTCACCGCCGCCTGCGTACATAAAAATGCGCCGGTCAGATTGGTATTGATCACCGACAGCCAGTCTTCCACCGGCAGTTCTTCGATTGGAACATCCTTTACGTTATTACCGGCGTTATTGAACAGTAAATCCAGACGCCCGAAGGTTTCCTGAATATCCTGGAACAGCGCGGCGACCGATTGCGGGCTGGTCACATCCAACTGACGCGCCACCGCCTGTCCCGGCGCAAACAGCGCGACAGCCTGCTCCAGCTTTTCTTTGTTTCGTCCGGCCAGGATCACGGTAAATCCAGTCGCTTCCAGCGCTTTGGCGGCGCTCAGGCCAATACCGCTGCCCCCGCCAGTGATTAATGCGATTTTGTTCATTGGGCCTCCTAGACCGCAGCTAACATGCCGCCATCGATGAATAAAAGATGACCATTTACAAAATCTGAGGCCTTAGACGACAGATAAACCGCGCCGCCGACCAGCTCTTCCGGATTGCCCCAGCGTGCAGCCGGAGTGCGTTTGCACAACCATTCTGAGAACTCTTTGTTATTCACCAGGGCCTGTGTCATATCCGTTTTGAAATAGCCCGGCGCGATGCCGTTGACCTGAATATTGTAGCGCGCCAGCTCGACACACATGCCGCGGGTCAGCATTTTTACCGCACCCTTTGAAGCGGCGTATGGCGTGATGGTGTCGCGACCCAGCTCACTTTGCATCGAACCGATATTGATGATTTTGCCGCGCTCGCGCTGGATCATGTATCGCGCCACCGCCTGAGAAACCAGGAACACAGATTTCTGATTCACGGCAATCACGTCGTCCCAGTCTTTTTCCGGAAACTCAGTGAATTTATGGCGACGCTGAATACCGGCGTTATTTACCAGCACATCAATCGGCCCGATGGTGCTTTCGATATGATCAATCGCCTGATTCACCGCCCGACTGCTGGTGACATCAAAAGAGACGGCATGGGCGATAAAGCCTTCTGCACGCAAGGCTTCAGCCGCTTTTTCCGTTGACTCCGGTTGCGTGCCGTTAACGATAATTTCTGCGCCATGCTGCGCCAGCCCTTTCGCCAGCAGGAAACCCAGACCGCGCGTCGAGCCGGTAATCAGAATCTTTTTATTATCCAGTGAAAAGAGATTTGTCATGACGTTGGCCTTATTGAATGCTGATTTAAAAAGTTAGCTTCACTACACCGGTTTACCCCGCGCCAAACTGTGATGCAGATCACCTGCCGGAATGTTAAAAAACCCTGTTACTCCCGGTGTGATCCTCATCATTTTGATAACAATTTCCGGCGCTTTCTGTTTCAATAACAAGATATCTTTGCAGGCCCAATCAGGAAAATTCCGCATGAGAAATCAGCGCGTGACACTACAGGACATCGCCCAACTGGCGGACGTCACAAAGATGACGGTCAGCCGTTTTCTGCGCACGCCGGAAAAGGTGTCTCCTGAAACCCGCGAACGCATTACGAAGGTGATGGAAGAAGTGGGATATCCGCTGGAAGAAGCCCGCGGACCGGCCAAAGCGCCGCGTATCGGCATCTTAGTGCCCTCGTTCAACAACCAGATTTTCTCCGATTTGCTGGCTGGCATTGAGTCGGTCACTTCCGCACAGGGCTTTCAGACGCTGGTGGTCAATTACGATTACAGCAAAGAACGCGAAGAAGAACATATCGTCAATCTGCTGGGTTATCAGCTGGCAGGGCTGATCCTGACCGATTCCGTGCATACGCTGAAAGCCGATAAGTACCTGAATGCTTCTGAAATTCCTGTCGCACAGGTGATGGATCTCGATGACACGCACGGGCGCATTGCGGTCGGTTTTGATAATCAGCAGGCCGGTTACGATATGGCGAATACCCTCCTCGCCAGCGGCAAAGAGCATGTGGTGTATTTCGGTTCGATGTCGGATGCCCGTGACCAGAAACGTTATCAGGGTTACAGCCGCGCCATGACTGAACGCGGTCTGACGCCGGTACATATCACGCCCAATAAAGTTTCATCGGTGTCTATCGGCGCCGGAATGTTAGCCATGGCGCGTCAGTTATATCCGCAAACTAACGCGATTTTATGTACCAATGACGATATTGCGGTCGGCGTGTTACAGGAATGTATCAAATTAGGCATCCGCGTTCCGCAGGACATGGCGATTTCCGGTTTCCATGGATTAGATATCGGGCTGGCGACCACACCATTACTGGCGAGCGTGATCACGCCGCGCTTTGAGATGGGTAAAGTAGTAGCGGAGATTTTGCTCAAAAAAATCAGAAATTTGCCGACAATCGAACGCGTGGATCTGCACTACCGGATTTCCCTCGGCGGCACGATTTAATTCTTCTTTCAGCCTCCATTTCACCCCTCAATCCTGCACGCTAACTCCGGTGCAGGATCACGTATGTGGTAACACCTTTTCTTAACATAATTCAACGTGACGCCTGTCACGAAATACTTTCCTCAAAATGCTTTTATTAAGTCATCGCCGAAAGACGAAATAGTAATTAGTAAATTAAACGTCGCATTGAACATGCTCCAAATAATTCGGGTTGCGGGAAGGCGGCAAGGCTGTTAATCCCCGGGAGCTTACACAAGTAAGTGACCGGGGTTGGCGGGCGCAGCCAACGCATCTGCAACCTGAAGTATGACGAGCATCACCGAGGATCACAGAATGGATAATAAGATTCCTAAGGCCCGCTGGTTACGTGTTATTACACCAATACTTATCGCCTGCATTATTTCCTTCATGGACAGGGTTAATATTAGTTTCGCCATGCCTGGCGGAATGGATGCTGAATTAGGTATTACCGCATCAATGGCCGGTCTGGCCGCCGGTATATTCTTTATCGGTTATCTATTCCTGCAGGTTCCGGGTGGCAGTCTGGCGGTTCACGGCAGCGGACGGAAATTTATCGCCTGCTCGCTGATTGCCTGGGCGGTGATCTCCATCCTGACCGGCTTTATCACCAATCAGTATCAGTTGCTGTTCCTGCGCTTTGCGCTGGGTGTGGCAGAAGGCGGGATGTTGCCGGTGGTGCTGACCATGGTTAGCAACTGGTTCCCGGATAAGGAGCGCGGTCGCGCCAATGCTTACGTGCTGATGTTCGCGCCGCTCGGCGGGATGATCACCGCGCCGCTTTCGGGTCTGATTCTGGATACGCTCGACTGGCGCTGGTTGTTCATCATCGAAGGGGCATTGTCTTTCGTGGTGATGATTTTCTGGTGGTTCACCATCAGCGACCGTCCGGAAGAGGCGAAATGGCTGTCAGAGCGTGAACGCGACTACCTGGTGACGGAGCTGAACCGCGAACGTGAAGCCCTGAAAGCGCTGGCACCGGTGAATAACGCGCCGCTGAAAGAGGTGTTCCGTAACAAGTCTATCGTCAAACTGATCATCATAAACTTCTTCTACCAGACCGGGATTTACGGCTATACATTATGGCTGCCGACCATTTTGAAAAACCTGACCGGCGGTGACATGAGTTCAGTCGGCATGCTGGCGATTATCCCTTACGTCGGCACCATGCTGGGGATTTTGGCGATGTCGGTGCTGTCGGATAAAACCGGTAAACGCCGTATGTTCATCGCCCTGCCGCTGTGTGGTTTCGCAGCCTGCCTGGCGGCGTCCGTGGCGTTCGGTCATAACATTATGGCGGCCTACGGGTTCCTGGTCGGTGCCGGTTTCTTCCTGCAAGCCGCGACCAGCGCCTTCTGGACTATTCCGGGCAAAGTCACCACGCCGGAAGTTGCGGGCAGCGCACGCGGTGTGATTAACGGTCTGGGGAATCTGGGTGGTTTCTGCGGGCCATATCTGGTCGGCGTGCTGGTCAGCCTGTACGGTCAGAGCACCGCGATTTATGCGCTGGTAGCCTCATTGCTGATTGCCGCCGCAGTCACGACGTTACTGCCGAAAGAGTGCGATATGGCGCTGGTGCCGGGCGCAAAAGCCAAAGCCATGGCCGACGAATATGCCCGTGCCAAAGCAGCGCGACGCGTTCAGGGAGTGAAAGCAGAAGTGATTTAATGCTTCTGCTCTTTCCCCTCTTACGAGGGGAAAGAGCAGTCTGAGTTATGCCGTTTCCGCAGTGACTTTCGCCGGACGGCTGGCGTAGAGATACAGCAGCGTCGCAGCCAGAATACAGAACGCCATTGAACCGACCATCGGCCAGGCGCTTTTTGCAGTAAACAGTGACAGGACCGAACCAATCGCTGCACCGGTGCCGAAGCGGATCGTCCCCGCCAGTGAAGCCGCAGTACCGGCCATATGCGGGAAGTCATCCATAATCACCGCCATGGCGTTTGACGTGACCATCGCAATCACACCGACATATCCCGCCACACCAATCACCATCGCCCAGAACGGCAAACCGAAGGTACAGACGATCACCAGCCACATGCCCATCGTCAGCTGCACAAACAGCCCGAAGCGAAACATCTTCACCGCCCCCGCACGACGCACATTACGGCTGTTAATGAGAGTCAGGATCACCAGCGCCACAATGTTCAGCGCGAAGTAAAAACCGAAGTGCTGCGGCGAAACGCCATTCAGTTCGATATAGACAAACGGACCGGCGCTGAGGAAGGAGAACATCCCGGCGAACGAGAAACCACTCGCCAGCATATAGCTCAGCACGCGTTTATGACGGAACAGTGAGGCAAAGTTACCGACGCTGGTACGCAGATGAAATTTCTGCCGTCGTTCCCTGGGCAGCGTCTCTTTGATATAGACCCCCACCAGCGTGGCGGCGATCAGCGCGGCAATTGCCATCGCCCAGAAAATCGCGTGCCAACTGAAAACCGCCATCAGCAGCCCCCCGAGCATCGGTGCAAGCAGCGGTGCGACGGTCATGACCAGCACCACAAAAGACATCATTCGCGAGAATTCGTCTTTGGTGAACATATCGCGCATCAGGGCATTGATAACGACACTGGCGGCGGCGGCGGCAAGACCATGCAGGAAGCGCATCCAGACTAGCTGTTCGACCGATTGCGCCAGCGCACAGGCACCGGCAGCGACGGCAAAAACCAGCACGCCCCAGAAGATAACCGGCTTACGCCCGAGGCTGTCCGCCATCGGTCCGTAAAACAACTGCCCTATCGCAAAACCCAGCACATAGGCGCTGAGCGTCATTTGCACACTGCCCGCCGGAACACCATATTCCTGCGCGATGACGGGCATACTTGGCAGATACATATCGATGGCCAGTGGCATGAGCATCGATATCAATCCCAGGATGAAAATCAGTCCGATGTGGGATACCGGTTTTTCTTGCACTTTCAGCTGCTCCAGTTTTAGGAAAAACTAGCGCGAGGGAACGCCAACGCTGGCAATTTCCTGCGCGGTTAAAGGCCGGTACTGACCCGGTTCTAAATCTTCATCCATCACGATTTCACCGATACGTTCACGATGCAGACCCACCACGCGGTTACCCACGGCGGCAAACATACGTTTCACCTGATGATAACGGCCTTCGCTGATGGTCAGGCGCACCAGGCAATCTTCGATTTTCTCGAGTTGTGCCGGTTTGGTCAGGGAATCTTCGTTATGCAGCTGAACACCCGCTTCAAACTGCGCAGCGGTATCGTCAGCCAGCGGATTTTCGAGATTAACCAGATAGGTTTTTTCGCAGTGATGACGCGGTGAGGTGATGCGGTGTGACCACTGGCCGTCGTCGGTCATCAGTACCAGACCGGTGGTGTCGATATCCAGACGCCCTGCCGCATGCAGCTTGTAGGCCACCGGTTCTTCGAGGAAATACAACACCGTCGGATGATCAGGGTCATCGGTAGAACACACGTAGCCCTGCGGTTTGTTGAGCATGAAATAACGCGGGCCGGTGATTTGATCCAGTACGTTGCCGTCAAATTCGACACGCTGCTCAGGGCTGATTTTCATCGCACCCGTTTTAACGATTTCGCCGTCAACGGTGACACGTTTGTTGCGAAGCTCACGCAAAACCAGCGCGCGGCTTACACCTAATTGCTGAGATAGAAACTTGTCCAGACGCATTGAGTAGACTTGCCTTCATGGCGATCTGAGTGATCGCGTTACTGATAAAACACAAGACCCCGCCGTCGCTATAGGCAACTGACAGGGTTCAGGGTTGTTCGATTCGTAATAATTGCAACGAGTTATTATTACTTAGAGGAGGCAGACAGGCTGCCACATTGAGGCGAACAGTATAGCCGCGCAACCGGTCAGGAAGAAGGAAAATAAGCAGGCTAAACATTCACGTCAGGTGATTTTTTTGCTCATCGCTATAGCCCTGATTTCTTGGCATACTCCACTACTGTCTTTATTAACAGTAAAACTACAGGTGATTGTTGCCGTGACCGCTTTTACGCTTCGCCCCTATCAGCAGGATGCCGTGGATGCCACCCTGCGTCATTTCCGCCAGCATGACGAACCGGCAGTGATCGTATTGCCGACCGGCGCGGGGAAAAGTCTGGTGATTGCCGAGCTGGCGAGAGTAGCGCGCGGCCGCGTTCTGGTGCTCGCCCACGTCAAAGAGCTGGTGGCGCAAAACCACAGTAAATACCTTTCTTACGGTCTGGAGGCGGATATTTTCGCCGCTGGCCTGAATCTCAAGCAAAGCAGCGGCAAAGTGGTGTTTGGCAGCGTGCAGTCCGTCGCGCCTAATCTGGCAGAATTCAGCGGTGAGTTTTCCCTGCTGATTGTCGATGAATGCCACCGGATTTCCGACGATGACAACAGTCAGTATCAGCAGATCATCGGCCATCTTAAGGCACAAAATCCGCGTCTGCGCCTGCTCGGCCTGACCGCCACACCTTACCGTTTAGGCAAGGGCTGGATTTATCAGTATCACCATCAGGGCATTGTGCGTGGCGATGCGAACAGTCTGTTTCGCGACTGCATTTATGAACTGCCGCTGCGTTACATGATTAAAAACGGTTTTCTGGTGCCACCTGAGCGGCTCGATATGCCGGTGGTGAGCTACGATTTCAGCCGGTTACAGGCCAACAGCAGCGGGCTGTTCAGCGAAGCAGATCTGAATGACGAACTGCGTCAGCAAAAGCGTATCACGCCGCACATCATCAGCCAGATTGTTGAATTTGCGCAGGATCGCAAAGGCGTGATGATTTTCGCCTCGACGGTGGAACACGCGGGTGAAATCTTCGGGCTGCTGCCCGACGGCGAAGCGGCGCTGATCAGCGCACAAACGCACGCCGTCGAGCGCGACCGGCTGATCAATGCGTTTAAAGCGCAGCAGTTACGCTATCTGGTGAATGTGTCTGTGCTGACTACCGGCTTCGATGCGCCGCATGTGGATCTGATCGCCATCCTGCGCCCGACCGAATCCGTCAGCCTGTATCAGCAGATCGTCGGCCGCGGGCTGCGGCTGGCGCCGGGCAAAACCGACTGCCTTATCCTCGATTACGCCGGTAATCCGCACGATCTGTTTACGCCGGAAGTCGGCAGCCATAAGCCTGCGGGCGATAACAAACCGGTGCAGGTGTTCTGTCCCGCCTGCGGTTTTGCCAATATCTTCTGGGGGAAAACCACGGAAGACGGCACCATCATTGAGCATTTTGGCCGCCGTTGTCAGGGCGTGCTGGAGGATGACGAGGGCAATCGCGAACAGTGCGATTTCCGTTTCCGCTTTAAAAGCTGCCCGCACTGCGGCGCGGAAAACGATATCGCCGCGCGACGCTGTCATCAGTGTCAGGAAATTCTGGTTGATCCGGACGATATGCTGAAAGCCGCGCTGCGCCTGAAAGATGCGCTGGTGCTGCGCTGCGGCGGCATGAACCTGGAAAACGGTCGCGATGACAAAGGCGAATGGCTGAAGATCACCTATTACGATGAGGACGGCGCGGACGTTTCCGAGCGTTTTCGCCTGACGACGCCCGCCCAGCGCATGGCGTTTTTACATAATTTCCTGCGTCCGCACCAGCGTGCGCCGGGCGTGCCACTGGAATGGAATACCGCTGCGGATATCGTCGCGCAGCAGGTTTTACTGCGTCATCCGGATTTTGTGGTGGCACGCATGAAAGGCCAGTTCTGGCAGGTACGCGAAAAAATGTTCGATTATGAAGGCCGGTACCGGCGCGCAAATGAGCTGCGCGGGTGAGTAAACCAGCGATTTGTATTGCTGCCGCTGCCCTGCTCCGGTATCATACCGCCCGCTTTCGCCTTGAGTGAAAGCCGCAGTACTCAACTCGTCACTCGGTCGCAGGTGGCGGGGCACATTTTAGAAGTAGTTCTAATCGAGAAACATACAATGATCACTATCAATGTAGAAGTACGTCCACAGGACGAGCAGGGCAAAGGTGCGAGCCGCCGCCTGCGTACAGCTAACAAATTCCCAGCTATCGTTTACGGTGGCTCAGCTGCTCCGGTTTCTATCAAACTGGACCATGATTCTGTTAAGAACATGGAAGTTAAAGCGGAGTTCTACTCTGAAGTTATTACTCTGGTTATCGACGGTAAAGAAACCAAAGTTAAAGTTCAGGCTGTACAGCGTCACCCGTTCAAGCCAAAACTGGCTCACATTGACTTCGTTCGCGTTTAATAACGCGACTTTACTCTCTGAGTAAAAAGTTAGTGCGCATCGGGACGCCGTGCGAGAACAAATAAAAAACACCGCCCAGGCGGTGTTTTTTATTGCCTGAAATCTGCCGATACCCTAAATAATTCAGGTTGCAGAAAGGCGGCAAGTTCGTGAATCCCCGGGAGCTTAGATAGCTAAGTGACCGGGGTGAGCGAACGCAGCCAACGCATCTGCAGCCTGAAGTATGACGGGTATTATTTATTGCCCGCTTTACGCTGTAACTGATCCCGCAAATTCGGCGGTGTGCCTTTAATGGTCAGGGTATCGGTCGCCGGATCCCAGAAAATGCGTTCGCCCATCAGCATGGCATCGAAGTTGATGCTCAGCCCACCGCCGCTGCCGGCGAATTTGGTCAGCTGACGCAAGGTGCTGCGATCCGCCGGGAAGGTTTCTTCCAGCTGATAGCCCTGTTCCTGGGTAAATTCTTTGAATTTCTTATCATTCCACGGCGGCAGCTCTTCGGACAAATCATCCAGAGCGATTTCTTCGCCCGCCTGCAACTGCTCGTTACAGTAGGTATAAACCTGCTGACGGTAATTCTGACGCTCGTTCTTATCGAGCTGCGCTTCGGTACAGAAGTCATCAACCGCCTGCAACAGGCCGCGGTTCTGTGCTTTGGTATCCAGACCTTCAGACGCGCCCAGGAAATCCATAAAGAAATCAGAAACTTTTCGCCCTACCCGGCCTTTGAGGAAAGTCAGGTAACGGGTAGATTCCGGATTGGTTTCCCATTCGGTCAGATCAATGCGCGCCACGATATCGGCATGATTGATATCGAGGTAATGAATGCTGCTGACATCCAGTTGCTCGTTGACGCGCATACTGCTGCGGCTGTTAAGCACCGCCACCAGTAAATATTCCACCGCCAGGAAGCGGTAATGACAAAACAGCACCACGCCGCCTTCGGCAAACGGATACTTCGCCAGCTCATCACGCAGACGGCCGGTCGCAGCGCGGCTGAATGACAGAAAATCGTCGTCCCCTTTGCGGCAACTGCGCAACGCCACAGCCAGTTCGCTGTCTTCATTGAACAGACCGTAGGCTTTACTTTTGGCGCTGTAGACGCGGTGCAGCTCGGCCATCATTTCATCAACGGCCGCATTCGGCGTCAGAAGCGTATCGCGCAGCACAACATCCAGCGTTTGCTCGTCACGTTTGTTCAACTGGTGCAGAGCAATCTGCTCAATATCCAGACTCATGGGGACTTTCTCCTGTGTGAATTGCAGCCGTGTAAGAAGGGTTTGCCTGCGGGGCGTATTCAAACACCGAAGCTCTAAAGCCGCAACCGCTCATACCTTAGAAATGGGGATTTAATGAGATAAAAACCCCAAAATAATTCGTGTTTCAGGAAGGCGGCAAACGAAGAAATCCCGATGAGCTCACTCCGGTAAGTGATTCAGGTGACTGCGCACAGCCAACGCATCTGTAACCCGAAGTATGAAGGGGTTATAAAAATGCGGAAAGTAGGTCTGTGATCGGCTAAGATATTGGACTTTGTCAGATCAAGAAGCACAATACTCTATGGCACAATCATCCCGTTACAGTGACGAACACGTTGAACAGATCCTTTCCGAGCTGGCGACTGTTCTCGAAAAGCACCGCGCCCCGACAGACCTTTCTTTGATGGTTCTGGGCAATATGGTGACTAACCTTATTAATACCAGCGTCGCTCCTGCACAACGCAAAGCCTTGTCCCAGTCTTTTGCTAAAGCGTTGCAAGCGTCGATAAGAGAAGATAAAGCCCATTAATTCACAAACTGCCCAATACCTCTCATGGTGACAAATCGTCAGCGCTATCGCGAAAAAGTATCCCAGATGATCAGCTGGGGGCACTGGTTCGCCCTGTTTAATATCCTGCTCATTCTCGGGCTCGGCAGCCGCTACCTGTTTGTTTCAGACTGGCCTTCTTCTTTGCAAGGGCGTATTTACGCGCTGGTTAGCTGGCTTGGGCATTTCAGCTTTATCGGATTCTCTGCTTATTTGCTGATTATCTTCCCGCTGACCTTTGTGGTGATGTCGCAACGGCTGCTGCGGTTCTTGTCTGCCATTCTGGCGACCGCCGGACTGACACTGCTGCTGGTTGATACCGAGGTCTTTACCCGTTTCCATCTGCATATCAATCCGGTGGTGTGGGAACTGGTGGTTAACCCCGGACAAGGCGAAATGGCGCGAGACTGGCAGCTGATGTTTATTGCTGTGCCGGTCATTTTCCTGCTCGAAATGCTGTTTGGCACCTGGGCATGGCAGAAACTGCGCAGCCTGAACCGCCGTAATTTCGCCAAGCCGATTGTGGTGCTATTCATTGCCAGTTTCTTTGCGTCGCACCTGATGTATATCTGGGCGGATGCCAATTTCTATCGTCCGATCACCATGCAGCGCGCGAATCTTCCGCTCTCGTACCCGATGACGGCACGTAAATTCCTTGAGAAACACGGCCTGCTGAATGCCGAGGAATACCAGAAACGGCTGATCGAACAAGGGAATCCTGAAGCGCTGGCAGTGGAATATCCGCTGAACTCCATCAGCTTTGCGAAAACCGGTTCGAAATATAATTTGCTGATGATTGTGGTGGATGGTGTTCATACCGCCACGCTGGATAAAGATATGCCAGCGCTGAGTGATTTCGCCAATCATAACATCCGTTTTGACCAGCATTTCAGCTCCGGCAACCGTAATGATACCGGCCAGTTCGGCCTGTTCTACGGGATTTCCCCAAGCTATATGCAGGGCATTCTGGCGGCTCGCAAACCTTCTGCACTGGTGACGTCACTGGAGCAACAGGGTTATGAATTTGGTCTGTTTGCCTCGGACGGCTTTAACAGCCCGTTGTACCGTCAGGCCTTGCTGACCGATTTCACCTTGCCACCGCCGGTTAAACAGTCCGATGGGCAAACCGTGAGTCAGTGGCAACAGTGGCTGAACGTGCGGGGTAATGGCCCGTGGTTCTCTTACGTCAATCTGAACGGCATCAGCGCGGCGTTACGTCAGGAGAGTGAAAGTGTGCCGACAGGTAACACCTTCATTCACCGCTATCAGGCCGGTGCTCTGAGTGTTGATGACCAGATCAAGTCCATCCTGCAATCGCTGAAAGACCGCGGTGAGCTGGATAAAACCGTTGTGGTGATCACGGCGTCTCACGGTATTGAATTCAACGAGAACGGCACCTGGGGTTCAGGCAATGCCATGAACCGCCGCCAGTTGCAGGTTCCGCTGATCATTCACTGGCCGGGCACGCCTGCGCAAAGTATCAATAAGCTGACTGACCATGCGGATGTGATGACGACGCTGATGCAGCGTCTGTTGCACGTCACGACGTCACCGGCGGATTATTCGCAGGGTGAAGATTTGTTTGCTGCCAAGCGTCGCCATAACTGGGTAACCACCAGCGATGACGGAACGCTTATCATCACGACACCAGATCAGACGCTGGAACTGGAAAGCAACGGCGATTACCGCGCCTTTGATACCGACGGCAAACGGATTAAAGATCAGAAACCGGAGCTGGGTTTACTGCTTCAGGTGCTGACCGATGAGAAACGGTTCCTCGCGAACTGATTTCCCAGCCATAAACGTAATATGAAGAAAGGCCTTCACCGTGGTGAAGGCCTTTTGTTTTCTGAAAGCAGCCAATCAGGCGCGGATTTTCGCCCACCACATCCGCGCTTTCATCCCCCGGTAAGAGGTCCAGCCCGTTGTCGTGGCGATAACCTGCCCTTTATCAATAATGACAAACGTCGGCGTGACGCCGATATCCCATTGCGCCGACAAATCGCCGCGTGAATCGTTAACCACCGGCATCTGAATGCCCTTTCCTTGCAGATAACGCGTCAGCGCCGCGTTGTCGCCCGAACGCAACGCCACGGTCAGGACGTTCTCTCCTTCTTCTGACAGCCGGGCAACGGAAGGTGTGGTCATTTTGCAGACGCCGCACCACGTTGCCCAGAAGTAGACCAGCAGCGGACGCTGCTGGCTTTGCTCGTCGAGCGTCAGGGACTGATTGCTGAGCGTCTGCAACGGCTGGCTGCCGAAACTGGCGGGAGCCAGCGGCGCACGCAGAAAATCCATTCCCAGCATCACCACCATAATCAGCACAACAAGAATCGCACCTTCGCGTGCCCAGCGTTTAAGTCTGGTCATGTGTTGCCTTCGCCAGTTGTTCCTTCACGACTTTCTGCAAATCCTCATAAGAGATAGCGCCTGCGATCAGCTGATCGCCAATAATCGTTGCCGGCGTGCCCTGAATCCCCAACACTTCGGCAATTTCCACATTGGTTTTCAGTTCAAGGTAACTGGCTGGCGTCACGCGTATAGGTTCCAGCCCGGCATATTTCACGGCCTCCAGTGCGCTGGCCTCATCATGCTGCCCTTTTTTAGACATCAGCCGCTGATGCACGAGCAGAAACTTTTCCGGATGTTGTTCCCACACGGTCATCGCCGCACGACCGGCAATAATGGAACTCGCACCGCGGAAAGGCAGCAGTTTAATCACCACTTTTACGTCAGGATTTTCTTCCGCGACCTTTTCCAGCATCGGGTCAAACTGCTTACAATAAGGACAGTTGTAGTCAGTAAAAGACACGATCGTCAGCCGGGGGTTTTTCGCGCCAAACCACGGTGAGGCCGGATTATTAAACAGGGTATCTTCCGGCGTCATCGCCAGAACAGCCGGTGAAATAACCATCATCATAATCAGCATTAATGTTTTCATTATCGGGCTCCACGGGCATCTTCCAGCCCCTGTAATACGGCATCACGGGTAAGCAACGGCGATAAAATTTCACCGGCAGGATTATGCGGACCATAAATTTGATTAAACGGCACGGCGACGCTGCCGCGTTTTTGCAGGAATTCAGTGATCGGTTTTGACGGCAACGTCCAGTCACCGCGCAGTGCCACGACGTCGTTTTCCGTCAGGGCTTTCTGCACATCTTCACTCATCAGTACGTTGTATTTGTTGGCTTTACAGGTCACACACCAGTCGGCGGTAACATCCACAAAGACCACTTTTTTAGCCGCCAGCGCACTCTGAATCGCCTCTTCGGACAGCGGTTGCCAGGCAATATCATCGCGCAGCGGTTTGCCACCAGCGCCTGAAAACTGCGTGACAATCACCATCGCGGCGCCTGCCAGAAGTGCGCCCGCAACAGCAGTTAACGCACAATTGCGCAGGCCATAGCGTCGCAGGGATAAGGCAAACAGTGTCACCAGCAATACACCCGCCAGCACGGCGACAAACAGCGCAGATAAATGGTTTTGCATCAGGCTCAGCAACCAGAGACAGGCCGACAGCATCAGCGCGCCGAGGAAAAGCCGCAGCCGTAACATCCAGCGACCGGGACGCGGCAGGCACATCGCCAGCCCCGGCCATAAGGCAATCATCAGCCACGGCAGACTCATGCCGATGCCCAGCATCAGGAACAGTCCCCACAGCACCGGCAGCGGTGCGGCCAGTGCAAACGCCACCGCGGTGCCGAGAAACGGTGCCGAACAGGGCGTCGCCAGCAGCGTGGCAAACGCGCCTTCAGCGAAGTGTCCGCTGAGACCCGAACGCTGATGCGTCGCCAGACGTGTCGTCATCTTTGACGGCAGATTGATTTCAAATAATCCCAGCAGATTGGCGGTAAACACCGCCGTGACCAGCACCATCAGACCAATAAACCACGGATTCTGAAACTGAATGCCCCAGCCCAGCGTCTGATTGGTGTAACGGAGCAGCGTCATCAGCAATGCCAGCGCCAGAAACGAGGTGATGATGCCGCCTGACGACGCCAGAAACTGCACGCGAATGCTTTTACGGTTGCGCTGTTCCACCTGCAAAATACTGCCCAGTTTCATGCCCAGAACCGGCAGAACACAAGGCATAAGATTGAGGATGAAGCCCCCGGCCAGCGCCATCAGCGCCACCTGCCAGAGAGCGAGACTGCCCGGCGCGTCGGCGGGAAGCGCGCTCACGTCCAGGCTAATCTGCTGCGCCAGACCGTTGTCCGCCAATACAATACTCAGCGTTTTTCCGCTGATATCCTGTGCTTTATCGCCCCACTCGTCCGTCACCGGCAGCGTGAAAAGCGCCCGTTGCCCGTCCACTCTCACCACCGGTTTGCCCAGTGAACTGCCTTCCAGCGTATCGGTAAAGACCTGCGGATTTTGCCAGCCTTGCTCGCGGTGAGCGGTAATATGCAGTAACCCCGCGCGATAGCCCGCTGTCACGCTGTCCGCCAGACCTTCCGCAATCGGCACCTTGCCCATCGCGGCGGCGAACTGGCGCGCAAAATCTGCGTTGCCTCCGGTCGAACTGAGATCCAGACTAAAAGGATAGTCGGTGAGAATGCACACGTTGCTGCACACCGGCAGCGTCAGCGTTCCGGCGATTGTGGCAGGCGCGCTGCCGCTGAGGGTGACGGGCAGCGTGACGTCATCGTGATAGCCCTGAGTTGTCATGCCCGCCACATCAAACCGTGCGGGCGTCGGCCAGAACCATTTAACCTGTTGCGCAGTGACCGGCTTTTGCCACTCTACCGACGGCGCAATACCGCCCTCGCCCGGCGAACGCCAGTAGGTTTTCCAGCCCTTTTCGAGGCTGACAGAAAGCAGCAGACGGGTTTCCTGCTCAGAAGAATCGGCGGACTGCGCCTGTATGCGCACTTTTGCATGGGTATTTTGCGGGCTTTGCAGCCAGCCGGTATCAGCAGCATATCCGGTATGCAGCCAGAGCATCAGCAGGCAGCCAGCGGCCGCCCTGAATAAACTTCGCATAGATTTTCTCCAAAAATAAAATGTCACATCCTGATGAATAACAGGGGTGTTTTTATTCCCGGAGTTTTTATTCCCGAAATACACAGAGCCGCAAATGCACCCGCAGGCGCGGCACAGGGACGGCTTCCGGCACAAGCAGGCGGATCGCCGCCATATTGCCGCGCGACAAGAATGCCAGCAGCAGACTCAGCGCCAGAAACGCAAATTCTAATAGAAGAGGAGGAACAGAAAGCAGCGATTTGCTGCTGAGCTCACAGGGAGCAGGGATTTTGTCGATTTCGGAAATCGTGGATAGCGCCTGAGCCGTCGTCGTTTCCTGATGCAGGATCGAGGACAACGCATTCAGCCCGGCGATACGCTGTGTCATACACGTCAGTATGACCAGACAGGCCAGGCAAAAAAATATCAGTGCTGAACGCCGTTGTTTATCCACATTTCCCTCACAGACTGGCCGCCATTCTAACGGCCGCCCAAACATTCACAAGATGTATGAATCATGAATTACATGAATTTACGCTTACAAATCTGAACTGCGTTCCAAAGTTCAGGCGAAAAATCACTAGAGCGGTCTGCGCGAATACTGTATATTTAGCCAGTTAATAAAATTATATATAATGAGGAAAACCATGCGGGTTGAACTGATTTTTGACAAACGGAATGTCTCCGGCATCCCTAACGCCAGTGAAAAAATTGAAGCGGAACTGGTAAAACGCGTACACCGGATGTTTCCGGATGCGGAAGTTAAGGTAAAACCGATGCAGGCCAACGGGCTGAATACGCAAGGGGCCAGCAAGCAGGAACGTTCGCAATTAAACCAAATGCTGGAAGAAATGTTTGAAGAAGCGGACGAATGGCTGTCCGTCGAGTAAAAAACGGTTTCTCCGTTGCACTTGCTTACAAAGAGCAATTGAAATAAACAATCCATCGCTATGGCTTAATATAAGATGTGCATGTATACGAAATTCATTATCTTTCAGAGCGATGAGCTGTATTTTTATCGGACACCGGCCGGCATCATTTGATGCGGTGAATGGGTTCTCCTGCGCCATCGCTTTTCGCTTCAAACGCGTCAATGACTTTGCGAAACTGCCATGCCACCGAGCTCAAAAAAATCCAGCGCCCAACCGCATTTTTACACCAAGCGCTTTGCGCTGATTTGTCTCGGTATCGTCTTTTGTCTGGCGCTCCTGCTTGGCCGCGTAGGCTATCTGCAGCTTCTTAATCAGCCGATGCTGGAAAAAGAAGCCGATTCCCGCTCACTGCGCTCCAGCGT
This sequence comes from Rahnella sp. PAMC25617, assembly GCF_050606005.1. Taxonomy (NCBI): domain Bacteria; kingdom Pseudomonadati; phylum Pseudomonadota; class Gammaproteobacteria; order Enterobacterales; family Yersiniaceae; genus Rahnella; species Rahnella sp. PAMC25617. The sequence continues at coordinate 42,129 of NZ_JBOCUM010000003.1, forward strand.
CATTCCTGCCGGACGCGGTACCATTGTTGACCGCAACGGACATCCGCTGGCACTGAGCGTCGCCTCCAAAGACATTATCGCTGACCCGTTCCGGGTGCTTGAATTACACAGCGACCTGAACAGCCCGAAATGGCAATATCTGGCCTCTGCGCTGAATATGCCGCTTTCCCAGTTACAACAAACCATCACCAGCGATCCGCAGCGCCGCTTTGTCTATCTTGGTCGCAAAATAGAAGAAGGCATTGCTGCCGATATCAGCCAGCTGCATCTGGGTGGCATCAGCACTCAGCTTGATGACAGCCGTTATTATCCGATGAGTGAAGCCGCAGCTAACCTGGTCGGCGTCGTCGGGACAGATAACGAAGGCCTGACAGGCGTGGAAAAAGGCTTTAACGCCCTGCTTCAGGGTAAACCTGGCATGCGCGAATACCGTCAGGATCGCCACGGCAATGTCATCGGTATTCTCAAAGAAGTCGCGCCACAACAGCCGCCGACCATTAATCTCAGTATCGACAGTTTTATGCAGTACGTATTGTACTCGCGGCTGCGCGATGGCGTGACGCTCAACCAGGCAGAGTCCGGCGCAGCCGTTCTGGTGGATGTGAACACCGGTGAAATTTTAGGGATGGCGTCCTACCCTTCCTACAACCCGAACAATTACGCCGGCGTGCAGCCAAAAAACATGCGAAATGTGGCGATCAGCGACAGCTTCGAACCGGGTTCGACGGTAAAACCGCTGGTGGTAATGGCCGGTCTTAACCGCCATATGATCCGCCCTGATTCCGTTCTCGATACCCATCCCTACACCGTTAACGGGCACCTGATCCGCGATGTTGGTCACTGGCCGGCACTGACCATCACCGGTATTTTGCAAAAATCCAGTGACATTGCGGTATCGCACATCGCGCTGGCGATGCCTGCGAACGTGCTGGTTCAGCTTTACCAGTCATTCGGTTTGGGTAAAGCCACTGATTTAGGTATCGGTGGCGAGAGCAGCGGTTATTTCCCTGCGCACCGTGACCGCTGGGCGGATATCGAACGTGCAACTTTCTCATTCGGTTATGGCCTGCGCGTCACGCCACTGCAAATCGCCCGTGAATACGCCACGATTGGCGCGGAAGGCATTTACCGCCCGCTGTCGATTACCAAGGTAACACCGCCGGTGTTAGGCACCCGCGTAATGTCGGCTGACGTGGTCAGAACGGTCATTCATATGATGGAAAGTGACGCCCTGCCGGGAGGTTCCGGCCTCAGTGCGGCGGTGCCGGGATATCGTCTGGCGATTAAAACCGGTACAGCGGAAAAAATGGGGTCCAGTGGTAAATACGATGGCGGTTACATCAACTATACCGCCGGTGTAGCACCCGCCAGCAACCCGCGCGTGGCGCTGGTGGTGATGGTTAACAATCCGCAAGCCGGTAAACACTTCGGTGGTTCGGTTGCAGGGCCAATCTTCGGGCAAATCATGGGCGAAATTCTTAACCATATGAACATTGCTCCGGATGCACTGGTACCGGAAACACCGCCAACCACGGTCATAAATGGCGGTCAGAAAACCGATCTGGTGCGACGCCCGGCAACCGATGGTTAAACGAAACCTATAAAAATCGTTTTAAATTCCTGACAGGCTGGATCTCAGCGGAAGAAGCAGTTAACGTTCGCAAGAATTAATCGTTGGCTAATGATCCACGCTGGAGGAAGAGCGCAAGCTCTGTAAAAAGAATGAAACGGCTTCTTATCGTTTTTCTGATATTTGTTGTGGTGTGTCTGGCTGTAATTGCATTGAATATGCAGGGCAGCGGCCCGTGGTAACTGAATTTTATGCCCTGAACGGGGATGAAGGGAGAAACCACGTTGCCAACCGGTAAGAACTTTTACATCATCATTGTTCTTATCCTCGTCGGGATCGTTCTGGTTGACGACGGTATCGCCCGCCTGATTCACTGGATCCTGTTACGCTAAATGATGGCCCGTCAGAGTGCCTGAGCACTCCTTTTCAGCGGGCCATTTATGTCACTTCTGTTGTAATACACCTCAGAGCAACACCTGCCACGCCATCACGGCGAAGTCGTGTATAATAGCGATATTCAACCTTAAAACAGACTGGTTATGGCTCAAGATATTCATATCGCTATCGTCTGCGCACTCAGCAAATGGATTGAAGGCCATCTTGGTCGTGTCATCCACCTTGAAGAACTGGCTGAGTATTCAGGCTATTCGCTCTGGCACATGCAAAAGTTGTTCAAAGAATCGACAGGCATTTCTCTGGGGAAGTACATCAGGGAACGTCGTCTGGCGAGTGCTGTTTATCAGCTGAGCAGCAGTGATACCCCGATTTTCGACATCGCGATGGATTTCGGCTTCGGCTCGCAGTCACACTTTACCTACATGTTCCGCAAGCGTTTCAATATCACGCCGCATGAATTCCGCCAGAATCCTGAAATCGAACTTGATGTTTCTCCCCCGCTGCATCTGATCCACCAGAAATCAGCCTGAGGCTGTCAGATCTCTTGCTTTTTGCCATAAAAAAACGCGGCCATCAGCGACCGCGTTCTTTTTACTGCTTGTTCTTTTGACTCAAATCTAAACGCTATTCTGTGTCTGAGAAAGGCACGCTTAGAACTGATACACCAGACCTACAGCGGTAACGTCATCGGTGTTGATACCGGCGTTATCGGTGAAGGTGCTGCTGTCGATCAGGTTGATTTTGTAGTCAACATAGGCCGACATATTTTTATTGAAGTAGTAAGTCGCACCCAGGTCGACAAATTTCACCAGATCCTGATCCTGGTAGTTGTTGCCCAGACGGTCGGAACCTAAATCTTTACCGCGAGTTTGGTTATAGGCCACGAACGGACGGAGACCGAAATCGAACTGATAGCTTGCGTAAGCTTCAAATGCCTGTGACTGGTTAGCATAACCGTAAGCTTCTGAATCGGTTGAACCGAAGCGGGAAGCGTTATAAGCCTGAGTAAACATGGCAGCAAGGTAAACGTTGTTAGCGTCATATTTCAGACCGCCGGTGTAGCCTTCCGCTTTTTTACCGTCGCCCATGATGCCCGGTGCACTATTTTGCTCATCAGTACGGTCAGAGTTGAAGAATGCACCTGCCACGCTGACGCCCGCGCCAATGTCGTAGCTCAGGGACATACCGTAACCGTCGCCGTTCTGAGTCAGCACATCACGTGTACCTGGCTCACCGCCGCCGCTGTCATTTTTGCCCTGATATTGCAGAGCAAAGTGCAGGCCATCCACCAGCCCGAAGAAGTTCTCGTTACGATACGTTGCAACACCGTTGGTACGCTGATAAAGGAACTGGTCAGCGCCGTAGGTTGAACCATCGAACTCTGGCTGCAAGTCGGTCCAGGCGGCCACGTCATACATAACGCCGTTGTTACGACCGTAGTCAAAGGAACCCATGTCGCCGAATTTCAGACCGGCGAAACCGTAACGGGTAAAGGCGCGGTCGCCGTCATCAGAGCTTTCAGCCTGGTTAGCCTGAACCTGATATTCCCACTGGCCGTAACCGGTCAGCTGGTCAGTGATCTGAGTTTCGCCTTTGAAACCAAGACGGATATAGCTCTGATCGCCGTCAGAACCCTTGTCGTTAGAGAAGTAGTGCAAACCATCAACTAAACCGTACAGGTCGAGTTTATTACCATCTTTATTATAAACTTCTGCCGCACTTGCAGATCCTGCGACCACTAATGCAGGGATCATGAGTGAAAGAACGCGGAGTTTCATTTTTCTGTCCTCGATAGGTGTCGGACCGTGCCACTGAATGTAAAGTACACGTTTTTACTGATTTAAATCTGCTTAACGCTTGTTGGTATCTGTATAAAAGTTGGCCCGACATGGCAAATCCATTCTCTTGATATAAATACTTTTAATCCAGAAAGAAAATGATACGAAATTAGTTAATATATTTCGGAAGTATTTAAAGGTGTAACATTTTATTAATATCGGGTAAAATTAAACCTATGTTTAGATGTTAAAATAAAGCACGCAAAGCTAAATTAACCAATAATCCTTTAAAATCAGTTAATTATACAAAATGATTACCGCACTAACTGATAAAGCATCTATTCACCGATAATATATAATCATCCTCGCTATCATCATTATTTGTTATTTATTACCCTCATTCCCCGTTTTGTGGAAACAACAGCCGGCCCTTAGTGGTCGGTTTTTTTTTGTTTTGCAAAGAGATGATTACCGCCTGTGACATTCATCAATCATTATATTTTCCTGCTGAAATGTATTTCTCCATAATTACCTCACACTTTCTCCATCTTTGAGATTTTGATTTTCTTAATAGTTGATATCTAATCTCCTCAATTAATAAGGGATTTCAGGGTAATTATTAATCTTTATTATGCAGAGGCTTTGTTGGTCAGTGGCGGTTCGGATCCGTTACTATAACCAAAGTCAGACCAATCCCGCTGATCGCGCAGGGGAAGAAAGGTAGACTTCGGGTGCCGCGCAAAACACCGTTTTTACTCAATAGCTCAGGGAACCTCATGCCACATCAGGACCAGCACGACAACATTTCCAAAGCCAGAATGCTTCTGGCGACCCGCCGTTTTCTTAAACTCGACGAGTGGCTGTTGTCACAGATGCGTGGCTGGCAGAATCAGGGCGAAGGTCACAGCGATTACGGGCTGCTGATGCATCCGGCTACACTGTTTACCGGCACGGAATCCCCCCCGCTCAACCCGCTGGAGATCCTCAGTGACTGGGCGCAGCAATGCCCGCAGAGCTATCACGCCCACACTTTGCTGGGTATGGTCTGGCATGAAAATGCCTGGATTATCCGCCAGCCCCAGGAAGGTGAAGACGTCGCTGATCACCAGTGGCTGGGGGCACAGTTATGCTGTGATTACGCGGTACTGTCATTTTTACGTGCTATTGAACTGCATCCGCGCCCGACACATGCCCTGCGCCACATGATGAATCTGAGCGGCGGTTTCGGCGAGCCGTACTGGCTGAAAGCGTTGTTTGCCGGTGAAATCCCCAAACCTTTGCATGAAAAGTTTTCGATTCAGGGCAGTGAAATCTGGCAGGCGGGTGTCGCACACATCCACGCACTGGGATTCGAGCCCGCAACACACTGGCCGCAGATACTTCCCGCGGCGTTGCAACAAACCCGTAAAAATGATGAAGAAGCGCTGGATTACTGGCTGCGCATGGCGATGTCAGTCCGCCACGCCGACGTTGGCACCATGGAATCCTACCTTTTATTCCATTCCGCTTTCTGGGGCGGCAGTGACGCGCAACAGATGCAAATCATCGACAGTCCGCTGTGCGCAGAATTTAGTGAAGAAGAACGTAATCAGTTCCGCGCCAACGCGCTTTGCGATGCGCTTTCCGGTGATATCGCCGACAGAGAATCGCCTCAGGCGCAGGAACTCCAGTCACGCTTAGCTGCATTACTGGCTCAACCGCTGGCGCCGGAAACGCGAGTCCGTCTGCTGGATCTGGCCGGGATCTGCATCGCCTACTGGCAGGACGACGATCAGGCGGGTCTGGCTGTCTATAACGATTTATTTGCTGTTTCACCACAGGCGATGCCCGGTCACGCCGCGCGGATGTTTATCTCCCGTGCCGTGCTGGCCAATGGCCATCAGGAAGGTTTACCGGTACTGACCCAGCTGCTGACCCGGGGTCTGAGTCAGGCAAATGATCCGGTACTGGTGGCGTTTGCCGCAACGGCCTTGCAATCAGGCCTGTACGGATTACCGGCGCGTCCTGAATTATGTCAGGGGCTGATGGAACATGCGTGGTCGCTTATTCAGCAAGCGGGCGACGAACAACCGGTAAACGATCTGGTGACACTGGCGCACGACATGGCGATCAATGACGATCTGGACGCCGCACATTTTCTGATGACCGAAATGGCCCGCCACGGCAGCGCGATCCACTGTTACGAGTTGTACTTTTTCTACCGCAACGGCTGGCATCAGGATGTTCCTGAGCAGTATCACAACGACAGTAATGCGATGGACTGCGTGCTGAGTGCCGCCCGTTCAGGGATGGTGCCCGCTATGTTCACCTGCGCCAATGCGCTGCGTGAAGGGCTCGGTGGCGAACCCGATTATGAACAGGCCATGCACTGGTATCAGCGGGCGATGGACGCCGGCCATTTATCCGCCGCCTACTTCCGTGCGAGTTGCGCGCTGGATAACGGTTCGGACGCCGAAAAGCGTCAGGCTGCCGAAGTCTGGCTGCCGGAAATCCTGCATAACGCGCAACATCCCGATCGCGCCGAAGCCGCTTATACACTGGGCATGGCGTGGCTGACCGGTACCGGCGTGAAGAAAAACCGTTATACCGCTGATAAATTCATGGAATTCGTACTCGAACTCAATCCTGAATCCGAAGCCGCGAAGCAGGTGCATGAAGACCTCAGCGGCTCGCTGCGGGCGCGGATGAATTTGTGGCAGGACAAGCGGAAAGCGGAGGTGGAAGATCCGGTAGCCATTTACCACATCGTTCATCATGCTGACCCAGAAACTTCTCTGGAAGATGTGCCGCAATCTGACAACAAGTAAACCCCGTCCCCTCCTGCAAAAGGTTATTGTGGTTTACAGCTTGTAAACCACAACATTAACCTTTATATTGTTCACAGGATGTGAACTCAGGAGTGCTATGCATGTTATAGCCAAAGAAGCATTCGACCGGGCGATGCGGCAGTATCCCAATGATAAAACCGCCTTGCTGGCAACCTATCGCGGGCTCAAAGAAGGCGACTTTCCGACGCCAGATTCCCTGAAATCCGTCTTTTCCAGCCTCGACAATTTCCGCTACCGGCCCAAATGGTGGGTTATGAACGTCGGCGGCAATAATCTTCGCCTCATTGCTTATATCAATTTCGTCAACAAGCGGGTGTATGTAAAACATATCGTCACTCATGCGCTTTACGACCAGTTGAACAAACATTACAGGACTTACACACAATGATTGCTGAAGCTATCGAAGCCAGTAAAGCGCTGGTTAAAGCGGTTCCTCTGCTGGGAGGAAGTACCAGCACAGCCGATTATAAAAGTGCGCTTGAGCTGATTGATTATCTGATTGAGCATGATGACGAAAACCCGCTAATCGAGTTTCTGAGTGCAAAGATTGAAAGCTATGAGCGCCAGCATACCGATTTCGTCCCCTTTAATCAGGCGTTGGAAAATCTCCCGCGCGGCGTGGAAGCACTTCGCCAGCTGATGAAGGATTACGGATTAAAGCAGAGTGATCTAAGAGAGGAAATCGGCGGAAAATCGCTGGTCAGTCAGATCCTGAGCGGTAAGCGTTCGCTGACTGTCGAACATATCCGCGCGCTGGCGGTGCGGTTTAATGTACCGACGAGTTTATTTATTGACTGAAGGTTTGCAGGAGCCGCTGCAATAGCGGGTGATATCCTGGCGTTGCCACCCAATTAGTTTTAAGGTCAACACCTTGGGTTGCCACCCAATTAGTTTTAAGGTCAACACCGTGGGCTCGCCGCCCACACGGGCCCAAAGGGTTTTAAACGAAACCCTTTGGAATCCTGCGTTTTTTTTAACTGCGCGCTATCGCTTGCTGACCATGTTTCAGGTATCACTGCGACAGGCTGGAAATCTTGCCGCTGCGCGGTTCCTTCTCTCGGTCTTCGAGCCACAGGTCTCGAAGCCGCTCCGTTCAGCAAGATTTCTGAATCGCCCGCACGATATTAAATTCAAAGACAGACTATTTTTCATCTTTTAGATAAGTTGATTGGCGTGATCAAAAATGGCACCGAATGAATGGTTCGAGACCTATGGCTCGACACCTGAAATTCGGGAATCGCGCAGCGATGACATTTTGCGCCACCCACAATTGCGTCAGAACATGTCCGTCGTGCCCGCGAAGCGCGCAGTGAAAGAGCCCGGGGGGTCTTGGGGGGCGGCGGCGATAAGCCGTCCCCCAAGTCGGTGTGGGCCGACGCCCACGACCTTGAAGTTGAAGTTGAAGCCGCACAAGCAGCGGCCTCCTGCTTACCTCTCCCTCAACGATTCCTTCACCTTATTCAGCGGCTTAATCAAATAATCCAGCACGCTTTTCTGGCCGGTTTTGATGTCTACGTTCGCCACCATTCCCGGCACAATCGGGAACTGGCGGCCGGCTTTGTTGGTCAGGAAGGCTTTGTCGGTGCGCACGTAGACACGGTAATAATACTGATCGCGTTTCACTTCATCCTGCAAGGTGTCCGGCGACACGCCCTCGACTTTGCCCTCGAGGTCACCGTAAATGGACGAATCGTACGCCGAGATTTTTACCGTCGCCGGTAAGCCTGGACGGATATAGGCGATGTCGCGCGGGTTGATGCGGGTTTCTATCAGCAGTTGATCTTCTATCGGCACGATTTCCATCAGCTTACCGCCTGGCTGCAATACGCCACCGACGGTGGAAACCTGAATGTCTTTCACGATGCCATGTACCGGCGAATAGAGTTCGGAACGCGTCACCTGATCCTCTTTCCCTGCCATGACCTGCAATTCGGCGTCCAGATCGGCGTTATTCTTCACCTGCTCTTCACGGGCGCGCACTGCGTACTGGTTCGTTGCATCGTCGATTTTTCCGCGCAGTTCGCTGGCCTGACGTTTAAGGCGGATCACTTCCACCTGCCCCGCCGCGCCTTTCGCCACGAGAGGCTGGGTCATGTTGATTTCATCATTCACCAGTTTGAGCGACTGCTGCAGGTTACTGACGGTTTCGTCGCGGTTCTGTTTACGCGATAAATACAGCTGGCGTTCACGCGCCACCAGTTCCGGCGATTTCATGGTCTCCGGGCTGAATTTCAGCGGCGCACCGGTCAGTTCAGCACTCAGACGTTCAGATGAGGCGCGCAGGGTCCGCACGCGGGAAGCGGCTTCACCGAAGTTCGACTGCGAGCGCGTCGGGTCGAGCTGCGCCAGCAACTGGCCGCGATTGACTACTGAGCCTTCCTGCACCATCAGTTTTAAAATAACGCCGCCGTCGAGCGAGTCGATTTGCTGCGCTTTACTCGATGGCGTGACCTTGCCGGTGCCGACAGTAACTTCATCGAGCAGGGCAAACCGCGCCCAGACGAAGAAAATCAGCAGGCAAGCCAGCGATACCCAGATGATCCACGACACTTTGCGGCCTTCTGCTTCCAGTTCATCATGCAAAGTAAGATGTGCCATGCGATGTCCTCAGCAGCTCAGGCTGCGCCTTGTTTGTTGTCCGCCACCACGGCCGCAGCCGGAGCGGGCGTATTGCTGGCCGCTTTCGCGAGGATCTGATCCCGCGGTCCGTCAGCTACCACCCGTCCGTTGTCCATCACCACAATCCGGTCAACCAGCTTGAGCAGCGCCGGGCGGTGCGTGACAACAATCAGGGTGCGTCCGACCAGCCAGGCATGAAGCTGGCGGATCACATATTCTTCAAGCTGTTCATCCATCGACGCCGTCGGTTCATCCATCAGCACCACCTGCGGATTACGCAGGATCATGCGGCTCAGCATCACCATCTGACGCTGCCCGCCAGACAATCCGCGCCCGCCCTCGTTGATGATTTTATCCAGACTCGAAGCATCGGCCTGCACCATACTCAGCGCGCCGCTGATGCGCAGCGCCTGCAGCATTTCCTGATCGGAGGCATGGGGATAACCAAGCATCAGGTTCTGGCGCAGCGTGCCGAAGAAAAGCCGTGAATCCTGCGACAAATACCCCAGCTGACGGCGGACATCTGCCGGTTCGATTTTGGTCATGTCCACGCCGTCGATCAGGATTTTACCCTGCGACGGACTGGCCTGACCGGAGAGCAATTTCAGCAGCGTGGATTTCCCCGCGCCCACTTTGCCGAGGATCGCCACACGTTCACCGGGTTTGATTTCCAGCTGGCCGATGCCGAGCACATTCGGCGCATTTTCTTTGTCGTAGGTGTATTGCAGATTACGCACGTTGAAATGACCGCTGAGCGAGGGACAATGCGACAGTTCTGCATCCGCAGGCCGGTCGATCGGTTTTTTCAGCAACTCATCCAGCCCGTGCATGGCGCTTTTGGCGTGCTGCCAGCGGGAAAACACCATCGTCAGCTGCATCAGCGGCGCAATGGTGCGTGACGACAACATGCTGGCGGCGACCAGCGTACCGGTGGTGATATCGCCGTTCAGCACCAGATACACCCCGAACACCAGCATCCCGCCATAGGTCAGTTGCTGGACGGTAGATGCCCAGCCGGTCAGGCGTGCGCCCCACAGACGCTGTTTCATGCCGACCGCTGCGCTGACTTCGTGCGTCTGTTCCCACTGGCGCTGGAAATAGGCTTCGGCCTGCAAGGCTTTGATGTCTTCGATGCCTTCGATAGTTTCCACCAGCACTGCGTTGCGCAGCGCACTTTCACGCATCCCTTCTTTCGCCAGTTTCGCCATCGGCCACTGGATCAGAATGCCGGGAATAACGATCAGCGGGATCGCCAGCAGCGGGATGATCACCAGCGGACCGCCGATGAAGAACATGATGCCGAGGAACAGCAGCACGAACGGCATATCGGCGGCGGCGCTGACGGTCGTTGACGTCAGCAGTTCGCGCACCTGGTCGATCTCGCGTAACTGAGAGATAAACGAACCGGTGGATTTTGGCCGGTCGTCATTTTTGATGTTCATCGCCCGCACGAAAAACAGCGAAGAAACTTTGAGGTCGATTTTCTTCCCCATCAGATCGGACACCAGCGTGCGCATCAGGCGGATGACGTATTCCATGCCTGCCGCCAGCACCACGCCGAAGAACAGTACCCATAAGGTAGGGAAAGATTGTGCCGGAATAACGCGGTCATAAACCTGCATTGAGAATAAAATACCGGCCAGCGCCAGCACGTTGCCGAGAATGGAGGCCAGCGAGATTTCTGCGATTTTCCGCCCGCTGCCGCGAAAGTTTTCCCAGAACCAGTGTTTTTTATGCGGCTGAACAAACTGATCGATACGCTCATCACGCCCGCGCGCCGCCACACCCACCAGAAATACCGGCCCGGCGCTTTGTTCCAGCAGCGTAACCAGCTCCGCCGAGCGCAGCAGGTCACCGCCGTCGCTCAGCCAGTAATCCACTTTGCCGTCATCGTGTAACTGCTCAAGCACCGCAATGCCGCCCTGCTCCAGGGTTATCACGGCGGGTAACACTTCCTGCCGCCAGCGCACCTGATTCCAGCTGACCATGCCCACCTGTAACCCCATCAGCCCGCTCAGACGGTCGAGCTGACGGCGCAGCGGCTGATGTTCAAACCAGCGCATTTGCTGGCGAAGATAGAGCGGATCTGCTGGCTTACCGAATGTTTCGGCCACGCGCCCCATGGCGCTTATCCAGACATCGATCGACAAAGGTGTTGTTGTTTCGTTGCTCATTTCAACCTCGGTATCGAATGCTTCTGGGTTTTCCCACGGCCTGTTTCGCCTTACAGCGCCGGGATGGTGTCACCTGTTTGTTTCTGCCGGTCGATGCCTAACATATCGACCAGATTGTCCACGGCGGCGGCATAACGCACGGTGGCATCCCACCCGTCGTAGAGCGCGCCAATGCGCGACGTGTCGGCCTGAAATACGTCCTGCTCAACGCTGAGCAAATCGTTCAGGCTGCGTTTGCTGAGTTTGTATTCGTCCTGATAGACGCTGCGGGTGTGCGTGGCGCTGGCATACTGCTCTTCGCCCGCGACCTGCCGCTGCTGCCCGCCAATCATGTCGGCGTAAGCGGTGGACGCTTTTTGGTTGATATCCAGCTTGGCTTTTTCGACATCCGCCTGCGCGGCCTGCCGTTGCCCTTCTGCCGCCCGGACTTTGGCACTGACCGCGCCGCCCTGATACACCGGGGCATCTACCGCCAGCTGGAGCTGGTCATCCCAGTAAGAACCGGTGTTGCCGTTATTGTCATAACGGGTGCGACCGGCCTGAACTTTGACCGTCGGCCAGTGTTGCGCTTCCGCCTGATTAACCTGCTCAATCGCAGCCTGTTGCTTGGCCTGCGCGGCACGCACCAGTGTGCTGTTTTCGTAGGGGATTTTATCGAGAGTGACTTTCTGATTGAGAAGGCTTTCCGGCAGATCCGGCAAGTTATTTGAGACAACACCGGTCAGCACGGTCAGCTGCGCCTGTGCGGAGCGTTCCTGAGCGCGATATTGTTCAACGGTGGCACGCATCCCGGCAATGCGGGTTTCCGCCTGCAACACGTCAGACTGAGAACTCAGCCCGGCGTCAGAGCGCAGTTTCGCGGTATCTTTCACGCGGGTGAGCGATTCAATATTGTCCTGCGCCGCCACGCTTAACGCCTGAAAGCGTTTCACCGAGAGGTACGCCTGCATGGTGCTCAGCGCCACGTCGGTCATGGTGCTGTAAAGAGAAAAGCGATAGGAATCAGACAGGTATTCCTGCTCACCGATACTGCCGTTGGTTTTGCCAAAATCCCACAGCAACTGACTGAGCTGAATACCCGCCGATCCGTTGCTGCTCTGATCGCCTGATGAATAGGTTTGCCGGGATTGTCCCGCTGACCCTTGTAATGAAACCTGCGGATACCACGCACTTTTCGCCGCATCCAGATTCCCGCCGCCAACGCGGATTTGCGCCGCCGCTTCCGCGATTTGCGGGTTACGCGCGAACGCCCGCAAAATGGCATCCCGTAACGTCAGGCTGGCGCGCATTTCCTCCGTCGGTGCCGCCTGCCAGTTAAATTCCGGCTGTTTTTCCGCCGCCATCACACCCGTATTCCCTGTTAATCCCGTCAGACACAAGGTGCCCAACACAACGGCGATTTGCCGTATTACTCTCTTTTTTTTCATTACCGACACCACTTAATTACGCCGATTTTTTTTTGTTTTTTACTGATTCCTCCCCCTTTGCAGGGGGAGGCGCACTGCATTAACTCTGTTGTACGTGCAGACCGTGTTGCACCAGAACGTCTCCCAGGGTGTTCGAGGTATCCATTGACGCGTTGTGATAAACGTCGAAGGTCAGGCCATCCACCGTGCGTTGCCCGGTTTCGTTCCATGCGCCGTCGGTGCCCATTTGCAGATTGACCAGACTGCCCTCGCCCCCTTTGATGATCACTTCATCGGTCGGGTTATCCTTCACGTTCAGCGCCTCATGCAGGTTCAGGGAAATGCTGTTGGTGCCGGAATTGCCCAGGTCGAAGATGTCGATATGCTCGACTTTCAGCCCGAGTACGGTCAGATCCAGATGCTGATTGGTGCCCGCCAGCAGTAAGGTATCGACACCGGTGCCGCCGTCGATTTGCGAGAAATCGAGGGTATGAACCGAGATGGTGTCGTCACCCGCGCCGCCGATGGCCACCCCGTCAGTTGCCGTCAGGTCGATGGTGATACCGCCAATGGAGAACGCCGTGTCCGCGTGCGCGGTAGTGTCCGCCGTGGTGGTGTCGTGCGTGGTGGTGGTTGAAGCACTGGTATCAGTTGTCACCAGCGGATCCGTCAGCGTGCTGGCGGCGTGCGTCACTGAGGTATCCGTAGTTGTACTGGTATCGGTGGTGTGAACCGCCGCCAGCGTATGGGTATCGTCCACTGACAGCGACTGAACCTGCGCAACGTTGGCGTCCGCCGGCAATGTTGAACCTACCGTCAGCCCGACGTGCGCATCGAATCCGTTACCGGCCGCATCGACCGCTTTCAGTTCAACCACCGCGCCGAGCAGTGCGTTCAGTAAGCCAATCACGCCGTAACTGCTCAGCAGTGCACTGGAAAGTTTCACTGTCCACGAACCGTCCGCCTGCACGGTTCCCGCCAGCGTATTGCCCAGCAGCGTGACGCTGACCAGACCACCTTGCGCGATGTTGCGGCTGGTCCCGCTCAGGGTCAGACCCTGACCACCCAGAATGCCGCCTACCACACCGAGCGTCAGTCCGAGAACCGGGTTCAGTGCCACCTGCGGAAGTGCATGCGTCAGTACGCTCAGCGGGTTAGACACAATCGCGGTATTACCCACAAGATCCGCAACCGAGACGGAAACCTGCGTTGAACCATCCGCCAGCCCTTTCAGTTCTGCTGAGGTGAACGGCACACTCCATGCACCGTTAGTGATGGTGCCGGTGTGTGTCACGCCACCAATACTGACCGATACCGTGCCGTTGAGCAGGTTTGAAGTCCCGGTAATGTTGGTGTTAGCGCCCGCTTCGGCAGCATTCAGGTAACCGTCGCCGCCAAACAGTGAGCCGAGTGACAGCGTTGGCAGGGTGTGAATACCGACCGTTGCCGTTGCGCTGCCGCTGGTTGAATGGCCGGCGGCGTTAGTGATTGACGCACCGACATTCAGCGTGCCGTCGAGCAGGCTTGCCAGCGTCAGCTGCGGAACAGCGACGCTGAAGGTGCCATCCGCTTTTACCAGCGCCGTCAGGGTATTGCCGCCGACGTTCAGGGTTACGGTCGATCCCTGCGCGTTAGTGGTGGTACCGCTGATGGTCTGCGTGAGCAGCGCATCTGCCGCGTTCAGCAGGCCATCACCAAACAGCGGATTCAGCGTAATGGTTGGCAGCGACTGCGACACGACGTTCAGCAGGTTGGTGACGGACGCCGTGTTACCGGAGCCATCCACCAGGCTGGCGACCACCGACTGTGTGCCGTTGAGAATGGCGCCCAGATCGGTCACCGGCACGGTCACGCTGAACACGCCGCCGACACCCACATTGGCAAGGTAGTTTTTGCCATTCAGGGAAATCTGCACTTGTGTGCCCTGCGCGACATTAGTCGCGATACCGCTGATGGTCTGGCCGGTCAGCAGGTCAACCACGTTCAGTACGCCATCGCCAAAGACCGGATTCAGGACAATCGACGGCAGATTGTGGATACCGACATTCAGCCCCACGGTATTCGACGCCGTGTTACCCACTTCATCGGTCACGCTGGTGACGATGGTCAGATTGCCGTCAAGCAATCCGGCCAGTTGCAGCGGCGTCAGTGACGCAGAGAATTTGCCGTCACTGCCGACGGTTGCCGTCAGGTTGATCAGGCCGCCGCCGACGTTAATGTTGACCGTTTCGCCGACATGCCCGTTGGTGACCGTACCGCTGATGGTTTGCGTCAGCAGTGCTTCCGCCGCGTTCAGGATGCCGTCTGCCCCGAAAACAGGATCCAGCACAATTTTCGGTACTGCGTTGATGATGGAAGTCAGCGTGCTGCTGCTGGTGCTGGTATTACCGCCAGCATCGGTAACAGAAACCACGACCGGGAAGGTGCCGTCGCCCAGCGCTTTCAGGTCACCCGGTTGCAGGGTGATACTGAATGCGCCAGTACCGTCGGTCGCGCCGAGGAAGGTTTTCCCGCCCAGCGAGACCTGCACCTGCGTCCCCGCCGCGACGCCGCCAACGGTACCGCCAATCACCTGCGTGGTCAGCGCGTCAGCCGCATTCAGCAAGCCGTCGCCCAGTACCGAGGTGAGATTAATCACCGGTTGGACCAGATCCAGCACCGCGTTCGCCGCCGCACTGCCGACGTTACCGGCAGCATCTGCTACCGTCACGCTGACTGCTGCGGTCGTGCCACTCAGTAAGCCGAGGACGGACGGCGGGACGGTGACCAGGAAATGCCCCGTCGCATCCACTACGCCATTAATGGTTTGTGTCCCAACCTGCACCGCAATGGCTGTACCCGCCGCCACATTGGAAACAGTACCGCTGATTGTCTGATTAACCAGCAGATCGGCGATATTCAGCACGCCGTCGCCAAACACAGTGTTGAGCACCACCTGCGGCAGATTGTGGATGGCAATCCCCACCGGAATAGTGGTGGAAGAGGTGTTACCTGCCGGATCTGTCAGGGTGATACCCAGATTCAGATTGCCATCAAGCAGCGCGCCCAGATCGCCCGGCTGGATCTGGATGTTCCAGGTGCCCGCCGTCACGGTAGTGTTGTAGGTTTTTCCGCCGAGGGTCACGGTCACAAGAGTACCGTCAACAGCCGTCGCGACGCCGCCGATAGTTTGCGCCAGCAGAGATTCCGCCGCATTCAGCAGGCCGTTGCCTCCAAAGATAGGATCCAGATTGCCCAGCACCGGCAAGGTTTTCAGCACATCAAGATTAAGTGCTTCAACCTTGGTGTTACCCGCCGCATCGGTCAGGGTCAGATCGATAACCTGCGCGCCATCGGTCAGTGCGCCGAGCACGGCTGCCGGTATGGTCATCGACCACAACCCGTTAGCGCCCACAACTGCCGACAGCGGCGTGCCGTCAATCACCGTCGAGATAACTGACCCGACACCCGCACCAATCGCCGTGCCGCTGATGGTTTGTGCTACCTGAGATTCTGCGAGATTGAGGAAACCGTCGGTCAGCCCCAGTCCGCTGGCCACGTTCAGGTCCAGCAATTTGTTGAAGAAGATATCCAGACCGGTACTGACGCTGGTGGTGTTACCCGCCTGATCCGTTACCGTCGCCGCCAGTGTCAGTGTGCCGTCGTTAAGCAGCAGCAACTGCGCTGGCGTCAGGTTGAGCGACCATGCCCCGCCCGGCTGGATCAGCGCCGTACCGATGGATGCACCGCCCAGCGTGACGTTGACGGTCTGACCGTCAGCGCCGCTGGACGTCCCGCCGACCAGTACGTTGAGCAGCGATTCCGCCAGGTTAATGACGTTATTACCGGCGACCACATCCAGCGCCAGCAACGGCGCGGTGGTATCGACGGTGATCGGATGCGGTGTCGCACTCCCTGTATTCCCTGCGGCATCTGTCAGCGTTGCAGTAATAGTGTTGTTACCGACGCCTTGTGGTAATGCCTGCAAATCGGCTGCCGGTACACTGACTGACCAGGTGCCGCCCGTCTGCACAATTGCCGTGTAGTTTTTACCGTTAAGCGTGACGGTCACCACACCACCGACGTCGTTATTGTTGTTGTCTGCCACCGACCCCGAAATGGTTTGAGCCGTTTTCGATTCGGTATTGTTGAGCGTGTCATCGACAGCAAAAGTGTTGATGGTCAGCACTGGCGCAGTGAGATCCACCAGCACGTTGCTGGTCGCACTGGTCGGTGGAGTTAAGGTGGTCGCGGTTATAACCGTGGTGCCGCCATTGGTAAAGTCACTGGCGGGTACTGCAATTGACCAGACACCGCCGGTCACCGTGGCAATATGCGGATCTCCCCCGACGGTAACGGTGACCAAAGTGGTATCCGGGACATTGAGCACCTTACCGGACACCGTAATAGTGGTCGGGCTGCCGTCCGCCACATTAAGAATGTTGTCGCCGGTCACCGGATCGATGCTCAGCGTTGGGGTTACCGGTAGTGTCAGATCTACAGTAATAGCCTGAGGCGCCAGCAGATTTGCCGTGTTACCCGCCAGATCATTAACAGTTGCCGTGATCGTATCCGTACTGTCGAGCGTTGCCAGTTCAGCAGGGGTAAAGGTGGCACTCCAGGTGCCATCGCCCTGCACGGTAGCCTGATGACTTATGCCCCCAACTGAAACCGTCACCTGCTGTCCGGCCTGCACATTCACTGTCGAACCGGTGATGGTTTGCGGATTCTGGCTTTCGGCATAGGTCAGGTCAAAACCAGCACCGGCGAATGACGTTACCGCCACGGCCGGAAGCTGGGTGACGGCAATGCCGATATCGGTTGAAGCCGAACCGGTATTACCGCCACCGTCCGTCACCGTGACAGAGATTTGCTGTGCGCCCTGCGGCAAATCGGCGATTTCACCCGAGTTCAGAGAAACCGTCCAGTTACCGTTCGCATCCACCGTCGCGCCCGGAATAGGGATCCCCCCGACAAGCACCACCACACTTTGTCCGGTGCCAGTCAGTCCCGTCGTCCCGCTGAGAACTATTGGCGTTGTGGCAGCCGCTGCAGCTTCGGCAGCACTCAGATAACCATCGCCAAACGGCGTATTGATGGTGACATCCGGCACGGTGAGATAGCTGGTGAATGGCAATGTCGCTGGCGTGGTGTTGCCTGCAGCATCCGTCACCGTCACGTTGATATCGTGCGTGCCACTGCCCAGAGAGTTCAGCACGCCCGCAGGCAGGCTGACCGCCCAGTCGCCTGTCGTCGGATCGACGGTTGCGGTATAGGTGGTGCCGCCTACGTCGATGGTCAGTTTCACGTTCTGGTTGTCGCCGGTAATACCGGTATTCCCGGTGATGACATTCACACCCGCGGCTTCGGCAATATTCAGACTACCGTCAAGGAAAGGTTCATTGATAACAGGTACCGGCCCGGACAGATGTGAAGTGAAGCTGATGGTCGTATCGTTATGGTTACCAACAGAATCGGTCGCCGTGACGGTAATGTCGTGGGACGCCGTCAATGTCCCCAGCGATGCCAGCTGCACTGGCGTCAGGTTCAGGGTCCAGTTTCCGGTATCCGGATCGACGGCTGCCGCAAACGGACTGCCGGTCATGCCCGCGATCGCCACGCTGACGGTTTGTCCTGTGCCCGTTACGCCGGTGGAACCGGTGAGCGTCTGGCCGCCAACAGCCGCAGATTCGGCAATGTTCAGCGTACCGTCACCGAATGGCAGATCAATCGTCGGTTGAGGAATGTTATTGATCCGCACATCAACCGATGCCGTCAGCGGCGAGGTGTTGCCCGCACTGTCGGTCACGGTCACGACGACCGGCCATGTGCCATCCTGCAAGCCCAGCAACTGTGCTGGCGTCAGGGTAACCGTCCAGGTTCCGGCAGCAGAATCCACCACCACCGGCACTGCGTTACCGTTAATGACCACAGTGACGGTTTGACCCGGCGAGGTGATACCGGTGGTACCGGTAATGCTGCCGCCCGCGGTCGCTTCATCCAGATTCAGGATGCCGTCACCGAATGGCACGTTAATGCCAGCCTGCGGCAGAACCTGCGTCACCGACGTGAAATCAAGGGTACCGGCCGCACTGGTATTCCCTGCGCTGTCGGTTGCCGTCACGCTGATGGTATGCGTGTCATCCGCCAGCCCCTGAAGCACGCCGGAAGGCACGGTCGCCGTCCAGGTGCCGTCATTGGCGACGGTGGCCAGCACCGGCGTGCCATCAACAGTCACCAGAACGGTCTGACCCGCGCCGGTAATGCCGGTGGTACCGGTAATCAGCTGATTACCCGCCGCTTCGGTGGCGTTAAGCACGCCATCCACGAACGGGGTATTGATGGTCGGTAAAGGCAGCGCAGACAGTTCGATATCCAGACTTGCGCTGGAAGACGCCGGGTTACCGGCCACATCTTCTGCCGTCACGGTCACCTGTACGATACCGGTAGTCAGCCCGCTGAGCAGATTTGGCGCAACGATGGCAGTCCAGCCGAGTCCGTCAGGGTTCACCGTACCGGAAATCGGATCCGCCAGCCCCGGCACCGTAACCTGCACGACAGTTCCCGGCGCCAGACCTGAACTGCTTCCGCTCAGGTTAAAACCATTGGCCGCTTCAGTGATGTTCAAAATACCGTCGCCGGCAATCACGCCAATGGTCAGCGTTGGTAATGCGTGCGAGGAGAGCGTGAAATCAGCCGAAGTAGTGAGGTTGTTCCCGGCTGAATCGGTCACGCTGACGCCGATGGTCTTAGTGCCATCGGTGGTGATGGCCTGCACATCCACGCCCGGAATGGTCAGGCTCCAGACGCCAGTACCGTCGGCGATGGTGGTGTAATCTTTTCCGTTGAGCGTGACGGTCACGGTCAGGTTTGGATCCGTGGTGCCACTGACCGGAATACCCAGCGCCGCTTCTGCCAGATTGATGATGTCATCACCGCCGGTATCCACGGTCACAGTCAGTATCGGCGCAGTTGTATCAACAGCCACGTCATGCGTTGCAGTGGCGACGTTTTGCGCCACATCATCCGCAGTCGCGGTGAAGGTATTGTTGCCCGCCGGCATTGCCTGAACCTGCGCCGCCGTCATCGGGAAGCTCCAGCTGCCGTCGGCCTGCACGGTAGCGGTATAGGTCGCCGTGTAGGCTTCGCCGGTAATAACCACCGTCACCGTACCGCCCACAGGAACGTGGGTGGAGGTGCCGCTGACGGTCATCCCCTGATTGTGCTCAATGATATTGATGTAATCATCGCCAGAAATGGCGTTGATGCTCAGCGTTGGCAGGTCGCCCGGCTGGGCAATCACGGTGGCGTTATGCGACGCTGACGCCGGGTTACCGGCCAGATCAGCTGAGGTCGCTGTTACGGTAATTGGCCCGTCGGACAAGGTAGCCAGATCCGCCAGCGGCACGGTTGCCGTCCAGTCGCCATTCGCACCGACGAGGGCGTTGTAGTTTTTGCCGTTAAAGCTCACCACCACCGTCTGTCCGACTTCGAGATTGGTGGATGTCCCGGTGATCGGGATATCGGCGCCTTTCTCTGCCGCATTAATGTAATCATCTTCCGACACCGCCGTGATGGTCAGCGTTGGCAAGTCAGCCGCCGCTGCATCCACGGTGAAGGTATGAGTGCCAGTGGTGGTGTTACCGGCCGCATCGGTGATGGTCGCTGACAGCGTGTAAGTGGTATCAGCCAGCGCCTGCACCACAGAACTTGGCAGCGTGAAGCTCCAGGTGCCGTCCGGCTGGACGACTGCGGTATACGTCACGTTGTTGAAGCTCAGCACCACAGAAACGGTTTGTCCTGCATCCGGGATATCGGATGTGCCGCTGATCACCACCGGCTGCAAGGTTTCAGCAGCATTAATGATGTCGTCGGTCGCCACCGGATCAAAGCTCAGCGTTGGCAGCGTGTAATCCACGGTGATGGCGCTGCTGGCCGTGCCCGTGTTTCCGGCGCTGTCGGTCGCCGTGACCACAATGTTTTGCGGGCCTTCGGTAATTAACTGCAAATCGGCCGCACTGATATTAACCGTCCAGATACCGGCCGCATCGACAGTCGCCGTATGATCCACGCCGCCGATATTTACAACGACGGACTGACCTGCACCTGTGACGCCGGTGGTGCCGGTAAGCGTCTGATCGGTGTCTGCTTCGCGCTGATTGAGGAAAGTATCGCCAAATGGCGTTTCGATGGTCGGTACTGGCGGATTCGCGGCGACTACGGTGAACGTTTCCGGAACGGTCGTGGTATTACCCGCCAGGTCAGACAGCGTCGCAGTCAGTGTATAGCTGCCGTCTGCCAGACCGGCCAGCGCGCCCGCCGGAACGTTGGTTGACCAGGAGCCATCGCCCTGAACGGTTGCCTGATAGGTCTGACCGTTAAATTGCAGCGTGACTATCTGACCGGCATCCGCCACATCGGCAGTACCCGACAGCTCGATGACGCCAGCCACTTCCTGCGCATTGATCACGTTGTCTGTCGCGACCGGGTTGAGCGTCAGCGTTGGTGATGTGAAATCGACATTCACAGAACCGGTGATGGTGCCGGGGTTACCCGCGGCGTCGGTGACGTTAACCACAACCGGCGTCGGGCCTTCTGCCGAACCGGTTAATGTGCCAGCCGGTACGGTGACTGTCCAGGTACCGTCAGTCGCTACGGTACCTGTCAGGGTATTGCCGCCAATCACCACGGTCACTGTCTGACCGTCGCCGGTCAGCCCGGTAGAACCGGTCAGAGTCTGTGTTGCAGCCGCTTCGTCGGTGCCTAACTGACCATCGCCAAACGGCGGATTCAGGGTCGGTACCGGCGGTTGGGTATAAATACCAATATCCTGCTGCGTGGTCACCGCGCCAAGGTCGGTTGAAATCGTGGTGGCAATCACATGGCTGGTGCCATCGGCCAGACTACTGAGATCATTCGCCGGGATCGGCACAGTCCAGTTACCTTGCGCGTCGGTCGTAGTGGTGTAGGTTTTCCCACCCAGACTGACTGTCACGGTCGTGCCCTGTGGAACATTGGATGTCGAACCACTGATGTTTACACCCGCCGCTGCTTCCGCCACGTTGATATTGTTGTCACCGGCGATGGTATCGATAGAAATACCACCAAGCGTTGAGTTGACGGTAATCGCATCGCTGCCCTGCGCCGGGTTACCAGCCACATCCGTCACGGTGGCGTTGATCGTCGCCGGACCGTCGCCGAGTGTTTGCAAATCGACAGCCGGAACAGAAACACTCCATGCGCCGCTGGCCTGCACGGTCGCGGTGTACTGAAGTGTGCCGAGTGTGATGAGGACGGTTTGTCCCGCTTCCACATTCGTGGTGGTGCCGCTTATCACCTGCGCGGTCTGCTGCTCTGCGCCATCGAGCGTGTTGTCACCTGCAAATGCGGAGACAGTCAGCGTTGGCAGTAAGGCCGGATCCGCTTTTACAGTGACCGGTGCGGTCGCCGTGCCTGCGTTGCCTGCGGCATCGGTGACTGTCGCTGTCAGGGTGTACGTTCCGTTCGCCACGTTTGTCAGTGCATCGGCCGGAATGTTGACCGTCCAGCCGCCACCTGCCGCGACCGTGCCGGTATAAGTGTGCCCGCCAAGCGCGATGGTGACGGTATCGCCCGCCTCACCCGCGCCCGCCGTACCGCTGACCGGAATGATCGCCCCGGCTTCGGCCGCATTGATGGTACCGTCGCCCGCAACCGGAGTAGTGATGGTGACTACTGGCGCGACGGTATCCACTGATACCGGCACAGAAATGTTGCTGGTGTTGCCAGCCGCATCCGTCACCGCCACCTGGACGGCAGTCGGGCCTTGTCCGAGGGTCGTCAGTACCGATGACGGCACGGAAACCGAGAACGAACCGTCGGCGGCGACAACAGCGGTGTAATCCTGCCCGCCAAAGGTCACAACCGCCGTCTGACCACTGCCGGAAACACCGGTATTCCCGGTCAGAGTCTGGCTGACACCGGCTTCGGCGGCATTAAGAATGCTGTCGCCAAACGGCGTATCGAGTGTGACATTGGGCAGATTGTTAATGATGACATTCAGCACATCGCTGCCGGTGACCGTTTGCCCGACGGCATCAGTCGCGCTGACGGTGATGGTATGTTCACCGTCACTCAGCGTAGCCAGATCTGCCGCAGAAACCTGTGTGCTCCAGCCGCCGCCCACGCCGACTGTTGCGGTATAGGTTTTGCCATTAAGGATAATCGTCACCACACCGTTGACCGGCACGTTAGCCGAGGTGCCGCTGATGGTGACGCCCGCTGCCGCTTCCTGGGCATTCAGCTGGTTATCGCCGGTGACCGGATCCACAGACAGGCCGCTTAGCGTGTTATCTACGGTAAAGGATTCGCTGCCGGTGGCCTGATTTCCGGCCTTATCCAGTACGGCGACGTCAATTTGCAGTGTGCCGTTGGTCAGTGCGCCCAATGCGGAAGACGGAATGCTGACGCTCCAGCTGCCATCGGCCTGCACGGTCGCGTTGTAAACCACGCTGTTAAGGGTAATATTGACGACCTGCCCGGCTTCGACATGCGTCGTCGTCCCGCTGAGGGTCTGAGCCGTTTGCTGCTCTGCGCCATCGAGAATATTGTCACCAGCAAAGGCGTTCAGGGTGATGGTCGGCGCTGACGCAGGATCGGCTGCCAGCTGAACATTTGAAGTAATCGTGGTGCTGTTACCCGCCGCATCCGCAAGCTGCACGGTGACAGGATATTGCCCGTCCGCCACGCCCGCCAGGGCGCCAGCCGGAACAGTCACCGTCCACTGCCCGTTTGCCGCCACAATGCCGGTGTAAGGCTGGCCGTTTATCGTCACCGTGACGGTGTTGCCGGCCTCGGTAATCGACGCAGTACCGGTCACGGCAATATCAGCCGCCGCTTCGGCGTTATTGATATAACCATCGCCGGAAATCGGATTGATGGTCAGGGTTGGCGCGGTTAAATCGACAGTGGCAGTACCGTTAAGCGTCGCGGTGTTGCCCGCGCTGTCAGTCACATTCACCACAATCGCATTATTGCCTGCGGGTAGTGCCTGCAAATCAGCAGAAGGCAGGCTCACCGACCATGCACCAGCACCATCCACCGTGGCGTTATAGGTATGGCCGCCAATCGTTACAGTGACTGTCTGACCATCACCGGCTTTGCCAGTGGTACCGCTCAGGGTTTCAGCCGTTGCCGCTTCGGCAATATTCAGATAGCCGTCGCCAAATGGCGTGTTAAGGGTTGGCACGGGTGCCTGATTATCCAGCCCGACAGAGATGCTGTTATTCAGCGTGGTGCCATCCAGCGCTTCCACGCTGGCAGAAAGCGGCAGACCCGCCGGATCGGCACCCAGAGATTGCAGATCTGCTGATGACAGCGCCAGAGACCATTTGCCGTCTGGCTGAACCAGCGCCAGGCGGATCAGCGAACCGAAAGTCACCGTCACCAGCGCAAACGGCGCGACGCCCAGCGTGGTGCCGGTGATCAAAATACCGTCATTGGTTTCAGTCACGTTGATGACGTTGTCGCCGGTCACCGGATCAATCGCGATACCTTCCTGCGAGGCATCCACGTTAAAGGTGTCAGTGCCCGGCGCGGCTTCGTTCCCGGCTTTATCAGACACAGTAGCCGTAATGGTTTGCGGGCCGTTAGCCAGCACAATCATATCCGCCGCAGGAACAATCACGCTCCAGTTTCCGCCGGTCCCCACGGTCGCCGTATAGGTATGGCCGTTCAGGGTGATGGTGACAATTTGCCCAACTTCAACGCGCGTCGTGGTACCGCTCAACGTTTGTGCGGTCTGGCGTTCAGCACCATCGACAATATTATCTGACGCGAAAGTATTCACCGTGATCAGCGGCGGAAGAGCCGGGTCGGAAGCGACGTGAATAGTACTGGTATTGGTGGTGGCGTTACCCGCGGCATCCGTCAGCGTCGCAGTGACCGTCACATCCTGACTGAGATTGCTCAGGGAACCGGCCGGAATGTTCACGCTCCAGCTGCCATCCGGCTGAACAATCGCGCCCGTATAATCAACGCCGTTAATGGTCACGACAACCGGACGACCGGCTTCGGATACCGACGCCGTACCCGTGAGGGTCATTTGTGATGCGGCTTCCGCCACGCTGATATACCCGTCGCCTTCCAGCGGATTGACCGTCAGGGTTGGCGCGATGGTATCCACAGTCACCGGCGTGGTAATGGTGTTGTGGTTGCCCGCCGGATCCGTCACGGTGACCACGATATTATTGCTGCCCTGCGGCAAAGTGCCGAGCACGGATGGCGGAACCTGGACGGTAAACGTGCCGTCCGACGCTACGGTGCCGGTTATTTGCTGGCCGCCAATGGTGACGGTCACCGTCTGGCCGTCGCCGGTCAGACCGGTGTGGCCGGTCAGCGTCTGGCTGGTGGTGGATTCGCTGGCATCCAGCGTATTGTCGCCACCGAATACCGGATCAAGGGTCGGCGGAACACCGTGAATAGCGACAATCAGATCCGTCGTCTGGCTGATGGTATTGCCCTGAGAATCCACCATGCTGACCGTCACGGTTGTCGAACCGTCAGTCAGGGCCTGCAAATCAGCCGGGGAAAGGGTCAGGCTCCATCCGCCACCCGCCGTGGTGGTGGTGTTATACACCGTGCTGCCCACGGTGACGGTAATTGGTGTGCCCACGGGCACATTGGACGTCGTGCCGGTGATCACCAGCGCGCTTTGTGCTTCGCTGGCATTGAGCTGCCCGTCACCGGAAATCGGATTAACGGTCAGAACGCCCGCGCTGTCACTGATGACAAAACTTTCCGGCGTGGACGTCGAGTTACCGGCCGCATCGGTCAGGGAAGCCGTCAGCTGGTAATTACCCTCTGCCAGCGCAGAAACGACACTGGCCGGGATGGTCACAGACCAGACGCCGTCCGCACCGACGGTCGCGCTGTAATGCACGCCGTTAAGTACCACATCCACCGACCGGCCCGCTTCAGAAACGGATGCCGTACCGGTGAGCGTCAGAGGTTGCTGATGCTCATTGGCATCAATCACATTGTCGCCGTCGATGGGATCAACGGTCAGCGTTGGCGGCGTGGTATCCACCACCACGGTCACGCTTTTAGTGACGGTTTCGCCCGACGTATTGGTCAGGGTAACGGAAATAACATAAGTCCCGTCGGCCAGTGTTTGCAGTTCGCTGGCAGACAGCGGAACGTTCCAGTTACCGCTGCCATCCACCGTCGTGGTGAAGGTTTTGCCGTTGATGGTCAGCACAATGGTGCTGCCTGCGGCGGCGTTGGTTGAGCTACCGCTGAAAGTCTGAGTGCTTTGTACAGCAGACTGGTTGACGATATTTTCATTGGCAAAGGCTGCCAGCGTCAGGGTTGGTGCTGCTCCGCCGACAGTGCCGCCCCCCGTGTTCCCACCGCCGGTATTACCACCACCGGTATTACCGCCACCGGTATTTTCCCCACCCGTATTGCCTCCGCCGGTATTGCCGCCACCCGTATTGCCTCCGCCGGTATTGCCGCCACCGGTGTTCCCACCGCCGTCGCTGCCGCCGTTGTTACTGCTGCTGCCACCGCCGCCGCCACCGCCACTCCCTGCCGCAATGGCAATACCGGCACCGAGCGCAAGCACGCCCAGCACGGCACCTAAAACAGCGGGATCAAAATTAGAGGAGTCGAGGACCAGGGCACCGACGTCAGGAATGGTTTCATACGCGGGAACAACCGGTACGGCGGCTGCCGTCGCGCCGGTATCGACAAACGCGGCATGTTCGATCGGGTGTACGCCGTCGTCAAAAATCAGTTCGCTGTGGTGCCCTTTGCCGTCGGTATCAAAGAAGCTGTGGTAGCGGACTGTGCGGCCATCTTTCATGTGGATGACCAGATCGTTGCCGACACGCTCATAGCTGGTGACGGCGTCGCGCGTCGCGTGGACGCGTACGATACTGATTTGATTGAGGGTTACGTCCTGGCTGGCGTTTGAGACCTGAGAAACTACTGCGCCATTTGTACGAGAAAGAATATCAATAACAACGCTACCGTTCTGAGCCATGTTGTACCCCTGTTACACCAGTTGTTGCCCACACACGCTAAATACCGCTCTCTCCTTTTTAAGGAAAAAGCGGCGTGTCGTGATGTGAAGACCATTAATAAAAAATGGGTATACTTCCAACTGGTGTCAGGGAATGACATAGACTACAAATCGAACAAATAAAAGCGTCGTGAATACATTAAGATATTTTTTATGACTTTAATGATTCATTGTTTCGGTAGTTTTTTGCCCGAAACTCCATAAGTTATATGCATGATTTGGGATAAGTGCTATAAAAAAACAAAATCATCAGGACAAGAAAATTTCATTAAAGAATCACAAAACTTACGTTTGACGAGGATTGAAATGTCATCTAGCTTACTGAGAATTAAAACAAATCGATAAAAAACAACATATTATTAACTTTTACGCAAAGAGTAAGCCAGATCATTATTAATGAAATCAAGCATTAGCCCGCTGAAACACCCATCAAAATGACTTACCAATTGTGTGATCGTGTTTTAGATTTTTTATCGCTAATGTATTGCCCTGAGAAATAATTAAGACTTTGTGCAATCACAGTAACTTATGCTTTCTGATAAAGTGTCCGGTCAGTCAGACAGGTGGAAACTGAGTCAGTGTTTTTGTATCGAAAAGGCGTATCTGAAAGGTATACCTAAAAGGAATTTCCAAAGATGTCTCCAGAACCGATGACGACAGCGTCGTCACCTGAATATCCCCTGACTGCTGCGCCGGTTCCGGGCAGAGCGCAACAACATGCCACCCGGCTGATTTTCTTATTGTCCGGTTTTGCCATGGCCGCCTGGGCACCGCTGGTGCCCTTTGTTAAATTGCGGCTGGCAATCAGTGACGGCACATTAGGATTACTGTTGCTATGCATTGGCGCAGGTTCGACCTTTTCGATGCCGCTCACCGGTTTTCTGACCGGAAAACTGGGATGTAAAACCGTGATTTTGATTGCCAGCGTGTTACTGCTGCTGGCATTGCCCCTGCTGACGCTGATGGACAGCACCGCCGGTATGGCCGTGGTGTTGCTGGTGTTCGGGGCGGCGATAGGCATGATTGATGTGGCCATGAACGTCCACGCGATAGTCGTTGAGAAAGCCAGTGGCCGCGCGATGATGTCCGGGTTTCATGGCTTTTTTAGCATGGGCAGCATTTTTGGTGCGCTGGCCGTCACCGGTTTATTATTTTTCGGGCTGACGCCTTTTGAGTCGGTAATGCTGGTCGTGATTTTACTGGCCGTTCTGACGGTGGTGACCAGCCCGCACTTGTGGCGCGAAACCCGTCATGACGGCGATGGCCCTATTTTTGTCCTGCCCCGCGGCTGGGTCATTTTGCTGGGCTTTTTATGTTTTGTGATGTTTTTGACCGAAGGATCGATGCTGGACTGGGGCGCACTGTTCCTCACCACGGAACGCGGCGTTGCAGCACATCAGGCCGGACTTGGCTACGCTGTTTTCTCGGTCGCCATGACCGCTGGACGTCTGACCGGTGACAAAATT
This sequence comes from Rahnella sp. PAMC25617, assembly GCF_050606005.1. Classification (NCBI taxonomy): domain Bacteria; kingdom Pseudomonadati; phylum Pseudomonadota; class Gammaproteobacteria; order Enterobacterales; family Yersiniaceae; genus Rahnella; species Rahnella sp. PAMC25617. Next base: position 70,407 of record NZ_JBOCUM010000003.1, read on the forward strand.
ATCGCCGCGTTCGGGCGTTATAAAGTACTGATGTACGGCAGTCTTTGTGCCAGTCTCGGGCTGATTTTGCTGACGCTGGTGGATAATCTGTGGATCGCCGGTCTGGGCTTTGTCATGATCGGATTTGGTGCCTCGAATCTGGTACCGATTATGTTCAGCGCCGCAGGTAATCAGACATCAATGCCTGCCAGCATGGCTATCGCCTCCGTGACAACTCTGGGTTATGCCGGTATTTTGGCGGGCCCTGCGCTGATAGGTTTTATCGCACAAGTCAGTAGTTTGTCTTTTGCATTAGGTTGCGTTGCGGCGATGATGCTTTGCGTCACCGCCTGCGCCAGAGCCGTTGTCCGGTAAAGAGTAATAACAAGAATGAAGGAAAAAACTCATCATCATGGCTGGTAAATATTTATCGCTGACATCGACCAATATCACGCGCTTCTTTTGGTTGTTCATTGTCCTTCTGGTGATGGGACTGGGCCTGTATGGTTACAATTACACCAATGCCTATCTGAACGATAAGATGCGAACGGTGCAAAACACCGCCGAACTGCTGCAAAAACGCATCGATAAATTCCGTTACATGACCTACCAGATTTATGACAACTATTCGGGTCAGCCTATGACACCGGATGCGGTCAGTGCTCAGGAAGTCCGTCTGCGTCAGGACATGTATCTAGTCTCCAAACCTCATAAAAAAACTGATGCGCTTATTTTAGGTACCCATGACAGCTCTACGCTGGATTTAACCCTGAAAATCTCGTCGTTTCTGGATGATCAGTGGGGCTCGAACACGCTGCCCTACTCGCTGTATTACCTGAACGGTCAGGACAACAGTATGCTGGTGGTGACGACCGTTCCCTTGCAGCAACAAGATTCGCGCCTGAAGGAAAACGCATTCACCAGCACATTGCAGGCGCGTCGCGCTGAAATGCTGCAACAGGCCAATACGCTGGATGAACGTGAAAGCTATTCTCCGTTGAGAAAATCGCGTCAGGGCAGCGACTATTCATTCTCCCTGCGCACCACGTTTAATAATCCCGGACATCTGGCGACTGTTATCGCCTTTGATTTGCCGATAACTGACCTGGTTCCGTACAACATGGCGCGGGACAATTTCCAGTTAAACGGTAACACCACGGCGGTAAATGAAGGCGATCCGGAAGACGATAGCGCCGAGGCCAGCAGCATCGTGATGCAAGGCTGGACACTGGTGTTTGACGTTCCGCTGAGTAATTCGCCGCTGTCGCTGACCTATCACGTTCCCTTGTTCAGTCTGATCGTTGACCTTTCACGCAATAACTTCTGGCTGATCCTGATTAATCTGTTCCTGATGGGTCTGGCGATGGCCAGCATTTACTTTATCCGCCATCAGTACATCCGCCCGAGCGAAAATATGGCTGCCCAGTTGCAGATGCAGCAGGCGCTGAACCAGGAAATTATCTCCGGACTGCCGCTCGGTTTGCTGGTGTATAACTTCAGCAATCACAGCGTGGTGCTGAGCAATAAAATTGCCGACCAGCTGTTGCCGCATCTGAGCCTGAATAAAATCGCCAATATGGCCGAACAGCATCACGGCACCATTCAGGCCACGGTCAATAACGAAGTCTATGAAATCCGCATGATCCGCAGTCAGATCTCACCGGAAACTTACCTGTTTATGCTGCATGATCAGGATAAAGAAGTGATGGTGAACCGCACGCTGCAACAGGCAAAACGCGAGTTTGAGAAAAACCTGCAGGCCCGCAAGCTGATGCTGCACAATTTAGGCATTGAGCTGAATCAGCCACTGCAGGAGCTGAACGGACTGGCGGTGGCGCTGGTGGAAGAGCAAAGCCCGGAAGCGCGCCAGACGCTGGAAGGCAAGCTGCTCAATGAATCACGCAATGCGCTGACGCTGGTGGATAACATCACCTTGCTGACGCGGCTGGAAACGCAAGACTGGCAACCGGCTGGCGAAAAGTACGTGTTATCCGCCATGATTGATGAACTGTTGCTTGAAGCCCTGCCCCGCCTGAACCAGAAAGGTCTTGGCTTACTCAATCACTTCCAGATTGCCCCGGAAGCCACCTTTATCGGCGACGTGCAGGCGGTGAAGAAAATCCTTTCGCTGCTGCTCGATTATGCCATCGTCACCACGTCTCTGGGTAAAGTGACACTGACCAGCGAACAGGACGAAGATCGTCCGGATCAGTTGATTTTCCACATTAACGACACCGGTAGCGGAATTTCCAAGGAAGAATTAAGCAATCTGAATTATCCTTTCCTGAGCCAGACACTGGTTGACCGTTTCAATCACGGCTCCGGCCTGACATTCTTCCTGTGTAATCAGCTGTGTAAAAAGCTTGGCGGCCAGTTAGAAATCCGCAGCAAGCTTGATATTGGTACACGCTATACTGTACGTGTTAAACAGCGTCAGGAAGCGCAGGAACTTGAAGCTGAACATGAAAAATTACTGAATGATGTGACGGTCTTGCTCGACATCACGTCTGAAGAAGTTCGCGGTATTATCACCCGGACCATGAATGCCTATGGTGCCGTATGCATCGTGGCAGATGACCGGCAGGTTGCGCGGGAATACGACGTTTTACTGACAGATAACCCGCAGAACAGCGACAAATTTACGCTTTTGCTGACTGATGATGAGTCAGGTTTCCAGCAGCTTGAAAAGCATTATATTCGCGTCAATTACAACATCAGCAGTGCGCTGATTGACGCAACCCTACTGTTAATCGAACAGCAATTTTCTGTTTCCGATGACAGTGTTTCATCCGAAGAACCCGGTGAAGACTCTCTCGACTATTATGAAAAGCAGTTAAAATCAAGCGATTACTATCAGCTTTTCGTCGAGACAGTACCGGAAGATCTTGAGAAACTGTATAATGAGAACCAACGTCGTGATTTCACGTCACTTTCACAAACAGCACATCGTCTCAAGGGGGTGTTCGCTATGCTGAACCTGACCCCAGGCAAGCAAATGTGTGAATCGTTAGAGCAATACATCGCAGATGGCGATGCTTTACAGATTACTGAAACCATCAATCACATTGATTCTTTTGTCTCCAGACTGCTCCAGCAAGGTAGCTAATCACATGAATAATATGAACGTAATTATTGCTGATGACCATCCTATCGTCCTGTTTGGTATTCGTAAGTCCCTTGAACAAATTGAATGGGTGAATGTTGTAGGCGAGTTCGAGGACTCCACCGCACTGGTTAACAGCTTAAGCAAACTTGATGCTCACGTGCTGATCACCGACCTGTCCATGCCGGGCGATAAATTCGGCGATGGCATCACGTTGATCAAATACATCAAACGCCATTACCCGCAGTTATCCATTATTGTTCTGACCATGAATAATAACCCGGCGATCCTGAGCTCTGTTCTGGATCTGGATATCGAAGGGATTGTGCTTAAGCAAGGCGCGCCAACTGACCTGCCTAAAGCACTGGCTGCATTGCAGAAAGGCAAGAAGTTCACGCCCGACAGCGTGGCGAAATTGCTGGAAAAAATCAGCGCCAACGGTTACGGCGACAAACGCCTGTCTCCGAAGGAAAGCGAAGTTCTGCGCCTGTTCGCAGAAGGCTTCCTGGTGACCGAGATTGCCAAAAAGCTGAACCGCAGCATTAAAACCATCAGCAGCCAGAAGAAATCTGCGATGCTGAAACTGGGCGTTGAAAATGATATCGCCCTGCTGAACTACCTGTCTTCCGTCAGCTCACAGCCGGTGGATAAAGACTAACGTTTCAGTCTAAATGATTAAGAAATGAAAAAGGCACCTTCGCGGTGCCTTTTGTTTTGGTGTTTTAACTGTCGCGCTTTCTGCGAACCAGCGCGCTGTAATAACGCAGCGTATCGCGCAGGGTTTCCAGTGTGACAGGCTTGGATAAACAGTTATCCATACCGGCTTCCAGACAGCGCTGACGCTGTTCGGCCAGCGCATTGGCGGTAACGCCAATCACCGGCAGCGTGTGACCGAGTTCGCGCAGTTTCTGCGTCAGGCCATAACCATCGAGTCGCGGCATGTTAACGTCGCTCAGCACAATATCAATTTCATGCGCACGCATGGCGTCCAGCGCATCCATCCCGTCATTCGCCGTCACCACGATGTACCCCATGGTTCCCAGCTGGTCAGCAAGCAGACGACGGTTAATCGGATGGTCATCGACCACCAGCAAGGTCACATCGCTGTAATCCTGCGCCGTGGCTTCTGGAAGAGCCGGTGTGCCCTCTTCCGTTTCAGCCTCAAGGCGGTAAATACGATTCAGCAGCGCGGTGATTTCCAGCGGCGTTGACGTGCTGTGAACCCAGTAACCCGGACGCGTTTCGACCGGCGGACCGATATGATCGATAGAAAACTCGATTTGCGCCGCAAGCTCTCCATTATGGATGAACGGCGTATCGGTGATTAACACGTCTTCACGCTGACTTTGCAGCCCCGGTTCGCAGCGCTGAACATTCGCACCGTTGTAGCGCATCAGCTGCATCAGGTAGCTTTCCAGATACGCATTACGCACATCCAGCCAGACCGTTTTATCCTGCCAGTCATCCAGCGGCTCGCCCGACGGGAACGTGGCGTTATAGAGCGGAATTCGCACCGTAAACGAACTGCCCAGCCCCGGCTCGGATTCAACGTCGATATCACCGTCCATCAGGTTGATCAGTTTTTCACAAATCGCCAGACCAAGACCGGTCCCCTGGAAGTGGCGCTGTACACCGGTACCGACCTGGAAGAACGGGTCAAACAGACGGGTGATCTCACGTTCAGGGATCCCCACGCCGGTATCACGTACCTGGAATTCGAGGTAATTCCCGCAGGTTCTGACATTCAGAACGATGCAGCCGGTATCGGTAAATTTAATCGCGTTATTGAGAATATTTGAAATAACCTGCTGCAAACGTACCGGGTCACCGTTAAATGACAGCGGCACGTTGTGTTCGATAAAGCAGTACAGCCCCAGACGCTTTTTCACCACCAGCGGCAGATAGTTACCGCCAATATGGGTGATCACTTCACGGCAGGAGAATTCCTGTGGCTCAATTTTTAGCTGCTCGGATTCAATTTTCGAGAAATCGAGAATGTCGCTGATAATTTTCAGCAGCAGCGCCGAAGAGTTATTCATCGCCGTCACCAGCCGGTCAACGCCCTGCGGCAGCCCCTGCGTTTGCAGTAAATCCAGGTTACCGATGATGCCGTACAACGGCGTTCGCAATTCATGGCTGACCGTCGCAAGGAACATCGATTTCGACTGGCTGGCCTGCTCGGCGGCATTGGCCATTTCCTGCAGCGATTCTTCCATCCTGACGCGCGAACTGACGTCGATCAGCACGCAGATCGCCACGTCTTCATTACGGTAACGCGAATGCACGAAGCTGAGCTGGATGTTGTTATTGTTCTTGGTGATGACATCGACGAAATTCGTTTGCTGATCGCAGATGATGCGCGTAATGCGTTGCCGGTCTTCCTGCGTCAGCATATTGATGTAGTTATGCGCCAGTTCATTACTCAGAATATTGACGCCATCGCTGATACGCAGAATCGAAATACCGACCGGTGCCGAGGCCACGATTTTATGGTTGAACTGCTCATGCTCTTCAAGACGGAAGGCGTTTTCCTCGGCAGGTAAGAACATTTTGCGCTCAAAAACCCAGGCCAGAATAAACAGCAGCAGGCCTGAGAAAATGTTGAGTAACACGGCGTTGAATATCAGGATTTTAAAACGCTCGATGACGGTATTAAACGGCATCGAATACACCACGCTCAGCGAGGAAGGCGTCAGCGGCTTTTTATAGACCAGATCCTTGTAACCATTCACATAACCAAAGAATGAACTTTCTTCAGGGATATTGGCGATGGGTGCGGTGGCGCGGTTATCCTCAGAAATGTTGAGCAGCGGCTGATCGTCCGCATCCAGCAGCGTGACGGAGGTGTGTTGCGCATTCGGATTAACCAAATCTTCCATACGAAGATTTTGCTGAATGCCCATCAATGCTTCCAGCTTATTGCCGACATAAATCGGCGTCAGAACATACAGATAACCGGAATCTTTGTTGCTGCCCTGCGACACCCAGTACAGGCTGTTTTCTTTGTCCTGGCTCTTACCGTTGCGGTATTGCAGAATTTTTTCATGCAATGACTTGAGCTGATCCTGACTGGCACGTTCGAACGGTTCACTGCTGATACCAAAATCAACCAGGCACAGATTCGCCCCGCCAATGAAGAACACCCGGTTCAGATCGTACGCATCGGAAAAATTATCTTTCCAGTAATGGATCATGTTACCGAGCGTACTCAGGGAGTTGCGGTAGCTGTCATTAATCTGCGAACAATCGGACTCTGGGAAAAGGGAAAGATACGTCGGCTGAACATTTTTGGTGCTGATCATGCCATTGATGATATCCAGCCCGTTCATTGAATCGCTAAGCCGCTTTTCCGCCATGAACTTAATACTGTGCATGACGTCATTAGAGTTCTTGATGTAGCTCTGCGCGAGATCGTAATTGAAGTTGTCTTCATCACGGATTTCAGATTCTTTGTTGTGGAAAATATTGAGCACATAGAAGGTGGTGAGCAACACACCTAGTGTCCACAACATGAGCGCCAGCACCCGGAACAGATAGCGGGATATTTTTAGCGTTGTTCGAAACGAAGCAAGATATTTCAAGGATTAACCATTGATGTTACGGCTCTGTGAGCGGGTTAGGTTTTGAATTCAGAATACACTATTGTCGCAGTTTCTAAAAAATACGATGTTATAAAAAAGGGCATAACAATGTTATGCCCTTTTGTCATCTGAAGAAGAAAACTTATTCTTCTTCGTCGTCAGCTGGCTGATCGTCTTCACTTTCCGCGTCGTCTGGCAAATCGGCTGCTTGTGCCGCTTCCAGTTCGCCCGCTTCGGTGGCTACACCATCCAGCTCTTCGTCTTCTACCGGTTCTGCAACACGTTGCAGGCCGACTACGTGCTCATCGTCTGCGGTACGGATAAGCGTCACCCCCTGGGTGTTACGACCTACAGTACTCACTTCGGAAACACGGGTACGCACCAGTGTGCCGGCATCGGTGATCATCATGATCTGATCCGCTTCATCAACCTGGATCGCGCCAACAACCGGTCCGTTACGCTCGCTCACTTTGATCGAGATAACGCCCTGCGTTGCACGGGATTTGGTTGGGTATTCGGTGGATTCAGTACGTTTACCGAAGCCGTTTTCTGTCACAGTCAGAATACAACCGTCACCGCGTGGAATAATCAGCGACACAACGCTGTCGCCTTCGCCCAGACGGATACCGCGAACACCGGTCGCCGTACGACCCATTGAGCGGACCGCTGCTTCAGAGAAGCGCACCACTTTACCGGCCGCAGAGAACAGCATGACTTCGTCTTTACCGTCAGTCAGGTCAACACCAATCAGCTCATCACCCTCGTTGAGGTTGATGGCGATGATGCCGGCGCTGCGTGGACGGCTGAAATCGGTCAGTGCAGTTTTCTTCACGGTACCGCTCGCCGTTGCCATGAACACATGACGGCCTTCTTCGTACTCTCGTACTGGCAGAATGGCGGTAATACGTTCGTTTGGCTCAAGCGGTAACAGGTTGACGATAGGACGACCACGGGCACCGCGGCTGGCTTCCGGCAACTGATAGACTTTCATCCAGTACAGACGTCCGCGACTTGAGAACATCAGAATGGTGTCATGGGTATTAGCCACCAGCAGACGGTCAATGAAGTCTTCTTCTTTAATACGTGCTGCTGACTTGCCTTTACCGCCGCGACGCTGCGCTTCGTAATCGGTCAGAGGCTGATATTTCACGTAGCCCTGATGCGACAAGGTCACCACAACGTCTTCCTGATTGATCAGGTCTTCGATGTTGATGTCCGACGTATTGGCAGTGATTTCGGTACGACGCGGATCGTTGTACTGATCGCGGATCGCTTCCAGTTCTTCACGAATGACTTCCATCAGACGGTCAGGGCTGGACAGGATGAACAGCAGCTCGGCGATCTGCACCAGCAGCTCTTTGTATTCATCCAGCAGTTTTTCGTGCTCGAGGCCGGTCAGTTTCTGCAAGCGCAGATCCAGAATTGCCTGCGCCTGTTGTTCAGTCAGGAAATATTTTCCGTCGTGAATACCAAACTGCGGCTCCAGCCATTCCGGACGCGCTGCGTCATCACCGGCGCTTGCCAGCATGGCAGACACGTTGCCCAGATCCCATGAGCGCGCAACCAGGCCAGCTTTCGCTTCTGCCGGCGTCGGTGCAGCACGGATTAATTCAATGATCGGGTCGATGTTTGCCAGCGCGATGGCCAGTGCTTCAAGGATATGAGCACGGTCGCGGGCTTTACGCAGTTCGAAGATGGTACGACGCGTGACGACTTCGCGGCGGTGACGAACGAACGCAGACAGGATTTCTTTCAGACCGAGAATTTTCGGCTGACCCTGGTGCAGTGCCACCATGTTGATACCGAAAGACGTCTGCAGTTGCGTCAGTGAATACAGGTTATTCAGCACCACTTCACCGACTGCATCACGTTTGATTTCAATGACGATACGCATGCCGTCTTTGTCAGACTCATCGCGCAGCGCACTGATACCTTCAACGCGTTTTTCTTTCACCAGCTCGGCGATCTTTTCGATCAGACGGGCTTTGTTCACCTGATACGGGATCTCGTGAACAATGATAGTTTCTCGACCGGTTTTCGCATCAGCTTCCACTTCAGCACGGGCACGGATATAAATCTTGCCACGGCCGGTACGGTAAGCTTCTTCGATACCACGGCGACCGTTGATGATGGCCGCTGTCGGGAAGTCTGGTCCCGGGATGTGTTCCATCAGCCCTTCAATGCTGATGTTTTCATCTTCAATGTACGCCAGACAGCCGTTGATAACCTCAGTGAGGTTATGCGGCGGAATGTTCGTCGCCATACCTACCGCGATACCGGACGAGCCGTTAACCAGCAGGTTTGGAATGCGCGTAGGCATAACAGAAGGAATTTGTTCGGTGCCGTCATAGTTTGGCACGAAGTCGACAGTTTCTTTTTCTAAGTCTGCCAGCAATTCGTGAGCAATTTTTGACATGCGGATTTCGGTATAACGCATGGCAGCTGCGGAGTCGCCATCCACTGACCCGAAGTTACCCTGCCCGTCCACCAGCATATAGCGAAGTGAGAAAGGCTGAGCCATACGAACGATGGTGTCATAAACCGCGGTATCACCGTGTGGGTGATATTTACCGATAACGTCACCGACCACACGGGCCGATTTTTTGTAGGCTTTATTCCAGTCGTTACCGAGGACATTCATTGCGAAAAGTACGCGGCGGTGCACCGGTTTCAAACCATCGCGCACATCTGGTAACGCACGTCCGACAATAACGGACATCGCATAATCCAAATAAGAGTTTTTAAGCTCTTCTTCGATGTTAATCGGTGTGATTTCTCTGGCAAGGTCGCTCATGGAGCTGCTATCCCTCTACTGATTATTCATGGCCGCTGCCCACGTAGGCATATATAGCGCAAAGGTGTAAAACTATACCACAAACCAGCCAAACGTGGAAAACAACCGCCCCCTTTTGCGTACTATTATCCAACGCGTTTCAAACCTTTGCACGCAGGGCTTCATTTCGTATAAACATTAACCAAAACGACAAAACTGAGCCAAAGCAGATGGAATATGTATAATTCGCTAATCAAGTGATAAGGAGTTACTCACGCTCATGACAACCACACCGTCTGCAAAACCGCAAAACATCGACCACGAAGAAATCGCCAAATTTGAAGCCGTCGCCTCGCGCTGGTGGGATCTGGAAGGCGAATTCAAACCGCTGCACCGTATCAATCCGCTGCGCCTGAACTACATTCTCGAACGCGCTGATGGCCTGTTCGGCAAGAACGTGCTGGATGTAGGTTGTGGTGGCGGAATTTTGAGTGAAAGCATGGCGGTAGCAGGTGCGAATGTTACCGGTCTGGACATGGGCGGTGAGCCATTACAGGTGGCACGTTTACATGCGCTGGAAAGTGGCGTGAAAGTGGATTACGTACAGGAAACGGTAGAATCTCATGCCGACGCACATCCGCAGCAATATGATGTGGTGACCTGCATGGAAATGCTCGAGCACGTGCCGGATCCGGCTTCTGTCGTTGCCGCCTGCGCGCGTCTGGTGAAACCCGGCGGTCATGTGTTCTTCTCTACCATCAACCGTAACAATAAAGCCTGGCTGATGGCGATTTTCGGCGCTGAGTATGTGCTGAAAATGGTGCCTAAGGGCACGCACGACATCAAGAAATTCATCAAGCCTTCTGAATTGCTGGGTATGATCGACCGCACATCGCTGTTTGAGCGTCACATTATGGGTCTGCACTACAACCCGCTGACCGACCATTTCAAGCTCGGGCCAAATGTAGATGTGAACTACATGATCCACACGCAGGCCCTGTAAAATAAGGCCAGCAAAAAAGGGTGACAGATCCGTCTGTCACCCTTTTTTTATGCTTTCTTTCCAGCCGTTTTACCAGCGGACAGTCAACCCGACTGAGCCTTCGGTTTGCGAAAAATCATCCGACCCTTTTTGCTGTCCGATTTTGCCCCAGACCGTGGTATTTGCGCCCAGATTGCCACTGACCCCGGCACTCAGTTCCGCACTGTCTTTTGCGGTGTTGTCGGTAAAATTCACGCCATCGACATTCAGCGCCGTTTCCGCACTGTTATGGCGATAATTCGCTTCGATAAAAGGTTTGAGATGCAGCGCCGGTGCCGTCTGAATATCCCATTCGCTGCGCAATCCTAAGCGCGTCTGAACGTTATTATCGCCCTCTTGTGTCACTTTCGACTGATTCGAGGCGGTAAAGTCTTTCTGCTTCACCCCCTGATAAATCACCTGCGCCTGCGGTTGCAAGGTCCAGTTCCACTGATTTCCCTGCATCAGGGTGAAGCGGTAACCGCCTTCCAGCGAGGCCAGAAGACCGGAAGAGTGATAATTATCGTCACCCGTGCCGTCTTCGCTGACGCTGTTATCAAACCAGGCATATTGCAGCCAGCTGTCGAGATAGGCTCCCTGATGCGCTTGCGCATCCTGATACCAGGAAGCGGTCAGCCCTGCGGCGTATCCCTGAATATCATTATCTGATTTTCGCCCGGTCAGCGTGCTGGTGCTGTCGCCGTGGCTGTTACTGTAACCGCCGACGATACCGGCCAGAATTTCGCCGTCACCCACATTATCGCGCAGGAAATTGGTGCTGATCTGCGCGACGGTAGAGTCATTGCTGCTGTCAATCTGATTGCTGAATGTGGAACTTTCATGCGCAGTCACCACACGCAATTTGATGTTGTCATCTGCCGCACCGGCGTGATCTTGTGCTGTCATGCTGAACGCATTATTGGCAATGCGCAGGTTGCTCATATAGCCGCCCATTTTAGGGTTCAGCACCGGTGAAAAATCTTCCCCGCCAGAGGCTGGCACAGGTTGTGGCGGCGGTGTTGGTTGTGGCTGGACATCAGGATCGGGCTCAGGTTGCGGATCAGGCGTCACCACCTGCGAACGCAGATACCAGTCCTGATTATCCTGCACCAGCGAATAATCGTAGGCGCCCATATTGATATATTGCTGATTGCCCGCCAGATGGAAATCGGCTGCGTTGTTATAGCTTTGCGGATCGGCAACAAAATCGACAACTTTGATGCCATTCTGCGTGGCCTGTCCGATACCGCCGACCGGCACAATCGCCAGGGCAGTATCTCCTGAGGTATTGCCATTGAGGATCAGTTGATCGGTAGCCGATGTATCGCCGTTCAGCTCGGTTTCCAGCACCACGGTGCCGCCGCCGGTGTAATCACCGTTCACCGTCAGCGTATCGCCCGCTGTGCCGTTTTGCATGCTGGCGGTTCCTGCGCTGTTATCCAGATTGCCATTCACCGTGACACCGGCCAGATAGGTTAAGGCATCAAGGGACATATTGGTGTTCAGCGTGCCTTGCAGACTCATGCCGGACGTGGCATTCACCAGCGTGCCGCCCGTGCCGGTAAACAGGCTGGCATCCAGCGCCGAAGCCGTGTCCTGATGGGTCAGTACCAGCTGAGTGTCATCGGAAATCAACACCGTACCAGCGGAATCTGTATCGATGCTTCGCACCTGCTGATCCATGCCGGTGACGAACGCGGCATTTTCACCGACATACAATGAAGAGGCGTCAGCGATAATATTTTCAGCGCCGCCCTGCAAGCTGCCCTGTTCGACACGCACAGCGGAATGACTGCTGCCTGAATCACTGAGTATCAGCGTACCGTTACCGGTTTTGGTGAACGTGCTGTTAACGTCCGCCTGCCCGCCGGTGCTGTCAGCCGTTAAGCCGCCCCATTGCGTGGTCACGCCGTCGTCCACCTGCATCGTCCCTGAGGCCCGCATTTCAATGTCCCGCGCCTTACCGGTCTGTGCTGATGTGGTATCGACCTGTCCGCTGGCATCGCCAGGAGCAGCAACTTCCAGCGTACTGGCCTGTGACGGATCGGTGAAAATCACCTGCCGGTTATACGTTTCATCGCCAAGCTGAGAATTAGCGGTGACCTGCAAAGTGCCGGAGGCGATTTGTGTTGTGCCCAGATAAGCATTGTTATCCGCCAGCGTGACACGTCCGTTTCCGGCATTAATCACCGCATAAACGCCGTCACCGGCTGAGGTACCGTCACCAATGTGATAACCGGTGCCCGCCCCGAGCGTAACCAGATCGGCATTGCCAATCACCGTGCCGCCGGAACCGGTGATCGTCAGGCCGTCGTTTATCTGATTCGTTGTACCGTTAAACGTCGACATATCTGATAAATCCAGTACACCGCCGTCTAACACAATGGACTGCGGATCCGCCTGCAACAGGGCTAAATCATCCGCATCTCCCTGCAGGCTGAGAACCGCATTTTGCTCCACCACAATATCGCCCTCCAGCCCCATGGACTGCGCGCCGCTCAGGGTGAAACTGCCATTTTCAGCCACGGTCAGGTCGCCAGCCCCAGTGGTTGTCCCCGCCATGTAGCCGCTGTTAACAATGACATTACCGCCAGCATCAATATTCAGCGTGCTGTTTTCGTAGCCGGTAAAGGTATTTTTGAAGGTTTGCTGGGTACTGCCGACATTGAGGATCGCGGTATCATTCGCGGCAGTGTCACTGCCTAATATTATGCCCTGACAGGAATCCGGTTCAGTCTGGCAATGGGTATCGCCCACGTTAATTAAGGTGTTGTCACGCCCGAGCGTGACCGTACCTTCTAAGACCTGGAAGATGCCGGTAAAGCCACTGTTATCAGCATTCAGTACCAGTTCACCCTCGCCGCGTTTGAAAATAGCCCCTTCACCCGCAATAGAGTCATAAGCACCTTCATTAGCCGTGTTGCCGATGATCAGCGTTTTATCTTTGGCAATATCAAAATCGGCCTCGCTTTGGCCGAGGTACATGAAACCACCGCCAGCCGCGTCCGCATCATTACCGTAGCTGTACGCAACATTATCGTGGTAGTACGCCACGCCGTCGTTATCTTCATAATTTTCATCAATATTGATATCGACGAGGAATGGCGTGGACGCACTGTCAGTATAAATCGCGCCGCCCTGACCCTCTGCCTGATTGCCGGTAAATTCGCTGTTGGTGATTACCAGGTTGCCGTTAGAGTCCGTCGTATTATCAGTGGCGTCGATCGCGCCGCCGCTGCCATTACCGTTGTTGCCGTTTCCACTGGTTTTCGCCTGATTATCCTCAAATAAAACATTCGTCAGGCGAAGTTTATTATTCAGGGAATAGATGGCACCGCCCTTTCCTTCACTGGCAATATTGCCTGAAAATACGCCATTGATAATGGTGAGATCACCCACACCACGGTCATTCGAACCATTCATATAAATGGCGCCGCCATAATCATTGGCAACATTATCCGTAAAATCCGTATTTTCTAAATAAACGGAAGAGTTTTCATTGGCATAAATCGCCCCGCCGCTGCCATTGCTTTTATTTTGGGAGAACAGGCTATAACCGGTAGAGTTTTCAGGAATGATCGCCAGTGACGTATTACTGTCCAGATGGACAGCGCCGCCGGATGCGTCTGAGACCGTCAGCCCGGAGAACTGCATTTCAGCCCCGTCAGCAACGGTGTAGGTGTTGAGTGTTTCATTTCCCAGAGTGGTAGCATTTGCATGACAGCTTTCGGTGATTTGCATACCCGAACAAGCCGGCAGCGTTTCAGCAAAAACAACGTCTGCCAATGGCAGTAAATTAAAGGCTAAAAATAAACACACCGTTACTTTATTGAACATCATTCAAATTCATTCCCGCGCCTGATGAAGAGCGGGAAAGTTAATACTCACGCGGCAGGGAGGCCACTTAATGATAAATTTAGAATATGTAAACAACATCATTTATTCATGATATGTATTTATAATACGGCTCATTTTCCTCAAAAGTGCATTTTTCAGAAAAGTGGATAAATGAAGGGTTCTGATGTTGTCCCGGCGCGCCTTGCCGGCAATGCGGTAACGCCAAATCGTCAGCAGTTGCAAGTCATTTTTTCGGCCTGATGGGCAGGATTTGCGTTAAGGAATGGGGCATGAAAGGGTTAAAACGTTAGTTTTTAACGCGTTGGTTCGCGGGGACGCCACAACATGATTTTTTAGAATAGTTATCCAGATCAATATAGCGTTTTTTTCTAACGTTTAATAAACCGGCAGTCGATCACCTTTCTTAAAAATATAAGAAAATCGTATCTCAGATATTGACAGGATTGTCGCGCCAGCAATGGCGGACTCTTCAGGCAGGGCTCAAAAATTTCTCCCCAACTTATCCACAAATCTGCCCGTTTTGTTCACTTGCAAAAGGGCCATTCAGTCACTATCTTGTCATCAGAAAATAACAAACCCACAATATATTGTGTTTATATCCTGACCAGCACACTAGGGACCTCTTGTGCTGCTGCGCGTGTTTTACGCGGCCAGGTCAGACCCTTTATAAACCTTTGAGGTATCGCCCCGAATGAACCAAAGTCTGCTTGTAACTAAACGTGATGGCCGCACAGAACGCATCAATCTTGATAAAATCCACCGTGTCATTGACTGGGCAGCGGAAGGTCTTCAAAACGTATCAGTTTCTCAGGTAGAACTTCGTTCACACATCCAGTTCTATGACGGAATCAAAACCGCTGACATTCACGAAACCATTATCAAAGCAGCGGCTGACCTGATCTCTAAAGATGCACCGGATTATCAATATCTGGCTGCACGTCTGGCTATCTTCCACCTGCGTAAAAAAGCCTACGGCCAGTTCGAACCACCAAAACTGATCGACCAGGTGACCCGCATGGTTGAAATGGGTAAATACGACAGACATCTGCTGGAAGACTACACGACTGAAGAGTTCGAGCAGATGGACAGTTTTATTGACCACTGGCGTGACATGAATTTCTCCTACGCGGCGGTTAAGCAGCTGGAAGGGAAATATCTGGCACAGAACCGCGTGACCGGCGATATCTACGAAAGCGCACAGTTCCTGTACATTCTGGTCGCGGCCTGCCTGTTCTCCGGCTACCCGCGCGAAACCCGTCTGGATTACATCAAACGTTTCTACGACGCGATTTCTACCTTCAAAATTTCTCTGCCTACGCCAATTATGTCCGGCGTGCGCACCCCAACCCGTCAGTTCAGTTCTTGTGTTCTGATCGAATGTGGCGACAGCCTGGATTCCATTAACGCCACCTCCAGCGCCATCGTGAAATACGTTTCCCAACGTGCCGGTATCGGCATCAACGCCGGTCGCATCCGTGCGCTGGGTAGCCCGATCCGTGGCGGTGAAGCGTTCCACACCGGTTGTATCCCGTTCTATAAACATTTCCAGACCGCGGTGAAATCCTGTTCTCAGGGTGGCGTTCGTGGCGGCGCAGCAACGCTGTTCTACCCGATGTGGCATCTGGAAGTCGAAAGCCTGCTGGTTCTGAAAAACAACCGTGGTGTTGAAGGCAACCGCGTCCGTCATATGGACTATGGCGTGCAGATCAACAAACTGATGTATCAGCGTCTGGTGAAAGGCGGCGACATCACCCTGTTCAGCCCGTCTGACGTGCCTGGCCTGTACGATGCATTCTTTGCCGATCAGGACGAGTTCGAGCGTCTGTATGAAAAATACGAGCAGGACGCCAGCATCCGTAAGCAGAAAGTGAAAGCGGTTGAACTGTTCTCGCTGATGATGCAGGAACGTGCTTCTACCGGACGTATCTACATTCAGCACGTTGACCACTGCAACACGCATAGCCCGTTTGATCCGGCTATCGCGCCTGTTCGCCAGTCCAACCTGTGTCTGGAAATCGCGCTGCCAACCAAACCGCTGGATGATGTTAACGACGAAAACGGCGAAATCGCGCTGTGTACGCTGTCTGCCTTCAACCTCGGCGCTATTGAAAGCCTGGACGATCTGGAAGAACTGGCGGTTCTGGCGGTTCGTGCCCTCGACGCCCTGCTCGATTATCAGGATTACCCGATTAAAGCCGCAAAACGTGGCGCGATGGGTCGTCGTACTCTGGGTATCGGCGTGATTAACTACGCTTACTATCTGGCGAAAAACGGCGTGCGTTATTCCGACGGCAGCGCAAACAACCTTACGCACAAAACGTTTGAAGCCATTCAGTATTACCTGCTGAAAGCGTCGAACGAACTGGCGAAAGAGCAAGGCGCGTGCCAGTGGTTCAATGAAACCACTTATTCACAGGGCATCATGCCGGTGGATACCTACAAGAAAGATCTGGATGCGATTTGCAACGAGCCGTTGCATCTGGACTGGGATACGCTGCGTGAAAGCATCAAAACGCACGGCCTGCGTAACTCCACGCTGTCTGCGCTGATGCCGTCCGAGACCTCTTCGCAGATCTCCAACGCTACCAACGGTATCGAGCCACCGCGCGGCCATATCAGTATTAAAGCGTCGAAAGACGGGATCCTGCGTCAGGTCGTGCCGGAGTATGAGCGTCTGAAAGATCAGTACGAACTGCTGTGGGATATGCCGAACAACGACGGCTATCTGCAACTGGTTGGCGTGATGCAGAAATTCATCGATCAGGCGATTTCGTCCAACACCAACTATGACCCGTCGCGCTTCCCGAACAGTAAAGTGCCGATGAAACAGTTGTTGAAAGACTTGCTGACAGCCTACAAATTTGGCGTCAAAACGCTGTATTATCAGAACACCCGCGACGGTGCTGATGATGTGCAGGAAGATATGAAAGCCGACGTGGCTGACGACTGCGAAAGCGGCGCCTGCAAAATCTAATCATCTGTTTTAACTAAATATATTATTCAAAACCCCCGTCAGGGGGTTTTTGCCGAGAATGTCGAGGAAGTTATGGCTTACAGTACTTTTTCCCAGAATAAAAACGATCAGCTTCTTGAGCCAATGTTCTTTGGCCAGTCGGTTAACGTTGCCCGTTTCGACCAGCAGAAGCATGAAATCTTTGAAAAACTGATCGAAAAGCAGCTGTCCTTCTTCTGGCGTCCGGAAGAGATTGATGTTTCCCGCGACCGTATCGATTTTCAGGCGTTGCCGGATCACGAAAAACACATCTTCCTGAGCAATCTGAAATACCAGACGCTGCTCGATTCCATTCAGGGTCGCAGCCCGAACGTGGCACTGTTACCCCTGATTTCTATTCCTGAACTGGAAACCTGGGTCGAAACCTGGGCGTTTTCAGAAACCATTCACTCACGCTCTTACACACACATTATCCGTAACATCGTGAACGATCCGGCGATTGTGTTTGACGATATCGTCACCAACGAAGAGATCCTCAAGCGTGCGAAAGACATCTCGGGTTATTACGACACACTGATCGAGATGACCAGCTACTACCATCTGCTGGGCGAAGGCACGCATCAGGTCAACGGCAAAACGGTCGTGGTAAACCTGCGTGAGCTGAAGAAAAAACTCTACATCTGTCTGATGAGCGTGAACGCGCTGGAAGCCGTCCGTTTTTACGTCAGCTTCGCCTGTTCATTTGCGTTCGCTGAACGTGAACTGATGGAAGGCAACGCAAAAATCATCAAGATGATTGCCCGTGACGAAGCCCTGCATCTGACCGGTACTCAGCACGCACTGAACCTGCTGCGTTCAGGTCAGGACGACCCGGAAATGGCAGAAATCGCGCTGGAATGTCAGCAGGAATGTCACGACCTGTTCGTGCTCGCGGCACAGCAGGAAAAAGACTGGGCGGAATACCTGTTCAAAGACGGTTCGATGATTGGCCTGAACAAAGACATTCTGTGTCAGTACGTGGAATACATCACCAACATCCGTATGCAGGCTGTGGGTCTGGACGCGCCGTTCAAAACCCGTTCCAACCCAATCCCGTGGATCAACGCCTGGCTGGTGTCTGATAACGTGCAGGTTGCGCCGCAGGAAGTGGAAGTCAGCTCCTATCTCGTGGGTCAGATCGATTCTGAAGTTCACGCAGACGACCTGAGTGATTTCGAGCTGTAAATGACGGACAGAACCATCACACTTTCAGCAAATGGCCAGCAACTGGCATGTAAGTCAGAGCACCGGAATTTGCTGGAAGTGTTTGAACATCATCAGGTTGAAGTCGAATACCAGTGTCGCGAAGGTTATTGCGGATCTTGCCGGATGAAGCTGATCAACGGTGCCGTTGAGTACAGTGAGAAACCTTTAGCGTTCATCTCTGACGGCGAGATTTTGCCGTGTTGTTGCATGCCGGTTGGGGATATTGAGATTGCATTTTGATGGGCTGCTGCCCATGCCTGCCTTTAGCTTTTAGCCTTCAACATCAAGATATTGGGCTCGCCGCCCAAACTGACCTAAGGTCGTGGGCTTCGGCCCACACCGACCAGAGGACGCGTAAGCGCGCGCCCTCTGGACCCCCCCGCTTTTTCACTGCGCGCTCCGCCAGACACTATGTTTCAGGTATCACTGGGACAGGCTGGAAATCTTGCCGCTGCGCGGTACCTTCTCTCGGTCTTCGAGCCATAGGTCTCGAAGCCGCTCCGTTCAGCAAGATTTCTGAATCGCCCGCACGATCTTAAATTCAAAGACAGACTATTTTTCATCTTTTAAATAAGTTGATTGGCGTGCTCAAAAATGGCACCGAATGAACGGTTCGAGACCTATGGCTCGAAACCTGAAATTCGGGAATCGCGAAGCGATGACATTTTGCGCCACCTACAATTGCGTCAGAAACATGTCCGTCGTGCCCGCGATAGCGCGCAGTGAAAGAGCCCGGGGGTCTTGGGGGGCGGCGGCGATAAGCCGTCCCCTAAGTCGGTGTGGGCCGACGCCCACGACCTTGATCTTAAGGCCAGTTTGGCTGGCAACCCAAGGTCTTGACCTGGCTTTTGTAAAAGCTAAACCTTAGCGACCCGATCCAACCACGGGTAATCCGCCACCGGTTTCCACCCGTTCAGGTAACGCCTGAGAAGATCCATCGCCACCATTGCCATCGTCTCCTGCCGTAAAGCCAGACCGTGACGCGTGGCGGTATAACGAATGGTTAATCCGCTGGTGCCGGATGGCGTATGAAGCGCCAGACTGAGTTGATCCCCTGACAGCGCACCGACGGCAAGAGCCAGTTGTGCGCCGGTGGTTTCTGCCAGACTCTGCGCGCGCGCCAGCAGGCATTCGAGGGATTTCTCTGGTGAGGCTTCGTCGCCCTGTGGCAATAACTCGCCGTTGACCAGCGGAACGCCGGCGCTTTGCAGACGCCAGTTCAGCAGGCCACCGGTGAAACTTTCGCTGACCGCCAGACGTAAATCCTGCGCCAGCAGACGCTCCGCCAGACGATCCGGCAGGCTGCCGAGTCCTTCGAAAATGGTGCTCTCCCCCGCCACTTCACGCACGCGCTCAAACGCTTTTTGCATGGCTGCTTCCTGCGAGCGCGGACCAGTGACTTTCAGCTCGATAATCGGTGATGATGAACGGTACCCCATCACCACGCCTTCCGGCAGTTCGAGTTTATCCAGCTCCGTCGCAAGATCACTTTCACCACGACCAAACGTCGTGAGACGCAGACACAGCGGGGCTTCCAGCGCCGGAAATTGTTTATGCAGACGCGGAACGATTTGCTGCTCCACCATCACTTTGAATTCAGAAGGCACGCCCGGGGTGAAGAAAATCTGACAACGGTTGAGCTTGACGCTGAAGCCGCAGGCAGTGCCGACCGGGTTATCCAGCAACTCAGCATTGGCCGGGATCTGCGCCTGTTTGCGATTAGATTCGGCCATCGGGCGGCCACGTTCGTTAAAGAACGCCTGCATGGTTTTAATCCAGCCGGCATCTTCAACCAGCTCAACGCCGCAGGCTTTCGCCGCAGCCAGCGCGCTTAAATCATCCGTCGTTGGCCCTAAGCCGCCGTTCACGATCAGCACATCGGCGATATGGCTGCGTTCTTCGAGAACAGCCACCAGCGCGTCCAGGCTGTCGCCCACGGTTTCACGGCTGGTCATCGGTAAACCCTGTTCGAACAGATAATTCGCCAGCCACGCCGAATTGGTATCCACAATCTGGCCGTGCAGCACTTCATCACCCGTACTCAGCATCTCAACCCTAAGCATCCCGTTCTCCTTCTGTTTTTTTGTCATTCCACTGTAGAAAGGCTGAGACAGAAAAACAATCTTTGGGGCACAAAGTGATATTACAGACAATAAAAAAGCCTGCTAAGCAGGCTTTAAACAGAGTAATACCCAAAAGATTTCATGGTGCAGGAAGGCGGCAAGCGCGCGAATCCCCGGGAGCTGACACAGGTCAGTGACCGGGGTGAGCAAGTACAGCTAACGCATCTGCAACTTGAAAGATGACGGGTATTTAGAAGTTGATCGCGCCACCTAAATACGCGCCATCTGCCACCACGTTATCGCGGTTGCCGTCTTTGCCGTCCATCGCCATGTAGCGGTAACCCACGCTCACGGTCACCAGTGGAATGGCGGTCAGACGGATGCCTGCGTTCGCTTCTTCATAGTTTGCGATGCCGCTGGAGAGTGAATCCGGGGAATAGTAATAGTCACCGTACAGGGTGAACATTTTTGCGATTGGCAATTGCAGACCACCGCCGACCGCAGCCGCGTAACCTTCGTCGCCGTCTTTCGGATTGGTATACAGACCTTTACCGCCAACGGTTGCCATGAAAGGCCCTAAAGGAATGTTGTAACCTAAACCAACGCCAGCCACATCACCGTCGTCATCGTTGTGAGTGTAATCACCGCTCAGAGCCAGTCCCGGAGAAGTGGTACCAAAGCCCACGCCCAGGTGCGTGTAATGTTCGCCGACTTCACCGTTAACACTGATGGCGTTCGCAGAAGCCGCGGCAAACATCAGGCTGGCAGCGGCGCCAGCGACAAGGATCTTTTTCATTATTTTTCCCAAATAATAGCTAAACGACATTAAATCTTCCGCCCGAAGTCTAAAGCAATTCACTCTGTTGTAACAACTTTTTGGGACTTTTAAACATTCAGCGGAGCATAGAAAATTGTAAGAAACATCGTTCTCATTGATGAAACGAAGTTTTCCCATCGAAATGATAACTCCCACCTATTTGCCCCTGATCAACATATGGTTTATTTGTAATGGGTAGAGTTAATTTGGCTTAGGAGAGCAACCCGCAAACACGGAATGTTAACGATCTACAACGCTTCTTTTACCTACACACCCCGTTTTCACTGGAAGGAATTTGTTATGACCAAGAAAGGTTTAACTACTGCCGCTGGCGCGCCCGTCGTCGATAATAATAACGTAATAACGGCGGGTCGCCGTGGCCCGTTACTTCTGCAGGATGTCTGGTTTCTTGAGAAATTAGCGCACTTCGACCGCGAAGTGATCCCTGAGCGCCGTATGCACGCGAAAGGTTCCGGCGCTCACGGTACATTTACCGTCACCCACGATATTACCGCTTACACCCGCGCGAAAATCTTCTCCGAAATTGGCAAGCAAACTGACATGTTTATCCGTTTCTCGACGGTGGCTGGTGAACGCGGTGCGGCAGATGCAGAGCGTGATATCCGCGGTTTCTCAATGAAGTTTTACACCGAAGAAGGTAACTGGGATTTAGTCGGCAATAATACGCCGGTGTTTTATCTGCGTGACCCGCTGAAATTCCCTGACCTGAACCACGTCGTTAAACGTGACCCGCGCACTAACTTGCGTAATCCGGCGTATAAATGGGACTTCTTCTCGCATCTTCCGGAAGCCCTGCATCAGCTGACCATCGACGTCAGTGACCGCGGTCTGCCCACCTCTTACCGTCATATTCATGGTTTTGGCAGCCATACATTCAGCTTTATTAATGCAGAAAATGAACGTTTCTGGGTGAAATTCCACTTCCGCTGCCAGCAGGGTATTGAAAACCTGATGGACGATGAAGC
This sequence comes from Rahnella sp. PAMC25617, assembly GCF_050606005.1. Lineage (NCBI taxonomy): Bacteria > Pseudomonadati > Pseudomonadota > Gammaproteobacteria > Enterobacterales > Yersiniaceae > Rahnella > Rahnella sp. PAMC25617. The sequence goes on from NZ_JBOCUM010000003.1 coordinate 92,786, forward strand.
AGAAAAACTGGTGGGTACCGACCGCGAAAGCTCCCAGCGTGACCTGTACGAAGCGATTGAACGTGGCGATTTCCCACGCTGGAAGCTGTTCGTGCAAATCATGCCGGAAGCGGATGCCTCAAAACTGCCGTACAACCCGTTTGACCTGACTAAAGTCTGGCTGCACAGCGACTATCCGCTGATCGAAGTCGGTGAATTCGAACTGAACCGCAATCCGGAAAACTACTTTGCCGAAGTGGAACAGGTCGCCATGAGCCCCGCGAATGTGGTCCCTGGTATTGGTTTCTCACCAGATCGCATGTTACAGGGACGTCTGTTCTCCTACGGCGACGCGCACCGCTACCGTCTGGGCGTGAACCATCATCAGATCCCGGTGAACGCGCCAAAATGCCCGTTCCATAATTATCACCGTGACGGCGCAATGCGTGTGGACGGTAACAGCGGCAACGGGGTGACCTACGAGCCAAACAACGCCGGTCTGTTCCAGGAACAACCTGATTTCAGCGAACCGCCACTGAGCATTGAAGGCGCGGCCGATCACTGGAATCACCGTGAAGATGACGATTACTTCACCCAGCCGCGTCTGCTGTTCAATCTGCTGTCTGAAGCCGAACATCAGCGCATGTTTGCGCGTATTGCCGGTGAACTGAAACATGCGTCGCCGGACACGCAGGCACGTCAGGTCGCACTGTTCTATAAAGTCGACCCTGCTTATGGTGCAGGTGTTGAGAAAGCTCTGAAAGACTGATTTTAGCGCCGCATAAATGACAAGGGCCGCAATGCGCGGCCCTTTCTGTTTTTTGCAAAAGAATGTTTTCTGCAAAAGCATATTTTACGAAAGCATGTCTATCCACTGGCGGACGCTGGCCCGCGAGATTTTAATCCCGCCCTGTGCCAGAGTTTCAGGCAGCGAATGATAGGCCACCGGCAACTGAAAGCGCGGGAGTTTATTGCTCAGCCAGAGATTGAGTTCCTCATACAGCAGCCCGGCTTGTGCTTCGAGCACGGCGACCGGCCGCTGTCCAAATTGCTCATCTTCCACCGGTATCACAAACGCCTGAGAAACCTGCGGATGGCTTACCAGCACTTTCTCGATATCTTCAGGCTGTATCCCTTCCCCGCCGCTGAAAAAGAGATTATCCAGCCGCCCGGCGATCAGCAGTTCACCATCCCGCCATTCTCCCCGGTCACGCGTATGTAACCAGCCATCTGAACTGACAACCGGCGTCAGTGCGCCATTTATCCAGTAACCGCAGGCCATACTGTCGCTGCGGATCAGGACTTCCTGATCGACGATTTTGACGTCTTTACCGCTGAGCGGCAGCCCGACGCCCGCAAATCCATCTGCCCGTTTCGCCGTCACCGTCGACGCCGTTTCGGTCATGCCATATCCGCACCAGCAGCGGATACCGGCGCGTTCTGCTTGCAGGGTTAATTCCGGCGGGATCTGCGCGCCCCCCAGCAGGACGTCTTTGAGTTTTTCAGACAACGGCGTGCCTTTGAGCAGGCGCCACAGTTGAGTCGGCACCAGTGAGGCATGGCTGCATTCTTGCAGCGCCGCTTCAAACGGTTGTCCGTCGGACAGCACCAGCGTCGCGCCAGCCAGCAACCAGCGCCAGATGATGCCCTGTCCGGAAACGTGGAATTGAGGCAACGAGAGCAGCCAGCTGTCGTGCTGTGTAAAATTGATAAGCCTCAGCACCCCGGCTGCACTGGCGAGATGAGCGGAGGCGGTATGCGCGGCGGCTTTAGGTAAACCCGTGGAGCCGGAGGTCAGCGTCAGGGTTGCCACGCGATCCGGTTGCCATGCGACAGTGCTGACGGACCAGGCATTTTGCAGCGAAAGCGCGGGGATATTTAAACCCAGCGCCGTTTCAGCCAGGTCGAGCATAAAATCAATATTGAGCTGAGAAAGCAGTTCATCGCATAACGCCTGAGGCAGTTGAGGATTAAGCGGCAATAAACGCGCGCCGGTCTGTAACAGCGCCAGATAACTCAGCAACGCATCAAGATTATTTTTACTGCGCAACACCACGCCGGTGCCTTCCGTCACGCCCTGCGCAATGAATCCGGCGGCCAGCGAGTCAACGCGGTGCTGCAAATCGCGCCAGCACCAGCTGACGTCTCCGGCTTTGAGCGCCACCGCAAAAGGAGTTTGCGCAGACCTCTGCCGCCACGGCCAGTCCTTCATTATTTGCTCTGCCATACAATCTCCAGCGCAGAAACATCGGTCAGCGGAAGCGCGGAATCCGGCCAGCTGCGAACCAGCTGCGCCTGCATCAGATCCAGCGTATCCAGACCGGGAACCGCATCTGGTGTCAGCCACTGCGCAATACGTGCCAGTTGTGTCAGTCCCAGACTGGATTCAATGGATGAGCTGATCACCGCTTCCAGCCCGGCGGCGTGCGCCTGCGCTATCAGCTGACGACAACGCATCAGACTACCGGTGAGCGTAGGTTTAATGATGATAGCCGCCACACCGGGCTCAGCCTGCACGGTAAAACCGGCTTCGCGCACGCTTTCATCCCAGGCGATTGCGATACCGGTCAGACGGGCAAAGTCGCGGGACTGTTCGCGGGTCAGGCAGGGTTCTTCGATAAACGTGATGCGGGACCGCAGTTCCGGCGCAACATGGCGAGCAAATCCTGCGGCTTTCACCGGCGTCCAGCTGCGGTTAGCATCGAGACGCAGATGCAAATCCGGTAAGGCTTCCAGCAGCATACTGACATTCAGGCCGTCACCGACAGATTCGTACAGTCCGACTTTTACTTTGGCGACTTTGCGGCCATGCGCATCTGCGGGTAATGCGCCGAGACGTGCATAAAGCTCATTCGGATCGCCGTGGCACAAAGGCGCACAGCGCGTACTCAGCACCTGCGGCAATTCATCGCGCAGTTCAGCATCGGCACAGCTCAGCCCGAAAGCCACTGAAGGCAACGCGCTGAATGCTGAGGCAACCGCCGTCAGCGACGCGCCCTGCGTCCACTGACTCAGGCCATGCTGAACGGCTTCCTGCGCTTGAGGCAAATCTTCCTGACTAAATCCGGGCAGCGGCGCAATCTCGCCCCAGCCAGTTTTATCGTCCTGCCACAATGAAACCAGCAGCCCGTCGCGCGTTTTGAGACGCTGGTTGCGCAGCACCACGCCCGCTTCCATCGGCAGGCAATACCGGTACACCGTGGCGCGGCGCATTATGGATTTCGCTTAAATTTGCTGAAGTCCGGCTGGCGTTTTTCGTTAAACGCGTTGCGGCCTTCCTGACCTTCGTCAGTCATGTAGAACAGCATGGTGGCGTTACCCGCCAGTTCCTGCAAACCGGCCTGACCGTCGCAATCCGCGTTCAGAGCCGCTTTCAGGCAACGCAGCGCCATCGGGCTGTTTTCCAGCATTTCACGACACCAGCGCACGGTTTCTTTTTCCAGATCCGCCAGCGGAACCACGGTGTTGACCAGTCCCATCTCCAGCGCGGCTTTAGCGTCGTACTGACGGCACAGGAACCAGATTTCACGGGCTTTTTTCTGGCCGACGATGCGCGCCATATAGGATGCGCCCCAGCCGCCGTCGAAGGATCCGACTTTCGGGCCGGTCTGGCCGAAGATGGCATTATCTGCCGCAATCGTCAGGTCGCACATCATATGCAGCACGTGGCCACCGCCGATGGAATAACCCGCCACCATCGCCACAACCGGTTTCGGACAGGTGCGGATCTGGCGCTGAAAATCCAGCACATTCAGATGATGCACGCCGCTGGCATCCTGATAGCCGCCGTAGTCGCCACGGACTTTCTGGTCACCGCCGGCACAGAAGGCTTTTTCGCCTTCACCGGTCAGCACGATCACACCGATACCTTCGTCGTTACGGGCGTCATCGAGGGCGCGGATCATTTCTTTCACCGTCAGCGGGCGGAAGGCATTACGCACCTGAGGGCGGTTGATGGTGATTTTAGCGATGCCATCGGTGGATTTGTGATAACGAATATCTTCAAACTCACCGGTGCAGTCACGCCATTCGACCGGCGCGTAAAGTTCTTTTTCATCAGGATAAATCATGTGCAACGTCCTTTAAGACAGGTGAAGTAATATATGCCAGCGCCTGACGGACAAATTCCGCCGGATTTTCACGGTGGGCGTTATGCCCGGCATTGGCGATAGTGCGCAGTTCGAAACCGGAATTCTGCGCGAGATGAATAAATTTGGTGTCATGACTGCCGCATAACCAGATCAGGGGCAGCGAAAGCTGATGCAGTTGTCCGCGCAAATCGGGTTGGACAGAAAGCGATGTCGCCGTGAGCATCGCAGCCACAGTGTGGGGATTGTTGTTTTCCCGCAGCAAAATCAGCTGCTGTCGCTGTTCATCGGTCAGGCCGGAAAACACCGGCTGGCGATACCAGCTGGCGAGCGCCTGTTTCCACGGCAGTTGCAAAAAACGCGTCGCCCATTGCTGATCGTGATGACGACGCTGCGCGCGTTCGGCCTGACAGGTCAGCCCGGGATGCGCACCTTCGACCAGCACGCCCTGCAATCCGCTGCGATCCCCCTGACAGGCGTGATACAAACTGATGCGTCCGCCGAGCGAGTAGCCAATAAGCCAGTACGACGATATCCCCTGCTGATGCAAAGTATCGGTCAGTAACTGGCTGACATCCGCAAAACCGGCGGCGGTTAATTGCGCTGAACGCCCGTGTCCCGGCAAATCGATAAAAAGACAAGGCCAGCCTTCTAGCGACGCCTGTAACGGCTGCCAGTCTTGCGCACTGCCCAGCAGGCCATGGAGAAATACCAGCCACGGACGGCCTGTGGCTCCGGCATTTAGCGAAGTACAGGCCAGCGTCATGATGCGCTCATCTGGCGGATCAGCGTGCGCAGGCTTTCTGCTCCGTCCGTCTCACTGACTTTCAGTTCGATCAGCTTCACGCCGCCGTGCTGCCAGCATTCGCTGACAGCCTGATACAGCGCAGGCACTGATGTCGGGCAGGCATAATCCAGACCAAACATCGCCGCCGCGTGACTGAAACTGACGTTCTGCGGCATGCAGTAAAATCGCTGGCGCTCAGCTTCCGGCGTCGGTAGCAGCGAGAAAATCTGTCCGCCGTTGTTGTTAACGATAATGATGACGGTTGGCGCTGAGCACTGACGCATCAGCGCCAGTGCGTTCAAATCATACAGCGCAGAGATATCGCCGAGCAGCACCAGCGTCGGTTTGCAGGTTGCGCGCTGCACGCCCGCAGCGGTGGAAAGCAAACCATCAATACCGCTTGCACCGCGATTGGCATAAACAGGATAACCGGCGGGCAGTTTTGCAAAGGCATCGACCAGCCGGACAATCAGGCTGTTGCCGAGGAATAACTGGCCGTGAGCGGGCAATAATGCCGGAAGCTGCCATGCGGCGGCGGCCTCTCCAAAAGTGCCATCGAGATGAGTTTTCACCGCCTGACTGGCACGTTGCGAACAGGATCCAAGCTCTTCCGCCCAGTCAGGCTGTGGCTGAGCCGGATGCGTCAGCAACCAGTCAGCGACGGTCGCCTGTATCCTGCGGCCACGGTGCTGCGCCGGATCCTGACGCCCCGGCAACGTATCAATCAGCCAGTATTCCTCGGGTTCGCACGCCGCCTGCCATTGCAGTAAACGTTTACCGGTTAAACCGCCGCCAAACTGAATCACCAGCTGAGCGCGTGCCAGTACAGCCTGCGCCTGCGGTGAAGCCAGCCAAAGATCGGCACAGGGAAGCGGGTTACCCGTTGAAGCCTGAACGTCGCTGATCAGCGGCCAGCCAAGCACTTCAGCCCAGCGCGCGACGGACTCGCTTTCCTGCGCTGAAATGCGACCGGCAATAATCACGCCGCGCTTTTGCCGCCAGGAAAACCAGTCTGGCTGTGCGGTCGTATGCTCAACCGGCGAGTAATTCAGCCACGGCTGATGCCCCTGCCACCAGTCGCCCAGCTGTTGCAGCCAGTCCAGATATTCACCGCTGTCTTCACCATACAGCGGTTCGGGGAAGGGACAGTTAATATGCACCGCGCCGTGTGTCTGCTGCGCCAGTGCATTATCCAGCGCGGAGACCAGCCAGCGGGCACTGATTTCCGGCGTCGGACGCGGCAAATCCAGGGTGTGTACAGGATGGCTGGCAAACATGCCGGTCTGGCGGATAGCCTGATTCGCACCACAATCGATAAGCTCCGGCGGACGGTCGGCAGTGAGCAATACCAGCTTTTCGCCGGTCAGCCCGGCTTCGATCAGCGCCGGATAAAGATTGGCTACCGCTGTGCCGGAGGTGACAATGATCGCCACACGCTGCCCGCTGGCTTTTGCCAGCCCAAGCGCCAGATGGCCGAGGCCGCGTTCATCAAAATGGGTATGGCAGATAAGGTGTGGATGCGCTGCGGCGGCAAGGGTCAGCGGCGTGGAGCGGGAACCGGGCGCAATGCAAACGTGTTGCACCTGATGGCGGGTCAGTGTTTCGAGGAGCAGCGTCGCCCAGCGGCGGTTAAAAACGGCAACAGACATGGTCAACTTACTCCGGCAAAGGATTATCCGGCCTGAACGGCAGGCGTGTAGTGCTCTTCCAGCAAAGTACGCAATCCTGCGGCTTTGTTTTCGATTTCCTGCCACTCCTGTGCAGCGTCAGAACCCGCGACAATTCCCGCGCCAGCGTAGAGTTCCAGATGATGTCCTTTCACCGCCGCAGAACGCAGCGCGACGGTAAACTCCGTCTGTTCAGCGCTGATGTACCCGGCGGAACCGGCATACCATTCGCGGTCAAAAGGCTCAAATTCAGCGATAAATTCGCGGGCTGCCTGACGCGGCAATCCGGCGACGGCCGCCGTCGGTTGTAAACGTTGCAGACAACCGGCGTCATCGGATTCCGTCAGTTCGCCATGAATACTGCGGCGCAGATGCTGTACTTTGCGCAGACGTAAAATCTCGGCAGGCATGATGTCGAGGGTTTGCGCCCCGCCCTGCAAACGCTGGCAAATGTCATCCACCACCAGCAGGTTTTCTCGCTGATTTTTGCCGTCGTTCAGCAGCCAGTCGCCCAGTTCCTGTGCTTTAAAATCATCAGGATCGTTGGCGACAGTGCCCGCCAGCGCTTCGGTATATAACTCATCGTGGTTGCGCAGGAACAGGCGTTCAGGGCTGGAACCCAGGAAAGCCTGTTGTGGCGTGAATGCCAGCATAAAGTGATAGCAGTGGTGGTTCACCGCACGACTGGCAGCCAGAAATGCGCAGGCGTTCAGCGGCTGGCTGAGAGTCAGCGTGGTTTTTCGCGCCAGCACGACTTTGTCGAATTGCTGCGCTTCAATGCAGTTCAGTGCGCGGGTAATCAGCTGATTCCACTGCGGCTGCGCCGGTAAATGCTGGTGCTGTAAGACGCGGGAGGCGATCGGCGGTAAAGCCTGACTGGCAACCAGAGATCGCAGGAACAAACGCGTGCGGCGAGCTTCCACACGTAAAGAATGCGCACTGAAAAGCGTACAACGCAACCAGTAGCGGCTGCCCTGACGGCAAAGTTCGACGCGCGGGAGAAAGAGTGCATTGGCAGCAAAGGCGGAGCTGTCAGCGCCATTGAAGGCGTTCAGCCCCCAGATGTGCAGATCAGGTACATCCTGATGTTCGCGGATAAAAGCCTGCGCCTGTGCCGTATCGCCAAAAGCGTAAGCATCGCCACAAACGGCGGCTTCTTCATTGCCATCACGCTGTTGCCAGTAGAATTTAGGGTAGCAGGGTTGCGCAGACAACCATTCCAGCAGGCCGGTGTCTGGCTGTTTTTGCAGAGAATAACTGAACTGCCGGATCCCCGCTGTATCAGGCCATTCGCCTGCCAGTGTTGTATCAAGCTGCTCAATGATTGCTGATATTTGTTTCACCGCTACCTCGGGCCATACCGGATGTTTAGTGACGGGCAGAAATACCCTTCTGGATCAAAAAACGGGTTGGATCAATTACGGATGAATTATGCGGCGATACGAAAAATGAAAATATGCGACAGATCAAGCTGAAGTGAGTGCTGTTAGCTAAGAGGGAGTATAGGAGCAGACAAAGGAGTTATCAAATGCGTTAAGAGCAGGAGCAGCAGGACGCTGCCCCTGAAGTAATGACATTAGCGACGCAACAACAGGCCTACAACCAGGCCGACGGCGGCACCGACGCCCACACCATGCCACGGATTTTCACGCACATAGCTGTCAGTCTGTTCCGCTACGTGACGGGCTTTCTTGCAGTAAGAACGGGCGGAAGGGTCAATACGGGATTTAATGTCTTTCAGTGCGTTTTCAGCACGTGCTTTAATTTGCACGTATTTCTCATCCGCTTTATCGCCGGAAGATTTCAGCACTTCTTCCAGAGTTTCAGTCAGCATACGCAAATCGTCATCTAACGAATTCTGCTGTGTCTCAAATTGGTCAGCCATGGTTATCTCCTTATGATGTGTTCGGGTCTTCTAAAAACTTATGCTGCCATTAACCCTAGCGCAGTTCCGCCTGAATTGCCCGACAGATCATCAGAAAACTGTCGTAAAAACGGGGTTTTAAGAACCTTCTGACCCTTTGACGTCCGGTAAAATGGCGGCATTTTTAGCGCCATTCAGCTGCTTTTCGCGCTGTTTCGCCAGCCATAATCCGCTGTTTTTCATCGCGTAACCGAATACCAGACCGACCAGCAATGACACCACCACCTGCCGCCAGTCGCCCTGTGCGGCGAAAGTCGCACAGGCACCGATAAAGGTGCCCGGAACAAACGCCAGCCACTGCTGACGCGCCTGAATGCACATCAGGAAGGCGACGATGCCGGTCAGCATATAACCCAGAATGCTCCATTCGGGACGCATGGCGCTGCCCGCGATGATCACTACCGCCCAGAACACGCCGCTGAGACAGGTCAGCGTGCTGATCAGCAATCCGCGCAGCCCGCCCTGCGGACAGGCGAAATACGCCGTGCATCCGAGGAATCCCGCCCAGCTTATGAGGCCAAGGCTGATAGCCACCCAGCCCCAGATACCGGAGAGGATGCCGGTGGTAATGGCAATCATCACTAAAACATTCATGGTGTAATTCCATACGAATTTGAACAAGCGCGCAGTGTACGCATTGGCAGGAATAATGGAATGGGGAAGATCACAAAATGAATGTAATATTTAGCTGAACGTACATATAAATGTGATATTAATCACATTTATCAACCAATACGATTAAAAAAGCCGCTCATGTGAGCGGCTTCGTCAGATTTTCAGACTGCGTTTGCAGACTTTATCAGAGCAGCGGTTGCGCCATCTGTACCAGCGAAATCAGCGGTTGCGGGAAGATACCCAGCAGCAGCACCAGAATCGCGGAAATCAGTACGACTACCCCACCCGCCGTGAACGCCCAGTTGTTTGGCGTATCACGAACCAGCGTTTCAGGCGCGCTCAGATACAAGCTCACCGTTACGCGCAGGTAGTAGTAAAGACCAATCGCAGAACCAACAACCACAGCACCGGTCAGCCACCACAGATGCGCGGTCACACCGGTCGCAATCACGTAGAACTTACCGATAAAGCCCAGCGTCATCGGAATACCGGCCAGTGACAGCATCATCACGGTCATTACCGCAGACAGGATTGGCTTATGCCAGAACAGACCACGGTAGGAGAACAGCGATTCTGCGTCCGGGCCTTTGTACGGGCTGGACATCAGGCTGACCACACCGAAAGCACCGAGGCTGCTGAACAGGTAACCGGCCAGATACACGCCAACGGTTTCCATCGACAGCTGATGCGTTTGTACGGCAATCAGCGCCACCAGCAGATAACCCAGGTGAGCGATGGAAGAGTAACCGAGCAGACGTTTGATATTGCTCTGGCTGATCGCCATCAGGTTACCGACCAGAATCGAGCAGAAGGCGATAATCGCCAGCACGATACGAATCGATTCGCTGTCAGCCACCGGCGCGTACAGGAACAAACGCATCACTACCGCGAAGATTGCGATTTTGCTGGCGGTTGCCAGGAAAGTCGAAACCGGTGCAGGTGCGCCCTGATACACGTCTGGCGTCCACAGGTGGAACGGAACCAGCGACAGCTTGAAGCCCAGACCGACAATCATCATGCCCAGACCGGCCATCAGCAACGGCTGGTGCAGCATCACGCCGTCGCCCAGGTTTTTGCCCAGTGACGCAAAGGACAAATCACCGGACTGTGCGTACAGCAGCGCCATACCAAACAGCAGGAAGGAAGACGCAGCAGCCGACAGCAGCATGTATTTGATCGCCGCTTCCAGCGAGCGTTTCTGGCGGTAGGCGTAACCAATCAGGCCGAACAATGGCAGGGAAATCAGTTCGATCCCGAGGAACATTGACGCCAGATGGTTAGAGCATGCCAGCAGAATGCCGCCCATGGCCGCAATGAGAACTAACAGATAGAACTCTTCGCGGTTGTCCGGATAACCGGCCAGCCAGGGATAAGCAAACGTACTGGTGGCCAGACTCGCCAGCAGCACCAGCCCGATGTAGAACATCGAGTAGCCGTCAACGCGCAGCAGCGGTGTGACGTCCTGCGGGCCGACCTGCCCAACGTAGTAAAGAGAAAGTAAGGCAACGTTCAGCCCGATGACTGTCAGTGTGGCATTAAGAAAATGGTCGCGTCGCCACGCAATGGACAGCATCACCACCACCACCGTCAATCCGACGATCATCAGCGGTAATAGTGCGATCAGATTTTGAAGTGTAAATGTCATGGCGAGTTACGGCCTTGTCGTTGAAATAGTGGAAACTGAAGACCCGAACCAGTGCTGAATGTTGCTCATCGCGGCACTTGAAGTATCCAGAATTGGCTGCGGGTATAAGCCCAGCGCCACCAGCAATACAACAAGTAACAAGATGATCGACAGTTCGCGTGAGGTCATGCCCGGCAGCGGTTCGTCAGATTTTGCTTTGCCGTAGTAAGCGCGCTGCATCATCACCAGTGAGTAAACCGAAGCGAACACCAGACCAAAGGTTGAGATGACAGTGATCACCGGTACAACCGGGTAGCTGCCGAACAGGATCTGGAATTCACCGACGAAGTTACCTGTACCCGGCATCCCTAAAGTGGCGACGGCGAAGAACAGCGACAACGCTGGCAGGTATTTGATTCGTCCCCACAATCCGCCCATCTGGCGCATATCACGGGTATGCAGACGTTCGTACAGCTGACCACAGATGATGAACATACCGGCTGCGGACAAACCGTGTGCAATCATCTGGATAACTGCGCCCTGGTACGCCAGCTGGCTGCCGGTGTAGATAGCAATCAGCACGAAGCCCATGTGCGAAACGGAGGTGTAAGCAATCAGACGTTTAATATCAGTCTGGCAGAACGCCATCCACGCACCGTAGAAGATACCAATCACACCCAGCCACATGGCAATCGGTGCGAACTGGTGAGACGCTTCCGGGAACAGTGGCAGACAGAAACGCAACATCCCGTAGGCCGCGGTTTTCAGCAAGATACCGGCTAAGTCGACGGAACCGGCGGTTGGTGCCTGACTGTGTGCATCCGGCAACCAGCCGTGCAGTGGCACAACCGGCATTTTCACCGCGAAGGCGATGAAGAAGCCCAGCATCAGCAGATATTCAACACCGTGCGACATTGGCGTTTTCAGCAGGTCAGCGTAGTTGAATGTCCACACTCCGGTGGCGTTGTAATGCACAAACACCAGACCAAGGATGGCAATCAACATCACCAGACCGCTGGACTGCGTATAGATGAAGAATTTGGTTGCTGCGCTGATACGCGTTTTACCGTCTGACGCTTTGTGTCCCCACAAGGCAATCAGGAAGTACATCGGCACCAGCATCATTTCCCAGAAGAAGAAGAACAGGAACATGTCGATGGCGAGGAACACGCCGATCACGCCGCCGAGGATCCACAGTAAATTCAGGTGGAAGAAACCCTGATACTTCTGGATTTCACGCCACGAACAGAGGATCGCCAGAACACCCAACAGACCGGTCAGAACCACCATCAGCAGGGACAAACCGTCCAGAGCCAGATGGAAGCTGATGCCAAAACGAGGGATCCACGGCACCGAAAACTCGGATTGCCACTGTGGAATACCCGCAGGCGTCGTTAATGAATATCCTCCCTGCAACCACAATTGCACGGAAAGAGCCAGCGTCAGCCCCATCGCAATTAACGCGATCCAGCGCGGTACTTTGCTCCCAAAGCGCTCAGTCTGCCAGCACAGCAGCCCGCCGATAAAGGGGATAAATATTAGCCAAGGTAATAGCATGGCGTGTCGTTCCCTTCTTTTATGCCCGAAGGCTATTTCACTTGCCGGTCCGTAACACCAACAGACCGGCATTGATAACTACACCCGTAATGCAGGCTTAAATCACCAGCAGCAGCGCCAGAACGACGACTGCACCGAGCCCCATTGACGCGACGTACCAACGAACCTGACCGTTTTCGCTGAGAGTCAGACCACGGTTACCCAGACGGGCAAACAGCGCAGGCAGATTCATCATTGAGTTCAGTGGATCACGTTGCAGGAGTTTCGCAACCAGCAGATAAGGTTTCACGAAAATCATGTCGTACAGCCAGTCGAAGCCCCAGGCATGGAACCACCAGGTCGTGAAGAAACGGCCCGGTGCGCTTTTCGCAATGCTGTTGACCAGCGAGCGTTTCCCCAGATACAGGGCCGCAGCCAGCAGAATGCCCGCAATTGCAATCACGCCTGATGTGATTTCCAGCGTCAACACACTGCCATGCGCCAGCTCAGTGGTATCCGGCAGTACGCCTTTCAGTGGCGGAACAATCATCGCGCCAATAAAGGTGGACAGAACCAGTAACACCAGCAGCGGCAGGTGGTGAGTGATGCCTTTACCCGCATGCGCTTTGATTTTCTCTTCGCCGTGGAAGACGATGAAGATCATGCGGAAGGTGTACAGCGAGGTCATAAACGCACCGACCAGACCCGCAACCATCAGATTCAGGTGGCCGTTAGCCAGCGCACCCGCGAGGATTTCATCTTTACTGAAGAAGCCCGCAGTGATGATTGGCAAGGCGGACAGCGCCGCGCCACCGACCAGGAAGCAGATATAGACAAGAGGAATGGATTTACGTAATCCGCCCATTTTGAAAATGTTCTGTTCGTGGTGACAGGCCAAAATGACCGAACCGGAAGAAAGGAACAACAGTGCTTTAAAGAATGCGTGCGTCATCAGGTGGAAGATAGCGGCATCCCACGCCTGAACGCCCAGCGCCAGGAACATGTAACCAATCTGGCTCATGGTCGAGTACGCGAGAACACGTTTGATATCGGTTTGCACCAGCGCAGCGAAACCGGCCAGAACCAGCGTGACCGCACCGATAATGCCCACCAGATGCAGGATTTCAGGCGCCATCAGGAACAGGCCATGAGTACGTGCAATCAGGTAAACACCGGCGGTGACCATGGTCGCGGCGTGGATCAGCGCGGAAACCGGCGTCGGACCGGCCATGGCGTCTGCCAGCCAGGTCTGAAGCGGAAGCTGTGCGGATTTACCCACTGCGCCGCCCAGTAACATCAGGGTCGCCCAGGTAATTGCCGTGTCGCCTACTGCCAGTTTCTGCGGTGCCAGGATCATCAGTTCACGGAAGTTCAGCGTGCCCAGTTCGCGGTACAGGATGAACAGTGCGAAAGCCAGGAACACGTCACCCACACGGGTCACGATAAATGCTTTCATCGCTGCCGCGCCGTTTGCCGGATGGGTATAGTAGAAACCGATCAACAGGTAACTGCACAGACCCACACCTTCCCAACCGAGGTACATCAGCAACAGGTTGTCTGCCAGTACCAGAATCACCATGCTGGCGATAAACAGGTTGGTGTACGCGAAGAAGCGTGAGTAGCCTTCTTCACCGCGCATGTACCAGGAAGCGAACATGTGGATGAAGAAACCGACGCCGGTCACCACGGACAGCATGGTCATCGACAAACCGTCGAGCGTCAGTGTGACAGGAATATTGAAGTCACCAACCTGCATCCAGTTCCACAGATGCTGATTAAAGACTTCCACGCCCGCCGCTTTCTGGCTGAGGAAATTGATGCCCACATAAATGGTGGTCACTGCTGCCAGACCAATGGAACCTACGCCAATGGTAGCAGAGGTATTTTCAGACCAGCGACCGCGTGAAAAGGCCAGTAACAGGAAGCCAATCAGCGGGAACAAAATTGTTAAATAGAGTAAGTTCATCCGCGCATCTCACTGACAGTATCAATATTGAGAGTGTGGCGACGGCGATACAGTTGCAGCAGCAACGCCAGACCAATACTGGCCTCCGCCGCAGCCAGGCTGATGGCCAGAATGTACATCACCTGCCCGTCTGCCTGACCCCAGTAGCTTCCCGCCACGATAAACGCCAGCGCTGCCGCGTTAATCATCACTTCAAGACTGATCAGCATAAACAGCAAATTACGACGAACCAGCAGCCCGGTAAGCCCCAAAACAAAGAGGATCGCGGCCAGAATCAGACCATGTTGTAGAGGGATCATGCTCTCTCCTCCGGTTTTCTTTTTGTTGCCATTTCGGTCGTGACCGGTGCGTCACCGAAGACTTCACCCGGTTTGTGTTCACGACCAATATGGAATGCCACGACCAGACCGGCCAGCAACAGCATTGACGCCAGTTCAACAGCCAGAACGTAAGGCCCGAACAGCGCGATGCCCACTGCTTTCGCATCAATCATGTCGCCTTTGATACCGTGATCATGCACGCCGAGGATTGACATAATCATCACCACCAGCAGGATGACTGACAGAACCGAAGGTCCGATCCAGGTAGCAGGTTTAAGCCATGCACGTTCCTGTTCTTCGACATTGCCGAGGTTGAGCATCATCACGACGAAGACGAACAGCACCATAATGGCGCCGGCGTAAACGATGATCTCCAGGGCACCGGCGAAATACGCACCGAGCGAGAAGAAGACCGCAGCAATCGCCAGTAAAGAGACGATCAGATACAGCAGTGCATGAACCGGGTTGGTATGCGTGATAACACGCAATGTCGCCAACACGGCCACCAGGGCTGCAATATAAAATGCAAATTCCATGCTTGCGGCTCCTTAAGGCAACAGACCTTTGACGTTGATCGGTTTGGCTTCATTTTCAGCTTCGCCTTTCGACTTGCCGTCAATCGCCATACCGGCCATCCGGTAGAAATTGTATTCCGGATATTTACCCGGCCCAGAGATCAACAGATCTTCTTTTTCGTACACCAGATCCTGGCGTTTGAATTCGCCCAGCTCGAAGTCCGGCGTCAGCTGAATGGCTGTTGTCGGGCAAGCTTCTTCGCACAGACCGCAGAAAATGCAGCGTGAGAAGTTGATGCGGAAGAATTCCGGATACCAGCGACCGTCTTTCATTTCTGCTTTTTGCAGAGAAATACAGCCTACCGGACAGGCTACCGCACACAGGTTACAGGCAACGCAGCGCTCTTCACCGTCCGGATCGCGCGTCAGCACGATACGGCCACGGTAACGCGGAGGTGGATTGACCGGAACTTCAGGGTACATCTGGGTTTCGCGCTTGGCGAAGGCGTGCATGCCTATCATCCACAAGCTGCGAACCTGGGTACCGAACCCGACCACTATGTCTTTCAATGTCATGGTTTCATCACCCCTTATTGCGCGTTGTACAAGATGACCGCAGCGGTCGCCAGCAGATTAAGCAAGGTCAGTGGCAGGCAAACTTTCCAGCCAAATGACATCACCTGGTCGTAGCGGGGACGCGGTAAAGCAGCACGGATCAAAATGAACATCACCATGAAGAACGCCGTTTTCAGCGCAAACCAGATCACCGGATACAGGAACGGCCCCTGCCAGCCACCGAAGAACAAGGTGACGATCAGCGCAGAGACAGTCACGATACCGATGTATTCTCCCACGAAGAACAGACCGAATTTCATACCGGAATATTCAATGTGGTAACCATCGGCCAGTTCCTGCTCGGCTTCCGGCTGGTCAAACGGGTGACGGTGACAAACAGCCACACCGGCAATCGCAAAGGTCACGAAACCAAAGAACTGCGGGATGATGTTCCACATGTGCGACTGAGAAATGACGATGTCTTGCAGATTGAAGGAACCCGCCTGCGCTACAACGCCCATCAGCGATAAGCCAAGGAACACTTCGTAGCTCAGCGTCTGAGCGGATGCACGCATCGCACCCAGCAGCGAGTATTTGTTGTTACTGGACCAGCCAGCGAACAACACGGCATAGACGGTCAGACCGGCCATCATCAGGAAGAACAAAATACCGATGTTCAGGTCTGCGGCGAACCAGGTCGGGCTGACCGGAACAATCGCAAAGGAGATCAGCAGGGACGTAAATGCAATCATCGGCGCCAGCGTAAAGATGGCTTTGTCGGTGAATTTAGGTACCCAGTCTTCCTTGAAGAACATCTTGATCATGTCAGCGACCAGCTGCAGGGAACCGCCCCAGCCGACACGGTTTGGTCCGTAACGGTTCTGGAACAGCCCCAGCAAGCGACGCTCACCGAAGCTCATAAAGGCCCCGCAGGTCACAACAACCAGCAGGATCACGACAGCTTTCAGAATAGCGATCAATGAATCAATGACTACAGGTGTAAACCAGCTCATTGTGCTGCCTCCCGCAGATTTTCAACCGTTGCGCCAACCAGTATCGGAGGAATACCCGGCAAGCCCAGCGGCAGGCCAACCTGGCCCTGACTCAATGTTTCACTCAGACGAACCGGCAATCTGAGGGTCTGACCGGCACAGGTGAATTCCACCTGAGAACCTGCATTCACCCCTAATTGCGCAGCATCTGCCGGGTTAACCATCACATACGCCTGTGGCATACGTTGCTGGATCACCTTAGAGCGCTGTGTCATTTCTTCGCTGCCGAACAGGTGATAATAAGGCGCAACACGCCAGTTATCGCTCTGCGCAGTAAAGGCAGCCGGAATAGTGGTGAAGTAATCGAGTGTCCCCTCACCTGCTTCAATCAAACGCACACCCGGATCACCATGGCGCAGACTGCCGCCGACTTCACTCTGGAATTTGTTCCAGGCTTGTGGTGAGTTCCAGCCCGGCGCCCAGGCGAATGGCACCTGATTGCGGTTGGCTGTCGGGCTGTTGTTCCCTTCCATTGAGAAGGCAAACATGGTGTCTTTATCTTGCGGCTGACGCGGTTCATGAACGCTGATGTTCGCGCGCATGGCGGTACGACCACTGGAACGTGCCGGAGAACGCGCCAGTTTCTGACCACGGATACGGAAGCTGGCGTTTGGCGCAGCTTCTACCATGCCTTTCAGCTGTGGCAGTGCTTCAACGCAGGCTTCAATGACGTGATCCAGCTGCGTCCAGTCAACATGGCGGCTGTTGATGGTGGAATGCAGCGAGTGCATCCAGCGCCAGCTTTCCAGCATGGCAACCGTTGTGTCGTAGTAAGCCGGATCGTAAACCTGGAAGAAGCGCTGTGCGCGGCCTTCCTGGTTCACCAGCGTGCCGTCGCTTTCTGCGAAACTTGCCGCAGGCAGGATCAGGCTGGCTTTATCCATAATGCGCGTCCGCTGATGGTCAACGACCAGCAGGTTCTGCACATTCGCTAATGCCGCATCAACTTTCGCTTCAGGCGCCTGACGATAAAGGTCATTTTCCATGACGATCGCGCTGTCGGCTTCGCCACGGGTCAGCAATTCCAGTGCTTCGTCCAGCGAGCCGCCACCAATCATCGAAAGACCGATGCTGTTTGCCGCAGAAGCCACGAACGTAATGCCGACATCACTGCCAGCCACTTTCAGCGCTTTCGCGATATTTGCAGCGGCTTCGATGATGGCATCAGAACCGGCGCTCGTACCGGTGATGATCAGCGGCTTGCGCGCACCGGTCAGTGCCTGCACGATCACGTCGATTTTCTTGTTCAGGCCATCAGCAAGGTCGCTGACCGCTGGCGCAGAATTATCCAACGCATGGGCGATAGCAAAGCCGAAACGCGCCTGCTCATCAACCGGTGCACGGTAATTGTAAGCTGCGATATCGTCGAGTTTGGTGTTGTCCACGTTAGTAATGAACAGCGGATGTTTGGCGTGCTGACCGATGTTCTGGACTGCCGCGATTTGCCAGTCGGCTACGCGCTGAGCCGCAGCCATCGCGCGGGCTTTGCCTTTAACGGCCTGACGAACAGATAACGCGATACGCGCACCGGTCTGAGTCAGATCTTCGCCCAGCACCAGAACGGCATCGTATTCTTCGATTTCACGCAGCGCCGGTGTGTGAACACCGCTGTTGCGCAGAACGCTCAGCATCAGTTGCAGACGCCCCTGCTCTGCCGCGTTGATACCGGTATAGAAGTTTTCGGCGCCAACCAGTTCGCGCAACGCAAAGTTGCTTTCCAGACTCGCGCGCGGAGAACCGATACCGATGGTTTTCTTCGCCTGACGGATAATGTCTGCCGCGCCCTGCATCGCCTGTTCGGCGTTAAGTTCGATCCAGTCGTTACCACGCAGTTGCAATGGTTTCTTCGGACGATCTTTCAGGTTCACGTAGCCATAACCGAAACGACCACGGTCGCACAGGAAGTAATGGTTTACGGTACCGTTATAACGGTTTTCGATACGACGCAGTTCGCCGTAACGCTCACCCGGGCTGGTGTTACAGCCAACAGAACATTGCTGACAGATGCTTGGCGCAAACTGCATGTCCCATTTACGGTTATAGCGTTCGGAGTGCGTTTTATCGGTGAATACGCCGGTCGGACACACTTCTACCAGGTTACCGGAGAACTCGCTTTCCAGCGGGCCATCTTCCGGACGACCGAAATAGACGTTGTCGTGCGCGCCATAAACACCCAGATCGGTGCCGTCCGCGTAATCCTTGTAGTAACGAACACAGCGATAACAGGCGATACAGCGGTTCATTTCATGAGAGATGAACGGCCCGAGATCCTGGTTGTTATGGGTACGCTTGGTGAAACGGTAACGGCGCATACTGTGGCCGGTCATGACTGTCATATCCTGCAGGTGACAGTTACCGCCTTCCTCACACACCGGACAGTCGTGCGGATGGTTTGTCATCAGCCATTCCACGACGCTTTCACGGAATTCTTTCGCTTCAGAGTCGTCGATGGAAATGAAGGTGCCATCAGACGCTGGTGTCATACATGACATCACCAGACGACCGCGCGTGTCTTCCGCGTTTTGGTATTGCTTAACCGCACATTGGCGGCAAGCGCCGACGCTTCCCAGCGCCGGATGCCAGCAAAAATAAGGAATATCGAGGCCGAGAGAGAGGCAAGCCTGTAACAGGTTGTCCGCTCCGTCTACGTCGTATTCTTTGCCGTCTACATGAATCGTAGCCATAGTCAGCATGCTTCCACGTGGCCCGTCTAAACGGGCGTTAATCAAAAATTCTTGCCGGGTTGGCGTATATCATTCGACAGCGCGTCCCTTGTTCCGGAAATTCGCGCACAGCGGGCTCACGTCCGCTGCCTGTTGCCTTCACTACCAGCGCTCTTTCAGCAGATTGTTCGGCTGAATGCCCGCAATCGCATGTGCGTTGTTGTAATGCTGTTTGGCGATACCCGCCTCAAACTCTTCCCGGAAATATTTAATCGCACTCTGCAATGGCTCCACGGCACCTGGCGCGTGTGCGCAGAAGGTTTTGCCCGGGCCAAGCTGGCGGCAAAGCTGCAGGAGAGTTTCGATATCCCCCGGCTGGCCTTCACCACGTTCCAGCGCACGAAGAATTTTCACACTCCACGGCAGGCCATCGCGGCACGGTGTACACCAGCCACAAGATTCACGAGCGAAGAACTCTTCCAGGTTACGCACCAGCGGAACCATACCGATTTCATGGTCAACGGCCATCGCCAGTGCGGTCCCCAGACGGCTACCGGCTTTACCAATGCTGGCAAAGTCCATCGGCAAATCCAGATGATCGGCGGTCAGGAAGTCGGTCCCCGCCCCGCCCGGCTGCCAGGCTTTAAATTTCAGGCCATCACGCATGCCACCGGCATAGTCTTCAAGAATTTCACGTGCGGTAGTCCCAAACGGCAGTTCCCAGACGCCAGGGTTTTTTACCCGACCAGAGAAGCCCATCAGTTTGGTGCCGGCATCTTCACTTTTGCCCGCAGACATACCTTTGTACCAGTCCACACCGTGCTCCAGGATGGCTGGCACGTTGCACAAGGTTTCGACGTTGTTCACGCAGGTCGGTTTACCCCATGCACCGGCGGACGCCGGGAACGGTGGCTTGGAACGCGGGTTAGCACGGCGGCCTTCCAGTGAGTTAATCAGTGCGGTTTCTTCACCGCAGATGTAACGCCCAGCGCCGGTGTGAACAATCAGTTCAAAATCAAAACCGGTGCCGAGAATATTTTTACCCAGCAGGCCCGCTTCTGTGGCTTCCGCAATCGCGCGACGCAGATTCACAGCAGCTTCGATGTATTCGCCACGCAGGAAGATGTAACCACGGTAAGACTTCAGCGCGAATGCCGAGATCAACATGCCTTCCACCAGCAGGTGCGGCATTTGCTCCATCAGCATACGGTCTTTATACGTGCCCGGTTCCATCTCATCGGCGTTACACAGCAGATAGCGGATGTTCATGCTTTCGTCTTTCGGCATCAGGCTCCACTTCAGACCGGTGGAGAAACCTGCGCCGCCGCGCCCTTTCAGGCCAGCGTCTTTTACCAGATTGACGATTTCTTCCTGAGCCATGCCTTTAAGGGCTTTTTCTGCACCGACGTAACCGTTTTTGCTGCGGTATTCGTCAATCCAGACAGGCTGTTTATCATCACGCATACGCCAGGTCAGCGGGTGCATTTCTGGCGTGCGTTCGATGTGTCTTGGAATGTAGGTCATGCGTAGCGCTCCAGTAGCGAACCGATCGCTTCTGGCGTCAGATGGCTGTGCGTGTCCTCATCAATCATCATTGACGGGCCTTTGTCACAGTTACCGAGGCAGCAGGTCGGCAGCAGGGTAAAACGTCCGTCTTCGGTCGTTTCGCCCGGCTTGATGTGCAACTGTTGTTCCAGAGCAGCCTGGATCCCCTGATAACCGGTGATGTGGCACACCACGCTGTCACAGTAACGGATCACATGGCGACCCACCGGCTGACGGAAGATCTGGCTGTAGAATGTCGCCACACCTTCAACGTCGCTGGCAGGAATGCCCAGAACATCGGAGATCGCGTAGATAGCGCCATCAGGCACCCAGCCACGCGCTTTTTGCACGATCTTCAGCGCTTCGATGGAAGCCGCGCGGGCATCCTCGTAGTGATGTTTTTCGTGCTCAATCGCTTCACGTTCAGCGTCGCTCAGCACAAACACCGGCGGCGCGACGGGCTCGCTGACGTTGATGTACTGAACTTCTGAGTCTTTATTGATATCTGTCATCGTTAGCGGTCCACATCTGACATTACAAAATCGATACTGCCCAGATACACGATCAGGTCGGATACCAGGCTGCCACGGATTACGGACGGGATCTGCTGCAAATGCGGGAAGCTTGGCGTACGGACACGGGTGCGGTAGCTCATGGTGCTGCCGTCACTGGTCAGGTAGTAGCTGTTGATCCCTTTGGTTGCTTCAACCATCTGGAAAGATTCTTGCGCAGGCATGACCGGCCCCCACGACACTTGCAGGAAGTGCGTGATCAGGGTTTCGATGTGTTGCAGCGTGCGCTCTTTCGGTGGCGGCGTGGTCAGCGGGTGATCCGCCTTGAACGGGCCTTCCGGCATGTTTTTGTAGCACTGTTCCAGAATGCGCAGGCTCTGACGCAGTTCTTCCACTTTGAGCATCACGCGGGAATAGCAGTCACTGACGCCATCACCTGTCGGGACTTCAAAGTCAAAGTTTTCGTAGCCAGAGTATGGACGCCATTTACGCACATCGAACGGGATACCCGTTGCGCGCAGGCCAGCACCGGTGGTGCCCCAGGCCAGAGCGTCGTCTGCGTTATACGCAGCTACGCCTTTGGAACGGCCAATCAGAATGGTGTTTTTCAGCGCCGCTTTGACATAGGAATCCAGACGCGCTGGCATCCAGTCAAGGAACTCGCGCAGCAGACGATCCCAGCCCTTCGGCAGGTCATGCGCTACGCCACCAATACGGAACCAGGCCGGGTGCATACGGAAACCGGTGATCGCTTCCACCAGATCGTAGATTTTCTGACGATCGGTAAAGGCGAAGAACACCGGAGTCATCGCGCCCACGTCCTGAATAAACGTAGAGATATACAGCAGATGGCTGTTGATACGGAACAGTTCAGACAGCATGACACGGATGGTGTTAACGCGATCCGGCGTCACGATACCGGCGAGTTTTTCAACGGCCAGCACGTAAGGCATTTCGTTAACACAACCGCCGAGGTATTCGATACGGTCGGTGTAAGGAATGTAGCTGTGCCAGGACTGGCGTTCGCCCATTTTCTCAGCACCGCGGTGGTGATAACCGACGTCCGGAACACAGTCGACAATCTCTTCACCATCAAGCTGCAGGATGATACGGAAAGCACCGTGCGCGGACGGGTGGTTAGGACCGAGGTTGAGGAACATGAAGTCCTCATTTTCGGTACCACGCTTCATGCCCCAGTCTTCAGGCTTGAAGGTCAACGACTCCATCTCGAGTTCTTCTTTCTGCTTGGTCAGCTCGTAAGGATCGAACTCGGTGGCGCGTGCCGGATAGTCTTTACGCAGCGGGTGCCCTTCCCAGGTCTGCGGCATCATGATGCGCGTCAGGTGCGGATGGCCATCGAAGGTAATACCGAACATTTCCCACGTTTCGCGCTCATACCAGTTAGCGTTCGGGAACACTTTGGTGATGGTCGGAACATGGAGATCGTTTTCTGCCAATGCCACTTTGATCATGATGTCGCGGTTACGCTCGACCGAGATCAGGTGATAGAAAACGGAAAAATCCGCGGCCGGTAAACCGTCGCGGTGAGTACGTAAACGCTCATCAAAGCCATGCAAATCGAAAAGCATGACATAAGGTTTTGGCTGTTTTCGTAAAAAGGTAATCGCTTCCAGTAACTGTTCACGTTTGAACCACACCACGGGAATTCCGGTGCGGGTCGCCTGAACAGTAAAGGCCTCTGGCCCAAAACGGTTACGCAATTCGCCGATAACCGGATCATCGAGATGATCACGGGTATGCCATGCTGGCAGGGCGGAATCTTGCGTCGTCAAATCTGTCATATTTTTTTCACCACACTAAATGGTCATTTATGCCGTAAGGGGGATATTCATAAACACCTCCCCTCAGGGTTGACTCTCAGACCGCAGTGTTAAATCTCGTCCGGCGAACGCAGATTTGTCACTGCAATACGCTCAGCACGTTTACGCTCTTTTTCAGACTGCATATTCGCGCGGTAAACACCCTGATCGCCAACAACCCATGACAATGGGCGACGTTCTTTGCCGATGGATTCCTGCAGCAGTAGCAGAGCCTGCATATAGGCTTCCGGACGCGGCGGGCATCCCGGGATGTACACATCGACAGGCAGGAATTTATCCACGCCCTGAACGACAGAATAAATATCGTACATACCGCCGGAATTCGCACAGGCACCCATCGAAATGACCCATTTTGGTTCCAGCATCTGATCGTACAAACGCTGAATAACCGGCGCCATTTTGGTGAAGCAGGTTCCGGCTACCACCATGAAGTCAGCCTGACGTGGTGAAGCACGCAGAACTTCTGCGCCAAAACGCGCAACGTCATGCACCGCAGTGAATGACGTCACCATTTCCACGTAACAGCATGAAAGACCGAAGTTATACGGCCAAAGGGAATTCTTACGACCCCAGTTCACCATGCCATGCAGTGATTCCTGGAGATTTCCCATGAAGACGCTGCGTTTAACCTGTTCCTGAAGAGGATCGCCGACGACCTCCTGAGATTGCAGGGGGTAACGGTCGTTCTCACCGTCCGGGTCTATGCGGGTGAGCGTATAGTCCATCTTAATGCCTCGCTATGACTGCTTACTGAGGGTGACTGTTGGTATTAATCGCCGGGCTTGGTTTAACAGGTCCTTTCGAACGTGTTGGTGTCCAGTCGAGTGCGCCAATACGCACCAGATAGAACAAACCAGCCAGCAGTACCAAAATGAAAATGGTGGCTTCAACGAATCCGGTCCAGCCGCTTTCGCGAATAGATGTTGACCATGCATACAGATACAGGGCTTCAACGTCGAAAATAACGAAGAACATGGCGACCAGATAGAACTTGGCGGACAGACGCAGTCGGGCAGTGCCGACAGAGGCGATACCTGATTCAAAAGGCGTGTTTTTGTAACGCGCTCTGGCTCTCCCGCCAAGAAACGCGGCGCCCAGTAACATCAGGCAACAAAGACCCATTGCGACGACAAGAAAAACGGCGAACGCCCAGTGTTGAGCGATGACTTCAGTGGCTGTTGACATACTCATTGCTTACTCATCAAAAGTGGCACTTTGGCATCTGCTCTGTAAGGTCGGCAGCTTGCGCACCACATCGATTCAAGGGAAGGATTAAAAACCACACAGTTCACGGCTCAACAAGGCATTAAGCCAGTGATTTGTTGTGGGCTTTTTACCCTTTTCTATAACCTTTTGTCAACTTTGACAAAAGTATCTCCACATTAGTTTACATGCATAGCATTTAATTAACATATCATGCGCCGGTACTTAAGCTAAATCGTGTCAGTAAAATACTCTGGTAAAGCATGAGCCTGTGATGGGAGTTATGACATCTTTCGTACTTTCCTATTGTCGCAGGAATAGGCAGCGCTTCCACTCTCTTAATAGGGTTATTTTTTTGATCTGTGTCAGAGTTCTGTCAATTTTGAGAGATAAAAAGGCACACTTTTAACAAGTTTTGTTGATTTTCAAAAAACGACAAGCGATCTACGGAAAAATTTGATGCTATTTTTTAACGTTGAAAAATGCTGGTTTTTTCGCCATTTAGTCGCTCAATTGTGGTTGGGGAGTGTTGCGAACAAGGGTCTTTACAGGGAGCGGGAAGCGATAAGGTTATAAAAGGCGGGTTTTACGCGAAATAATAAACAGAAGCACTAAAAGTATAACTCTTGCACCTCAAAAGAGGTAGAAGCCTTTACCCCCGCCCCGTTAAGCGGAGGCGGAAGGTAAAGCTGGGCGAAAATATTAATTTTGGGGATCTGCCAGGAACTCCTGATCATCATCCACTACCGGACGCGGACCATAAGCGCTAAGCGAATAAGGATCATTCCCCTGCTCCACGGCATTGAAAATCGCCATGGCCAGTTCATTTTCACAACGGGCATTTTTGTACAGCACATACTGCGTGTCAGGCAGTCGTGGTAAACCGTCCTGTTCACCCAAAACACGTAACTCCGGACTCATCATTTCGATAGGTCGCGCAGTCACGCCCAGACCGGCACGCACTGCCGCACGAATGGCAGACAATGTAGAAGCCACATACGCAATACGCCACGGGATCCCTGCCTGATTAAGATGTTCAGTCGCCATTAAACGATAAGGGCTGGGCTCATCAAGCACCACCAGTGGCACGCTGTCCCCGGAAGGATAAGCAAAATCCGCTGAACAGTACCAGAGCGTTGGCGAAGTGCGCAGAACGATGTGCGGGTGGTCGGTATTGGTCATCGTAGTGATGGCCAAGTCCACTTCCTCACTTTCAAGCATCGATAGCATGAAAGGACTGCGTTTCACGCGGACATCAATCGACAACTTAGGATAGATCGACGTCACCCGGCTGAGCAGGAAAGGCAAAATGGTGTCAGCTGTATCATCTGACGCACCAATCGTTATCCCGCCCTGAACATTGCTGTACATCAAAGAGGTGCAGGCTTCATCATTGAAACGAAGGATTTTGCGTGCATACCCCAATAACTGAATACCATGTTCAGTTAATAATTTATTGCGTCCATGTCTGGCAAACAGTTCTTTTCCAACGAGTTGTTCTAGACGTTGCATTTGTTGGCTTACCGCCGACTGAGTACGACACACAGCAGCAGCAGCCGCAGCGAACGTATTTAAATCAGCAACAGCTACAAATGTCCTCAACAGGTCGAGATCGAGATTGAGGATTGGACGATTTGCAATTGTCATAGTTTTTCTTCACTTTATAGAATCTAATAACAAGCTACCCTGATGGTGCGTCAAAGTACCCGCAAAAAGCAGAATACCAGATATGTCGGATACTCACTCATTTGATAAGCTAAATTGAGAAATATTTGTGCATGAAAGTTTTGGCCATTGTGAGGATACGGGCATTAACTTCGCCCACTCTAAATCCACATAAAGGCTAAATGATTAGAGCATCTTAATTAATATAGTCTGTCCTGCTGAACCCTTCCATAACCCGCCTGCGTGCGCTTTCTGTCTGCAATAGCCGAAAATCCGCACGATCTCACGCATTGAAAACATAAGCCAAATT
The DNA here is from genome assembly GCF_050606005.1 of Rahnella sp. PAMC25617. Classification (NCBI taxonomy): domain Bacteria; kingdom Pseudomonadati; phylum Pseudomonadota; class Gammaproteobacteria; order Enterobacterales; family Yersiniaceae; genus Rahnella; species Rahnella sp. PAMC25617. Next base: position 119,153 of record NZ_JBOCUM010000003.1, read on the forward strand.
AATTAATAAAATCAGCCAGTGAAAATATAATTCAACAAATTCATTGAGTCACGCGAATAACAGAATTTCTCAGCCAGGTATAGTTAAAGCAAGATTAAGATTTTTCTAGTTTCTTCAAAATTTGTTTGCGCTGGAAAATTAAAATATAGGGCTCAAAAGCATTTTCATACATTAATGAAATAGGTTTCAGTTATCATTAAGAACATGATCATCTATCCAGCATTCATTATTATACATTAGCGAAATAACACTGACGCTTGTTAAGAATTTTTATCAATAAAACAGGACTGCCCAATTTTTTTTCAGAATTTATCGAGCTTTGGTAAGTTTTCATGATGTTCAGTTCAAAATTTGCTCTGGCGGGATTAACGCATTAAGCGGTGCAGCCAGCGAAAACAGTGAATTTATTGTTCGTAAAGTGTACATTTGCAAAATATAAAAACGAAAAACACACAGAAACAAGAATTAAAAACCACATGATGATTCAAACACTTTGTTAAAAGCCCGCCTCAGTTGACTTTACTGCTGTTTTTCACCAAAACGGTGCAAAGCCCTTCTCTTGCCCTCTGTCGGGGAGTAAATTGTGCCATTCGCACTGCTCTGCGGCCGCTCGTCGCCAGGGAAGAACAGGCTTTACTGCAAAAGGCTCTCATTTACATGTCCCCGATTGAAAAATCCCACAAACTGGACAACGTCTGTTATGACATTCGCGGCCCGGTGCTTAAAGAAGCAAAACGCCTTGAAGAAGAAGGTAACAAAGTCCTCAAACTGAACATCGGCAACCCGGCGCCATTCGGATTTGACGCACCGGACGAAATTCTGGTCGATGTCATCCGCAATCTGCCGACGGCGCAAGGCTACTGTGATTCCAAAGGTCTGTTTTCTGCCCGTAAAGCGATCATGCAGCACTATCAGGCGCGCGATATGCGCGACATCACGGTTGAAGATATCTATATCGGCAACGGTGTTTCTGAGCTCATCGTTCAGTCAATGCAGGCATTACTGAACACCGGCGACGAAATGCTGGTGCCTGCGCCGGACTATCCGTTGTGGACTGCAGCGGTTTCACTTTCCGGTGGTAACGCGGTGCATTATCTGTGTGACGAGGGCGCGGACTGGTTCCCTGATATCGCCGATATTCGTGACAAAATCACCCCGCGCACCCGCGGTATAGTGATCATCAACCCGAACAACCCGACGGGTGCGGTCTACAGCAAAGAATTGCTGATGCAGATTGTTGACATCGCCCGCGAGCACAACCTGATTATCTTCGCAGACGAAATTTACGACAAAATTCTGTATGACGAAGCTGAGCATATTTCAATCGCTTCTCTGGCACCGGATCTGCTGACCGTTACCTTTAACGGTCTTTCAAAAACCTACCGCGTGGCCGGATTCCGCCAGGGCTGGATGGTTCTGAACGGGCCGAAGAAGCATGCGAAAGGTTATATCGAAGGTCTCGAAATGCTGGCCTCGATGCGTCTGTGTGCCAACGTGCCGATGCAACACGCTATTCAAACCGCATTGGGCGGATACCAGAGCATCAGCGAGTTTATTCAGCCGGGCGGACGTCTGGTTGAACAGCGTGACCGCGCATGGGAGCTGATCAATGAAATCCCGGGGGTTTCCTGCGTGAAGCCGAAAGGCGCGCTGTATATGTTCCCGCGTATTGACGCCAAACGTTTCAACATCCATGACGACCAGAAAATGGTGCTCGACTTGCTGCTTCAGCAAAAAGTCTTGCTGGTTCAGGGTACCGCCTTTAACTGGCCGTATCCGGATCATGTCCGCATCGTCACGCTGCCGCGCGTGGACGAACTGGAAATGGCCGTTAACAAACTGGGCCGTTTCCTCGAGACCTACCGCCAGTAATGTTCAGGGCGCAGCATCAACGGCTGCGCCCTTTTCTCTTTCGCCTATTTACATCACTGCCCCGCACTGCTCACAATGGACGCTCATTCACCGTTGTTATTGAGAGTGCTATGAATCAGAGTCATTTTTTCGCCCATCTTTCCCGCCTCAAACTGATCAGCCGCTGGCCGCTGATGCGCAATGTCCGCACAGAGAATGTCTCTGAGCACAGCCTGCAGGTTGCCTTCGTGGCTCACGCTTTAGCTGTCATTAAGAACCGTAAATTTAACGGCAATCTGAGCGCTGAACGCGTTGCCCTGCTCGCGATGTATCATGACGCCAGTGAAGTGCTGACCGGCGATATGCCAACGCCTATCAAGTATTACAATCCGCAAATTGCGCATGAATACAAAAAGATTGAGAAAATTGCTCAGCAAAAGCTGATTGAAATGTTGCCGAAGGAATTGCAGGAAGATTTCCGCCCGCTGATTGACGAGCATTATTACACTGAAGATGAAAAGCTGACGGTCAAACAGGCTGACGCACTGTGTGCTTATCTGAAATGTCTTGAAGAGCTGTCTGCGGGAAACAATGAATTCACCCTGGCAAAGGCACGCCTGGAAAAAACGCTGGCAGACAGAAAAAGCCCGGAAATGGACTACTTTATGGAAGTCTTTATTCCGAGCTTCAGTCTGTCACTGGATGAGATCAGCCTCGATTCCCCGATGTGATCAGAACGGGAAAAGCACTGGCACCAGAAACACGCTGACGACCATCACCAGCAACGTAAAAGGCACGCCGATGCGGATAAAGTCGCCGAATTTATAGTTACCCGGCACCATCACCAGCGTGTTCACTGGTGACGACACCGGTGTCATAAAGGCAGCAGACGCGGCAATCGCGATGATCATGGTGAACGGGTAAGGCGACACGCCCATCTGATGCGCCGCCGCAATCGCGATCGGCGCCATCAGCACGGCAGTCGCCGTATTGGAAATAAACAGCCCGATCCCCGCGCAGAGAATGAACAAACTCAGCAGCATCATATAAGGGCCGTAACCGCCGCTGACTTCCATCAACCCCTTCACTATCAACGCCACACCGCCGGTTTTTTGCAGCGCCAGCGCAAAAGGCATCATCCCGATGATTAACAGCAGGCTAGGCCAGTGAATGGCTTTATAAGCACCTTCCATCGTAATGCAGCGGAATTTGCCCATCAGAATGCAGGCGATAATGGCGGCAATCGCATTGGGCACGTCGTCGGTGAGCATCAGCGCGACCATCAGCGCCAGGCAAAACAGCGCATGAGGTGCCTGGCTCAGCGCAGGTGCGACTTCGTCCACTTCAGCAGGAAGATTCAGCACGATGAAATCATGCATCTGTTGCTGAAGCTGGCGGATAAGTTTCCAGTCACCAATCACCAGCAACATATCGCCCAGCTGTAATTCCTCATCCACCAGTCTGCCTTCGAGCGCTTCCCCCTGACGGCGGATGCCAACAACGTTCAGGCCATAGGTCGAACGGAAAGCCACGTCACGCAGTGTTTTGCCTAACAACTCGGAATCAGGGATTAACGACACTTCGGCCATACCGACATCTCTCGATTGTTCAGAGAAATATTCGCCGCGTAACACCATCGGCTCAAGCATTTCATCGGTACAAAACTGCCTGAATGATATGCCGGAATCGGACATATCAAGCAGCAACACATCGCGGGCAAACAGTTCGGTATTCCCTGTCGCGCTGACCATCACACGGCGAAACTTACGCCAGCGTTCAATGCCCACCACATTTGCGCCATAACGCGAACGCAGGTGTAAATCATCCAGCGTGCGTCCGACCAGCGGAGAACCGGGGCGGACTGTTACCCTTCGCGCCCGGCCGGTCAGACGATAGTCGCGGATCAAATCGCGAAAAGTCCGGCGTTTCCAGCGCTGTTTATCCTGCAAAGCGTTATCGGATGAGAGCCAGCGACGTGCGATCAGCATATAGCCAACGCCCATGATCAGCACCACCAGTCCGACCGGTGTGACCCCGAAGAAACCAAAACCATCGAATCCTTCACGCAGCAATTCACTGTTAACCACCATATTCGGCGGTGTCGCAACCAGCGTCATCATGCCGCTGATAAGCCCGGCGAAACTCAGTGGCATCATCAGCCGTGCGGGAGAGGTTTTCATGCGGGCAGAAACGCTGATGACAACAGGAATGAAGATCGCGACCACACCGGTGGAACTCATAAAAGCACCGAGACCGGCCACCGTGAGCATCAGCAAAACCAGCATCCGTGTTTCACTGTTACCGGCGACTTTCATCAGCCAGTCGCCAACCTGATAGGCCACGCCGGTTCTCACCAGACCATGCCCGACGACAAACAGGGCAGCAATCAGAATCACGTTGGGATCACTGAATCCCGCTAGCGCTTCATTGATGGTCAGCGTGCCGCTTAGCACGAAGGCAATGATCACCAGCAACGCCACAATATCCATTCGCAGCGTATTGCGTGCGAACAGCACCATAGCAATAACAAGTAACGTGACTACCCAAAATAATTCACCGGTCAAAACACACTCCGTTTGCGTTGAGATTGAGAGGCAGGACGGGTATCAGAATGGCATAAAAAAACCCCGCATAAGCGAGGTTTATATCAATTTAAAGAAGGAAACTGTGTTTTTTCTGTACTTAACGCAGGCTGACTTTTACGCCTTCGCCGGAACTGCTGACCAGCAGAATTTCCAGCGTCGACAGGTCAAAATCAACGTTTTCAATGCCCGGAGTGTCATCAGGCGCATTAACCGCAATGACTTTGCAGCCCGCAGCCAGACCGGCCATCACGCCCGCAGCGGCATCTTCGACAACAACACAATCTTCCGGTGCCAGACCTAAACGTTCTGCGCCAAGCAGATAGGCATCCGGTTGAGGTTTGCCGTGTTTCACCTGCTCCGCAGTAATAAACACTTCGGGCTCTGGCAAGTTCGCCGCTTTATGACGGGCGCTGGCGACAGGCATTGAACCGGAGGTCACAATCGCCCAGGGAATGTTCTGGCGGTTGAGCTCGCTTAACAGTAAATGCGCGCCGGGAAGCGCAGTGACGCCTTCAGTGTCGGTCGCCTCAATTTGTTCCAGTTTTAGAAACTCTTTCTGAATCGTTTCTTCACTTTCGCCTTCCATGAAATGACGTAAGGAAGTAATCGCCTGTTTGCCGTGAATGAACGCCAGAACATCCTGAGGATTGACTCCCCAACTGAGCGCCCAGTTAATCCATGAACGCTCAACTGCCGGTAATGAATCCACTAACGTCCCATCAAGGTCGAACAAGAAACCTTTGCACTCCACAGGCAATTCCCCTTTGGTTATTTCGCATTAAGCATTAATGATTTGCGCGATCTCTACCGCACTCAGATGGTACTGACGCGGGCACGATTGCCATACCGCCAGCATACGCTGGTATTTATCCCACATTTTGGTCTGCGAGTTAAAGCCATGCGTGCCTGCATCGAAGTCAGTGTAACGCCCTTCGGTATTCACCATAAAACGAACATAGCTTAAATAACGGGATTCAGTGGCGGCATCGAAACCAAGGAAATCAATACGGCGACGATCCAAATCCTGTGTATCTTTAAGATTGGTCCATGACACCTGCATGGCATGGTGCATTTCCATAATATTAATCACTGTGCGACAGGTTTCTTCCGGCAGCTCACCGAAATCTCTGTCCAGCTCGCGCATTTGCAAACCAAAACCGCGTTCAATTACCGTCTGTAACCGGCGATACCGTTCCGCATTATCGGGATCCAGCATGGTCATCATTTTGTATTGATTCGATAAAATCAGGCGTTGAGCGTTAGTCATTTCCATCGTGAAAATCCTCATGTCTGCATAATGAGCAAAGCATGGCATAGCGCAAAGTTCTGCGAAATCGCAAGCACACCATTCTTTGATTTGAGTCGGGATCTCATCTGAAATAATCACCGGAGGGGACTTTCCTCCGGTGTCATGCAACTTATGAAAGACTATAGATGATGGCTGACAGGGTCAGTGGAGAAATCAGGCTTACAGATCGTCTAAAAATGTTTTATCGAGTTGCTTGAACGCGCGTTTAAGCACGTCAGCTAAAGACTGATAGGTCGGGGTGCCTTCAATCGGTGCCAGCGCTTGCCCGGCTTCTGCAAGCTTATTGCGCACATCATGGAACCAGCCGAGTAAACCAGGAGGCAGAGGCGTCACGGAACGGCGACCGAGCCACCACAAGCCCTGCATTGGCAAACTGCAGGCAAAAATCGCTGTAGCTACCGCCAGCCCGAGCTGGCCACCGAGGGCAATTTGCCACGTCAGGGTAAATACAGCCACCGGCGGCATAATACGCACGGCAAAACGGGTGGCCGTAGAGATGCGGTTCTCCGGAAACATAGGAGCCAGGCGCTTATCTGACGGCCATGTCTTCATATAGTGCTGTCCGCGCTGGAAGATCTGAAACCAGCTTACGGAGCCTGTTGGCTTACTCGTCATATCTGCACCTCAACTTCACGTATAAAATTTAAAAAATAGTTGTAAAACACAAACTGGAGTTTACCACGATAAAATATATTTTGTTTTTACTGACACTGTCGGTATTCTATCGCAGCCTCGCAACCCTCTCAGGCAACGACATCATAATAAAGTTGGGATACAAACGGTAATTTGCAATGTTTGCTCCCTATATTAAGCATAGTGCCTTGCTCTGGGTGGTTTTGTAATTAGTTATTGTATTTTTTGTTAGTGTTTTTACTGATTAGTAACATCCTGAAGGCGCATAACAGAGATACTTTGTGCCCATGCACAGATTATTCCCCTGTTATCAGAGGGCTTGAACAACCAGAGCCCGGCGATTCTCCAGCTTTTTCATCATCATGCCGGTTTTGGCTCTCCGGCATGATGTTAATCATAATTGTCACCGCCATTATGCGCTACGCTTGATGTCAGATTGACGATTTATTAACCACGTGTATTGTTTTTCTTAAACAGCACCAACAATAAATAGGTACTTCCATGTCGAGTAAGCTTGTACTGGTTCTTAACTGTGGTAGTTCTTCCCTTAAGTTTGCCATCATTGATGCTGCAAACGGCGAAGAACACATTTCAGGTTTAGCCGAATGTTTCCATCTGCCAGAAGCACGCATTAAATGGAAAATGGACGGTGGCAAAGAAGAAGCCGCTTTAGGTGCGGGTGCCGCACACAGTGAAGCGCTGAAGTTTATCGTTAACAACATTCTGAGCAAAAAACCTGAGCTGTCCGCAGAGCTGGTTGCAATCGGCCACCGCATCGTTCATGGCGGCGAAAAGCTGACCAAGTCCATGCTGATCACCGACGCTGTCATCGAAGGTATCAAAGAATCTATCCCGTTTGCACCGCTGCATAACCCGGCTCACCTGATCGGTATCGATGAAGCGCTGAAATCTTTCCCTAAACTGGCTGATAAAAACGTTGCCGTTTTCGACACCGCTTTCCATCAGACCATGCCGGAAGAGTCTTATCTCTACGCCCTGCCGTACAGCCTGTATAAAGATCACCATGTCCGTCGTTACGGCGCACACGGCACCAGTCACTTCTATGTGACTCAGGAAGCCGCAAAAATGCTGAACAAGCCAGTGGAAGAAGTGAATCTGATCACTTGCCACCTGGGTAACGGCGGTTCTGTCAGCGCCATCCGTAACGGTAAATGTGTAGACACCTCCATGGGTCTGACCCCGCTGGAAGGTCTGGTGATGGGTACGCGTAGCGGTGACATCGACCCGGCTATCATCTTCCATCTGCATGATTCTCTGGGCATGAGTGTTGATCAAATCAACAAAATGCTGACCAAAGAATCTGGCCTGCTGGGTCTGACCGAAGTCACCAGCGACTGCCGTTATGTGGAAGACAACTACACCACCAAAGCGGATGCAAAACGTGCAATGGACGTGTTCTGCCATCGTCTGGCGAAATACATCGGTGCGTATACTTCACTGATGGAAGGCCGTCTCGACGCCGTGGTATTCACTGGCGGCATTGGTGAAAACGCCGCAATGGTTCGCGAACTGTCTCTGGCTAAACTGGGCCTGCTGGGCTTTGAAGTTGACCACGAACGCAACCTGGCTGCCCGTTTCGGCAAATCCGGCGCGATCAATAAAGAAGGCACCCGCACCGCTCTGGTCATCCCGACCAACGAAGAGCTGGTGATTGCACAAGACGCCGCGCGTCTGACTGCATAATCGATTCAAGACTGCCCGCGTCATGCGGGCAATTTTTCACTCAAAGGCAAACGCCGCCCGTTTGGACGCACCGCGCAGGATAATCATCGCGCTTATGCTGATCATTATCCCCTTTGCACAAACCTGCGAATGTCCCTGCCTGGCAACCGTTAAAGAGGTTTAGCCGTGTCCCGTACAATTATGTTGATCCCTACAGGCACCAGCGTTGGTCTGACCAGCGTCAGCCTGGGCGTGATCCGTGCCATGGAACAAAAAGGCGTCAGCCTGAGCATCTTCAAGCCAATCGCTCAACCGCGTGCTGGCGGCGATGCTCCTGACCAGACCACCACCATCATTCGTGCTAACTCTACCGTGACTGCAGCTGAACCGCTGAAAATGAGCCACGTTGAAACGCTGCTGAGCTCCAACCAGCAGGACGTGCTGATGGAAGAGATCATCGCGCGTTACCATGAAAATACCAAAGACGCAGAAGTGGTGCTGGTGGAAGGTTTAGTGCCAACCCGTAAACACCAGTTCGCCAACGCGCTGAACTATGAAATCGCTAAAACCCTGAACGCAGAAATCGTCTTCGTTCTGGCGCTGGGCAATGATTCTCCTGCGCAACTCAAAGAACGTATCGAACTGGCCCGTTCCAGCTTCGGCGGCAGCAAAAATAAAAACATCACCGGCGTTATCATTAACAAACTGAATGCACCGGTTGATGATCAGGGTCGTACCCGTCCTGATCTGTCTGAAATCTTTGATGATTCAACCAAAGCCAGCGTGGCAAATATCGACCCGACTCAGCTGTTCGCCAACAGCCCGCTGCCGGTTCTGGGTTGCATTCCATGGAGCTTCGAGCTGATTGCCACTCGCGCAATTGACATGGCCAAGCACCTGAACGCCCGCATCATCAACGAAGGCGACGTCAAAACCCGCCGCGTGAAATCCGTGACCTTCTGCGCACGCAGCATTCCTCATATGCTGGAGCATTTCCGTCCGGGTTCCCTGCTGGTCACTTCTGCTGACCGTCCGGACGTGCTGGTTTCAGCCTGTCTGGCCGCCATGAATGGCGTAGAAATCGGTGCGATCCTGCTGACCGGCGGCTACGAAATTGATGAGCGCATCAACAGCCTGTGCGAACGCGCCTTCCAGACCGGCCTGCCAGTCTTCATGGTAGATACCAACACCTGGCAGACGTCCCTGAGCCTGCAAAGCTTCAACCTGGAAGTTCCTGCAGATGACCATCAGCGCGTAGAGAAACTGCAGCAGTACGTGGCGTCTCACATCAATGCTGACTGGATCAATTCCCTGAGCGCCCACTCCGAGCGTTCACGTCGTCTTTCTCCGCCAGCCTTCCGTTATCAGCTGACCGAACTGGCCCGTAAAGCCGGTAAACGCATCGTTCTGCCAGAAGGCGACGAGCCACGCACCGTGAAAGCGGCAGCGCTGTGTGCTGAACGTGGTATCGCGGAATGCGTTCTGTTGGGTAATCCTGACGAGATCAAACGCGTTGCAGCGGCTCAGGGTGTGACGCTGGGTAAAGGCATCGAAATCGTTGATCCGGTTGTTGTGCGCGAAGAATACGTGGCACGTCTGGTTGAATTGCGTAAAAGCAAAGGCATGACCGAAGTGGTTGCGCGCGAGCAACTGGAAGACAACGTGGTTCTGGGCACGCTGATGCTGGAACAAGGTAACGTTGATGGTCTGGTTTCCGGTGCGGTTCACACCACCGCAAACACCATCCGCCCACCGTTGCAGTTGATCAAAACCGCGCCGGGCAGCTCACTGGTTTCTTCTGTGTTCTTCATGCTGCTGCCTGACCAGGTTCTGGTATACGGCGACTGTGCGATCAACCCGGATCCAACCGCTGAGCAACTGTCTGAAATCGCTATCCAGTCTGCGGATTCCGCAGCGGCATTTGGTATCGAACCACGCGTTGCGATGATCTCCTACTCAACCGGTAACTCCGGCGCAGGTAGCGATGTCGAGAAAGTGCGTGAAGCGACCCGTCTGGCCCAGGAAAAACGTCCTGATCTTATCATCGATGGTCCGCTGCAATACGACGCCGCAATCATGGCTGACGTTGCAAAATCCAAAGCGCCAAACTCGCCGGTTGCGGGTAAAGCGACCGTGTTCATCTTCCCTGACCTGAACACCGGTAACACCACGTATAAAGCGGTACAGCGCTCTGCGGATCTGGTCTCTATCGGGCCGATGCTGCAAGGTATGCGTAAACCGGTTAACGACCTGTCCCGTGGCGCACTGGTAGACGATATCGTCTACACCGTGGCACTGACCGCGATTCAGTCTGCTCAGGCAGAAGCTGCGGTTCCGGCTAAATAAGCCAGAACCTCTGAGCGCAAAGCTTCTGAACGCAAAACGCCGGGCTTAATGTCCGGCGTTTTTTTTGTCTTTTTTTCGGTAAATCTCAGAGCAACGTTTTCGCGGCTTCAAGAATATGTTCAGCCGTCAGGCCATATTCCTGCTGTAAAAACTCCTGCGTCCCTACCTGACCGTAACGCTCTTTCACGCCCACACGGCGCATCGGCACCGGCTGGTTTTCCACCAGCACTTCCGCTACCGCCGATCCCAGCCCGTTGTGAATACTGTGGTTTTCACAGGTCACAATTTTGCCCGTTTTCGCGGCGTATTTGATGATAATGTCTCTATCAATCGGCTTGAGGGTGAACATGTCGATGACTGCCGCACTGACGCCTTCACGCTCCAGCATTTCTGCCGCTTTCAGCGCTTCTGCGACCATAATCCCGTTGGCGATCAGCGTAACGTCAGTACCGTCCCGCAGCAAATTAGCTTTGCCGATGGTAAACGTCGACCCTTCCTGATAAACCTGCGTGGCCTGTTTGCGGATAGTGCGTACCCAGTAGAAACCTTTCAGATCCATCAGCTGCAACAGGATATTGCGGAACATCACCGCATCAGTCACTTCCATGACTACGGAATTCGCCAGCCCGCGCACGATGCCCATATCCTCAAACGACATATGCGTGCCACCGTTATGACAGGCGCTGACGCCCGCATCTGACGCGATAATTTTGACGTTATTCTTCTGATAATCCAGCGACATAAACAGCTGATCGAAACAGCGGCGGCTGGCGAATGCGGTAAAAGTATGCACAAACGGCACGCGACCGGTCAGCGACAAACCTGCTGCAACGCCGATCACGTTGGCTTCCATAATGCCGCAGTTAATCACATGATCAGGATGATCTTTATGCACGCCGTCCATCGCCATCGAGCTCATCAGGTCGGCTTCAAGCGCGATAATCGGCGTATTTTCCACAATCTTTTCACGCACGGTATTGGCGTAGACTTTACGCATTTCCACCGCATCTTTTTGTAATTCCAGAGAGACTTCAAACATGGGTGGCCTCCAGCTCAGCGATAGCGTTTTCGATTTCCAGTTTCACATCCGGGGTTAACCGCAGATGGTGCGAGTTCGCCAGTTGTTCGAGATACTTCACGCCCTGGCCTTTGATACTGTCGAGTATCACCACCAGCGGACGTTGCTCAGCGTGACGAACCGGCGTCACCGCCTCGCTTATCGCTACAATGTCATCGCCTTTAATAGTCTGAACATCGAAACCAAACGCACTGAATTTTCCGGCCAGATCAAAAGGTTTGATGACTTCATCCAGCGTGCCGTCGAGTTGCTGTTTGTTGTAATCGATGAACAGCGTCAGGTTGTGCAAATTGTGGTGCGCAATAAACTGGAAGGCTTCCCAGCACTGGCCTTCATTGAGTTCGCCATCGCCAAGAATGCAGAATACACGGTTGCTGCGACCGGCCAGTTTATGCGAAAGCGCCATGCCTGCAGCGATGGAAACGCCCTGCCCCAGCGAACCGGTGGTAGCATCGACGCCGGTGGTGCGCAGCCTGTCCGGATGGCTCGGTAACCGGGTGCCATTCTGGTTAAGCGTTTGCAATTCACTGACCGGGAAATAGCCTTTCAGCGCCAGCGTCGCATACAGCGCCGGTCCCGCATGGCCTTTGGATAACACGAAATAATCGCGATCCTGCCAGTCTGGTTTTTTCGGGTCGATGCGCATGACATCGCCATACAGAACCGCCAGCGTTTCCACCACTGACATGCTGCCGCCATAGTGCCCGAATCCCAGACCGGTCAACATTTTCAGCGTCTCGATGCGGATATGGCGGGCCAGGTCACGAACCTCCTGGACATCTTTCATCTTCATTGATCCTTATTTTAGTGAGCACTTATCCTGGCCTGTTATTTCTAACAGGCAGGACAGTGTTTCCCGGATGGTCTTACAAAACGTATTCGTTAAAAAACGGTGTGATGCAGGATTTACTTCTCTGTGACTTCTTTCTCAGCTACCGGTTTTTTACCTAGATAGTTCCAGGCAACCAGTACCGCGAAGATACCGACGATCAGCGCCATGATGCCTTCCTTCGACATGAAGCGCGCCAGATTGCCCAGCAGTATGCCGATAACGCCGAAGTCCGCGTCAGAGAACGTTGCGTTGGCAAAGCCCAGCGCACCCAGTACCGGCAACAACAGAACCGGCAGGAAGGTAATCAGAACGCCGTTAGCAAACGCCCCGACCATCGCGCCACGACGTCCGCCGGTGGCATTACCGAACACACCCGCTGTTGCACCGGTGAAGAAGTGCGGCACCACGCCCGGCAGGATCAGCACCAGATGCATTTGCCCTAACAGGAACAGGCCGACCAGACCGCCGAGGAAACTGAACAGGAAGCCAATCAGCACAGCATTCGGTGCGTACGGATAAACCACCGGACAGTCCAGCGCCGGACGGGCATTCGGCACCAGTTTTTCAGAGAAGCCGACAAATGCCGGGACAATTTCTGCGAGGATCAGACGCACACCCTGCAAAATGATGAACACACCCGCCGCAAAGGTAATAGCCATGATGATGGCGTACACCAGATAGTTCTGGCCCGCGCTGTAGGTCGCTTCAACAAAGACCTGACCAGCGAACACCGCCATGATCAGATAGATAATGATCATGGTGAGGGAGATTGAAATGGAACTGTCGCGCAGAAAGCTCAGGTTTTTCGGCAGATTCATTTCTTCCGTAGAACGTGAACCTTTGCCAACTTTACTGCCGATCCAGCCTGATAAGACGTAACCGATGGTGCCGAAATGGCCGAACGCCACGTCATCGCTGCCGGTGATTTTGCGCATATAACGCTGCGCCAGCGCCGGGAAGAACGCCATGATAAGGCCGAGCGTCAGGGAACCGGTGAAGACCAGAGCAACCCCTTCAAAACCGGCAACGGTCAGAATGACGCTGATCATACAGGCCATATAGAACGTGTGATGTCCGGTCAGGAAGACATATTTCAGTCGTGTGAAACGCGCCACAATCAGGTTTGCCACCATACCGAACGCCATGATTAAAGCGGTCGGCGCACCGAATTTCTCCAGCGCGATGGAAACAATGGCTTCGTTATTTGGAATAATACCCTGGATATTAAAGGCGTGTTCAAACATACCGCCTAATGGATTAAGAGAGCCGACTAATACCGTGGCACCACCGCCCAATACTAAAAAGCCCAGTATTGTTTTTACCGTGCCTTTGACCACATCAGAAAAGTTTTTCTTTTGCGCGACCAGGCCGATTAATGCGATGAGCCCCACCAGTACGGAAGGCACTTTTAATATATCAACCACAAACTTGAGCGTTTCCTGGATAAACATATCCACCTCGTTTGTCTATTTGTTTTATTTGTAGGGTTATTCAGTGACGTCAGGACACTGGGTGTTTTTCAAAATGCGCAATCAGTTTGGTTTCAAGTTCATTGATATCAATAATGTTAGTGATCACCACTAACTGATTTTCCGGGATGCTGGCGCTGGCAGCGATGTCTTTCGCCATCACGAACAGGTCAGCTTCACCGGGAATGGCAGAAGACAAATCAGAGTGCTGAACATCCGCCTGAATATTCAGTTTCTTCAGCACTTTTTTAATGTTCATTTCAACCATAAAGCTGCTGCCTAAACCGGAACCGCAAATCGCCATAATTTTCATTTTATTCACCTGTTCTTTATCTGTTTTGAAAGCGTAACATAGCGTATCAGTTGCCCGTATTCAGGCCTCTGACTGTTTATATTTCCTGATTGGAATGATCTTCCCTGTGACGGTATTAACTCAAATTAATAGCGGGAAATCACATCCTGTATTTCACTGATGCTTTTAGCCTGATGGATTTTCTGCATATCTTCATCACTGGAAAATAATTCAGCCAGCTCAGAAATTAGCTCAATATGACTGTGCTTATCAGGTGCGGACAACATGACGACCGTATACACCGGATCGTTATCCTCTGAATTAAATTTCACCCCCTGCGGTAACGTCAGCAGCGATAACCCCAGTCCATTAGCTCCCTCTTCCGGTCTGGCATGTGGCATGGCGATGCCCGGTGCCAGAACAAAATACGGCCCCAGCTTTTCCCGCTGCGCAAAAATTGCGGTCAGGTAATCCGGGGTAATTGTCCCTTCTTTCAGCAGTGGCACAGCGCTCACTTCCACTGCCTGCCGCCAGTCCGTGATATCCGTTCTGATCTGAATTCGTTCAGATGTCAGCCAATCATTCAGCATAGTGATACTCCGTTATATTTTTGAAGATGGCCGGTCAAATTTCCCCCAGACCGCACCAACGATCCAGACTCTACTTCAGCGGTAGCGTTAACATCTGTGACACAACTCACAAAGATAGCGCTACCAAACTTCTATCATTGAGATCTGTGATAGCGCTATCAAAAATAATCGCGCTGCGGTATCACCGGCCAGCGGCTGGTACAAATAACGGTATACTTTGTCAGGAAATTGCCGATAATTTACCGAATTCTGCCGTAGTTCCCGTTATGCCGGTCCTGCTGCGGCCCGCTTTTTCGTTATGCCAGCAGGTATACATTGTGCGCAAGATGCGCAGTTAAGGTCAGGATCGTGAATGTCCATTAACAAGAAAAGACGCAGTACCGGAAGAGTCACACTGGCGGATGTCGCGCAGCTGGCAGGCGTAGGCAGCATGACCGTTTCCCGCGCGCTGCGAACGCCGGAGCAGGTTTCCGACAAGCTGCGGGAAAAAATCGAAGAAGCCGTCAGTCAGCTGGGTTATCTGCCTAATCAGGCCGCGAGTTCACTGGCTTCTGCCTCGTCCAATACCATTGCGATGATTGTGCCCAGCCTGTCTGAATCTGGCTGCGCGGAGATGTTTGCCGGATTGCAGAAAGTGCTGCAACCGGCGGGATACCAGATCATGCTGGCCGAGTCCCAGCACCGGATGGAGCGTGAAGAAAAACTGCTGGAAACGCTGCTGTCCTACAATCTGGCGGCGGCTATTTTGCTTTCCGTCGAGCACTCCGCGAATGTCAGGCAATGGCTTGATAATCTGACCATTCCGGTTCTGGAAATCGGTGCGCTAACCGATTCACCTATCGATATGAATATTGGTATTGATTACGTCGAGGCGATGTTTCAGCTGACGCAGACCGTGGTGGCAAAGGGTTACCAGAACATCGGCATGCTGTGCGCTAATCAGGAACAGTGGATTTTCCAGCAGCATTTACAGGGCTGGCGAAAAGCGATGCTGAAAGCGCACATGTCGCCGCACCGGGTGATTAATGCCGCGGAACCAGCCTGTTTTTCTACCGGAGCCCAGCAACTGCCTGAGTTTCTGCTGGCCTGGCCTGAACTCGACGCGCTGGTATGTGTGTCAGACGATCTCGCCTGCGGTGCGCTGTATGAATGTCAGCGCAGAAGAATCAAAGTGCCGGACGACCTGGCTGTGGTCGGTTTTGGTAATTCGGACGTCAGCAAAGTCTGTCAGCCACCGCTGACCACCATCGCTATTCCGCATAAAGAAATCGGGGTACGTGCGGCACAGGCGTTACTGGCGAGGATTAATGATGAGGAATGGGAAGAGGTGACGATCGCATCGTCATTGTGCAAGCGGGACAGTTGCTAAAAAACCGCGGGCGATAGTATATCGCCCGCGAGATGCTGATCAGATATCGTCTTCGGTCGACGAATCTTCATTAGCTTTCACACTTTCCACCGCCGGTGTTGCTTCTTCACGCGTCAGAGGCTTACCGTGTTCTTTCTCGTTATTGCGCGTCATCCACAATGAGAGTGCTTTCAGAGAATCAGGCGTAAATTCATCACAGCGGGCAGTGATTTCTTCCGGAGTCATCCAGCGCACTGCGTCGATTTCTTCTTCCTGCAACGCGAACGGGCCATGGGATACGCAACTGAACAGTGCGCCCCAGACGCGGCATTTATTCTCTTCCTCGAAATAGAACTGACCGTGCTCGGCAAAAGGCACACCGGCAATGCCTAACTCTTCTTCGGCTTCACGACGCGCTGAATCCAGAATATTTTCACCGCTTTGCACCACGCCACCTGCCGTTGCATCCAGCCAGCCCGGGTAGAAATCTTTGGTTTCAGTCCGGCGCTGAATCAAAATATTTCCCATGCCGTCATGAACCACGATATAGCTGGCACGGTGACGCAGGACCTGAGCGCGCATTTGTTGTCGGCTGGCCTGGGCAATGACTTCGTTATCTTCGTTGACGATATCAACCCACTCATCCGTACTGATGTTTTGCTCTTGTTCTGACATCCGCTGGAACCTTCTCTTTTAAGCGCTGGTCTGTGCGCAATAAGTCTGTGCGCTGTGATTTTGCAACACGTCGATAATGTCCGGAGATTCTATTGGGTCTGCTGGGTTGCTTCAATAGCTATGGGTGCGCAGATACACCGTAAAAGTTATGTCAGCCCACAAAGTTCGCCATCAGACAACTCTGACATAGACAGCCGTTCATATGCATTATGATAACCTATTACTCAGGATATAAAGTTTGTGATTATCAATCCCCCATTGGCGCATCCCGCCCCGCAAGTCGCGGAGTCTGATTAACACGCAGGAGGCAATATGATCGATCTCTATTACGCACCCACACCCAATGGCCATAAAATTTCTCTTTTACTTGAAGAGTGTGGCCTGCCATACCGGCTTTATCGAATTGATATGAGCGCCGGCGAGCAATTCAGGCCTGAATTCCTTGCCATTTCTCCCAACAATAAAATCCCGGCCATTGTTGATAATGAACCCGTGGATGGCGGCGCGCCACTCAGTGTCTTTGAGTCTGGCGCAATTTTGCAGTATCTGGCAGAAAAAACCGGCAAATTCCTCAGCCAGGAACTGCGCGAAAGAACCATCACGCTGCAATGGCTGACCTGGCAGGTTGCCGGATTTGGCCCGATGCTGGGTCAGAATCATCATTTCACCCACTACGCTCCGCAACCTGTGCCTTATGCCATCGAACGTTTCCTGCAGGAAACCCGGCGGTTATATGGGGTGCTGAACCGTCAGCTGGAGAAAAATGCCTATATCGCGGGCGAGAATTACAGCATTGCTGATATTGCCACTTACCCGTGGGTGGTGGCGCATGAACGTCAGCGAATTGATCTGGCGGAGTTTCCTGCCGTGCGCAACTGGTTTGAGCGGGTGAAAAGCCGCCCGGCGACGCAAAAAGCCTATGCGTTAGCGCAGGCATAATCCGTCCCGATGCCTCCGTACTTTGCCGGAGGTGTTTTCCCTTCTGCAAAATAAAAACACTTAATTGTGCTCCATATCGCGAGTTAATGGCGGTGATTCATCTATGATTATAGGCAGTTCATCCGCGAATTCAGACAGTTAAGGATCACGATATGAAAGTCCTGATAACCGGCGCAACCGGGCTCATCGGTCGAAAACTCACCGGGCGGCTTCTTGAACAATCTCATCAGATTACCGCACTGAGCCGCGCCCCTGAACGGGCGGCGAAGCTGTTAGGCTCGCAGGTTCAGGTATGGGAAACGCTGGAAGGCAAAACCACCCTCGACGGTTTCGACGCCGTCATCAACCTTGCCGGTGAGCCGATCGCGGACAAACGCTGGACGAAAGAACACAAAGCCCGGTTGTGTGAAAGCCGCTGGCAGCTCACTGAAAAACTGGCGACGCTGATTAATGCCAGTCAGACGCCGCCTTCAGTCTTCATTTCCGGTTCAGCGGTCGGGTATTACGGCGATCAGGGGCAGGCGCTGGTGCCGGAAGATGAGCCGCCGAACAAGCAATTTACCTGGCAACTGTGCGCCCGCTGGGAAGCCCTGGCGATGTCCGCTCAAAGCCCGTCCACGCGAGTTTGTCTGCTGCGAACCGGGATCGTACTGGCCGAAAAAGGCGGTGCGCTGGCAAAAATAGTGCTGCCCTTCCGCGCCGGTCTCGGTGGTCCGATCGGCGATGGTCAGCAATATATGCCGTGGATCCACATCAATGACATGATTGACGGGATCCTTTTCCTCCTCGCCCACGAAACGCTCTCAGGGCCATTCAATATGGTATCGCCTTATCCGGCACGTAACGAACAGTTCAGCGCCCTGCTCGGGGAAGTCCTCCACCGACCGGCATTTATGCGCGCACCCGCGCCTGTGGTTCGTTTGCTGATGGGGGAATCAGCGGTGCTGGTGCTGGGAGGCCAGCGTGCCGTGCCACGCAGACTGGAAGCCGCAGGGTTTGAGTTTAAGCATCAGGAATTGAAGGAAGCACTGGAGGATTTGCTGGCGTGAAGGGTCTTGCAGCCCTTCACCCTGCTCGACCAGATGGGGATGTTTCGGCTTCTCATAGGTACAATGGCGCGGTACTGGCGCTTTTTAAAAACTGATCGGGGGGGGATGTTTCGGTTTCTCAATAACTGCGCTCACATAGGCTATTTCGCCGAAACCGAGCAGAAGGGAAAAGCTTTTCCCCTCTGCACTCCCCTCGCTTTTTCACTGCGCGCTGTCGCTGGAATGAAGGACATGTTCCGGCACATTGGTGTATGGCGCAAAATGTCATCGCTCCGCGATGCCCTCATTTCAGGATTCGAGCCTCTGGTCTCGAACCATTCATTCGGTGCCATTTTTGAGCACGCCAATCAACTTATCTAAAAGATAAAAAACGGTCAGCCGTTGAATTTAAGATCTCACGGGCGAATCAGAAATCTTGCTGAACGGAGCGGCTTCGAGACCCAGGGCTCGAAGACCGAGAGAAGGAACCGCAAAGCGGCAAGATTTCCAGCCTGTCACTGTGGTTGCTGAAACATAGCCAGCGAGCGAAGCACTTGTTGAAAAGGCGAGGAGGAATCCAAAGGAGGAAAAGCACTTTCCTCCTTTGGGCGGTTTCGGCGCAGAAAATTATGTGAGCACAATTATTGAGAAACCGAAACGTCCACAATTCAATTCCCCCCCCTCAGGTTCTACTCCTTCACATCCACCTGATAAAAAACATGTTTCCCAAACGGATCCACTTCATAGCCGGTCACTTCTTTGCGGACCGGTTCGAAAATGGTCGAGTGGGCGATCATCACCGCAGGGGCCTGATCGTGCATCATCTGCTGGGCTTGTTCGTAAAGCGCGACGCGTTTGGCATGATCGGTGGTTTCTTTCGCTTCGGTAATCAGCTTATCAAACGGTGCGTAACACCATTTGGCTGAGTTCGAACCGCCCTTCGCGGCGTTACAGGTAAACAGCGGACCGAAGAAGTTATCCGGGTCACCGTTCGCCGTCGTCCAGCCCATCAGTGCCGCCATGTGCTCGCCGTTACGGATGCGGGTCTGATATTCGCCCCATTCGTAACTGACGATGTGCGCTTTCACACCGATTTTCGCCCAGTCCGCCTGAATCATCTCCGCCATACGACGGGCGTTCGGGTTATACGGACGCTGAACCGGCATCGCCCACAAATCAATATCAAAACCGTTCGGCATTCCCGCTTCGGCCAGCAAGGCTTTGGCTTTCTCAGGCGAATAATCGTAATCCACCAGCTTGTCGTTGTAACTCCAGACACCGGTCGGCAGCAGCGTTTTGGCGACGGTTCCGGTGCCATGGAATACCGCTTCGATGATTTGCGGTTTGTTAATCGCCATGGTCAGTGCCTGACGTACTTTCACATTATCCAGTGGCGCTTTCTGCGTGTTGAACGAGAGGAAACCGGTGTTAAGGCCAGCCTTGCTCATCAGATTGATGTCTTTATTTGCACGCATACGCTCGAGATCGGCCGGATTCGGGAATGGCATCACCTGACACTCGTTTTTCTCGAGTTTAGCAAGACGCATTGAGGCATCAGGGGTGATGGTATACACCAGACGGTCAATTTTAGATTTGCCCTGCCAGTATTCAGGGAACGCCTTGTACAGCAGACGCGTGTCTTTCTGGTATTGCATCAGCTCGAACGGGCCGGTGCCGACAGGATCCTGATCGACCTTTTCCGGCGTACCGGCTTTAAGCATCTGATCGGCATATTCCGCCGAGAGGATCGATGCAAAATACCACGCCAGATCCGCCACGAATGGCGCTTCCGGACGAGTCAGATTGAAGCGGACAGTGTAGTCATCCACCTTATCGATACTGCCGATAAGGTCACCCATTTTCAGGCTGTCGAAGTTCAGGTACGTGCCGCCGGAAATTTTATGGTAAGGATTATTTTCATCTTTCTGGCGCATGAACGAGAAGATCACGTCGTCAGCATTGAAATCGCGCGTCGGCTTGAACAGTTTGTTGCTCTGGAATTTCACGCCCTTGCGCAAATGGAAGGTATAGGTTTTACCGTCCGCACTGACATCCCAGCTTTCCGCCAGGCTAGGGATCAGCTCCGTGGTACCGATTTTAAAATCCACCAGACGGTTATAAATCGGTGCCGCGCTGGCATCCACAGAGGTACCCGAGGTGTAAAGTTGCGGGTTGAATTGCTCAGGCGAACCTTCAGAACAATACACCAGCGTTTTTGCAGAAACGCCACCTGTGATGGCCAGCGCCAGTAAACCTGTGCTTATTTTTAATATGTTGTGTTTCATTATTTTCCCTTTTTCCCTGTCCGGAGAGTGTTTAAATCTTCTTCATCGTGGAACATAAAGCAAAAACAGATTAACATCTGGATAACACGTAGTAATACTTTGTTATATATGAAAATCTTATAACAGGGAACAATATTTGCGCACATTCAGAGGTCAAGATGTCGACAACAATTGCAAAACAGCTTACCGAACGTTTCTACCGCTATCTCTCCGTGACATCACAAAGTGATGCCAGCGCGACCACTCTGCCAAGTACACCAGGCCAGCACGATATGGCGCGCTTACTGGCCGATGAGCTGCACCAGCTCGGTCTGGAAAACATTCAGATCGACGAATACGCGACCGTCACCGCCGTAAAATCCGGGACTAAAAAGGGTGGTCCGCGCATCGGTTTCATCACGCATATTGATACCGTGGATGTCGGCCTGCGCCCGGACATTCACCCGCAAACCTTGCGTTTTACCGGCGAAGATGTGTGCCTCAATAGTGAAAAAGATATCTGGCTGCGCCCTGCCGAGCGCCCTGAGATCCTGCCGTACAAAGGCGAAGACATTATTTTCAGCGACGGCACCAGCGTGCTGGGCGCGGATAATAAAGCGGCGGTGACTGTCGTGATGACATTGCTGGAAAACCTGACCGCTGAGCAGGAATACGGCGATATCGTGGTGGCGTTTGTGCCGGACGAAGAAATCGGACTGCGCGGCGCCAAGGCGCTGGATCTTGCGCGCTTCGATGTGGATTTCGCTTACACCATCGACTGCTGCGAACTCGGCGAAGTAGTTTACGAAAACTTTAACGCAGCGGCTGCTGAAATCACCTTTACCGGCGTGACCGCGCATCCGATGTCAGCCAAAGGCGTGCTGGTGAATCCGCTGCTGATGGCACAGGATTTCATGCGTCATTTTGACCGTGCAGAAACGCCTGAAAATACCGAAGGCCGTGAAGGTTATGTCTGGTTCAATGGCATGAGCGCGTCGCAGCAAGGCGCGGAACTGAAAGCCTCCATTCGTGATTTCGACAGCGCCAGTTTTGCAGCACGTAAGCAAAAAATTCATGATGTCGCGAAAGAGATCGCCGCGCAGTATCCGACGGCGAAAGTCTCGGTTGAGATCAGTGACACCTACAGCAATATCAGCAGCGCCATCGGTGAAGATCGCCGGGCAATTGATCTGATCTTTGCAGGTTTGAAAGAGATCGGCGTTGAGCCAAAAGTGATCCCGATGCGCGGCGGCACCGACGGTGCAGCGCTGTCAGCCAAAGGTTTACTGACGCCGAATTACTTTACCGGCGCGCATAATTTCCACTCGAAATTCGAGTTCCTGCCGGTGAATTCGTTTGTGAAATCCTATGAACTCACCGTTCAGCTTTGCCTGCTGGCGGCGAAGGGTTGAGTTACTTTAGGTAAAATCATCCCAGCCTTCCCCTCGTGCGAGGGGAAGGCGCGTAAGGATGTTACTTCAACGCACCTGAAAGGAACTGTTGCAGGCGGGCACTTTTCGGGCGGCCAAAGACTTCCGACGGATCGCCCTGCTCTTCAATCACGCCCTGATGCAGGAAAATAACGTGGCTGGAGACATGACGGGCAAACTCCATTTCATGCGTCACCACCACCATGGTTTTCCCCTCTTCTGCCAGTTTTTGCATAATACGCAGCACTTCGCCGACCAGTTCAGGATCGAGCGCAGAGGTCGGTTCGTCAAACAGCAGCACTTCAGGCTCCATCGCCAGTGCGCGGGCAATAGACACGCGCTGTTGCTGACCGCCTGACAAATTCACCGGATATTTACCCTGTGCGCGGGCGTCAATGCCCACTTTATCGAGATACTTCACCGCACGTTCACGCGCTTCCGCTTTGCTTAACCCCAGCACCTGCACCGGCGCTTCCATAACGTTTTCCAGCACCGTCATGTGGCTCCACAGGTTGAAATGCTGGAACACCATCGTCAGTTTGGTACGCAGCAGTTGCAGCTGTTTTTTATCAAACACTTTCAGCTGACCGTCGGTGTCGCGCACCATGCGGATATCCTGATTATTGACGCTGATCGAACCTTCACTTGGTTTCTCAAGAAAGTTAATGCAGCGCAGGAAGGTACTTTTTCCGGATCCTGATGAGCCGATAATACTGATCACATCACCCGCATTGGCAGACAAAGAAACGCCTTTCAGCACTTCATGGTCGCCATAGCGCTTGTGGAGATCGAGAACCGCTAATTTGTTTTCTGGCATAGTTTTTATCCGCAATAATTATTGGTTGGCTTTTTTAATGGGCAGACTGAGGCTTAACATGCGCCAGCCAGCGTTTTTCCGCCTTGCGGAACAGACCAATCAGGACAAAAGAAACACAAAGATAAATCACTGCTGCGATCCCGAAAGCATAAAACGGCTGATACGTCGCCGAGTTGATGTCGCGGGCGATTTTCAGCACGTCCGGTACCGTGGCGGTAAACGCCAGCGCGGTGGAATGCAGCATCAAAATGACTTCATTACTGTATGCAGGCAGCGCTGTGCGTAATGCCGACGGCAAAATAATGCAGGTATACAGTTTAAAGCGTGAGAATCCGTAGGCATTGGCCGCTTCAATTTCACCGTGCGGAACAGAACGGATCGCACCGGCAAAAATCTCGGTGGTGTACGCGCAGGTATTGAGCGTCAGCGCCAGGATCGTACAGTTCAGTCCGCTGCGGAAGAAGGCATTCAGGAAGTCTGTGCCACGCACGATTTCCAGGCTGTACATCCCGGAATAAAACACCAGCAACTGGACATACAGCGGTGTTCCGCGGAAAACGTAGGTATACAACCAGATCGGGTAGCGGATGAATTTGTTGGAAGACACGCGCCCCACGGCCATCGGCACTGCCAGTAACCCGCCGATGACGACGGAGCTGATCAGTAACCACAGGGTGATGGCCAGACCGGTGAATCGGTAACCGTCGCTGTAGAGCAGGGACATACCGTACTGTTGTAAAATCTCGATCATAGATCAGCCCTCTTCACACCCAGCGAATAACGGCGATCAAGCCATACCAGCACGCCGTTCGACAGCGTGGTGAAAATCAGATAAACCACACCCGCTACAATCGCAAAGTAGAACGGCTGATACGTGCCTTTACCGGCCAGCTGCGTGGCTTTGACCACGTCATTCAGACCAAGCAATGACACCAGCGCAGTGGCTTTGAGGATAACCTGCCAGTTGTTGGCAATACCCGGCAGCGCAAAACGCATCATGGCCGGGAACAGAATTCGACGGAAAATTTGTGAGCCGCTGAAACCAAATGCGGTCGCCGCTTCGATTTGCCCGCGTGGAACCGCCATAAACGCGCCACGGAACGTCTCTGTGAAATAAGCGCCGTAAATAAAGCCCAGCGTGATGATACCGGCGCTCATCGGGTCGATATCAATCTGCGACATGCCGATGGATTCGGTCAGGCTGTTGAGAGCAATCTGCAAGCCGTAAAAAATTAATAACATCAATACCAGATCAGGTACGCCGCGGATAAGCGTGGTATAGCAACCAAAAAAACCAGAAATAATCCGGCTCTTCGACAGTTTCCCACCAGCCCCGATAAGCCCTATCACCAGCGCTAAAATAACTGACGAAATCGCCAGCTCCAGTGTCACCAACGTGCCCTGGATAATTACCTGGGAATACCCATACAGCATGGTTTTTTCCTGTCTTTAATGGATCCCTGCGCAGGCAAAACGGCAACCCGCGTCAGAACCGCAGGGAGCGGCAAACCGCTCCCTTTGGCACATCTCACAGCGCAAATCAGCTGCCGTAAACGTCAAAATCGAAGTATTTTTTCGCCAGTTTGTCGTAAGTCCCGTCTTTACGCATGCTGTCAAACGCCTTGTTCAGTGCGTCTTTCAGGTCGGTTTCATTCTTGCGCAGACCCATACCGGTGCCCACGCCAAAGAATTTATCGTCTTTCACTGAAGGGCCTGCAAACGCATAGTCTTTGCCCGCAGCCTGTTTCAGGAAGCCTTCGCTGCCTGCCACTTCATCCTGGAATGCTGCGTCCAGGCGACCGGAGGCCAGATCTGCATAAATCAGATCCTGGTTCTGGTAAGCCACCACGTTGATGCCTTTTGGCTGCCATTGTGCGTTGGCATAGGCTTCCTGAGTGGAACCTTGCAATACGCCAACGTTTTTGCCTTTCAGGGCATCCAGAGTGGGCAGAATTTTGGAGCCTTTAGGCGCGATAAGGCGGGCGTTAGCGGCATAAAGTTTTTCAGTGAAATCAATTTCCTGCTGACGTTTTTCGGTGATGGATAACGAGGAAATAATCGCATCAATTTTCTTGGCTTTCAGGGAAGGGATCAGTGCATCGAAATCACTTTCAACATAAGTACATTTGATGGCTGCACGTTTGCACATCTCGTTAGCCAGGTCGATATCAAAGCCAACCAGCTTGCCGCTGGAGTCTTTTGATTCAAATGGGGCGTAAGTCGGATCAGTACCGATATTAATTGCTTTAGGCGCGGCAGCAAATGCACTACCTGCACTGGCTAAGACCAGAACCAGCGGAAGAACCTTGAACAACTTTTTCATACATTAGCCTCAGTGATTATTCATCTGTTGTGGTTGTGTGTGCGTGAATGAACGTCTTTTTATAGTTTGCTGAACGATGCAAATGGCTTTTTGCCAGATTTTCTCATGCACTTTTCGTGCCGTTTCTCAGCACAGCCACTTTCCGCTGTGAGAGAACGAAAACCGGTCAAAAAAGCATCGGGATAATGAAAGTTTTCAAAGGTCTGAAGGAAGAATAGCTGAAGGGGCGGCGAACACTGCACCTTAATGAATCAAATTGTGATCATTGTTGGTGCAATGTAACTGAACTGCGCGAAATGAGTGCGGATTGGGAGAAGAAAGATTAACGACTGCCCTGCCATCGAACAAATAAGTCTTCAGGGAGCTCAATATCAAACTGATCAATCACCCGGTTTACAGTCTGATCGATAATATCTTCGACAGATGTCGGACGGTGATAAAACGCCGGAACCGGCGGCATAATAATAGCGCCGAGCTCAGCGGCCTGGGTCATGAGTCGCAAATGCCCGAGATGCAGCGGTGTTTCACGCACGCATAACACCAGACGGCGGCGTTCTTTAAGCACTACATCCGCTGCACGGGTCAGCAGGCCGTCGGAGTAACTGTTCACGATACCGGAAAGCGTTTTGATTGAGCAGGGTAAAATCACCATACCTGCTGTTTTGAATGAGCCTGAAGAAATGCTGGCAGCGATATCGCGTGAATCATGCACCACATCTGCCAGCGCCTGAACGTCGCGCAGCGTCAGATCCGTTTCCAGGGTCAGCGTCTGGCGGGCGGCATTGCTCATCACCAGATGAGTTTCGATATCAGGCACGCTCTGCAATACCTGCAAAAGCCTGACACCATAAATTGCGCCGCTGGCGCCGGAAATACCGACAATAAGTCGTTTCATGAACACTGCCTTAGAAAAATGTAACCAGACCTGATGCTGCCAATACTGACATAAATCCAGACATAAAAAAACGCGCCCGCCCGGTTGTTCACCGGAGGGACGCGTTTATGCAGATGTCAGCAACCGGCTAATCAGCCTTCGTTGTGCATCTCAAGGTTTTCAGCTTCCTGCTGACCACGTAATGCCTGAGCATCGTCGTTACGCAGGGCTTCGAGGTATTCCAGATAATTCTGGTCAACGTCTTTAGTGACGTAAACACCGTCGAACACTGAACATTCAAATTTCTCGATGTCGGTATTGTCTTCTTTCACTGCGGCGATCAGGTCGCTTAGATCCTGGAAGATTAACGCATCAGCACCAATCATCTGATTGATTTCGCTGACTTCACGGCCATGCGCAATCAGTTCATTGGCACTTGGCATATCGATACCGTAGACGTTCGGGAAACGAATTTCCGGCGCCGCTGACGCCAGATAAACACGTCGCGCCCCGGCTTCACGCGCCATCTCAACAATCTGCTGAGAGGTGGTGCCGCGCACGATTGAGTCATCCACCAGCAGCACGTTTTTATCGCGGAATTCAGCACGGTTGGCATTCAGTTTACGGCGTACCGATTTACGACGTTCCTGCTGACCCGGCATGATAAAGGTACGGCCCACGTAGCGGTTTTTCACAAACCCCTGACGGTACGGTTTATTCAGGATACGGGCAATTTCCAGCGCGATATCGCAGGAGGTTTCCGGGATAGGAATGACCACGTCGATATCCAAATCTTCCCATTCACGGGCAATTTTCGCGCCCAGCTTTTCACCCATACGAACACGGGCGCTGTAGACGGAAATCTTGTCGATGAAGGAGTCAGGACGCGCGAAATACACGTACTCGAACAGGCACGGATTGTACTGAGGATTTTCAGCACACATGCGGGTGTAGAGCTGGCCTTTTTCGGTGATGTACACCGCTTCGCCCGGCGCAACGTCACGCAGGAACTCAAAACCTAATGTATCGAGTGCCACACTTTCAGATGCCACCATGTACTCATTACGGCCACCTTCCAGCGTGCGCTTACCGATAACCAGCGGACGGATACCGTGCGGGTCACGGAACGCCAGCATGCCGTGACCGATGATCATCGCCACACAGGCGTAAGCGCCACGGATTTTCAAATTCACCGCGGCAACCGCAGCGAAAATGTTATCGGCTTCCAGCGGGTAATGCTGGAAACGATCCAGTTCACTCGCCAGGATATTGAGCAGAATTTCAGAATCGGAAGTGGTGTTCACATGGCGGCGCTGGCCTTCAAAAAGGTTGCTTCGCAATTCGTGAGCATTGGTCAGGTTACCGTTATGCGCAAGAGTGATGCCGAACGGAGAGTTGACGTAAAAAGGTTGAGCTTCTGAAGCGCTGGAACTGCCAGCCGTTGGGTAGCGCACATGGCCAATACCCATGTTGCCCTGTAAGCGTTGCATATGGCGGGCTTCGAAAACATCCTTCACCAGGCCATTCGCTTTCCGTAAACGGAAGTTATTATTGGCATCAATGGTGACGATGCCTGCGGCATCCTGCCCACGGTGTTGTAACACCGTTAACGCGTCATAAATCGACTGGTTTACCGGCATGAAACCGGCGATACCGACAATACCGCACATGTTGTCTTTTCCTCTTCAGCGCTGCCAGAACTAAATATGTTTTGGCAAGAAACTCGACGTGCTCTGCAGGTAGTCAAAGAACCACCTGATGATATAACTGAATTGTGGGATCAACTGGGATTGTTTCCAGTCTTCACTTTGTGAAAAACTGGTGAAGGTATCCAGGAAGAACAGCATCGCAGAGACGATTAACACCCCGCGCAGTGCGCCGAAGCACACACCTAACACCCTGTCAGTGCCGGACAACCCGGTTTTTTCCACCAGTGAACTGATCACATAGTTGACAATTGCACCTACGATCAACGTCGCGATGAACAAGATGGCAATTGCGATCCCGTTTCGAACTAACTCATCTTCGAAACGCGTGAAGTAGATGGCGAGATAAGGGTAATAATGGCTGGCAACAAAGAAGGCGCAAGCCCAGGTTACCAGCGATAAAGCCTCGCGAACAAAACCACGGATCAAACTGACTAAAGCAGAAAATCCGATAACCGCAATAATGACGTAATCAATCCAGACCATTAACTATTCCAGTGTCTAATCCAGTCACGTCTACCCCGGCATCCAGTTCGCGGCGAATTCTAACAGAAAAAGAAAACGTTTGCGTAGGGGAAATCTGCCGGTCAGACAAATTAATAATAGCGATTAAAAAAACCTCAATCGCAGCATAAACCTATAAAAACCCAGCCAGAGGATCTTATAGAAAAAGGGCACAAATCGCTTGTGCCCTCCGTGGTATTTATCATTATCAGAGCCAAGCAATTGGAGTTGCAGCAAGGCAGCAAATGAGAGGATCCCGATGAGCTGACATTAGTCAGTGATTCGGGTCCTCGATTGCAGCGAACACAGCTGCGGCGTCAAGTGCGCAGGGTCAGTGAGCGCTGTATGCCCGAACCTGCCCACCCAATCCGCTCAGCTGTTGTAACTGAGGCAATGACGCTTCAAGTTTCTGCTTCGATGCATCCGGCCCGACGTACAGGCGCGTGATCTGCCCCTGAACCGGCGTTGCTGGCACGGTATAGGCGCGGAAACCGGACAACCGCAGATTGGCCACAATCTCATTGGCTTTCGCGGCGTTCTTCAGCGCACCCAACTGCACAACATACGACTGCCCTGCCGGTGCTTTCTCTTCCGCCGCAGGTTTAGGTTGCTCAACAGGTTTTGGCTGCTCGGCAACCGCTTTAGGCTGTTCAACCGGCTTCGGCTGTTCAACAGGTTTAGGTTTCACCGTCGGTTTTGCTTCCACCATCGGCTTAGGCTCAATCGTTTTCGGCTTCTGCTGAACGGGTTTGACCGGAGCCGTCTGCACCGGTTTTTTCTGCTCAGGCATCGTGGTGACCGGCGACTGGGACTCCACCGTGGTATTGCCCGGTGCCACATTGCCATGATTTGCGGCGTTAGTGTTGTTGGCTGAACTGTCAGTATTCTGCCCGCCCGTCATGGACTGATCTGCCCCTTCCGGTGGCTGAGCAGGCAGCGATTGCGTGACCGGAGGCACCGAATCCTGTTCCTCAACATCACCCGGTTTTGGCACCAGGGGAATCGACGCAAATTCGTCTTCGTAATGCTTTTTCTTGCCGTCGAGCAAACCGGGCAGAATGATGACGCCCAGCGCCACCAGAATAATGGTCCCGACCAGACGATTTTGAAACTTACTTGCCACTGGTTTTCCCCGTGTCTATAGCATCCATTACGTGAGCTACGGTATGAAACGAGCCGCAGACAATCACAATATCCTGAGGAGCCGCCTCCTGCATAGCCTGTCTCCAGGCAGACTCCACATCATCAAATGGGCGTGCCTGCGGTAAATGTACCGTCAGTTCGGCAACGCTGGCACCACGCGGGCCTTCCAGCGGTGCGCAATACCATTCATCGACCTGAGGCGACAGACAAGCCAGCGTACCGGCAATATCTTTGTCTTTCAACATTCCGACGACGGCGCGCACTTTGCCGCCATTACGTGGCTGTTCAGCCAGGCGTCCGGCCAGATAAGCTGCGGCATGCGGGTTGTGGGCGACATCCAGTATGAGTCGCGGCGACTCACTCACCGTCTGGAAACGCCCCGGCAATGCGGCGCGCTGTAAGCCGCTGCGGAGCGCCGCTTCAGGAACATTCAGACCGGAATAATGCAGTGCGGCCAGCGCGGTGGCCGCATTCGCCAGCGGCACATTAGGCAACGGCAATGCATCCAGAATATTCACTTCTTTACCGGCGTCGAGCGCCGCCCAGCGCCAGTATCCTGCATCAGCAGAAAAATGCCAGTTCACATCGCGGCGGTATAAATCAGACTGTTTTTCCTGTGCGACGTCAGCAATGGACTGAGGCATATCCGGCTCACCGACTACCGCAGGTTTACCCGCACGGAAAATTCCGGCCTTTTCGCGGCCAATGCTTTCGCGGTCAGAACCCAGCCAGTCAGTGTGATCGAGGGCAATACTGGTGACGACAGACACGCTGGCATCAACAATATTGGTCGCATCCAGACGCCCGCCCAGACCGACTTCCAGGATAACCACATCCAGCTTAGCCTGTTTAAACAGCTGCAATGCCGACAATGTGCCGTATTCGAAATAGGTCAGCGAAATATCGCCCCGCCCGGCTTCGAGTACTGCAAAAGATTCGCAGTGCGCAGATTCCGGCAACTCTTCGCCCTGAATACGCACACGCTCGGTATAACGCACCAGATGCGGGGAACTGTAAACACCCACACGGTATCCGGCAGCCATCAGGACTGATTCAAGTGTCGCGCAGGTCGTGCCTTTACCGTTGGTTCCGGCTACGGTGAAAACACGCGGCGCAGGAGTCAGTAAATCGAGTTTTTCGGCAACCGCTCTGACCCGGTCAAGGCCAAGCTCTATGGCCTGAGAATGGAGATGTTCGAGATAATAAAGCCACGTGGCCAAAGGCGACGTGGCTTGGGGAATAAGTTGATTTTGCATGAGTCCCGTTCAACCTTATCAGGTTCACTTCGACACTACATCACCAGACTGTGAAAGCAGGCAATGCCCTCTTTGTCAGAATTCACCGACAGAGTAAAAGCACGGGCTGCCTGTTTTGCAGAGAAACAGCGGGCGGCACAACATCAGATGGCCGCCCGACTTACTGACCGGCTTTTACCCTGTTCGATCAGGCGTCCTGGTTGTCAGCGGCAGAACCGTTGACAGGAACATGGACGTCAACCACGTTCGGCTCCGGTTGCCCGGTCAGTTTCGCCAGAACGCTGCCCAGTTTGGCGCGCATATCCGGACGACGTACGATCATATCAATCGCACCTTTCTCGATCAGGAACTCACTGCGCTGGAAGCCCGGCGGCAGTTTTTCACGTACGGTTTGCTCGATAACACGTGGACCGGCGAAACCGATCAATGCTTTCGGCTCAGCGACGTTGATGTCACCCAACATAGCCAGACTGGCAGAAACACCGCCCATGGTCGGGTCAGTCAGTACAGAAATGTACGGCAGGCCGCGTTCCTGTAATTTCGCCAATGCGGCACTGGTTTTCGCCATCTGCATCAGCGACATCAGCGCTTCCTGCATACGTGCGCCGCCACTGGCAGAGAAACACACCAGAGGACAGTTATCTTCCAGCGCCTGTTCGACGGCACGTACGAAACGCGCACCCACAACAGAAGCCATTGAACCGCCCATGAAAGCAAATTCAAAAGATGCCACCACAATTGGCATACCGTACAGGGTGCCTTTCATGACGATCAGTGCATCTTTCTCGTTGGTTTCTTTCTGAGCAGCCACCAGACGATCTTTATATTTTTTGGAATCTTTAAACTTCAGAACATCTTTAGGCTCAAGCTCGCTGCCTAATTCAACCTCACTGCCCTCGTCCATGAAAGTGGACAGACGCATACGCGCGGTAAGACGCATATGGTGGTCGCACTTAGGGCACACCATGAGGTTGCGCTCAAGCTCGGCGCGGTAAAGAACCTGCCCGCAGCTGTCGCATTTAGTCCAGACGCCCTCAGGAATGCTTGCCTTACGGGTTTGCGAGTCAGTGCTCTTACTAAGAATTCGTTCAATCCAGCTCATCGATAACCTTTCTGTTTGAACCCGGCCGAAGCCAGTCCGCTGTTCATGCTGTAACAAGTCCCCTGAAACCTACCCAAAATCGCCTGTGTGCGGGGTGATAAAAAATCTCACATACCGCGCCACAGAAGGGTTGTTCGCAGGAACAGACCATAAATTGTCGCTCATTAAACCATAACGGCCAGACACTGTGGATAAAAAACTGGTCTTACCCTCTGGTTTAATGCCTTAAATTTTAAAGCGCTCGCACAAAAAAACGTCAGAGATTAATCCTGCTGACGCTTTTCTTTCGCCGCTGCGCGTTTGTGCCGCCAGATTTCAACCACACCTGGCAGGATTGACACTACGATGATAGCGACGATCAGTAATTTCAGATTTTCCTGAACAATCGGCAGATCGCCGAAAAGGTAGCCAGCATAGGTAAATAACAGCACCCAAACCAGCGCACCAATCACGTTATACGCAGCAAAATGACGGTAGGACATATGTCCCATACCGGCCACGAACGGCGCAAACGTGCGGACGATCGGCACGAAGCGCGCAAGAATAATCGTTTTGCCGCCATGTTTCTCGTAAAACTTGTGCGTCTTGTCCAAATAACTGCGACGGAAAATCTTTGAGTCCGGATTACTGAACAGACGTTCACCAAATACCCGACCGATAGTGTAATTCACCGCATCACCCACGATCGCCGCAATCGCCATCAGTGCGACCATCACGTGAACATTGAGATCATTGCTGGGTAATGCCGCCAGCGCACCCGCCACAAACAGCAGCGAATCACCCGGCAGGAACGGCGTGACCACCAGACCCGTTTCGCAGAATAAAATCAGGAATAAAATGCCGTATACCCAGATGCCATACTGCGCAACCAGTTCCGCTAAATGCACATCAATATGCAAAATGAAATCAATGACAAAGTGAATAAAGCCCATTAGATCCTCCACCTCTTCCTGGTCAAAAACGCTGTATTGATAAACGTTAATGCGATAAATGTTAAAAGTGTCCCTTAATCTTCCAGGAACAGTGGCCCCATATTCACCTGAGGTAATGCAAATTTCTCAGGATAATCAACAGACACCAGATACAAACCTTCAGGCTTGCCCGTCGCCGCGGCGAGGTTACGATCTTTCGCCGCCAGCAATTCTGACATCCAGCCCACCGGATGATTGCCCGCACCAATCTCAACCAGACTGCCGACAATATTGCGCACCATATGATGCACAAAGGCATTCGCTTTGATGTCCACCACCACATAATTCCCGTGACGGCTGACGTTGACATGCATGACGTAACGCCACGGCGTACGCGACTGGCATTGAGATGCGCGGAAAGACGTGAAATCGTTTTCGCCCAGTAACGCCTGCCCGGCCAGCTGCATTTTTTCCACGTCCAGCGGCATATGCACATGGGTCACCCCGGTGTGCAAAATCGCTGAACGGTAGCGGTTATTGTAAATAACGTAACGATACCGGCGGGCGGTCGCACTGAAACGGGCGTGGAAATCCTCGCTCACGTTTGCGCACCAGCGAACCGCAATGTCCTTTGGCAGATGGGTATTTACACCCATCGTCCAGGCGGCATCTTTACGCAGAACCGGTGTATCAAAATGCACCACCTGTCCGGTGGCACTGACACCGGCGTCAGTTCGCCCGGCGCAGAACACCACAATCGGCGTATTGGCCACGCGACTCAGCGCTTTCTCCAGACATTCCTGCACACTGGCCGCGCCCTGCTGACGCTGCCAGCCAAAATACGCACTGCCGTTATATTCAACGCCTAACGCCACACGTCCGGCGACCGGAGCCGCACCGACGTCAGCGATAACTTCATCGGACATAATCAGTACCAGTATTCGTTAATCAGCTTCTCTGCAGTTTCCACCGCCATCAGCGCGCCGCCGAAACGAACGTTGTCAGCCACAGACCAGAATTGCAGCAACTCAGGAATGCCGTAATCATTACGAATACAACCAATGCTCAGATTGGCGTTGCCGGAGGCGTCGCTGACCTGAGTCGGGAAATCATCTTCATCGCTGAGATTAATGTCATCAATACGCTCAAGTTCAGCACGCGCTTCTTCCGCCGACAGCGGACGCAGACCTTCGAGATGCACCACCTGCGCGTGACCGTAGAATACCGGCGACTGCACACAGCTGACGGAAATCGGCAGCCCCTCGTCCTGCAACACTTTACGCACCTGATCAACCAGACGACGTTCCTGACGCACACTGCCCTCTTCATCGCTCACCAGCGGTAAAAGGTTGAAAGCCAGCTGCTTGCTGAAAATGCCTTCTTCTGCCGGAATACCGTTCAGCAGACGCGCGCTCTGACCGGCCAGATCGTCAACCGCGGCTTTACCCAGCGCTGAAACGGAAAGCAGAGAAGTAACGTGCAGACGGGACAAACCGGCCTGTTCGGTCAACGGTTTAATGGCAGTCAGCAACTGGCTGGTCAGGCTGTCAGCCACGGCCACGATGTTGCGGTTGCGATAGTGTGAAAGCGCATCCGGGTTAACGCCCGGCACCACCAGAGGAATGTCGTGTTCAAGGGAGAACAGACCGCTGCTGTCGATCACCAGACAGCCCTGATTTGCCGCTTCTTCGGCGTAAAGCGCAGAGGCTTCAGAACCGGCAACAAAAAATGCCAGCTGAACCTGCGACCAGTCGAATTCAGATGCCTGCTGCACGCGCAGGCTTTTGCCGTTAAAACGCACGGTCTGACCGGCGCTGCGCTCACTTGCCAGCGGGAAGAGCTCACCAACCGGGAACTGACGATCAGCCAATAATTCCAGTAACGCATCACCGACTGCGCCCGTTGCGCCAAGCAGCGCAATATTCCAGCCATCAGACATGTTGGTATTCTCCAGAAATAAAAGTACAAAATACAAAGGGGCGATGAATATTCACCGCCCGGCTATTCAAAATATTTATCGCATCACTGCAGGCGAAAAAGCGTAAGGCTGTGTTGAGTCGTCGCTCAACTCAACCTAACTGGCTGTTGAAACCCAGTTTTTTCAGCACATCAGCGGTGGCTGCATCGTCGCAAATCACCCGTAAAGATGACCACTCACGACGTTCTTCATAGAACTTACGCAGCTTGTCGAATTCACCCGGTTTCCCGGCGACACGGCGCAAAGGCCGGTCATCGCGGCGCACATCATACACTAAGTGAATAAGACGCAGCAGTTTGGCTTCGCTCAGCGCGCCACTCAGCGTCACTTCGGCAAATTCCGGCGCCGGAAGTAAGGATTCCAGCGGCACGGTTTGTGGCTGACCGATAAACTGGCTGAATGCCTCAAACACCTGCGTGGTGCCGCGCGCTTTGCCTTCCAGGCTGTAACCGGCAATATGAGCGGTACCGATGGCGACTTTATCCAGCAGCGCCAGCGATAAGTCTGGTTCCGGTTCCCAGACATCCAGCACGGCGGTCAGTTTTTTATTGCCGCTCAGCGCATCGAGCAGTGCCGCGTTATCCACTACTTCACCGCGACAGGCGTTGATCAGAATGCGATCAGCGGGCAGACGCGCCAGCAAATCCGCATCCACCAGATGATGCGTCGCATAAGGGCCGGACATATTCAGCGGCGTATGGAAAGTCAGGATATCCGCTTCTGCCACCAGTTTTTCCAGCGGCCAGAACTCACCGGCATCGCCACGGTCAGCACGCGGCGGATCGCACAATAACGTGCGCACACCCAGCGCTTCGAGGCGGGCATTCAGGCGTGTTCCCACGTTACCGACGCCGATAATTCCGACCGTTTTGTCGCGCAGCTGGAAACCGTCGCGCTGGGCAAGGATCAGCAAGGATGAGAAAACATATTCCACAACGGCAATGGCATTACAGCCCGGTGCCGCAGAGAAACCAATCCCGGCGCTGGCCAGCCATGCATCATCAACGTGATCGGTGCCCGCGGTGGCGGTCCCCACAAATTTCACCGGTTTTCCCGCCAGCAAACTCTCGTTCACTTTCGTCACAGAACGCACCATCAGCGCATCGGCATCATTCAGGGCGTCTTGCGGGATGGGACGGCCAGGAACGGCCTGCACGTTCCCCAGTCGGCTAAAAAGCTCGACGGCATACGGCATATTTTCATCAACCAGGATTTTCACGTTTGTCTCCGGCAGCATGGCCTAAAGAAAGAATAGAAAATAAAGAGGGCATTGATTTTGCCACGATACGGGGGCAGATCCCAACTTTCAGGGCACAGCTTTACCTGTCGTTACGAAAACGCTGCGGCGTCGTGCCGGAAATCTGCTGGAACATGGCGATAAACGCCGAAGACGAGCTGTAACCCAGATCGAGCGAGACGTCGTGCACCGTTTTACCCTGCTCGAGCAGGGAGATCGAATGCAGAAAACGCAACCGCTGACGCCACTGTGCAAAGCTCATCCCCAGTTCCTGCTGACAGCGCCGCGAGAGAGTGCGTTCGGTGGTATAGACCTGCTTTGCCCACTGCGCCAGCGACGTATTATCCGCCGGGTTTTTCTCCAGCGCATTCAGAACCGGTGCCAGCAGCTTATTTTCGGACGTCGGTAAATAGGTATTCTGTCGCGGTGCCAGACTGATTTGATCCAGCAAAACGCGGCACATGCGCAGGTCCGCTTCAGTTTGCGGCTCGGTCATATTTCGCGAGAAACAATCATCGGCAATGGCATTAAAAATGGCCGTCGGTGTCAGCAAACAAGGCTCAGCGGGCAAATCCGTATCGAGTTCCGGCGCAATATCGATGGCACAAAAACGCGTGGTCTTGCGGTTATAGCTTGAATGCTCAACCCCGGCAGGTACCCAGATGGCGAATTCACGCGGAGCCAGATAGCGCTGGCCGTTGACCTGCATGGCGAGAACGCCGGATTTCACGCAGATAATCTGGCTCCACGGATGTGAATGACGCACATATTCGGAATTCCCTTCCACAATCTCGCCGCGAAAAAGCAGCGTGACCGGCATTTTCTCGGGCAGTGGCGGATAATAACGGGGAGGCGCTGTACGGGGAGAAAGCATAAAAACCTTTTGTCTGTGACACGCGCGAGGGTTGTCTGAATTGCGCGATGTGTTGTCTGATTATCGTTATATCTAAGAAATAAGACAACCGTACACTAGCGTGACGATTTACTCAGGGATAATAATCAATGAATGCGCTGTTTCCTCTTTTTGCTGTACTCATCTGGTCGCTGAATGCGGTGGTGAGTAAAGCCTCGGCTTCCGCGATCGATCCGGCGGCCATTTCGTTCTACCGCTGGCTGCTGGCTTTATTAACGCTGACCCCTTTTGTGCTGCCCGGCTTGCTGCGTAATCTGCAGGCGGTAAAACAATATTGGTGGAAACTGCTGATCCTCGGTCTGCTGGGTATGGTGCTGTACCAGAGTCTGGCGTATTACGCCGCCCACAGCGTCAGCGCGCTGTTTATGGGGATCCTCAATTCGCTGATCCCTTTACTGACCGTGCTGATTGGTCTGGTGGTGCTGCGCATCGTCCCAACCGTCGGCGTGGCACTGGGCAGTATCATTTCACTCGGCGGCTTATTGTGGCTGGTGAGCGCGGGTGATCCGTCGCAGCTGTTGCAGCACGGCATCGGCAAGGGAGAACTGATGATGTTCGCTGCGTCTGCGTCTTATGCGTTGTACGGCGTATTAACCAAGCGCTGGGCGATACCGCTGCCGAACTGGCAATCGTTGTACGTGCAGATCATTTTCGGCGTGTTGCTGCTGTTGCCCAACTTCCTGCTCGCCAGTGATGTCAGCCTGAACGCGCATAATATTCCGCTGGTGCTGTTCGCGGGGATCCCGGCGTCGATTATTGCGCCCTTCCTGTGGATCCAGGGCGTTATCCGCCTTGGTGCCAATAAAGCGTCTATTTTCATGAACCTGTCGCCAATTTTCACGGCGGTGATCGCCGTGCTGTTCCTGCACGAACAGCTGCATAGCTATCATCTGATCGGCGGCGGTATCACGCTTGCCGGTGTGATCCTCGCGCAGCGTTTACGTAAACCTCTGTACTCCCGCAAGCCGCCTGCGACACA
This sequence comes from Rahnella sp. PAMC25617, assembly GCF_050606005.1. NCBI lineage: Bacteria > Pseudomonadati > Pseudomonadota > Gammaproteobacteria > Enterobacterales > Yersiniaceae > Rahnella > Rahnella sp. PAMC25617. The sequence goes on from NZ_JBOCUM010000003.1 coordinate 157,248, forward strand.
AAAAGACCTCGGTTAAACTATTGCGCCATCCGGAAAAAGGATGGCGTTTCTTGCTGCTTTTCGCTTTCGCGCCCCGCAATACATTTTCGCCCACCGTTTTAAGCAAAAATATCTTCAGGAATCTCCGCCAGTCAGCTTTTCACGGTGTCGGTGAAAACACTTTGCAGGTATGATGAGGCGCTTCCGCGCTCTGCGCCGTACTTGTTACTTTTAACCTGAGTTTATTAACCTTAAGTTTAAGTGACGTTTTTAATTTCCAGCGAAGGACGGTGATATGCAACCTTTGAGCGGCCCGGGTATGCCGGTTGGCGACAACAGAACACAACCACAGGGTCAAACCGTTCCTGCAAAAACAGGCGCTGAGCTGCCATTAACGCCGGTACAGCGCACGACGCTGGAAAAGCTGATCGTAAAGCTCATGGCACTGATGCCGGTCAAATCCGCTGAAATCTGGGCCAGCCTGCGCCACGAGCTTTCGCTGCCGCATGGCGCAGAAATCACCTCACAGCAGTTCCCGCAGGCTGAAAGCCTGTTACAGGGAAAGCTGACTCAGGCACAGGACAGCCACGCCTCGCGCCAGCTGATGGTGCAACTGACCGAACTATTGCCGCAGGGCAATAACCGTCAGGCAGTCAGTGATTTTATCCGCCAGAATTTCGGGCACACCGTGCTGAGCCAGCTGACGCATCCGCAGCTGCAACAGGTGCTGGACCTGATCCAGACCCGTCAGATGAATATCCCGCAACCGCAGCAGACGCCGGTCACAGACCGTCCTTTACTGCCTGCCGAGCACAACAGCCTGCAGCAGCTGGTAACCCGTCTAAGTGCAGCGACCGGCGAAGCACCGGTCAAAGTCTGGCAGACGCTGTTTACACTGGTGGGCGTTAAAGTCGGTGAACCTATCCCGGCAAAACATTTCCAGGTGCTGAGCCAATTCTTGCAGGTGAAAGCCTCACTCAGCCAGCAGACCACGGCTCCGACGCTGACCACGCTGCTCAGCGTGCTCAAGCAACCGGCCAGTACGCATGAAATCCATCAGCTGACCGAATATGCCGATAACCGCTTCAGTGCGGCGTTGTCTACACCGCTCAATCAGGCGCAGATCAGCGACCTGATCGGTGTGCTGTTCAGCCAGCGTGTTGACCGCTCACCGCGTGCGGACGAGACCGACGATGTATTCACGACCGTTTCGCGCACCGATCCGCAGCCGATCATGAATCCGCTGATTGCTATGTTGCCGCCTTCCATGCAGGCGATTGGCGGCAAACCGCTGCTGTTTATTGCGTTTGTGGTCGTCGCGATCCTGCTGTGGATCGTGTTTTAAACGCAGCCGCAATCATCAGGAGCCTGTGCCTTTGAATAGTTTCCGCGTTCTTCACCTGTTGCCAGCGGGTGCTGATCGCGGATCCAAAAATCCAGCCCGCCAATCATTTCCTTCACCCTGAATCCCAGCGTCGCCAGTTTGTACGCGCCTTGTGTTGAACCGTTGCATCCGATCCCGTCGCAATACGTCACATACACCTGCTCTTTACTGAGTTCGCGGGTGCTTTCTGCCGTCATCAGTTTATGCGGAAAGCTGACCGCACCCGGTACATGACCGCGCGCATAATGTTCAGCAGAACGGGTATCAATAACCACAATCCCGCTGACTCCATTTTGCAAATCCGCAGCGACATCAGCGGCATCGGTATAAAAGCTCAGTTTCGACAACAGATACGCCGCGCTGATTTCCGGCGACGGGGGTGCAAAATCCAAAACATAAGACTCTTGTTGCATAAACGCTTCCTTATAAAGTGATAGGACTAAAAACAGTTCCATCATCGCTGTTTTTGGTCTTATGATTAATGCCAATTTATGATCAACAATAAGACCGATTATGCCCGCGGCCCCTCAGCCATCCGCACTGATTACGCTTTTCGAAAACACGGCAGCCACAGCGTCAGGAACCCCCGCGGGTTTACGCGACAGGCTGTGTGCAGCGTTGCGGCAGGCAATGATTACCGGTGCTCTCGCGAGCGGAGAAAGACTGCCCTCTTCCCGGATGCTGGCGGCCGACCTCAAACTGTCACGCGTCACCGTGGAAGCCGCTTATGCACAAGTTGAAGCCGAGGGATATTTACAACGTCAGACCGGCAGGGGCACATTCGTCAGCGCATCGCTGCCGGAAACTCGCGTGTCGCGCAAAAACAAAACCGCCATTTCGGGGCTTTCAAGGCTGTCAGCACGGGGGCACAACATGGTGGCTACCGGCGGATGCCGTGATCCGCTGTCACCGGTTCCCTTCGCCGCTGGTTCCCCCGATCTGCGTGCTTTTCCGCTGAAGATCTGGAAGCAAATCACCGCCAGACAGCTACGGGCGCAGGGCGAACGGTTGCTGGGGTATGGGGATCCGCAAGGGTATCGGCCTCTGCGTGAGGCGGTCGCCAGCTATCTGCAGCAATCGCGGGGCGTTTTGTGCAGCCCGGAGCAAATCCTGATTACCACCAGTTCGCAGCAGGCGCTCCAGCTGTTGGCCATGTTGCTTGTCGACTCTGGTGATACTGTCTGGCTGGAACAACCCGGATACTTAGGCGCACGAAATGCCTTTGCCAGCGCAGGAGCCGACATTCGCGCTATTCCTGTTGATGGTCAGGGAATGGCGCCGGAACCAGATTTACCCGTACCGCGCCTGATCTATCTGACGCCGTCGCATCATTATCCGACGGGCGTAAGTCTGAGTTTGCCACGCCGTCTGCACCTGCTCAATTATGCAAAACGTCACGCCAGCTGGATTATAGAAGACGATTACGACAGCGAATTGCATTACGACGGGCGACCACTGCCTGCTATGCAGGGGCTGGATAAACATCAGCAGGTCATTTATCTCGGCACTTTCTCAAAAGTATTATTCCCGTCTTTGCGGCTGGCCTACGTCGTATTACCACCCGCCCTCGTTGGACCGATGGTGACACTGCGTACGGTGAATGACGGTCATTCTTCGCAGCTGATGCAGGCCGTTACTGCGGAATTTATGCACGCCGGACATTTCGCCTCGCACCTGCGTTTCACCCGCCAGCTTTACCACAGCCGCCGTGATCATCTGCTTGAACAAATCAGACAGAAAATTGAATGGCTCCGTCCGCAAATAGCGGCGGGCGGATTACAACTCGCTGCCCGTCTTCCTGCCGGACAGGAACAGTATTTCAGCGAACTTGCCGCGCGGGCTGGCATTGAAACACCGCGTCTTTCACCGTTATTTTTCGGCAATACCGGCCAGCACCAGGACGGCTGGCTGCTGGGGTTTTCAGCATTAACGCCTGCTGAAATCACCGCCGCCGTAAACCGCCTGGCCTCGCTGAAAGTGGCCGTTATTTAGCGAACAGCGCCAGCAAAAACCAACCCGCAACACCGCTGAATAGCAGGAACGGGAAGGAATAATAGTGAAATCTGAGCCAGATCTTTTTGTCATTCGCCATGCGCAGCGCAATGAGATTTGCCAGCGACCCGATCGCCAGCCCGAAACCACCCGCATTCACGGCGTAGGCCAGCAATGCGCCGGAAGGCAGATAGTTGATCATCAAAATCGTCGCCGGTACATTGCTGATCACCTGAGAAAGTCCGATGCTGAGCAGATAATGCGCGTAATCCGGCAGGCCGTGGATCTGCGTAAATGCCGGCTGTAGAACCGGTAGGCCTACGATCAGGCGTACATCGATAAACATCACGATGAAAACCAAAATCAGCGGCCAGTCAATGCGCAGCAGAACCCCGCGTGCCAGCAGCAGGAAACATAAAACCACCGCCAGCAAGCCATACAGCGCCAGCCCCAGATCCACACAGGCGATAAACACTACGTACAACGCCACGCAGCAAACCAGTAATCGTTTCTGGAACGGGTAGCCCTGATTGCTTTCCAGCTTTTTCAGGCGGTGTGAAGGAAAACAGAACCAGGTGACCGCCAGCAGCGCGACCAGCGTGATCAACGCCAGCGGTGCCATCTGCCCGATGAAATGCAAAAACGATAAACCGGACTTATTCCATAACAGAATGTTTTGCGGATTTCCTATCGGCGTGAGCAGCGAACCGGCATTCACCGCCAGCGCTTCAAATATGATCAACCGCGTCACCGGCAACGACGTCATTTTTTTCAGTGTGATCGTCAGCGGAATAACGATAAACAACGCCACATCGTTGGTCATAAACGTGGAAAGCACCGCCGCCGCCATCACCAGAAACAGCGCCAGCCTGCGTTCATTATCGATGGCGTTGATCATCTTGCGGCCAACAAAATCAAAATAACCGCTGACCTCAACGCCTTTGGTCAGCATCAGTAATCCCAGCAAAGTGACGATGGTGTCCCAGTCAACAAACTGCGGGAACTGGAGGATTTTTGCAGGCTGAAACAGGGTCAGTGCGATACCCAGCACAATCAGAAGATGCAAAAATCTGTCCCGTAAAAAAGGTTTCAATACAGTGCCAAACGCCGCTATCAACATGGTTATTCTTCGCTGAACAAGATGCGCTGACGTTACCCGAAGAATCAAACCTCTGCCACTGCAAAAATGATTTCTCCGCGACATCGCGCAAAAAAAAACGAGGCTCATACAGAGCCCCGTCATGATGTTGCGGCACGTCCCGCAAATTGTTTATTTCACGTCACGTCCGCGCAGGTTTAACCGACCGCAGACTGGACTTTCACTGCACGCCTGTTTCTCTGCCAGCGAAAAACATCTATCAGCAGAAAAATCACCAGACTCGCCCCCATCACCGGCAGTGAAATCGCCAGCCCGAGAGTGATGAAAAAAATCGGGCATTGCAGGCTGAATGGCACGGATCTCCAAGTTTGCAGCAGCGTAACAGCCGGATTACCGCCGTCATTGCTGACCGTTTTGCGCAGCCACCACAGGCGATATCCCCAGGCAATCATCACGCAAAGCCCGAGACCAAAAATCACCAGAATGGCCTGATTCCAGATACCGAAGAGAATCCCCATATGCGCATCCACACCCCAGCGGGTCAGTTTGGCGAGCAGAGGAAAATCAGCAAAACGGGTGTGATCGACAATCTGCATCGAACGGGGATCGACTGAAACCGCATCAACCTGCGTTGGCCAGCTGCGGTCGACTTCCGTCACCGTCCAGGCTTTACCGGCTGAATAAGCCGGGCGAATTTCGATTTTATGCGCCTCAATCCCCGAATCACGCGCCGCCTGAACAACGGCATCAAAAGCCGGAGAAGAAACTGTGACAGCCTGCGGCACAGCAGGCATTGCGTGTTCTGACATGTCCATTCCCGGCATATCAGGCATGTCTGCCATCTGCGCATGATGCTCCGCATGTTCATCGGCCGGTACAGCCTCTGCCAGCGGATCCAGACTGGTTTTCACGGCAGGCGTCATCCAGCCCATATAAGCGCGCAGTACGCCAATATTGTCTCCAGCCCATTGTGACCACGTCAGACCGGTAGCGGAGAAGAACAGCAAGCCCGCCAGTAATATCAGACCGAGCGAGCTGTGCCAGCGGCGGCTGTTCTGCTGTTTCTCGATTTTCTCACTCAGCTTGCGCGGCATACGGGATTTGCGGCGGCTGCTCAACCACAGGACGACTCCGCCAAGCGCGGCAACCCACAGCCATGAAGCGGCGAGCTCACTGTAAATGCGCCCTGCATCGCCCAGTAACAGGCCACGATGTAAATCATCCAGCCAGGTACGGAAAGGCAAAATGCCGCTGGTGCCGTACACCGTCATGTCGCCCTTCACCGCCAGCGTGATGGGATCGATAAAAATCGCACGGCTTTTGGATGCCCCGAGTTGCGGATCAGAAAACATCACCCGCGTCGTTTCCCCCTCGGACGGTGCCGGTCTGACCGCATAAATCTTTTTATCCTGACCGGTTACGTTTAGTGCCGCATCAATCTGTCGCGAAAGGGGCTGTGGTTCGCCCTGTGAGGACGTAAAGAGCGCATCAGAATAGAGATAATTTTCGAACTGAGGGGTCAGCACATATAACGTGCCGGTCAGTGCCGCGACAAAAATGAACGGGCCCACGAACAGGCCAATGTAAAAATGCACACGGCGCAGCAACGCCATAAAGGCCGCTTGCGCAGGCATTTTTTTACCCGCGCCGGAAGGCAGGTTTGCTGGTTGATTCATAAATCTGATTTCCTGAATTTCAAATAGCACGCCGTCAACAGCGACAAGAATCGCGGTTAACTTGAAAGAAATTATTCAGAGGCAGTTACAGAAAAACAGGCGGTGCGCGGGGTTGGGAATCCGTGAAGAACAATGAAGGGATCAGACGTTGTATGACAGCGCGCGGTGGGGCACGACTGGAGAAATCCAGCGACCACTGCATCGGCATAGCCTGTAAATCGAGCATCGGTAAATGCACCAGCAGCACGCAATAACCGCACGCGGCATCGCTCATGTCACCGGAAAGCATCGCTTTCACCGCATCCTGCGGCGCTGATTTACAGGTTTGCTTCTGACAATGTTCCATAGATGAGACGTGATGGTCTGACAATTCCATGTCAGCCATCTCTGCGTCCGGCATATCCATGTCCATATCGGACATCATCATGCCGGGCATCATCATATGCTGCGCACCCTCAGCCACCAGTGATTTGGAAATCACCGGCGCAATAAACAACATCAGGATCGCCACAATTCCGAGCCAGGCCGGAACATGCAGATGTCGATGATGGAGGTGTCTGAGTGAGAGCATTATGTCAACAAGGTGAAAATAAGAAGCGGCTAAATTGTACCTGAATTGTTGAGAAACATATCCAAAATCATTCGAGTTGCATCAAGGCGGCGAGAGAATAAATCCTCAGGAGCTTACAAAAGTAAGTGACTGAGGTGAATGAACGAAAACAACGCAGAGGCGGTTCGAAGGATGATGGATGTAAAAAAGCCCGCTCGGAAGCAGGCTTTTATTCAGACATCAACGACGGGAATTATTTGTCGTTTTTCAGCTTACGCATGACCAGCGTGGCGTTGGTGCCGCCGAAGCCGAAGCTGTTAGACATCACTGTCGTCAGCTCGCGCTGAGTCGGTTTAGTGATGATGTCCATGCCTTCTGCCTGCTCATCGAGGTTATCGATGTTGATGCTTGGCGCGATGAAGCCGTGTTCAGCCATCAGCAAGGTGTAAATGGCTTCCTGAACGCCAGCGGCACCCAGAGAGTGACCGGTCATGGCTTTGGTAGAAGACAGTGCCGGGGTTTTATCGCCGAACACTTCACGGATAGCACCCAGTTCTTTCACGTCGCCGACCGGAGTAGATGTCCCGTGCACGTTAACGTAATCGATTGGAGTATCCACGCCGTTCATTGCCATTTTCATGCAACGTACTGCGCCTTCGCCAGATGGAGCCACCATGTCTGCGCCGTCAGACGTTGCGCCGTAGCCAACGATTTCTGCGTAGATGTGTGCGCCACGTGCCAGAGCATGTTCCAGCTCTTCGACAACAACCATACCGCCGCCGCCTGCGATAACGAAACCGTCACGCGCTTTGTCGTAGGTACGGGAAGCTTTGTCTGGTGTTTCGTTGTAGCTGGTGGACAGTGCGCCCATCGCGTCGAATTCACACGCCATTTCCCAGCACAGTTCTTCACCGCCGCCTGCAAACACAACGTCCTGTTTGCCCAGCTGGATCATTTCTACCGCGTTACCGATGCAGTGTGCAGAGGTGGCGCAGGCAGAGCTGATGGAATAGTTCACACCGCGAATTTTGAACGGCGTCGCGAGGCAGGCAGAAACGCCGGAGGCCATCGCTTTGGTCACCATATATGGGCCAACGCCGCGCAGGCCTTTGGCACGCATACCGTCGGAGCCCGCAACCTGGTTGCGTGGTGAACCGCCGCCGGAACCTGCAATCAGGCCGGTACGTTCGTTGGAGACCATTTCAGGGGTCAGACCGGAGTCTTCAATCGCCTGTTGCATGGACAGGTAAGCGTAGATCGAGGCATCACTCATGAAACGCACAATCTTACGATCGATAAGGCCTGCGGTGTCTAATTTGACATCACCCCAGACGTGACTACGCATCCCGGCATCTTTCAGCTCTTGCGAGAAGGTGATCCCAGAGCGACCTTCCTGCAGAGATGCAAGAACTTCCTGCTTGTTGTTACCGATGCTCGAGATGATACCCAGGCCAGTAATCACTGCACGTTTCATTTAATACCTCTTGTACTATTCACCATTTGGGATTTCGTCACGCACTCTAGCGTACAGTTGTACGCCGAACAAGTCCGATCAGCAATTCCTTGTGTAAATCGTGGTAAATTTGCGCAGGGTCAAACGCAGCGTTAAACTCCGGCATCGCCTTGAACTGAGAGAGTTTCACGTGAGCCATAACCCGATCACGCCCGCCGAATTAAGCTGGAACGAACAGGGTACACCTGTTTCCCGACATTTTGATGACGTCTATTTTTCCAACCAGAACGGCCTGCTGGAAACCCGTCATGTTTTTCTCAACGGCAACCATTTTCCGGCGCGTTTTGCCGCGCACCCTCGCCCGCTGTGTATCATCGCGGAGACCGGTTTTGGCACCGGTTTGAACTTTCTGTCGCTGTGGCAGGCCTTCGATGCGTTTCACGCCGAAAACCCTGACGCCACGCTGCAACGTCTGCATTTCATCAGTTACGAAAAATTCCCGCTGTCTGCCCGTGATCTCGCGACAGCACACACGCAGTGGCCCGAACTCGCTGCGTATTCCGCACAGCTTTGCGAACAATGGCCGATGGCCTTTTCGGGCTGCCACCGCCTGCTGCTGGCGGGCGGACGTATCACGCTCGACCTGTGGTTCGGCGATGTGACTACCCTGCTGCCCGCATGTGACACCAGTATGAATCAGCAGGTCGATGCCTGGTTTCTTGACGGCTTCGCGCCTTCCAAAAACCCCGACATGTGGACCGAAGACTTATTCCGTTCGATGGCGATAATGACCCGTCCGCAAGGCACCTTCGCGACATTTACCGTGGCCGGTTTCGTGCGCCGCGGATTGCAGGACGCAGGTTTTGACATCAGCAAGGTGCCGGGATTCGGCGAAAAGCGGCATATGTTAGCCGGTGTGCTGCCGGCAAAAATTGATGTACCGCATCCCGCGCCATGGTATGTGCGTCCCGCAGCAAAAAATGCCACAGAGTTTGCAGTGTCAGGCGGCGGTGTGGCCAGTGCCGTGTTGTCGCTGGCGTTACTTCGCCGTGGATTTGCCGTCACGCTGTATTGCGCCGATGAAAAACCAGCACTCGGCGCTTCCGGCAACCGTCAGGGCGCGGTCTATCCGCTGCTCAATGGCCGTGGTGATACGCTGGAAAACTTCTTTGCTCACGCCTTCACCTTCGCCCGCCGTCAGTATGCGCAGCTTGAAAAACGGGATGTGCCTTTCGATCACGGCTGGAGCGGCGTAACGCAACTCGGTTATGACGAAAAAAGTCAGGGCAAAATCGACGGGATCCTCAAAGGCGGCTGGCCGGAAGAACTGGCAAAAGGACTGAGTGAAGAAGACGTAGAAGCGTTGTGCGGATTACCGTGCGGCAGCGGCGGCATCACCTATCCGCTCGGTGCCTGGCTATGCCCGGCCGAACTGACCGCCTCACTGATTTCACTTGCCGAAACACAAGGCTTAACCGTGAATTACGGTCATCGAGTGACCGCATTAGAATCTGACGCGGATTCGCAGTGGACGCTGACCTTCGCCGGCGGCCATACAACCCGTCATCAGGCTGTCGTACTGGCAAACGGCGCGGACATTACAGATTTCAGCCAGACGGAAAAACTGCCGGTTTACGCGGTCAGCGGTCAGGTTTCGCATATTCCAACCACACCGGCGCTGAGCAAACTGAAGCAGGTGCTGTGTTACGACGGCTATATGACGCCGGTCAGCCCGCAAAATCAGCATCATTGCATCGGTGCAAGCTATCACCGCGCAGACAAATGCACGGATTACCGCGACGACGATCAGCAGGAAAACCGCCAGCGTCTGATCAGTTGTCTGCCGGAACAGCAATGGCCGCATGACGTGGATGTCAGTGAAGGTGAAGCGCGTAACGGAGTGCGTTGTGCGACGCGGGATCACCTGCCGATGATCGGCTCCGTATCGGATTACGATGCGTTACTGGAAAGTTATAAAAAGCTGGATCTGGATGTTAAGCGCCATCGCCCTGTTGCAGAAGCACCGGTCTATGAAAACTTGTTCCTGTTTGGTGCGCTGGGCTCACGCGGGCTAAGTTCCGCACCGCTGGGTGCAGAAATACTGGCCGCGCAGATTGCCGGTGAACCGATACCTATGGACAGCGAAACGCTGGCAGCATTGAACCCGAACCGCATGTGGGTCAGAAAACTGCTGAAAGGCCGCCCGGTCGAATCGCATTAACCCGCCCCTTCTCAGGCAATAAAAAAGCGCAGCCGGTTAATCCGTCGCTGCGCTTTTTTTTACTGAAAAGAGATTACTGAGGGAGAGATGCCTGATATAAATTTTCCCACATCCCCTGCACCAGAAGCTGATCGCGCGGTGAAAGTTCACCGGCTCTGATGGCTTTGTCCAGACCATCCTGAACACGGATTTTCAACGCTTCGGCGGTGTGTTCACCGTTCTCTTCCGCTTCTGCCACGGCGACGGTCAGGTGGCCTCGCAGATAGCCACTGGCAAATAACTCATCGTCGCTGGCGCTTTCGACCATATCGTCGATCAGCGTTAAAATCCGCGTTTCAAATTCTGCGATCATTACTCTTCCTCTCGTGTTCAGTTCTTATTCGATCGGCTGCAATGCAGGGAAATCTGCAGGCGTCAAAGGGGCCGTATTGTAAAACGATTGTAGCGCTTTAATAAAGCGCGCCGGTCTTTCAGGGATGCCCTGCTCCAGCATACGCAACACTTCTTCACGGACTTTATTCTGAAAACCCACGCGGTCCGGCTCGCAATCGCCGCTCAGGTTGTCACAACTGACGTTGAAATTAAAACCCGCCGCCGCGCAGAACAGCCATTCGTAAGATTGTGGTTTGATTTCCACTTTCTCAAATTCACTTTGCGTTTGTGCGTCACGACCGTCCGGGCAATACCAGTAGCCGAAATCCACCAGTTTATGGCGCTCAGCACCGGCCACGCACCAGTGAGAAATTTCATGCATGCCGCTGGCGTAATAACCGTGTGCGAACACAATGCGGTTAAACGGTTCTTGTTCATCAGCAGGCAGATAGATCGGTTCGTCGTCGCCTTTCACTAAGCGAACGTTGAATTCCTCAAAAAAGCAGGAATCAAAAATGTCGATCAATTGATGATAGTTATGTGTTGCAGTCGAATCAGACATAATTGCAGTGAAACTCGTTAAAGTAAGATCAGGGGCGACAATATACCCCTGTTTAAACGCGTGTTTTCATGACTTCGGGCAAGCATTCTGCTGCTCCGGACATTATAAATGCAGGCTTAACCACTGATGAATTTCGGCACCATGATTGTCGTAAATCAGCTTGCAGCTCATGACGACGGAAACAGCGACCACCATCGGGCGGATCATCTTCTGCCCCTTACTAAGCACCATACGTGCGCCCAGTCTTGCGCCGATAAACTGTCCGGCGGCCATCACAAATCCCAGCACCCAAATCACTTTGCCGCCCAGTATAAAGAAGATCAGGCCGCCCAGGTTTGAAGTGAAATTCAGGACTTTCGCATGTGCCGTGGCTTTTGCCAGGTTAAACCCGCATAACGTCACGAAGGCCAGCGCGTAGAAAGAACCGGCACCGGGACCAAAAAATCCATCATAGAAACCAACACAACCGCCGCCCACCAGCGCATAAGGCAGTGCATTTAGGCGTCTTGCCCGGTCACTTTCGCCCAGCCGTGGCGTCAGTAAAAAATATAAACCGATGCAGATGATCAGCAGCGGTAACACCTGACGCAACATGTCTGCGCGAAGGTGCTGGATAAGGATCGCGCCAATCACCGAACCGGCAAAGGTACAGGCAATATTCAGCTTCTGATCGTTAAGATCCACCACGCCACGCCGCACAAAGTACAGACTGGCAGAAAAGGATCCCCCTATAGACGATAGCTTATTGGTCGCAATCGCCTGAGCTGGCGGAACCCCCGCCGCGAGCAGCGCTGGCAGGCTGATCAGCCCGCCGCCGCCCGCGATGGAATCTATGAAACCGGCAAACAGTGCAACGAAAAATAAAACGACTAAAACCCACGGGGCAACAATCAACCAGTCCATTTTTCTGTCAGCTCGCTATGCGTGGCGAAGAGTAAGTGAAACCTGTTAAAGAACGTGTTTATCCAGCAGCGCCTGACATGATGGCGGCAACGGAGGCGGCTCTTTTTTCACAGAGGTTCCGCTGCCCGGTTTAGGCGGCAGGAACCAGCTTTGCAGCTCAGCGCCACAACCATCACCCGGAGGTGGCGGTGCCTGATTCTCACACTCGAGATTACCGACCGGACAACGCAGGCGAACATGCATGTGTGCGCGATGACCAAACCACGGACGCACTTTATGCAGCCACTCACGATCCGTTCCGGCATCCAGACATAATTGCTGTTTAATGGCCGGATTGACGAAGATCCGCACGACGTCTTTATCCTGCGCGGCCATTTTGATCAGCGTTTCAATCCGTGGCTGCCACTGGCTCTTCACAATGGATTTACCGTTAGCACTGACCAGATCGATAGGCTGCGGTTTGAGCAGCATCTGCTCGCTCCAGCGCTGGCGCGGCAGTTGCAGCCAGATATCCACATCCAGCCCTGACTGATGGCTGGCGTGACCGCTGCTGAAACGACCACCGGCTGGCATCGCCATATCACCGACCAGCATTGTGCCCAGGCCTTTTTGCTGCGCCTGAGTGCCGAGACGGGTAATAAAGGCCAGTAAATCCGGCTGCCCGAAATAACGGCGCTGATCGGTGCGCATGACCTGATAAGCCGGCGAGTTCAGCGGCAATGGCTGAGCGCCAACCTGACAACCATTGGCATAGCTGCCGATCGCTTCAGGCGTGCCTGCAACAGGATGGGTGATTTTCTGCCACGGCGTTGCTGCCATCGCAGGTGCGCAAAGCGCCAGCGCCAGAAGACCGGCGCTGACGGCTTTTATCGCTGCAAATGTGCGTAAGGTTTTCATCAATGGATTACCAGCGTGGCACGGAAGAATGAACGTCGCCATTCTGGGCGCGCTGACGCAATAAGTGATCCATCAGCACGATCGCCATCATCGCTTCGGCAATTGGCACGGCGCGGATACCCACGCAAGGATCATGACGACCTTTGGTGATCATCTCGACCTGCTCGCCTTCGCGGTTAATCGTGCGTCCCGGAACGGTGATGCTGGAGGTCGGTTTCAGCGCCAGATGAGCAACAACCGGCTGACCGCTGCTGATCCCGCCAAGAATGCCGCCCGCGTGGTTGCTTTCGAAACCGTTCGGTGTGATTTCATCACGGTTTTCACTGCCGCGTTTATTCACCACCGCAAAGCCGTCACCGATTTCCACGCCTTTAACCGCATTGATGCTCATCAGCGCGTGCGCCAGATCGGCATCCAGACGGTCAAACACCGGCTCGCCAAGACCGACCGGCACGTGATCTGCTACGACGGTGATTTTAGCGCCGATGGAATCGCCTTCTTTTTTCAACGCGCGCATCAGTTCATCCAGCGCTTCGAGCTTGCTTTCATCCGGACAGAAGAATGGGTTGGTTTCGACCAGGTCCCAGTCTTTCAGTTCACAGGTGATATCGCCCATCTGGGACATATAACCGCGCACTTTAACGCCAAATTTTTCCAGAAGATATTTCTTGGCAACCGCGCCAGCAGCAACGCGCATCGCCGTTTCACGGGCAGAAGAACGGCCGCCGCCACGGTAATCGCGCACGCCGTATTTTTGTTCGTAGGTGTAATCCGCATGTCCCGGACGGAACACGTCTTTGATCGCGCTGTAATCCTGAGAACGCTGATCGGTATTCTGGATAATCAGACCGATGCTGGTGCCGGTGGTCACGCCTTCAAAAACGCCGGAAAGAATTTTAACTTCATCGGCTTCGCGGCGCTGCGTGGTGTAACGCGAGGTGCCCGGACGACGACGGTCGAGATCGTGTTGCAGGTCTGCTTCGGTCAGCGCAATACCCGGCGGCACGCCGTCAATAATACAGCCCAGTGCCACACCGTGGGATTCGCCAAAAGTAGTGACGCGGAAAAACTGCCCAATACTGTTCCCTGCCATCACGGCTCCTTAACCATTATGTTGATTGTTTTCTGAATGACCGGTGATGAACCGGCCATTATTTTTTAGTCGATCAAGCGCAATTTTTTTGATCAGTCGCGGTACGCTTTGAAATGTTCAGCACAATCTATCAGCTGCTGCCTGGTCAGCATGAATACGCCGTCGCCGCCATTTTCAAATTCCAGCCAGGTGAACGGAATATCAGGATACTGGTCCATCAGATGCACCATGCTGTTACCCACTTCGCACACCAGCACGCCGTTATCGGTCAGGTAATCCGGCGCACAAGCCAGAATGCGGCGGGTCAGTTTCAGGCCATCGCTGCCGGAAGCCAGACCCAGTACGGGCTCGTGGCGATATTCCTGCGGCAGGTCAGACATATCTTCTTCATCCACATACGGCGGATTGGTCACAATCAGGTCGTACTGCAACGCAGGTAATTCGCGGAACAGGTCAGAGCGGATTGGGGTCACCCAGTTCTCGATGCCGTGCGTGTCGATATTGCGCTCGGCCACTGCCAGCGCGTCGGCAGAAATATCTACCGCATCCACTTCGGTTTCCGGGAACGCGTAAGCGCAGGCGATAGCGATACAGCCGCTGCCGGTACACATATCGAGAATATGCTGCGGTTTATCCTGCAGGATCCCGGCGAAACGGTTGTTGATAAGTTCACCAATCGGCGAACGCGGCACCAGCACGCGTTCATCGACATAAAACTCCATGTCGCAGAACCAGGCTTTGTTAGTCAGATAAGCGACCGGTACGCGTTCGTTAACACGGCGGATCACGCGCTCAACAATACGGTGCCGCTCGCTGGAAGTCAGACGCGCGGTGTGCATATCTTCAGGAATGTCGAGCGGCAAAAACACGCTTGGCAACACCAGCTGCACTGCTTCGTCCCACGGGTTATCGGTGCCGTGACCGTAATAGACATTGGCCGCGTTCAGGCGGCTGACGGTCCAGCGCAGCATATCCTTAATGGTATGCAGTTCACTGACAGCTTCGTCGACGAAAATTTTGTCCAATTTTATTCTCCAGGCAGTGCACGGGTTTTTAACAGACGTTTAACCCATTATTTGCCGCATAGTTTGCCACGAAGCCCGCCACAAATCAGCAGCTAGTCAACGCACTTGCGCGATGTCTCGAAGAATTTAACCCTGAGTTTTCTTTAAACCGCAGGGCGACGGAAGGTACACTGTGTGGATTGAGCGAAAATGACGATGAAATGATGAAGAAAAAGCACCTGCTCAGCCCGGAAGAAACGGCGTTATTCCGCGAGGCTGTACCGGGCGTCAAGCGCCTGAAAAACGATACAATTACGCACCGCCCGCCGCGAAAAAAGGGGGCTGAACTGTCACCTAAAAAGCTGATTCAGGAGCAGGTGGACGCGAGTTATTATTTTTCTGATGAATTCCAGCCGATGTTGCAGGAAGAAGGTCCGGTTCGCCATATCCGGCCAGACGTCAGTCATTTTGAGTTGAAAAAATTACGCCGCGGGGATTATTCGCCAGAGTTGTTTCTTGATTTACACGGCTTAACGCAGAAAGAAGCCAAGCAGGAATTAGGTGCGCTGATCGCTGCCTGCCGCCGTGAGCACGTCCATTGCGCCTGCGTGATGCACGGTCACGGCAAACATATTCTCAAACAACAAACGCCTTTATGGCTGGCGCAACATCCTGACGTCGAAGCCTTCCACCAGGCGCCGAAAGAACTTGGTGGCACCGCCGCCCTGCTGGTGCTGGTGGAACTGGACGACAAAATCAGCTGACCCATCCCGACGTTCAGAAACGAGAAAGGCACAGCCAAAGCTGTGCCTTTCTTTTGTCTGTCGCTGAACTGTCTGTCTCAGAACAGATCCCCTAAATAATTCGGATTGCAGCAAGGCGGCAAGTGAACGCATCCCCGGGAGCATAGATAACTATGTGACCGGGGTAAGTGAGCGCAGCCAACGCATCTGCAATGCGAAGTATGACGGGGATTATACCTTAGCCATTACCTGGCATGGGCTGAACTGCCAGTCAAAGCTGCCCTGCCCGGTTTCACCGTTTAACTCGATGCTGGCCATGGCTGACGTGGCGAACATCGGCGGGCAAACGCCAGGACAGAGTTCTGCAACCAGATAACCGACCAACGGCAGGTGAGACACCACCAGCACGGCACTGACGCCGGTTAGCGCCAGATGTTGCAGTTCACTGGCGACCAGAGCAGGATCACCGCCCGGCGTCAGTTCCTTGAGAATATCAATTTCTACGTTTTCAGGCAGAGACAGACACTGGCGAACTTTTTCAAGCGTCTGCTGCGCACGCAGATACGGACTGACCAGAACACGATCAATTTTGACGCCACGACCATTCAGCCAGGCCGCCATATGTACTGATTCGTCACATCCGCATTCGCTTAACGGGCGAACTGAGTCGCTTGCAGCTTCGAGCACTGCATCACCGTGACGCATAATTACAACTTGCATATTGCACCGCTTTTGTTAACAAAAATAGCGCTATACAGAAACGCCGTGCGTGCTGTATTACCCATTGCCCAGCTGTTTTTCATCATATTTCAAATGACCTTTCTCATTACAAGATAGCTGTAAGGCAGTACATCCACTTAACCGGCTGTGCCCACATGCTTTGCATGGTAAGTATCAGCGGTCGGGCATTTTGCCTGAAAGTTCACGTAAAGAAAACGCTGTTTTTTACACCAACACTTACTGCTTGTAAACTGCTCAGGCGATTATTTAACCACTTGGGTTGTAGATCAATCGTTTGGGATTGTTTCTGTACAAAGTCAGTCTCACCATAAAAAAGATCCCGCAGGCCTTCGGCTGGCCACAAGCAGGATCTATTCCAGATTCCCGCGAAACTCAGTAATAAGCAGTGACAGCTGTCACACTTTACTGACCTTTTCACCGGGGCCGTCTGTCAAAAAACAGGGCTCGCCCTGCTCAGCCCTGCGCACCAGCCCTTCGCATGGCCGGAAATGCTCGCCATAGCGTTGCGCCAGCTGATCCAGCGTTTTCACCACGTTCGCTGCACCGAGCGTGTCTATGTAACGGAACGGACCACCACGGAATGGCGGGAAGCCAATGCCGAACACTGCCCCCAGGTCACCATCCCGCGCACTGCGGATCACCTGTTCATCCAGACAACGTACCGCTTCGTTAAGCATCAGCATCACACAGCGCTGCGCAATCTCTTCTTCCGACTGCTGCGCTTTCGGCGTGACATTCAGCAGCCGGTAAATCGCAGGATCGACCTGTTTCTTCTTCGCCGTCCGGCCTTTTTGCCCGTAGAGATAGAAACCTTTGCCGTTCTTACGCCCTTTGCGATCGTCTTTCAGCACAGCATCAAAACCCGATGGCGCAGCAAAACGCTCACCAAATGCATCCACCAGAATCGGACCTATTTTAGTGCCGACATCAATACCGACTTCATCCAGCAACTGTATCGGGCCGACCGGAAAACCAAAATTCACCAGCGCTTTATCGATGTGATCGACGGGTTCGCCCGCCAGCAAACAGCGGGCAGCTTCATTGATGTACGGCGCCAGAATGCGGTTTACGTAGAATCCGGCGCTGTCGCCGACCACAATCGCTGTTTTCCCCTGTTTCTTCGCCAGGGAAACTGTGGTCGAAATCGTCTGCGCACTGGTTCCTGCATGGGGTATCACTTCCACCAGCGGCATCTTATCCACCGGACTAAAATAGTGCAGGCCGATCACCTGTTCAGGCCGGCTGGCCTGCTCTGCAATCTTATGGATAGGCAGTGAAGATGTGTTTGAAGCAAATATTGTGCGCGGAGCGGCGTTATTCTCGATTTCCGCCACCATCGACTGTTTGAGAGACAAATCCTCAAACACCGCTTCCACCACGATATCAATCTGCGCAAAACCGCTGTAATCGGTGGTGCCGGAAATCAGCATCATCTGGCGTTGCTGTTCATTACGGGTCAGCCTGCGGCTGCGCACCTTTTTCTCCAGCAAATCCCAGCTGTATTTCAGCGCATGACGGATGCCTTCCTGATTAATATCTTTGATGCGTACCGGCAGTCCGGCTTTGGTGGCAGTGACGTTGGCGATACCACCGCCCATCAGGCCGCCGCCCAGAATGCCCACATGGCGTACCGGCAAGGGTTCGGCATCGCCACCCTTCTCTTTTTTCAGCGCAGTGGATGCGAAAAACAGGCCGCGCAATGCCGCCGATTCCGGCGTCATGACCAGTTCGCCAAAGGATTTCGCTTCAGCCTGATAGCCGTTGCCGCTGCCCTGATCGAGACCGGTTTTCACCACATCAATAATTTTTTCGGTCGCCGGGTAATTACCGTGCGTTTTGGCACGGGTCTGTTTGCGCACAAAATGGAACAGCACACTTTTGCCCAACGGGCCACCGGCCAGCCGCGCCTGCCACGGCAATGGCGGACGTGACTGACGCCCTTTCGCCACGCGCTCAAGTGCCGTTTGCAGCAAAATTGAATAAGGTACCGCGTCATCCACCAGTCCCATTCTCAGCGCCTGTTTCGCGCGAATGCTGCGACCGGTAAGCATCATATCCAGTGCTTTCGGCGCACCGATTAAACGCGGAAGACGCTGTGTGCCGCCGGAGCCCGGCAGCAGGCCAAGCTGCACTTCCGGGAGGCCGAGTTGCGTTTTATCATCGAGGGAACAGACGCGTGAATGACACGCCAGCGCCAGTTCAAGTCCGCCGCCCAGACAGGCACCGTGGATGGCCGCAACAACGGGCACCGGAAACGAAGCGATCTGCGACATCACCGTCTGCCCTTTTCGCGCCAGATTGCTGGCCTCATCGGCGCTCTTACAACCCGATATCATGGTGATATCCGCACCGGCAATAAATGAGTCGGATTTACCGGAAACCAGCACCAGCCCCTTCAGACTGGGATATTGCTGGGCTTTTTGCAGAATGGTACAAATTTGTTGAGCGAATTCAGCCTTTAAGGTATTCACCTTTTCGCCGGGAACGTCGATGGTGATAATCCCGATGTGCTCCGCGGTGAACATCAGTGAAAAAGCAGAAACCGGTTCTGCCGGAGTGATTTCCGGAATGTTTGGGTTTTCCATATTATCCCTCATTGCGCTGCCTCCAGAATCATTGCTGCGCCTAAGCCACCGGCGGCACAGGCCGTCGTCAGCCCGTATTTTCCGCCACGACGGCGTAATTCATGCAAAGTCTGGGTGATCATTCGTGCGCCAGTCGCGGCAAAAGGATGGCCGTAAGCCAGTGATCCGCCCAGAACGTTAAATTTATCCCAGTCTATTTCGCCAACTGCCTGACTGCGGCCAAGTTTCTCACGGGCAAATTCATCACTGGCTAACATTTTGATATTCGCCAGGGTCTGCGCGGCAAATGCTTCGTGCATATCAATCAGGTCAAGATCACCGAGCGTCAGACCGGCACGATCCAGCGCCAGCGGCGTGGCATAAGCCGGACCAAGCAGCATGTCTTCCCACACGTCGATGGCGGCAAACGCAAAACTTGTCAGATAACCGAGAGGCTGCAAACCGAGTTCACGCGCCCGCGATTCGCTCATCATCAGTACCGCGGCCGCGCCGTCGGTCAGCGGCGTACTGGTCGCGGCGGTCACGGTGCCGTGTTTGCGATCAAACGCCGGACGCAATTTGGCGTATTGCCCGATTTCAGAATTCAGGCGGATATTGTTGTCTTTTTGCAGCACTTCACGGTAAGGCGGAACCTGCGCGGCCATCACCTGAGAATTCAGATAGCCCTGCTCCCACGCCTGTGCCGCCAGCGTGTGAGAACGGTGCGCGAGTTCATCCTGCTGTTCGCGGGAAATATTATGACTTTTCGCCATCTGTTCCGCAGTATCGCCCATGCGCAGACCGGTGGAATATTCTGCCACAGCAGGCGGAACTGGCATCAGGTCGCGCAGTTTAAGTTTGCTGAAAATGGACAGACGCTGCGACAGCGTGCGCGCTTTGTTGACGTCCACCAGGGCGCGGGCGAGACGTTTGCTGACGCCAATCGGCAGAACCGAAGACGAATCGGCTCCGCCTGCAATCCCGACGCTGATCGTGCCGCTCATAATGCTTTCCGCGACGTTGGCGACCGCCTGAAAACTGGTGGCGCAGGCACGCGAAACGCTGTAGGCGTCAGTCGACACATTCATGCCGGTGCCGAGGACGATTTCGCGCGCAATATTTGGTGCTTCCGGCATCTGCACGACTTGCCCGAATACCAGCTGATCGATGATCTTCGGGTCGATCCCACTTTTCGCCAGTAACTCACTGACCACTATTTTGCCGAGGTCTACGGCGGGAATGCCGTGATAGGCGGTGGCCTGTTTGGCAAACGGCGTACGCAAACCATCGACAATCGCAATGCGATCGCCTTCACGTGTCACCAGTGGAATGACTTTATTCATACAAGCTCCTGAGAAAAAATAGGGTCTTAAGAGGTCAGACCTGATAACTCAGTTTTAACTATGTATTTACATTTGGCAAAGTGAAAGGCAATGAAGTGCGAGCAACAGCAAATTTTTCTGAAATAAGAATGAGAAGAAAGGCAGCGGGCAGAAATAGCGGACAAAAAAATACCGCTTATATAAGCGGTATTACAATTTAAAACTTCCCCTAAATAATTTGAGTCTCAGAAAGGCGGCAATCGAAGTAATCCCGATGAGCTGACATAAGTCAGTGATTCGGGTTACTGAGTGCAGCCAACGCATCTGCGGCTCAAAGTATGACGGGGATCAGCGCAAGGCTAACTGGAAGATCATGGTTTCTGCCTGGCAGCTGAAAGTGAAATCGATATTCAGCTCAACGCCGCCTTCCACTTTTTCGATACGGCTCTTGATTTCGCAAGGCTCGGATTCGACGCCGCGTGCGCGTTCGGTCAGGGCTTCCAGCGTTTCTTTAGCCTGTGCTTCATTTTCAAAAACGTGGCTGTAAGATGCGGTGCAATCGGTGTTATCCATGATGGTGCCCACATCAACACAGCAGCAGGCTGCGGTTTCTTCTGCGCCGCATTTGTTGATGGAGTGCAGAGGTTGGGTGGATTTAGAGGACATGGTTACGTCAGACATAATTTTCTCCCCGGCATCAACGGCAACGTCCACCGTCTGGCCTGTTTGCGAATAAAGTTTTATTTCCAGCCTGTATTTTACGCCACCGTTCTGGCAACACACTAGCACTTACTTATTATGTGCCTTTGAAGTGATCCAGATCACGTATATGTAAGTAATCGATTAAAACTACGTCATCGTTCTTACTTTAACGTTTCTTAATTGAACTTTTATTGTTGGTTTTTTGTTAAGTGGATCCAATTTCTTGCATCATTTCTTAAATATCAATGAAACATTATTGCAACTACACCACAGGTCAGACCTATACTTCGCTCACTGGTCTGATTTGTCAGACTGATAACGAACCCTACAATCCCGCGCTCATTGTTACTTGATGTAACATTGTTTGATAAAAAACATAATATTGAGGTTTTGGTCATGAACCAGAAAAACCTGTTTAAAAGATCAGCTCTGGCAGCTGCAGTGGCAATTGTTTCCTCCAACGTATACGCGGCAGGTTTTCAGTTAAATGAATATACTGCTGCGGGTTTAGGTCGTTCATTCTCAGGCGAAGGTGCTATTGCTGACACCGCCGCATCCGGTAGCCGTAACCCGGCAACCATGACCATGTTTAATCGTCCGGCGTTTTCTATGGGCGCGATTTATGTCGACCCGGACGTCAGCGTGACGGGGAAATCCCCGGTCACCGGTGCCAGCACCAGTGATGATAATATTGCGCCAAATCAGTGGGTGCCGAATATCCACTTTATTATGCCGCTGGATGATCAATGGGCGGTTGGCGCATCTGCGACGTCTAACTACGGTCTGGCGACAGAATTTAGCGATAACTATCCGGCAGGCCCGATTGGCGGTGAAACAGATCTCACCACCATAAACACTAACTTAAGTGTTGCTTACCGTTTGAACCAGAATTTCAGCTTCGGTTTGGGCTTTGATGCCGTCTACGCGAAAGCAAAAATCCGTCGTACTGCCGGTGAACTGGTGCCGATTAAAACCGGCGGCTTACTGCCAGCAGATACTGAAGCCGCCAAGCTGAAAGGCGACGAGTGGGGCTACGGCTGGAACGCCGGTATTCTTTATGAAGTCGATGACAATAACCGTTACGGCTTTACTTATCGCTCAGAAGTTAAAATCGACTTTGACGGCGAGTACCGCAACGGCATTCCTCAGGCGTTAGGCGGCACAGGCGGTCACACCGTTCCGGGTTCCCTGACCCTGAACCTGCCAGAAATGTGGGAAGTGTCCGGTTATAACAAAGTGGCACCGAAATGGGCGATTCACTACAGCCTGGCTTACACCAGCTGGAGCCAGTTCCAGGAGCTGAAAGCTACCGGTTCTAACGGCCAGACCCTGTTCCAGAAAGAAGAAGGCTACCATGATGCTTATCGCATCGCGTTAGGTACCACGTATTACTACGATGATAACTGGACGTTCCGTACCGGTATCGCCTTCGATGACAGTCCGGTTCCGGCTGATAACCGCACCATTTCTATCCCGGATCAGGACCGCTTCTGGGTTTCTGCGGGTACCACGTATGCCTTCAATAAAGATGCATCCGTCGATGTGGGTGTGTCTTACATGCATGGCCAGACGGTGAATATCAGCGAGAAAGTGGCTGATGGCGTGCCGAACTATGAATTCCAGGCTAAAGGCACCGCTATGCTGTACGGCGCTAACTTTAACTATAGCTTCTGATGAACCAAAGCTTCTGATGAACTGAATGTTACGTCAGATATGAAAAAAGCGCCCAAAGGCGCTTTTTTTGTATCTCCGGAACCGTTATTCCGAGTCGATATCTTTCAGGTCACCCTGAATCAATGCCGCATTCGGGTTTTCCTGTGGCGTCAGCTGACCGCCTCTTGCCAGGAAGTCGTGACGCTGGAAGTAAGCTTCACGGATAAACAGATACGGATCAGAAGAGTTACGGATCAGACCATCTGAATCGAGAAGTTCTGCACGGGTTTCGACGCCTTCCAGTACCCATTTACCGGCTGACATCCAGAATGTCAGATAGCTGAGCATCGGATACAAATCATCCACCAGATCGCCACCTTCGTCACGCACAGTCGCGCTGCCGTAACCAGGCAGAACCACGTACGGACCGTAACCGACACCATAATGACCGAGCGTACTACCGAAGCCCTGGGCTTCTTCGCGTGCCAGTTTCGGGTTCGCCATACCGGCCACGTCAATCAGACCGCCCATCCCCAGAAGCGTGTTCAGGAAGAAACGGTTGAAGTGGATTGCAGCACGGTACGGATCGCCTTTCAGCAAGGAGTTGACCATGCTGGCGGGTTCATCGAGGTTGCTGAGGAAGTTACTGGTCCCGTTACGCGCCGGTTGTGGCACGTAATCACGCCATGCGACGGCAACAGGCCGCACAAGGTAAGGATCCATATAGTTATAGTTGAAGTCGAACATCACCCGGTTGAAACCTTCGAGCGGATCAGAACGTCCCTGCTGTTCGCTGTCCGAAGATCCGGATGTACCGGCACAACCGACCAGTAAAACTGTCGCAAACGCCAGCCCAGTCAGGCGTAAGTTCATGGATATCTCCCTGTTTTTGATCGTCGGTTCCTGATTAAGGAACCTGCTGATTAATCTCAATGCTGACCTGACCGTTGCCGGAAAAATCAGTCAGCGGACTGTCGCCGTACCAGTCACCTGAGGCTGGCGTTGCCAGACCATTCTGTGAAATACGAACGCGTACTTTTAATTGATGCAGCGAAGAAAGCAAGCGTTCCGGCATCATTGCGTTACTGTCATCGACAGTAATCGCCAGCGGGAAGCGGCTCAGCGGCAGCTTTTTCACCGCAACCGGCACCGGACTGCTGCCATCTGTCACGGAAATAAAGACCGTGCCATACTGCGGAAGTTTCTGCTGCGCATCCGCAGAAAGCGTCACGTTTACCGCCAGTTTAACCTGATCAAGACCGGCTTTTTGTTTTGCCTGCGCAATACTGGCGTTAACCATCTCAAGGCGTTTATCACCGGCTGGCAGGATTTTCTGCATAACTTCCCACGCGCCAATGGCTTGCGGATAATGCCCCTGCTCATATTCATTATAGGCCAGCAGACTTAACACACGCAGATCACCCTGAGATTTTTCCAGCATACTGCGTAAAAGATTGCCGCCGGTAAGGTTATCTTGCGGATCAGAAGAACGGGTCAGCACTTCGGCATAACCCAGTTTCACTGACATGTCGTTCGGCGCAAGCTGATACGCATGAGCATAAGCCTGTGTCGCGGTGGCGGCATTATTGAGCGCCATCCCCACGCGACCAAGCATCACCCAGTCCTGCACATTATCCGGATTTGCCTGTAAATCGGTACGCAATCCGAGCCCTAAATCCTGCACATCCGCAGCGGTCAGCGGCGCACCATGATCATCGGCAATACGATGGCGCAAATCCGGCATGTGCTGCATGACCTGATTCCACGCACTCACCTGGCCCAGACCTCCGGCATAGAGATATAAACCCAGCGTGATGATCACCAGCAGGATAGCGCCGGGCACCAGCGTCCAGCGGCCAATCGGCTGAATGGCCGCAGGCGCCTGACCCGCCGGAATATCGGTCAGTAAGTTTTCCTGCAATTCCTGAATATGCGCCGGACGCTCGTCTACCACGCCCTGCGCTTCGTCTTCTTCCAGCTCAGTCAGACGGTGATGATAAAACGCTTTATTCAGCGCATCGCGGGACGTGTGTTCCGCGCGGTCGCCGCGAATAACCGGCACAATTAACAGCGCCAGTGCAACAACCAGCATCACTACAATGCACAGCCAAAAAATACTCATGATCCTTTCCTGTCGCTGTCTTTAAGTAACTGCGCCAGGCGCTGTCTCTCTTGTTCTGACATTTCTTCGGTCGTATTTTGCAAACGCACTTCGCCCCGGCGGGAACGCATAAAAATCATGGCTGCGCCGATAATGACCACCAGCACCGGCCCGAGCCACAATATAAAGGTGGATGGCGTCACCGGCGGTTCGTAGGTCACAAAGTTGCCGTAACGTGCGACCATGTAATCCACGATTTGCTTTTTGTTCTGCCCCTGCTGAAGCAGCTGGAAAACTTTGGTGCGCATATCCGCCGCGATAATAGAATCCGACGCTGCAATATTGGTGTTCTGACATTTCGGACAGCGCAGCTGCGCTGTGATATCACGGTATTCCTGCTCCTGAGCCGGAGAGGAAAACTGATAAGTATCAATGGCCGCAAAGGCGGTGATACTCAGCATCATGCCCAGCAGCAACGCAGGTAAGGAGGAAATCAGCTTCATGCATTGCCTCCGTATTTTTTGTACAGCGGCAATACTTCGTTCTGCCAGACTTTCTCATTCAAATCACCGGCATGGCGATAACGAATAATACCCTTTCCGTCGATCAGGAAGGTTTCCGGCGCACCATACACACCGAGGTCGAGTCCTAACATACCGTCGCCGTCGTACAGACTCAGCATGTAAGGATTGCCCAGTGTATTGAGCCAGCTGACCGCTTTCTGCCGGTCGTCTTTGTAGTTCAGGCCAACCACGCGTACACCTTTCGCCGCCAGCGTATTCAGATAATCATGCTCGGCGCGGCAGGTCGGGCACCAGGTCGCCCAGACGTTGAGCAACATGGGTTTGCCGTCGCGCAATACCGACTGATCGTAGGTTTTACCGGCCTGCGCCAGTGATTCCAGTTTGAACACCGGCACCGGTTTGCCGATCAGCGCAGATTCCAGCAGCGTCGGATCGTCGCCGTTGGCATTGCGCGTCAGTTGCACCAGAAAAGCCGCAGCCAGCGCCAGGAACAAGATCAGCGGAATAAAGAGGAGTTTACGGTTCATGCTTCTTCAGCCTCCGCCAGACCTTGTTTCTTGAGTTTTTTACTCATGCGATAACGCGGATCGAGAATACACAGTACGCCGCCGGCCGCCATAAACAGGCCGCCCAGCCAGATCCAGCGGACAAACGGTTTGTAGTACAAACGCACTGCCCACGAGCCGTCGTCCATCTCCTCACCCAGCGCTGCATACAGGTCACGCGCCAGATTGCCGTCGATCGCCGCTTCAGTCATCATGCTGCGCGCCACACTGTAGAAGCGTTTTTCAGCATGCAGCGTGGTGACTTTCTTGCCGTTCTGCGTCACATCGATATTCGCCTCACCGCCGGTATAGTTCGGGCCGGTGATGTCGCGAACGTCGCGGAAGATAAAGTGATAATCATGAATATCCACGGTATCGCCGGACTTCATGCGCACATCACGTTCAACACTGTAATTCTGGCTAAAGGCGATGCCGATAACGGTCACCGCTACGCCGAGATGGCCGAGCACCATGCCCCAGTGGCTGCGGGAAAGTTTGGTCAGGCCGCGCCAGAACGAATGACGGTGCGTCGCGCGCTCGTGCAGTTCCATCAGCGTGAGCACAATCACCCACACCGACATCAGCAGACCGACCACGGTCATGCCAACAATTTTGTCCTGCAACAACCACGGCAGAAGAATCGACAAGACAAGCGTGACGACCAGCGCAACACCCAGACGACGCCACAGTTTGCTGGGCTCATCACGACGCCAGCGCACCAGCGGGCCGATCCCCAGCAGCAATGCCAGCGGAGCCATCAGCCAGGTAAACATCGTATTAAAGAAAGGTTCGCCGATAGAAATACTGCCCAGTCCGAGCTGTTTGTGGATAAGCGGCAACAATGTTCCGAGCAATACCACCAGCATCGCCGCCACCAGCAGCACGTTATTACCCAGCAGATAGCTTTCGCGAGAGTGCAATTCGTGCCGGCTTGGCGCACGCACCGAATTGCCTTTGAAGGCATACAGCAGCAGCGAGCCGCCGATCACAATCACCAGATACGCGAGAATAAACATGCCGCGCGCCGGATCTGAGGCAAACGAGTGAACCGAAACCAGCACGCCGGAACGCACCAGGAACGTCCCGAGCAGACACAGTGAGAAGGCGGTGATCGCCAGCAGCACCGTCCAGGCTTTGAACGTCCCGCGTTTTTCGGTCACGGCCAGCGAGTGGATCAGCGCTGTCCCGGCGAGCCATGGCATAAAGGAGGCGTTCTCAACCGGATCCCAGAACCACCAGCCGCCCCAGCCTAATTCGTAATACGCCCAGGCAGAACCGAGCACGATACCGATGGTCAGAAATACCCACGCAGCTTGTGTCCACGGACGCGACCAGCGCGCCCACGCGGTGTCCAGACGTCCGGCCATCAGCGAGGCAATGGCAAACGCGAACGCCACTGAGAAACCGACGTACCCCATGTACAGCAATGGCGGATGGAAAATCAGCCCGATATCCTGCAACACCGGATTCAGATCACTGCCATCTACCGGGAAATTCGGCAGCGAGCGGATAAACGGATTCGACGTCAGCAAAATAAACAGCAGGAATCCGCCGGTGATCATGCCCATCACTGCCAGCACGCGCGACACTGCATCCTGCGGCATACGGCGGCTGAACAATGCCACGGCGAGCGTCCAGCAACTGAGCAATAACACCCACAGCAGCAGTGAACCTTCGTGTGCGCCCCAGGTCGCCGCCACGCGGTAATACACCGGCAGACGGGTATTGGAGTTATTGGCGACATACGCGACGGTGAAATCATTCACCACAAACGCATGGACCAGAATGGCAAACGCCAGCACGATGCAGGCAAACATCCCGTAAGACAACGGACGCGCCATCGCCATCATCCGGTTATCCTGCCGCGCCGCGCCCCATTGCGGGTAAATACTCAGTAACACCGCCAGACCTAACGCCAGACAGAGTGCAAATGTTCCCAGTTCCGGCATCATGAGCGGTCATTTCCTTTATCGTTACCCACATAAGCCGAAGCTGGCCCTTTGTGGTTTTCTTTCATGGCGTCGGCAACTTCCGGCGGCACATATTTTTCGTCGTGTTTTGCCAGAACCTGAATGGCATTCACTACATTTCCCGGCTCCATCACGCCCTGCGCCACCACGCCCTGCCCTTCGCGGAACAGATCCGGAAGGATGCCGTTATAAGTCACGGCAATCGCGCCGCGCGCATCATAAATTTTAAAACTCACCTGCAGGCTTTTCGGATCACGCTTCACCGAACCGGGCATCACCATGCCGCCGATACGCAGGCGCTGGCCGACCGTCGGCATCTCGTGGTTTTCGCCTTTACCTTGCAGAATTTCACTGGGTGTATAGAACAAATCAATATTCGAGCGCAGCGCGTACATCACCAGTGAAATGCTCAGACCAAGGCCAATCAGCACCACCAGCGCCAGCGACAAACGCTTTTTACGACGTGGATTCACAATAACTTCTCCGGGGAAGTGTCCGGTTCCAGCGGTGACGTCTGCGCGCCTTGCTGTTTTTTAGACTGAGACTGACTAATACGTTTTTCGCGTGCCTGACGGCGGCGAACTTCATCGAGGATCTGACGGCGCTGAATAAAGGTATGCGCCACCAGCGCAATCAGGGAAA
This sequence comes from Rahnella sp. PAMC25617, assembly GCF_050606005.1. Classification (NCBI taxonomy): domain Bacteria; kingdom Pseudomonadati; phylum Pseudomonadota; class Gammaproteobacteria; order Enterobacterales; family Yersiniaceae; genus Rahnella; species Rahnella sp. PAMC25617. Next base: position 185,940 of record NZ_JBOCUM010000003.1, read on the forward strand.
TCAGCGTCGCCGCGACCGACAGCCACACATAAAATGCATAGCCGCCCATCGCAAAGAAATCATGCCAGCTGGAGAATGCAGGGCTCATCCGCGGCGCTCCTTATTCACAAGACCGGCCACCCACGGACGCAGACGCTCCTGAACCAAAATCAGGTTACGTAAACGCATCAGCGTCAGGGTAATAAAGAAGAAGAGATAACCGAAAATCGCCCAGCGCAGCGGATAACGCATACTCGGGTCGATGGTCTGCTGCATGTTGGTCGAGCCCTGATGCAGCGTGTTCCACCACTGTACGGAGTAATGGATGATGGGAATGTTCACCACGCCGACCAGAACCAGAATACCGGCGGCACGGCCAGCCAGACGGCGGTCGTCGAAGGCGTTATACAACGCAATCACGCCAAGATAGAGGAACAGTAACACCAGTTCGGACGTCAGGCGTGCATCCCACACCCACCAGGTGCCCCACATCGGTTTGCCCCATGCGGAGCCGGTGACCAGTGCGATAAACGTGAAAACAGCGCCAACGGGTGCCATCGCGGATACCACCATGTCGGACATTTTCATCTGCCACACCAGCCCGATAAAGGCCGCAATCGCCATCGAACTGTAAATGCCCATCGACCAGATCGCCGCCGGAACATGGATATACATAATCCGGTAACTGTTCCCTTGCTGGTAATCTGGCGGTGCATAACCAAAGCCCCACACCCAGCCAATCAGCAGGCAGGCAATACCCAAAATTCCGAGCCAGGGAATGAACCGGCCACAGACGTGGTAAAGCCGTTCAGGCCTTGCGAGTTGATGTAACCATTTCCACATTGTTATCGTTGCTCACTATAAAATGTCACTGTGTGATGCCGTGGAGCCTCACCGGGCTCTTATGCGGTCAGTTAAAAATCATCCGCAGTTATTATCGGCGTCTCTATTGTTCACTATAGAGAAGTGTGATGTTAGTCAAAGGTTGCGATTTTTCTTCTCTATTGTAACGACACGTAAAAAAATTCTGTGTTAAGGCCAGCGTAAAAGTTAACCCTAAATACTTCGAGTTGCAGGAAGGCGGCAAACGACGCCATCCCGATGAGCTTACACGAGTAAGTGATTCGGGTGGCGAAGAGCAGCCAACGCCTCTGCGGCTCGAAGTATGACGGGTTAATGAACGCTGACTCGCAAGGCGACGGCTGTGGCAAAAGGAGTCAGAGTGGCACTGCCCGCCAGCATCGCGCCAAGGATCGCCAGATAACCGCTGATGGGCATCGACATCGACGCCGCATCAATCGCGCCGGTGGCAAAAATCAGCACCGGAATATACAACGGCAGCACCAGCAAACTCAGCAGAACGCCGCCCTTGCGCAGTCCGACGGTCAGCGCCACGCCAATCGCACCGATAAAACTCAGCGTCGGCGTCCCCAGTAAAATCGTCAGCGCGACGGCTTTCCAGGTTTCAAAATCCAGAGAAAGCAGCAAGGCAATCAGCGGGGAAAGGATCAGCAATGGCAAACCGGTTACCACCCAGTGAGCACATACTTTCCCCAGAACCGTGAGCGCCAGCGGCGATGGCAATAACAACAGCTGCTCAAGCGTGCCATCGAGATAGTCATCACGGAACAACCTTTCCAGCGCCAGCAAAGAAGAAAGCAGCGCCGCGACCCAGACGATACCGGGTGCAATCCGCGCCAGCAGTTTCGGCTCAGGACCAATCCCCAGCGGGAACAGCGTAATGACAATCAGGAAGAACCACAGCGGGTTAATGATTTCGGCACTTTTGCGAAAGGCAATTTTCAGCTCGCGGCGCAGAACCTTAGTAAACATTCTGTTTATTTTCCTTTCGCGTCACGCCAGCTCAGCGCTGGTCAGACGAATTTTTCGCACATCGCGGTTAACGCCCTGTAAATCCTGATGCGTGGTCAGCAATACCATTCCGCCCCGCTGCGCGTGTTGTTCAAACAGTTCAATCAGCGTGGACACGCCCTGTTTATCAATGGCGGTCAGCGGTTCATCGAGGATCCACAGCGGTGCGTCACTCAGCCACAAACGCGCCAGCGCCACACGCCGTTGCTGCCCGGCGGACATCTGCGCCACCGTGACATCTTCATAACCCAGCAGGCCGACATTTTCTAACGCCTGATAAATAGCATCAGCGCTGGCAGTTCCGTTCACGGACTGATAGAAGGCAAGGTTTTCATACGCAGTAAGCACTGACTTAACGCCAGGCTGATGACCGAGATACAACAGTTGCTGATGGAAAACATCGCGCTGGCGGCGGGTATTCACGCCCTGCCAGCGGACCTCACCGGCCTCCGGAGAAGACAATCCGGCAAGAATTCGCAGTAAACTGGTTTTACCGGCGCCGTTGCGGCCTTCGATTTGCACCATTTCACCCGGTTCGATCGTGAAACTTAAGCCGCTAAACAAGGTTCGCTCATCGCGTACACAGCTCAGGTTAAGGGCTTCAAACATGGTGATGTCTCTTATTTTTCACAAGCGCGCATCATATCACAGGCGTCAGGCGCGACGCAGCTTAGGGGGCCACAGTTTACAGGGTTGAAAACCCTGAAATCCAGCAAACAATCCGCAAAATGTCCCATAAGGTTCATGGGTTAATGGTTTGTAACTTTTCTGTATATCTCTTCATAATCTCGCAGCCTCGCCTATGCTTATCTCGGAACACATTGAAAACCACTTTGACGTACTTTTGGGGAATTACCATGACCGCCGAGAAACAACACCCTGACCACAAAGATGTCGACAGCGACGAACATTCTCAGGGCAAAGAGATCGAAACCGGAGAAGAGAATTTACCGTCGAAAGCGGCTGCTGTGCATGAAGTCATCCGCATGGAGGGTGAGAAAGAACTTGAGCGCGACGGACAGGCATTGCTGTGGTCGGCGATTGCCGCCGGGCTTTCCATCAGCGCCTCGCTGATGGCTAAAGGCATTCTTCACGCCCGCCTGCCCGACAGCCCCGAACGTTTCTTTATCGAAAATATCGGTTATACCGTCGGGTTCATAATTGTCATCATGGCGCGCCAGCAGTTATTTACCGAGAACACGGTCACCGCCGTATTGCCCGTCATGCAAAAAACGACGGGCAAAAACATTCTGCTGCTGTTGCGGTTGTGGGGCATCGTGCTGGCCGGTAACGTCATCGGCGGCGGACTGGCCGCACTGGTGTTTCATCTGGTGCCGTTCTTCGATTCCGCCACGGACGAGGCTTTTCGCACCATCAGTCTGGAGATTATGGAAAAAGACCCCGAGGGCATGTTCGTCGGCGGCATGGTGTCCGGCTGGCTGATTGCCACCATGGTCTGGATGATCCCGTCCGCAGGCACTGCCAAATTATGGGTGATTATGCTGATGACCTACATGGTGGCAATTGGCGACCTGACGCACATCGTGGTCGGATCGGTAGAAGTGCTGTATCTGGTGTTCTCGGGCGCCATTCCCTGGTACGAATTTATCTGGCCATTCGCGCTGCCGACGCTTGCCGGAAACATCTTTGGCGGCACCTTTATCTTCGCACTGATCAGCCACGCGCAAATCCGTAACGACATGAGTAATCAGAAGAAAGCCAAAGCGAAGAAAGAGGAAATGGAAGCGGCGAAGAAAGAAGCGTCAAAACCCTGACTGGCGACTAAACGACCAAACAGACCCCTGACGCCTTATTATTGCGAGAAAAACGAGTATACTACGCGGGCGCTTTCCACAGGCGCCCGTGTCTCCTTAGTTAAACGGATATAACAAGCCCCTCCTAAGGGCTAGTTACAGGTTCGATTCCTGTAGGGGACACCATACATACCTCATCTGAAGTCTATCGAAATCAATAAAACCCCCTTGTAATCAGCACGAAACCTCCAATGTCGACAATTCTATGTCAACTGGCATCTACCCATTTCAACGTAAATCAATACGTCTATGGGGGCCTTATAGGGGACTTATTCTGTTCAACGAAAAATGAGGCCCCTAATGCCCCTTAATGCAAGTCAGGTAGATACAGTCAAACCCAGGGAAAAAGTCTTTAAACTCGCTGATGGCGGTGGGTTATATCTCCAGGTCAACCCTAACGGTTCAAAGTACTGGCGGATGACATATCGATTCGCGGGAAAAGAGAAAAAGTTGTCATTTGGGATCTATCACGACATATCACTTGCAGAAGCTCGCACTAAACGAGATGAGGCAAGAAAGGTATTGGCGAATGATAAGGATCCCGGCAACGAATGGAAAAGCGAGGAGCGCCTGAGCTCGCCAGCAAAGTACGCCAGCGTTGTAGTGAGGTTTTTCGATACGAGATTGTGACAGGTCGTGCCGAACACAACCCAGCAGCTGATCTTGGTAGCGCTTTGCAAGGCTATGATAAACAGCACTACCCCTTTCTTACCGCCGCTGAGCTGCCTAAGTTTTTGCACAAGCTATCAAGTTAATCTGGAAGTCTTATCACCCTTCTCGCAACCCGGTTGCTCATGCTGACAGGTTTGAGAACAGTAGAATTACGTCTGGCTGAATGGAGTGAAATAGACTTCGATAATCGTATCTGGGAAATGCCCAAAACCAGAATGAAAATGAAACGTCCTCACATTGTCCCATTATCGACTCAATCCTTGAGCGCCCTTCGTCAATTGGAAGAACTAACTGGAACCTACCAGCTTATTTTTGCTGGACGAAACGATGTTAACAAAGCGATGAGTGCAGCTAGCATTAATATGGTTCTAAAGAGAGTTGGCTACGATAAGAGAGCGACTGGGCCACACCATGAGTACTATTTTGTATGAGCAGGGATTCAACTCGGCGTGGTTCGAAATGCAACTAGCTCACGTAGATAAGAACTCAATTCACGGAACGTACAACCATGCACAATATATTAATGGGAGGCGGGAAATGATGCAGTGGTACGCTGACTACATCGAAAACCTGGAAAGTGTAACTACAACAGCATAAAAAGCTCAGCCCATAACGGGCTGAGCTTTGCCACATCCCTTAATTTTTGCAAACTGCCGAAAATAATTGAAAAATAGACTGACTCAAACAAATGAGCCCAATATCCAGTCGAATCCTTCCCAAAGCAGTAAGCGCCGTCCAAGCGATGGATTTAAAAACCAAAGAACAGCTTGCTGATGAAATATTCCGCAATCAACCTAATAGCTGGCTTCGGTTGTGGTGCTGGATAGGTTTGGGGTAACAATGGAAAAATTAATTTTGCAGTCAACATCCTGCTTATTTGTTTCACTGCGAGGAAGATTTCCGGTCTTATCTGGTCTTTAATTACAGAGGTTTAGTTCACCACTGGTACTGCCGAAATCTATTCTGTTCACGCAAAATATTTGCCGAATCTTTGCACCCTTTTGCTGGTCCGCGACAGCGGGTTTCGCAGTCACTGCAAAAATTACAGTATCAACTGGGAGTGATTGGGATCACAGCTGTGCCCGCACTTCAAATTCCTCTTTTTTGAAAGAAATCTACGAAAAAACCATTATCATAGAAGGAAGCTAACACTCTTCCCATTCACTAAACCTATATTGAGGTAATTTTAATATGATTAGTTTTTTTAAAGTAAAAATAAATATTCACTCTGATAATTTACAAAGCGCCATTAATAAAAAAACAAATAATACATCGCTATCTAGTAAGTCGTTGGAAAAATTAGTGAGCATAGCAAATACTCAGTATGAATTCAAAAATGGAGAGGCTGAATTTATAATCAGAGGCACCCCTTGTAGTACTAATGTGAATTATGGAAAGGTTTCAAAATTAATCAAAGAAATAAAAACCATTAAATCCTTCAAAGATGATTCATTTATCAACTCTCGAATTCACTCGTGGGAAGTTAATGCTAAAAAACTGTTAAAAACAAATTACAACCCTGATGAGGAGAAACAATTATTGGGTAAGGGATCAAGAGGAACTGTATATAAAGATGGTGAATCTATTCTAAAGAAAACGAAAAATTTAACACTAAATGAAATTTTGCATGAAGCAAATATGTGCAATGAATATCATATAAAAATACAGAGTTTTAAAAAACCACCCACTATAGTAGAAAAATGTATTAAAATGCCATTCATCAACGGCAAGACTCCAAATTTCAAAGACACACTAATAGGAGTTAACGACCTATTTAAAAATGGTTTTTTTATGGGTGATGCAAAACCATCTAACTTTTTGAAAACTCCAGAAGGCAGCGTGGAACCCATAGATTTCGGACTTGTATTTAAGCATGATACATTAGAATCTATTGATCATGAAGTGAAAAAAAACATAATCTCTGACTATCTTAAAGGTGGGTTTAGATACATTCCAAATGAAATTAAGAATGAATATCATTCATGCATTGTAAAATTGGATGATATTCTTGGGAAAGATAGCCCCACAAGAAAGATAAATCTTAAAATACTATCAAAAGCAGGACTTTAAATTATACTCAAGAAAATCCTCATATTTTCACCCATAAGCGCCTTCAAAATAAAATGATGGCATAATCATGAAAAAAAATTATTCCTTGCAGCGTCAATATATCTATAGAGGGTGGATTTTGCCCCCCCCCATGACTTCACATATCTGTGAGACAGTATTTTTTTCATCATACAACCGAACGGCCAACGCCTGTTAACCCTTATTCAGCACCTTTGGCCGCCAACCTTTACGCTCTCTTGCCCGGGCAGCCTGAAGCCCGGCGGGAGTTCTTTCCGACGTCAAGTTACGTTCAAATTCCGCCAGTGCACCAAACAGATGAAATATTTGCATGCCGGAACTGGAAGTGATGTCGATGGATTCCTGAAGACTTTTTAACCAGCAGTAAAGCCGTATACCGCTTTATGGGAAAACTTCTGAATAATAAGATGCACTGGCACATTCCTCGGCTGATTAATACCGGTAAGACCCCAACATACGGGAGGCCGCTTGCTCAACTTAAGCGCTAAGGAAAATGTCCGCCGGATGTTGAGCACTGGCAGATTAAGTAGCCAGGAAAACTATTTTTTTGTGCTATTGATGTCTTACCGTAACAATGAGGAGGCTAAGAAATATATTATACACCGACAGCTACACCATGAATTTCCTCTGAGAATACAAGCCAACTCGTAATGAGTACAACCATGAGCACAAAATGATATATTAAATAAAATTAAGAATGGTTAACTCAAATCACGGTTAAACGTCAAACTAAACCTTAACATCATGCAAGAATCCACGAACCGGCGTGGATTCTTTTATAAATGCGGCGGATTTTACAATTACGTGTCCGGAAGAATTGCCGGTAATACAGTCTCCCAGGCTTGAAGAATACAGTGTAGCGTGTTGGTATTTTTCACTCCTAGCTTATGTAACCCTCTTATCGTATGCGAGCTAACGGTCTTTTCGCTGATGCTAAACATCTGGGCAAGATGCTTACGGTTAGGGACTTTGTATAATTCCTTAATTACCATCTCTTCTCTGCAGGTCAAAATGGCCATTGTCTCGTCATCTAAGTCCTTTTCAAGACTCGTTTGAAGGCGACTAGCATATGCTTTGAGAGTGGCATTTTTACCTAAAAAGGCATGGCTGCAATATACCAGTGCGCTGAATGAATCATTGATATCTGCATGGCGTAATTTATCACCATGGAAAATATAGACGTACTCGCTGCCCGCATCAAAAACTATCATTCCGGAGGTATCACTAATATTAAGCTTTTCGATTAATGAACGTACGCCAAGAATAAAATAATTATCGTAGGAATAAATCTGCACAACACCATCCGATTTCTAGCTGAAATATTTAGTTAAAGGCCTGCTAAGCAGGCCTTGAGTATGCTGACAAAGCGGGGAGGTTAGCAGGAGCGCATAAAGACCGGTTTTGGCGGCACGCCCGGAGGGCAATGGTCCAACAGGGCCGTAAATGCTGTCAATGCCTCATCTTTTTCTTTGTTACGCATCGCTATCTCTGCTGGGGTTGTGGCAAGCATTAGATTTACATCCAAATCAAATGTTTGTGCGATACCCATAATCCCAACAACGCTAGGGTCGTGTTGACGGCTCTCCATATTGATGTTTGCTAGAGATATTTCTTTATATGAACGCATGGCAGAAAGTAGCGAAATAAATTTATCTTTATTCTCACGTGCGTTAGCATCAGATGAATTGAATTTATTTTCAAAAATTTTATTTACTTCTGCTTTATTGTCTTTATTGGCCACCAGCGCTCTGCGCTCTTCTGGGGAAAATTTATTTTCCGCCAGCGTTTCCCCCATCCATTTTTTTATCAAAAAACTTGCTTCAACATTATTAATTTCATTAGTTTTGATCGCATCCAGAAATGCAGTCTGGTCGGTCAAGCGTTGATTAAATTCGCTAAATTTGATCGTTGGACTCTGTCGGAACATACCATTTATAGAGCTAGGGTCAGCTTCCATTTTCCGTATTAACTCCTGACAGAATATCCTCGTGTCGGCTCCCGAGATAGGATTAAGCGTAGTCACAGGCGGCGTTGACGCAGGAGCTTCAGCAGCCGAGGGACTCATCCTCTCACTAAGGCGATGGAAACCTGCAACGACCGCGTCTTTCATCGTTACCAGTGAGTTGTATACTTTTGTCACGCAAGAAAGAAATCCCTGCTGGACGCTATTCATGGCATTCCCTGCGGCCGTGGCGGCTTTGGCGCTGGCGCTTGCCATCGCCTGGTACAGTTCAGCAGGCGGAATCGGCATTGTAATCATTACATAGTTTCCTTATTAATTTACTGTCGCCCTCCCTATGTTCAGGCGACATTGAACGAACTGCGTTATGCACTTTCCTGCACGCGCTGGATAATATCCGCAACGGTCAGGCTGCTACTGATATCGGACTCTGGTATCGTTACGCCTATTTCTTCGAGCCGCATAAGGAGGTCTATAAGCTCAACGGAGTCCATTGCCAGGTCAGTAATTAAACTATCCTTCAGGTTAATATTTTTTGGTAGAACGCCGTTTACCTGATAAATGAGATTAGCCACCAGCGAAGCTACCGTTTTATCAATCACTGATTCATTCATAGTGAATAACCTATTGCTCGCGTCGGCGTATGAACTCAGCTAACTTTTCCTGAAAAGGAAGTTTTTCTTTGTCCTGCTCAACACTCTTATTTTCCAGAGCCCCGAATTTAGATTGATCTCGTGGCTTTAACCTCGACAGCACCGCATCCAGTTCAGCTGAGTCAGATTGGGAACCCTTAGGAACGAAACTCACCGGCTTCGACTCCCTGTTCCAGGAATTCACAGTGCGTACCGTTGTGTAAACCTGGTCGTTGCCAGACCTATTCCCGGGCATATTTACGGCCGCAGCATTAATTCGCGTTGGCTGGAAACCATCAGCTGCAGATTTACGGCTAACCTCTTCACCATCCTTGCGAAGCATTCCGTTATCAGTCGAATCCATGCCTGGATTGGCAGTTTTGACATTTGCGGGTGCCCTGTTCGCTGCCGAACCGTCACTCTGCACCTGAGGATTTAGTGGGGGTTCAGGTTCAGGCCTTATCAGGCTATCCGTTAAGTTCTTCTCAACATTATGCTCCACGGTTGGTTTTGCCTTTTCCCCTTCAGAAGCCAAGGCACCGTTTTTTTCCAGGTGAGCGAAGGCTGAAGGAGCCCTTTGCTTCAAAGCTTCAAACTTATCCGCCAGCGTCACGACTTTTCCGCTTGCCCGCTCAGGTTTAGTCTCTGGCCCAGGAGGGATAAAATGCGTCGGCGTTGAAGATCTGCGATTCAAAGGATCAATGTTGCGCGAGGTGGTGTAAATAAAATCACCGTTTGATAAAGAGGTGCGGCCGGACGGCTCCTTTTTCTCGCGCAGTACGACGCCATCGACGTTGTCCGCTTCCAAATTTTGCGCATTCTGCGTTTTGGACGCCTCGCCATCGAACGCCGTCTTCAGCATGTTTTGTTCAACCACAATGGTTGGCTGTTGCTGAACTTTGGGCTCAGGGTCAAGGCTCGAATCGTGAACAGTTTCCGTTTCAGTCGCCCCCTCAGTTTGAGTAGCGATGCTCTTTAATTCAGGCTTTGGTGTCTGGGTTTCAATTTCCCGCCTGGCAACGTTTTGCTGCGGAGTGTCGACAGCCAGCTCTTGCTTGTAGCCCTTTACGCCAGCCAGATTTCCAAGGAAGTTGCTACCGCCTCCAATGCCAGCATTAAACAGGTCTTTGATGAGACCCACCTTTTCAATATTGGTAAGCCCTGAATCCAGAATGTGCTTAACAATCGTAGAGTTAGAGTCCGCAGGCGAAGTATTCGCCGCACCAACTGAATGGGTAATATCGCCAACACTCCCCCCTTGGCTGGTGATATTCAGAGTAATGCCGCCCTGCCCTGGCCCGGTTGGAATAAATACTCTTTGGTTATCTGCACCACCGTCGGGGTTAGGATTCAGCATCTCCGGGCCTTGTGGTGCAGGGGTCACCGGTTCCGCATCATAAAATGTCAGCGTTTTCGAAATAGCGGCACAGTCATTGACGAAAAAGTTCAGCTTCTGGGCCATCGTTTCCCATGGCTGATTGGGCTGTGTCAGACCTTCTACGTCGTGCTTCAGGGTAGATTTGCAAACATCCAGACATTGCTTGAAGATGGCCTTGTCGTGAGTATCCACTGACTTCGCCTGGTGATGATCTTCCCAGGCTTCCATACAGTGTTCAATATACTTGTTGATCACCTTCTCAAAAGCGCCCGCGCTGTATTTTGAAACCAGGCCTGAGAGTTCTTTTGCTACCTTCTGCTCTTTATTTTCATTGCCGTTAGCTTCGGCAAGTTTCTTACAAACTTTATCAAGCTTGGCTAGATCTTCTGGATTACCGCTATCTTGCACATCCTTATAGATAACACCGATAAGCGTCCTGATCTTATTTCCTTCAGGGCTTAATTCTTTTTGAAGAAAATCGGCTGGGAGATTTTTTTGCGCCTCATGACAAACAAGCTGTTTTGCATTAACGGTCTGATGCGGCTGTTGTCTAAATAGGGCTATCGGATCGTTTCTACCTTCTGTAATCAGATTGATAAAAGCGGGTCTCTCGGTCGCGCATGCAGAGCTATCCATGCCTCTGGCATAGATAGATTGAATATCCTGTCTGACTGCACCATTAATAGATCCAGGCATAATAATAACTCCTCAACTGTCCTATGTTTTGACTTTGATGCAGGGCATAAAGCACCGGGTTAGGAAATTTAACAGCCGCTGAAAGACCGTTTTTTTTGGCTTATCACTCGTTTCTCGATAGCGACTGGATATTTCAGGCTGCGCGATTAAAGCTTGATCGGCACGGTCATTATTGTGCGAAGTAGCTTGATTTAGGGTATCTGCTCGCATATGAAAATAATAACGTTGTGCGGCGCAAACCCCTTCACCTGGCAATGAATGATGCTCTTCTGATGCAGAAGCATAGCCAAAATGTTCTTTAAAACTCCCCTGCGAGCTGTTAGACGACCCACTGTTCATACGTCTTAAAAAAGTGTCTGGTTCCGCAAATTTCACCTGCAAACCCGAAACGCGGCAGGCGAATGCACCATAGGTTTCATTTACTCCCTGAGTCAGATAAATATCTTGTCTTAAACTTTCTTGCGATGCGAACCTGTAGATGCTGTTCATATAACCCACCCAGCAAATTTTTAACCTAAGGCTTTAAGAACGTCTTTTGCACTTTCCGCAAGGGACGCGATCGCACCACTCAATACTTTATTTAAATTATCGAAGGTGCTGTTTGCCTGGCTATAACGTTGGGCAAAAGCCTGCATATTACTTTGCAGGGCGCTGCCGCCTGCATTAAAGGAGGCAAGCCACGCCTGGTAGCTGGCCGTAGAAACTTTGCCACCGCTAATACCTGATGGATAATTAGGTGCATCGCTGTACTGATCGAGGTTGAATTCGATTTTACCGCTACCGTTTACTTTAAAGGCAGGCGCAAGCGTGGTTTCCATACTTTTACGCTCTTCCGGCGTCATTTTATCCCAGTTTTTTACACTGCCCAGGTCGATACCGTTAACTTCATTCCTGAAGTCGTCATACCCTTTTTTCATGACGGATGTATCGAACTTAACATTATTACCGTCATCACCTGTGGAAACGGCTTTGGATGCCGCTCCCTGCACGTGCGTATTATAAGCTTCGTACATTTCCGTATACTTCTGCATCAAATCGGCATAGAAATCTACGTAATCGCCTTTGATTTCTTTAATGGCGAGGGCCATTCTGGCCCACAGCTCGGCATAGCTGGTGTGGGTGGAAATTTCGTCATCACCGCTCTTTGGCTCCGATGCAGGTTCCTGCGCCGCTCTTTGTTTCTCAGCCGAAAACTGGCTTAACGAATAGTTCGCCTTAGTACGATTTGTTACGATCTCGCGTTGGATATCCGATAACGCCTGAGCGCTACTCTTTACACGCTGTTCCTGATTGGCGACCATCTCAGCAACGTCATCCGACGGTTGCGCGCCGTCATTGGCCGTTTTGAGACACTCTAATGCGGCAAGCAGTTTGCTGTTGTTAAAATCTTCGCCGCTGGTATCCAAACCATACTGACCAAGTAGTGCCCTAATTTCATCAAACTTATCCGCCTTATTAGGGGTATCCAACTGAGCAATAAGCTCTTTTATTAGTTTCGTAGTCAGTTCCGAAGTTGAACCTGCGTGGGTTTCAGCCATCGGCGCAGCCTGGGTAGCGTTGGTATCAGAGGAATAATAACTAACGGGGTTGGGTACAGCATTATTTACGTTAAGCATGGCGATATTCCTTTTGAGCAACGTATGCAGGGTATCCCTGCATACGTTGCTTATTCTTCAGATTTAGCGTGTACGTTCCGCGATGGAAGATACTGCGCTGTTATTAGCGTTGAGTATGGTGTCGGTCATACTTCTGATGGCCGCATTGGTCTCAGCGGCCTTCTTGGCCGTTTGACTTTGGGTATTGGCCAGTTCGCTGTTAACATCGCGGTCGGCGCGGGCCAGCTCTGCCTCTTTCTGCTTCTCAGCGGCTGATACGCCAAATGCCCCTTCAACAGCCCCCTGCCCGGAACGAATACCCTGGTTGGCGTACTCGGCGGTAACACGGCTCTTCTGCGTCGCGAGCTGTACCGAATTGTGGGTATCGCGCTTAAGCGCGCTGGCGTGCATATCAGCAGCCTGCGGATGTGTCATGGTGGCCTCAACATCGCCGGACAGCTTTTTGTTCTGATGAACCATGGTGTCCTTGCCACTCTTAATCGCGGTCTGATGCTCGCGAACGCCAAGCTCAAGGTTGCGGGCCGGTTTCAGATTCTTGGTGATGGAAGTGCCTTCTTTATTTAGCGCCTTCATCTGGGTCGCGGTCGTTGCTCCCTGTCCTGCAATACCCAGCGCGCCGGAGGTGATCGCCCCGTTGAGATTCTGTCGAGCAGCCTCAATGGTTTTATTACCTGCGCGAGCCGCCGCATCTACGCTGCGGTTTGTTGCCGCCGCCGCCGCTTTGTTGGCATCTCGTTCAGCATTTAACATTACGGTGGTGATGGTATTGCTCACCTCGAGCTGCTTCATGGAACCCACAACGTTGATGAACCGTGGGCCCGTGGCATCTGTGGCGGTGATATCAGTGCCGCCTTCCACAGCGGGCTGCGAACGAGCTTGACCAGCGGAAGACGAAGCGTTGCTCACGGATGACTGACTGTCACTTTTCCCGATATCTGCCGATTTATTATTTGGCTGCGTAATATTGATCTGTGAAGTTAATACGCCAGGCACTGAGGCTGCCAGGCGCTCTGCTTTATTTGCATCCCCTTCCCCTGCGACGGATAATTTCACAGTTTTAGCCGGGGTATCAGTTTCAATATCTCCCCCTTTGCGTTTCTGTGCCGCAGATGATGCCTGAGTCATATCGGTACGCAGACTCTGCTTTTCCATCATCAACGACAGCATGCCCTCTTTTTTTGCGAGATCGGACATGTCCTGGACATTTCTTTTCTCTTCCTGAATAACAACAGTTTTTGTTTCGGTCTGAACGTCCTGCACGCGTAAATAACGCTCGGACGCACCAGCACCAATAATTGGATCGGACATAATTGATAAAACTCCTTTATATTATTGCGGGTAAAAAATAGTCCCGCCGTTTATCCGGCAACTGCACTCATCTGTTTAGTAATATATTTACCGGCCTGCGCCTGGTTTTCCGCAACCGTTGAGATATTGCGCACAATCTCACTGACCGATTCCATTCGATGGGTAAAGCTATCGATGGCGCGATTCATCATTTCGTTAAGCAAATCCTGAAGCGCTGCGTCCTTCATCATTTCAGCTCTGATCTTCGACGCTTCCAGCAGCATACTGGCCGCAACAATCCCGACAGCCGCCTGGCTTGAGGTATTGACCATGCTCAGACCCACCACAGCCTTCTGGCTGTAATTAGAAACCTTGGCCATTTGCAACTCGTCTGCACCCAATGAACGGCCAAAACCTTTGCTTAGCCGCTTAATAACCTGGCCGATGGCACTGTCCATCAATTTTTGCATGGTAGATTTTGTGGCTTTTTCAGCCACTTCTTGCGCTACCTCTTCCGCAACTTCCTTCACCGCGGTGCGCACCACGTTTTTGGTGACGTCTTTAACGACCTCTTTTTCCACTTCAACAGCAACATTTTTGGCCATGGTCTTGCTGGCTTCTTCTGCCACGTCGACACCAATCTTTTTCATCACCGTGCCAAAAACTTTGCTCATCACGCTACCCGCCACCATTACACCGGCGACAAGTACCGCCGCCGCCGCGATCGCGCCCAGGATTTGTCCCACCATATCTGCCGTGTCTTTATCGACGCCGAAGGATTGAAGAATGGCTGAGAATATTTTGCCCATCATCTCCATCAGCGGTTTCACGATCGCATCCATCAGCGGCTGCATCGCGTCGGCCATAAACGAACGGCCGGTCACGGCCTGGCTTATCTCGTCACCAATCGCCAGCGCTAGCCCAACGGCCGCCAGTGCCAAAGAAGCGCCACCGGTGAATGCCGCAGCGGCAAAGCTGACGGCCGTAACAATCCAGCCCAAAACCTTGCCAATGCAGCCCATCGTCTTCTGCATTTCTTCAGCTTTACGCACTTCCTCTTCGTATTCCTTGGCCTTTTTCTCCGCGTCCTTAGCCGCTGCTTCCGCCAATTTCTGCTTCAGCTCCGCCGACGCCTGAAGATCGTCACTGGAACTTTTGTTAATCAGCTGCGCCATCAGGGCCATGAGGAATGTCAGGGTTTTAGACTCTGCGTCAGCCTCCTTACGCCGCTGTTCAATGGTGCTTTGCTGCTGCGGGTTGAACGACTCAACCATCTTCTGCGACTTAGCCTGCGTCGCATCTAATGCCGATCGGGAGCTTTTCTCCGCAGCGATTGCAGGATTCAACGTCTTATTAGCAAAGTTGTTATAGGCGGTTGTGGCCTGGGTGAGGTTAGCCTGCGCAGCGTTCACCGCCGTTTTAGCAGCATCAACCTTGTCCTGTAGTTCTTCAGAAACCGGGTCTTGTTTTGCGGCCTCGGCCTCAAGGGCTGCTAATTTTCTTTGCGCGTCATCAAGCGCAGATTGGGCCTTTCCGACATCCTGTGAAAGCGCATCCGCCTGCTGTTGCGCAGCTTTAAGCGCGTCAGCATCGCTGGCCCATTGCGTCCCCTGCAGCTCTAACTGGGCTGCCATCTCGGAATAGGCACTCGCGGCGCCATCCATCATGGCGTTGATGCCCTGCAGCTGGGCGAGCAGGTTACTCATCGACGTTTCATTCGTGAGCTGCATGACTTTCCCGAGCAATGCCGTCGCCCAGGCCGAAGCAGAAAGCTTCGCTTCGCTGCCGCTTTTTGCCGTGGCGGGCTCGCGGCTCGCCGGAGACTTAAGCTGAGGAATGTCCTGGTTATCTAAGTTCGTCCTTGGGGTATTCCCGTTGACGGTATTGATAGTCGATTTCAACAGCTTGAGCAGCTGATCGGGCTGCAGGGTTTGCAGCGCACCCTTGACAGAATTCAGCTGCGGATGATCTTTTAACTCCGCATTGCCGAGGCGTTTTGCCTGTGCGGTTTGTTTTTTTAACTCAACATCGCCCGCTTCCATCCCCGCCTGATGTTGGTCTACCGGCTCTTGGGTCGCTTGCTCCAGAATGACTGGTCGCGCCACCTGCCTGATTATCTCCATTATTATTCCTCATTAAGTTTCTCCTCTTCAGGAGTATCGGTCTTGTCATTATTTATTTTATTAAGCGCGGAAATATAGGCTTTCGCCTTTTCACTTAATAACGCGTCTTTACACCTGCTAATAACAATATCGAAGCATTTACGAGCCTGCACACTCTGTCGCAGCATCAGGTTACATTGACCGGCATAAAACATTGGCCTGAAGTCATCTTTAGATAAGGAATAAGCAAGTGCATAAAATTCGATAGCTTTGGCATAGTTCTTTTTAAGCTGATAGACCGCCGCAAGACCCATTGCATATTCAGGGTTATAGAAATCATAAATGCACAAAAAACGGAACAGAGACTCGGCATCGTCCAACTTTCCATGATGATAAAAATCGTACGCCAGCTTATAAACGTCCTGCATGGTGTCATTAGGTACGGCATAGACATCCTTAAGCGTCGCCCCGTTTTGAATGGCATCCAGCAGGCTTTCAGCATAAGCATCGAGTTGCTCATCACTTTTAAATTCTTCTTCATCGTTGAGTAATTCCAACATATTTTTATTAGCCATTGCAGCCTCTTTCCTTATTAGTTGTTAACATCTAAAAACAGCCAATTAACCCAAAGGCGAACAGTGAAGAAGATATAATCATCATACTGTTGCGCCCCGGTAGTTAATACAAAAAAACCGCACAGGTGTCCGCTACGAATGGCCCGTTGGCGGTTGCTGACTTTCCGGCAATGTAGATTCGGCCTCCTCGTCGGCCGCCGCCATTTGGGTCATGCCCGCGGCTTCGACCTGACGCAGCCAGATAAGAATGTCCATAACGTCAATCAGCACATCATCATTTAGCGAAATGAAGCTGTACTGGCTATAGGTGCGATACAGCCTGCGGGTAAGCGGAATATTGCGTACTACCGGCACGCCGATTTTTTCCGCATAGGCAATCGCCGCTTTGGCTTTCATGTTGGTGCAACGCAGAGCAATAAAGGGCAGCGATGCCACTTCCGGGTTAAAATAGATCGCCATCGCGATATGCGTTGGGTTCGCCATCACCACCTCAGAATTTCTGACCGCGGCCATTTCCTCCCCGGAAAG
Source organism: Rahnella sp. PAMC25617 (assembly GCF_050606005.1). Classification (NCBI taxonomy): domain Bacteria; kingdom Pseudomonadati; phylum Pseudomonadota; class Gammaproteobacteria; order Enterobacterales; family Yersiniaceae; genus Rahnella; species Rahnella sp. PAMC25617. Next base: position 203,139 of record NZ_JBOCUM010000003.1, read on the forward strand.
TATCTCCTGGTGCGCTCGCCGTCTGGCACTTTTAATCTGTGGATTGCCGTCGCTCTCTTTACGCTCCTGTTTGACCTCATGTTTATCCATTTTGAGATCTTTGAAATGGAGAAAATATTCAACGATAAAATCTGCAATCAGCACAAAAACCGACCAGCCAATAAACACCAGCACGGCCTTCAGCGTCAGCGAAACCCAACAAGCAATAAGCCCGGCTATATCGGTCCGATAAAGCGTTAATGCCTGGCGAAGGTCGTTGTGAATCAGGCAGTAGCAGGTCGCCGCAAATACAATGAGATAGCAAACTGATTTCACCAGCTCTTTTACCGTGCGCATGCTGAAGATCTTTTTTACCCCTTCCACCGGGTTTAGCGCTTTGAAATTTAGCTTGATGGCTTCAGTTGCAATAGAAAACCCAGTCTGCAGCAAGGTTGCGGCCATACCCACCAGCGCACAAAGCGCAATAAATGGCAGGCTAAGCAGAAAGAAAATACGCATTAAGCCCATGAGGAAATCATTTATCCCAATCTGGGTGCTGTACAGCAGGGTCATGGAGTAAAAATGGGTGAAGTCACTGAAACTCATGCCATAGGCCAGGTAAAAGATCCCGGTTAGCAGTATCACCGTGGTAATAAGATCCTTACTTTTAAACGTCTGGCCCTTTTTAGACGAGTCCTTGCGCTTTTTACTGGTAGGCTGTTCTGTTTTTTCTGCCATAGAAATATTTCCTCAGGTAAGAAATTGCTGAAAACCTGAAAGCGAGAACATGTGTAGCGGTTTCTCAGATAGCGAATGAAAGCCGTAGAAAAGGAAAACTGCGAAGGCGATAAAGCTCTTGATGGTTAGAGACAGTGAAAAAGGGTTGAGCTGCGGGCAATAACGTGCGAACACGCCGAGCAACATTTCGGCGATCATCATCACTAACATCACCGGCGCAGCAAGGAGAATGCTGTTTTGCACTAATACCACCAGCAGATGTCCGGCCTGTTCCCAGTGAACACCTTCTAAGGAACTCCCTCGTGGAAACATTTGATAGCTTTGCACCATCACTTCCATAAGTAGCCGCATGCCTCCGCTGGCAAAAAAAATAGCACCGAAGGCAAAGTTTAAAAAACCCGATAATATCGAGCTTTGCACCCCGTTAACCGGGTCGATACTGTCACTGATTGTCGCGCCGCGTTGGTTATCAAGAATTTCACCGAGGCCGATGACTACCCAGAAAGGCATACACAGCGTAAACGCTAAAATTAACCCGATAATACATTCTTTAATTATAATAATAAGCCACCCCTGCTCTGGACTTAATACCGTTTCAAAGCAGGGCCAAAGACCGATGATCGTCAGCGAGATAATCGTGTTTTTAATAATCAGATTTGATAGAACCCGTTCGCCCAGTACCGGCAGCATATAAAAGACGATAGCCAGCCGCGCGTAAACGATGACAAAAGTCAGCACGCTGTGCTGAAAATTAAGATAGAACGCCACAAACAGCATATATTTTCCGTTTTAACGAAAAGCCATATAAAAAGCCTGAGTGGCGAAATTCGTCATTTCGGCTGAAAACCACTCCATCAGCATAAAAATGCTGGCAAATACCGCCAGCATTTTCAGCCCAAAAGGCAGCGTTTGTTCCTGAATTTGCATGATGGTCTGAAACAGGCCAACGATAATGCCAACGATGGTAGCAAAGGCGATAGGTACCGCCGTTAGCTTCAGCACAACGAGCAGCGCGGAGTTACCAATAAATAATACATTACTCATGATGTCATCAGATCGGCGTACTGGGCGATCAGTCCTTTGGTTAACAAACTCCAACCGTTCATTGACACGAACAGAATGAGCTTAATAGGAATCGAAATGGTCACCGGGCTCATCATCATCATCCCCAACGCCAGTAGGATACTTGAAACCACCATATCGATGACTACAAACGGGACGTAAAGATAAAACGCAATTTTAAATGCGCTCTGTATTTCGCTTAGCGCATAGGCTGGCATCAGGGTCATGAGCGGCAGGCCCGTTAATTCATGGTCTTCCACCTCAGGCTCCGGCTCACCGGTTCTTTGCTGCTGTACTTTATTAAAAAAGCGGATTAAGTCATGATCGGAATAATTCACCAGATAAGCCCGGTAACTTCCCAACCCCTGATCCATAAGTTGAGTTACGGAGCTGCTGTCATTGAAGTCGATATGGTTTTCTTCAATATAGCCGGAAATTTTCTGACACACGGGCATCATGACAAAAGCGCTTAAAATAAGCGCTACGCCATTTAAGGTTAAGGTCGAAGGTACCTGTTGGATCCCGAGGGCATTGCGCACCATCACCAGCACAATGGAGAACTTAATAAAGCAGGTTCCCCCGGCAATAATAAAAGGCAATAAGGTGAAAAACGACAATATCGCAATTAAAGAAATATCATTACTCAACATCAGGCTGTACCATGTTACCTGGCAGGGTGGGGTTCACGTGATTAACCTCAACCGCCAGAGATCCGTTCTCCAGAGCCACCAACTCACCGCGGGCAAATAGTTTTTTGTTGAGGTAGATTTTAATATTTTGTTCTGCTTCTGGGGTCAGCGCCAATGACGTGCCCGGCGTTATTGCATCTAATTCCGCCAGTGTCACCGTCCGGCCATCCAGCACAAATTTAATATTGACGGGCAGACTGGTCCAGTCGTGCAAAACCTCATCTTCATAGTATTCCTGGTAATGCTCTTCTAACTGCTCTTCCACAATAACCTCCTGATTAGGGTAATAACTCAGTTTAAAAAGTTGGCGATCGCCTACCGTCAGATGGGGCAAGTTCTGTTTTATCAGCAGCAAATCCCCGGCAGCCACGTCTGCTAACTGGGCAAGGGAGAGCTGGCTGTATCCCAGCACGTAGTTCAGCTGGAAAGGCACCTGATTGGCGGAGATGGCCGGTACATGCAATGCGCGCTCCCCGCTCTGTGGCCAGTCAAGGCACAGCAGCTGGCAAGGCTCTGCGGGGATCGCAAGCGCCTTTTCCGGCAGGGCGCCTGCGGGTAGCGCAATATGTATCGCATCCCACACCTGCTCCTCGACCAAAAAGCTCAGTTCGAGATGGTTTAACCAGCGCGCCAGATAGTTGAGGGGAACCTCCAACCAGGGGATATCGGGCAGGTGGACATCCATGTATCCGAGCCAGGCGTCAACGCTAAGCCAGGCCTGCGACCGGCTACCCTGCTTATCCTCAAGCTGCACCTGCAAATAGCGCTCCTGCCCGCTAAACTCAGCGATCTCACTACCAGGGTGATGGTTACGCAGCAGCTCAAGCGTCAGTTGGCGGCCGTCAAGCTTGCGTAAATGATCTCTCAAACTCATTCCTGATCCTCATCCTGCTGTTGCTGCTGCCGCCGCTGCTGTTGCTGTTCATCTCGCTCCTGCTGTGGGCGCAGAAGATCGGGGCTGAGACCTGTCAAATGGCCCATATTGCGAAGCAGCACATCCGCTGCACGAGCATCGGAAGGAAGCAAAGTGACATTCCCTTCCCGGCGTGCTTCGGTTGGCACCGAAATTCTGACCGAATGGTCGCCGGACCAGCGTTGAAACTGATAGTTCACTTCGAGCGTCTGGCCTTTGTTTTCGCCTTTCACCCCGCTTTCCAAACCGGCCTGAGTCTTCAGCTGCTGGAGCGTTGCGGGGCTATTTCTGCTTTGTGCCGCTGTTTCGCCCTGCTTTGGCACCACGTTCTCCGGCTGCTTCGCCCCCTGCCAAAGCGGTCTTGCTTCGCCAGAATCTTCCTTTATTCGAAACGGCTTTTCCTGGCGGCCCGCCTCAGCCTCCGGGGCCGATGTAGTGACGATGCCAGGGTTTACTACGGCGGCAGCCTGAGGGTGCTGAGCCGTGGTGGATTGATGAAGTTTTGTAGCCGCGTCTACGAGCGTATTTGTTGCAACGTTTATGGCGACAGACGTGGTGGATTGCCCCTCGGTTCTGGATGCGCTCGCCACAGCCCTGGTGCTTAACGGGCTGGTGACCTCGCCTTTTTGGACGACGACGGAGTTTTTGCCTGCGTTCTGCGTAGCCATCTGGCCAGCAACGACCAACGCCACCTGCCGACGCAGGCCATCGCCCTTCTTCGTCTGGCGTGCTTCGGCGGCAAGGCCCAAAGAGGCGGCAGCGACTTCTTTTGCAGCCTGCTTTTCGGTTTTCTGCAGGCCTCCCCCCTTCGCTAAGGAGGTCGTTAATCTAACCAGCGCACCCGGCGGTAGCATGGCGGCCAGCGAAATATTCTCGCCGCCCTCATCCTGCTTTTTCTTTTTCGCAATATGTTTTAGCAGCGCGTTGTCATCCGGCGTTGAATCGCCCTTCATCGTAACGCTCATACTGACTTCAGAAACTTTTTCTACCATAACCCGCAATCTCCTGAATTTCGTTTTCTGCATCATTGTCGCAGCGGCGTATATAATCGCGGCGCAGCGGCTGCAAATAATAAGAAAGTTTGTAGTGCTTTTTATCCAGCAGGCTCATTGCGGCGCGATGCTGCTCAAGATTGTGCTCCAGATTATATTTTTCATTTTCCAGCTGATTTATTTTATGAAGAACCAACTGCTGGTGAGTTAATAAAGCCCCCTGCTTCCTTATTCCCTTATAAATATCCGCACGGCTGTGTAAGCCGGAAGGGGTTAACATTTTTATCTGCTGGTTGATATCCGCGCACTCCTGCTGATGCTCAGCAATTGTCTGCCTTATTTTTGCTAATCGGTTTTCCGTTTTTACGATATCGCCCTGCAGAATCTGTTGTTTGCGCTCCAGCAGGGAGACAAACTCGCGCCCTTTACGCCACGCTTCCATATAAACTTTCCAGACAGGCCTGCATGTCGGTTTTTTCGTCCATGCTTTGTTGGAGAAAAGCTTCCATCTGGTTTTTGTGATCAAAAGCGGCATCGTTTTCCGGATTCTCGCCGCGTCGATATTCGCCGAGATCCAGATAGAGCTGCATCTCTTTTTGACGTACCAGATATTCACGAAAGCGTTTTGCTAACTGACGGTGTTCCGAGTCTGTTACCTGTAAAAATACGCGGCTAATGCTCTGCATAATATCAATCGCCGGATAGTGTCCTTTCGCGGCCAGCTTTTTGCTGAGATAAATATGCCCGTCAAGAATCGAGCGGACTTCATCGCCAATGACATCCGACTCTTCCTCATTTTCAATCAGCACCGTATAAAAGGCGGTGATGGAACCGGTTAAAAACCGTCCTGGCCGCTCCAGTAATTTCGGCAAGGCCTCAAATACGGATGCCGGGTAGCCTCTTCGGGCGGGCAACTCTCCCATACTTAGCGCCACATCACGCAGCGCTCGCGCATAGCGGGTTATTGAGTCTATAAACAGAAGTACGTTTTTACCCTGCTCGCTAAAGAACTCGGCTATCGTCGTGGCAATCTGCGCCGCGTTGCAGCGCTCAACACAGGAACGGTCTGACGTTGCGTAAACCAGCACGATCTGTGAACAGCGCGACGAACGCTTTAGCTCTTCAACAAACTCGGTGACTTCACGTCCACGCTCGCCAATAAGCCCGATGACGTAGATATCCGCTTCGGAATGTTCAACGATCATGCTCATCAAAGAGGTTTTGCCGCAACCCGCCGCCGCAAAAATCCCCATACGCTGCCCCTGGCCACAGGTCAGCAGGCCATCAATTGCCCTGACACCGGTCGCCAGAGATTCAGCGATAGGCTTACGCTGGGTAAAATCTTTAGGCGCCCCGCAGGCCTCCAGGCTATGCGCACCGGTCAAACTCTGCTGCACGGCGTTGTCCAGGCGCCCGCGAACAGTACCGGTTGCGTCAATGATTGCCCCGGCGATATTTTTATGAACATCGATACGAAAAGGCTTGCCGGTCGGCAGCAGGACATTGCTGCGTGAAAAGCCCTGATTATCGTTAAGCAAGCTCAGTAACGTATGCTCCTTATTGAATCCAATCACCTGGGCCGTCCCCAGCACTTCGGGTTCAAGTAATGATTTCTGAATCTCGCATATCTCACCGATGCGCGTCCCCGGCAAATGCGCTTCAATCACATTTCCCTGAATACGTAACGGGTGTGCTAGATGAACCAGGCATTTGGCTACCATTGTGTGAACCTCAGTAATTAAACCAGTACGGCGCGGTATTCCTGCAAAATACTCAGGTAGTTATCCAGCATCGATAAAAAATCATCCGGCGCCTGCAGGTATTTTTCTTTCACCTGAGCACGCAGTTCAATATTGCCGTCAACGGGGTATAAACACGGCTGGCCGGTGTAAAAATACTCTTCGTTGTGATTAAGCATCAGGGGCAAAAGGCTCGCGCTGCAATAGCTTAAAGAGGCTGGAGCCTGCTCAACAATTTTCGCCCACACCCATACTTCATCATCTTCACTTCTGACGTGAATAGTTGGAATATCATCTTTCATATTCAGAGAGATGGTTGAGTGGTTGCTCAGATCGCTATCCAGAATATCAGCCATCCCGGCATCTTTAAGCATGGTGGAAAGCAGTGCAACAACGTCGTATTTCATTTATTACCTCAATTAATTTTCTAACGAACCAATGACATCAACATCCACGCCGGATGCAACATCGCCATAAGAAAGCACTTCCATTTCCGGGTAGCTTCCTTCAATGATTTTTTTCACAAAGCGACGAATATCCAGTGACACCATCAAAATAATATCGCGAGCGTTAGCGCCATTGCTGCTAATGCACTGCTCGAGGCTTCTGATAATACTTTCAGTTTCCGGTGGCGGTAGATTGATAAATGTCCCGCCAGAAGTTTGGCGAATTCCACCACGAACCAGGCTTTCCATATCGTGCGACATAACCAGGGTGCGAATTTGCCCGTTGGCCGCAAAGCGGTTAGAGATATAACGTGATAACACGCTGCGAACGTGCTCCACCAGCATAATAGGGTCCTTTTCCTTGGGCGCCCATTGAACTAAGGCCTCAAGAATCAGACGCATATTGCGAATAGAAATACGCTCCTGTAATAGCCGCTGGAAAACTTCGGTAATACGCTGCACGGTATTATTTCGATAACACTCTTTGAGTAGCTCAGGATATTTTTTCTCCAAATCGTCAAGCAGCGTTTTGGCCTCCTGAATGCCGAAGAACTCGGAAATATTGTGCACCAGCAAAGTTGAGACGCAGGCATAGAATTCATCGATCGCCGTTCTTGAATAAAAACCAAGCTGTAAGGCGGTTTCACTCCGTTCTTCAGGGATCCAATAAGCGAAACCCTGAGCCGTTTCTACCGCCTGCACGGTAGAGTCAATAACTTGCAGCTCATCGCCACGCATCAGCACTTTGCACATGCCCGGTAAAATGTCATACGTGGCAACCTGAATTTCATTGATTGAAACCGTTAGCTTGCCGCGCACCATTTGCTGGTCGTAGTTCATCACAACTTCCGGCAGACGAACGCCGTACTCAATAAAGAAGTTACGTTTGAGCAACGAGCACAAATTATGCTCCTGGAAATAGTTCTCGTAGCCCTTCCAGGCGGTAATGATGAGCGGAATCGTTTCTGGGATGTACTCCCCGTCGATCATCACCGGTTTGCTTTTCAGTACCGGTTCTTCATCTTCTTCTACAGAATTAACTGTCGGCTTTTTACCTTTTTTAGCATCAAGCTTATCCTTGATGAAAATGCCTAATAGTAAAGCTGCCAGCAGAACGAAGACCGGCAACGGGAAGCCCGGCAATATCCCCAGAGCAATAGCCAATACGGCCGTAACAAGTAGGATGAATTTATTATGAAACATATCCTGCAAGATTTTTGCGCCGAGGTTCGTGTTCTCACTGTTATTTACGCGGGTGACGATCAGCCCACCGCTTATGGAGATTAACAGCGCCGGAATTTGTGCAACCAGAGCATCGCCGATGGTCAATAGAGTAAATACAGACATCGCATGAGATAAATCCATGCCGTGCTGTAATGTGCCCACCGCTATCCCGCCCAGTAAGTTCACGAAGATAATAATGATCCCCGCAATGGCGTCGCCCTTAATAAACTTCATCGCACCATCAAGCGCGCCGTATAACTGGCTTTCAGCTTCAAGATCGCTGCGGCGACGCTTGACTTCTTTTTCATCGATAACCCCTGCCTTGAGGTCAGCATCAATGCTCATCTGTTTGCCCGGCATGGCATCTAAAGAGAATCGTGCAGCCACTTCCGCGATGCGCTCCGACCCTTTGGTGATGACGATAAACTGCACGATAGTAACGATGAAGAAGATAACAAAGCCCACCACCAGGTTATCCGCAATGACGAACTCCCCGAAGCTGGCAATAATTTCCCCAGCGTCGGCATCCGCCAGCACCAGTCGACTGGTACTGATAGAGATTGCCAAACGGAATATCGTACTAATTAGCAGAATTGATGGAAAAGTCGAAAAATCCAAAATCCTTGTAATATAAAAAGAACCCAAAAAAATCAGCAGTGCCATCGTCAGGTTAAGTCCAATAAGGAAATCAACCAGGTATGTCGGCAATGGGATAATCAACATCACCACGACCATAATCATTATCGTTAAGATAATAAGCTCTGGCCTGTTACGAATTTCGAGAATAAATCTTCTAAGCATGAGTAGTTGCACATCAATCCATGGCAGACAAACTAGTTTGCCTGCGACTATTTGTAATATTCATTCCAGATGCCGGTATTTTTCTCTTTTTCGAGCATTTTATGCAGCAAAGCAGCCAGATGATTGACAATAACTTCCCGATAAAGCGTATCGACGAAGAGGAACTCAGGCGTCATATTATAAACATTGCGCAGTTCTTGAATGACCATCGACCGCTGCTTGAGCAGCAGCAATGACATAAAGTTTTTACTGAACTCTTTTAACGCCAATTTAAATTCGTCAGTATCCACTAAACCCGCTATATAAAGCCCTACAATATCGGCCTCGCCCAGCATCAGCTGATTGTTTCTCATCTGTTCCCAAAACGGGAATTTAGCAAAACTTTTATTTAGCAGCTGGTCCAGCGTGTGGAGCAAGCGTGCATCTGACAATTTTGCGCTGAGTGGGCCAAATTCAGAAGAATGAATTCCGGGTTCATTGGCCTTCATATCAGCAATCAGAGCCGACAGTGTGAAAGCCAATAAACGCGTTCTGTTCTGATAACCGTAAACATCAATCCAGTCTTTGTAGATAAAGCCTGCAGGCATCTCTAATTCAAGAAAATTAAGATAGCTATTGCGCAGGTCCTTTGCCGACAGGGGCCTGTCACCGCTACCGTCGCTGAACCGTTTTGCCAGGCGACCTACATTCATTCCTGACTGCATTTTTTTGGTGTCGCCAAATTTTTCTAAATCGGCGATCGCTTCTTTGATTTTCTTCTTCTGAAGTTCAGACAGCTGGCGGCTCAACAGCATTTCACGCAGCGCGAGCATTAAATCGCTGTCATCCGGGAAAAGCTGGCGGGCGAAGTTCAATAGGTTATTGAGGTCACGAAGCTTGGTCACATGCTTAATTAATGTGTCCAGCTTTTCATCTGCCAGATCCTCAAGCATAGAGGAGACAAAATCGTTATCTGCGCTGTCGTTTTTACGCCCGGCTTTGCTAAAGCGACCAAATGCGCTGAGGAGATCGGCCATTTCCTCTGCGGCATTACTCATCTCTTCCTGCAAATTAATAGGCAGCGCTTCTTCGCCCGCATCAAATACGGGCTGGCCTGCTGCGCTACGGTTTTCCGGGATTTGCGGTTCAATGCGATTAAAATCAACGCCAGCAACAGAACGAATGTCCATAACTCACCTGGTCCTTAATTGTTTTTCATCGTTTCACGTAACATGGAGACCGTCGATTTCAACGTTACCTCGTTCCCCACCCAAGTTCGGCCCAGCACGGGGTTATTTTCCTCCGGTCCCCGACCCTGCCAGGTTTCGCCGCTTGCCAGTAAACCTGGCTGTATAAGGAATAAGCGAACCATTTTCTTGTGACTGGTATAGCTGTAATCAAACAGCTTACCCAACACAGGAATGTCGCGCAGGAGCGGGATGCCCACGCTGTGATGTTCATCCTGATCGCGGCTGTAGCCACCGACCAACAGGCTATAGCCCACGGGCACGCGCGCTTCCGTACTTATCTGGGTGTTATTCACCATTGGCAGGCTGTCGACATTTTCGGTTTTACCCTCAGAGTTGAGAGGCAGGCCGCCATCCTGAATATTCAGGATCATCTCAATCTCCTGCTGGCGCTGCGCCAGACGCGGCAATACGCTAATCATGGTGCCGTAGGTAATCTTTTCGAGTGAGGAGTTACGCTCACCTACCAGCTTGGCGTAAAAGCTGCTGTTATTATCAAATAGCGCCGGAACATTTTCCTGAGTCAGGATCTCTGGACGTGAAACCACCTGTGCATTGCCTTTTTGCGCAAGTGCGGATACGTCCGCCAGAAAATGAATGCTGTTTTCCGGAGTCAGTGAACTGGTATTAAAAGCAACGCCGGTATTGCCTATTTTTGCCGCACCCTGCCAGCGAATTCCCAGCTCGTTAATATCATCCTTCGAAATATCAATGATCCACAGCGACAGCTGTATCTGCTGTTTAGGTACATCAATTGCGCTGACTAAATCCTCAACAAAACTTACCTGCCTTTCGGAACCCTGAATGAGCAAGCTGTTGGTATCCGAATAGCCGACAATATTGATGGACGATTGGCCGAGGGAATCTGACTCATACTCCCGTTTCGCCGATGACCCCGAATTAAATGAAGGCAACGGCGGAAAATTTCCCTTTTGTGTGGCCGAAGCGGCCTCAAGCGCGCCTCGCGTATCATTATCTACGGTGATGTTCGCCCCGGCTGGCGCTGAACGTCCGCCACGGCTATCGCCTGAGTTATTCAGCAGCTGGTTCAGCACCGTCGCAACGCCCGGCACGATGACAGGGCTGTCGCGCTGGGTAAAGGTGCGATCGTTCACAAAAGTATTTTTAAGCTTGATCACGCGGATCGTGTTTTCACCCGTTCCGGGACGGGCATAGGTTGCATCAATATACTTTGCAGCCGCCGCGATAAGTTCGACATAGACCGGCGGCCCTGAGACATAAAAAGAGCCAGAGCGCCCGTCTGAACGCAGCGGGAAACGAGCGTCGTACAGCCCTGAGGACTTGATGAAGGCAACCAGCCGGTCAAACGGCGCATAGGACAAGCGCACAATGCTGCTTTTGATTTCGCTGGCATCGTAAACGTACACAGAGCTGCCATCGTCATACCAGATAAGCCCGGTACGTGAAGCCAAGGTATTTAACAGCTCCTTCGGCTTGCTAAGATCGAAATTTCCTGAGACCCGTTTTTTGGCCGCCTCCGTACTGACAACAAAGGGTTTATTCAGCGCGCCACCGATCACAAAAAATAGCTGTTGAACGCTGTTATTACTGGCGACGTAGGTATTTTCGTCATCCCGCGAACCGTTACGGACATCGACTGGGCCACCCGAGTAATCCTGGGTATCCAATAATGCGCCGACCGCCGAATTACAGCTCAATACTCCCAGCAATAAATACGGCAGATAGCGGACCGGCAGTTTCGCAACCATCTTATTCATGAAGCAAGCCTTCCAATTTTTTAAACTCCCTCGGTGTAATGCCAAACAGTGATTTTATTTCACTAGAAAAATGAGACGACGACGCATAGCCGTTATTTCCTGCGATAGCCGCAATTGAGTTATCTTTTTCAATCAACTGCAGGGCACTGTGCGCCGCTCGCCAAAGGCGTAACTGTTTTTTTGGCCCCCGGGTAAAAGCATGGTGGCAAAGCTTCCTGAAATAGGATTCAGATACGCCGTAGATCTTACTGGCATTACCAATCTTATGACTGTCACTCTCTTTATCTTCATTCATTACCTGAGATAACAGAAAATGGGCAATCCAATAGCTTTCGACATTCCTGACAAACGAAAAGAGATTTTCCAGGCGGCGATCCTGAGGCTTTAATAATGAAAAAATCAACATCCCCATCAGCGATTTGCATTCATCGTCCACTAAAATTGCCAGATTCCGCTCGGTGTGCATCAGTAACGAAGTATTTGTCTCCCCTATGCGCGGCTCGGCGTTAACGCTGCGAGATTTAGCCTGATAATCCAGGAATGAAAACAGCGTGCTGGCCTGTGACATCGACAGTATTTCAACCATCCAGTCACCCCGAAATGCGATCTCCATGTTATTCAGGGTCGATAGCACAATGGGTTGAAGAATATTATTCAGACGATCGTCATAGTTCTCCCTCAGTTCACCTGAGGCAGATACGCTCATAACGGATTCACTATTTAGCGGTCGCGCAAACAACACGCCGTTATTTAAATCGATACATTCGTCACTCACGTAAAGCGGCATTTCCGCATTTGCGCTATCATTTACGCGTTGCCGCATTATGTTTTTCTGATGGCATTGAGCATTGCTATCTAGCATAGTTTTCTCTTACCTCAGCTTTTATTTAGAAATAATATTTAAGCACTTGATTAAGAACTATCTAATACAGCGCCTCGAAGTGCCAGTGAATTTATCAGAAAATCCTAGTTCGTCAATGCAAGTTGAAAGAGATAAAAAAAGAATAAAAATCATAAAAAAAGCTTCAACAAAAAATCAACAGACAATGTTGAGTTTAATAATCGGTAGCGCTACAGTGTGCCGTCTTAAAGATGCAATATCCGTATGCCGTCAAATAAATTCATCGTGAATGTAAAAATATTTTTCCATTCGCGAGGCACTTCATTCCTTTTGAAAACGTTTCTATTAAATGGCACGGCTTAGCATTAGGAAGTTGTAGTGCAGATTAAAATAAAATCGCACGGGCGCTGCTCGTTAGATTGCTTATTTACATTATTAATGGCCCTTTCTATGAACAGCGACATGAACGAATTAAACGATGATATGCCTGTACCAGAGGCACTGAAAAAATTCACCCTGAAGGTGCTGTTTGGACCCATGTTTGGCTGTGAACTCCACCTTCCAGCAGACGATTACTTTCTCATCATCAACCCGGGACTTGCACCCCAGGATAACGCCACGGGAACGATGTTGCCCGGAGAGCATGCCGCAGCCTACACGCAGAATACGCTTTATCTACCCTGTGATATGCCGTCACCCAACATTATCTTGCGTTTGTCGGCTCTTTTCCGAGATGAAGAATCGGAAGAAGGATATCGTCTTGAAGTACAGGGGGTGGATAGAAGCTACCCGGCGCTGCTGAAGGAAAATGAAGTTTTCGTGCATGAGCACATCCGCTTTGCCATCAAACCTAGTGAAGATGACTGGCCTGAAAATATTAAAAACTTCAACCTTCCCCCGGCCCTCGATGCTGAATTCAGCGAACAGGAGAAGCTGGAAGAGTTTAATGCAAAAAAAAATCATGCTCTCGTTATCGGTTCAATTATTCTCTTACTTCTTGTGATTACCGCAGGCGTAATCTGGTATAAAAAACTGGAAAGCGATCGGCAGGTTTTAACATTAAATGAAGCGCTGGCGGGCGCACCGATGCCTGTGGATATTGTTCGTGGCCGTGATAATAATCTTATCTACGTTCTTATCCAGAACTTTCAGGCAATGGAATGGACGCGGGAAGCACTCTTCAAATTGCAGGGCAAGGACAGCGTGATTCCTGTTTGGTTAACGCAGCAAAGAAATGAAGTCATTACGCAGCTGGCTAATGCGGGTTACCCCGTTTTACAAATTGACTATTCCAAACCTCAGCACCCGGCAATTGCACTTTACAGAGGATTAACCCTACAGGAAGAAAAAAACTTCAAGGCTATTGTTTTACAAAAAATCCCTTTTGCTCTCGACATCAAAGTCCTGGTAAAAACTAAAGCTCAGTTATTACAGGAAGCTCGCCAGGGTCTGGATCGTTTGCACATTTACTACCGCCAAATCAATTCCACTAGCGGTTATGCTTTGGTGGTTCGTGATGCCCTGAGCGACAGCGCTCTACGTTCTTTGCAGAATTTCATTAAACAGTTCAATCACCAATGGGGAAACCGCGTGATTAATTTTTCAATTAATCTCGACGAAAACTGGTTACAAGATAAGTCATATGTTGACTCTTCTAATGGCTATCTGTTTTTGAACCCTCGTCATTGGTACTTTCCCCTAAAACAAGGAGACTTAAATGGCTGACACAAACGCACCTACTGTGGATAACAATGGCTATTATCTGGATGAAGTATCTGCCGGCTTCGAAGCTGGTGCTAAATCTATGATGGAGGAATTAAAGACAGCTGAAGCTGAATTGAAAGCCGACCCGTCTGACCCAGCCGTATTGGCCAATTATCAGTCGAAGCTACAGCAATACACGCTCTTTCGTAACGCCCAGACAAGTACCGTAAAAGCCTATAAGGATATTGGCGCGGCCATTATTCAAAACTTCCGTTAATTAGCCCGGGTACGCGTTGCTCTCGTACCCTTTTCTACTGTGGAGTAATTATGAGTCAATTTAATGAAGCCCTGTCGGCATTAACCCGGCTCACGCCAAATACCATCAACCCTGAAGATAACCTATCCGTAAGCGTTCACGATCGAAATTTTAATAATTTAGTATCCAGCACGTTTACTAAAGTCAGCGAAACCGACGCGCAGTTTAAAAATGTGATTAATACCCTTAGCCAATCTCCGCATTACACCAGCAATCCGGAGAAGCTACAGATGCTACAAAACTATATCGGTGAATACAGTAACTACGTTTCCCTGGTGAGTACTCTTGCACGCAAGGCGGTGAGCACCATAGAAACCCTGGAAAAATCGCAATAATGATAAAAAAATATTCACGTGTCCTCGCTGCCGTGCTGTTAACTTTTATGCTTAGCGCCTGTAATGACGAGAACCTACTCTTCAACCTTACCCAGGAGCAGGCCAACCAGGTTCTGGCTATTCTGCAGCAGCATAATATTTCAGCGAAAAAGGACGGCAATCTTAAGGCTGGCTATACCGTCTCGGTCGGGGAGTCTGAAGGTACCGCCGCGCTGTCTATCATTAATCAGTACCAGCTGCCGTGGGCCGCTGACGTTCAGATAGGGCAGGCTTTTCCGGAAAGCTCTCTGGTTTCTTCACCCAACGCCGAGCAGGCTCGCGTACTCTCATTACAGGAGCAGCGGCTTGAGCAATCGCTGCGCATGATAGCTCCGGTCGTTAATGCGCGCGTTCATGTCAGCTATCCCCCCTTTAATAACGATACGAGCGGAAAAAAAGCCACCGGCCACGTCGGCGTGCTTATTTCCTATAAAGGCGAGATTGACGATAATTTGTTTATCTCGCAGATCAAAACGTTAATCAAAAATAGTTTCGATGACGTGCGCTACGAGAATATTTCGGTGGTTCTGTTCCCCGCCCCGGTTATCCAGTACGTTGCGCCGACCAGAGTACCCGCCAGCATCCCTGCCCTGTGGATTATCCTCTTTTCTGCTATGGCTTTGTGCGCAGCCGGCACGGCGGGCTTCATGCTCTATAAGCTTAGCCGCCGCCCGCCTTCAACCCAGGATAACGCTGCCGAACTGATTGAAGACGAGGCCGCAAAACCATGAGAGTCGGAGATCCGCGCATAATGTCCATTTTATACGCCCCGGCAAGCTATACACATCGCAGCCACCTGCCGGAGATATTCCGGGCGAGTGAAATCCGAGAGGACAGGCTACTTAATTTCTGGCTGCTGAGGCACGGCAAACTCTCTGACCTACCCGCACGCTGGCAGCCCGACGAAGCCATGTGTTCGCTATTGCTTTCGCACTGGCATCTGATCCCCCTTGCTGCACATTTGGTTGGTGGCTATCTGCAGCGGAACAGACTGCCTGAAATGGGCGCTGTGCTGATGTCTGACCCACGTCTGCTGGCCTTTATCTCTTTGCCGCTGCTTCTGGAGGTAACGCTTGATGAAGGCGATATCCCGTTTGATACCGCTTCCTGCGGCGCAACGTTCCTTCTGGGGCAGTTCCCAGGGTTACCTGCCGCGCTGCGACAGCGTCTGATGCTGCACTTTCCTTCCGGCATGGCGCTTGCGCAATTCGCGGCCCCCAAAACGCTAAACCACATTAATTTGCTACGAATGGCCTTCACCTATGCGCACCATTACTATTGATGAGTTACCCGAAGACCTGCATCGCCTGACGGTGATTAAATCTTCTGAGCGAACCCGCCATCAGCGGATAGCCATGGCGCTGGAACGAACCCTAAATCGCTGCAGTGAAATTCATGCCGAGTATGAGTTACAGACGGTCAGGCTGCGTGAAAACCTTGAGAGGCAAGCGTTCCAGACCGGCTTTGAGCTATTTTTCTCGCAGCTGGTGACGCTGCTTGACGAGTATCAGCGCCAGCAGCAAAAGCGGCAGGAGGTTTTTCGCCAACAGATCGGCACAGCCCTCAATCAGTCCTTACACGACCCGATGATCGTTGAGCGCATTATCCATCACCTTCAGGAACAGTGTGGGCATCAGAAAGCGCTGCGCATCGTTATTCCCCGAGCAGTAAAGCTGCCGGAAGGCGCGGACATCTCGAACTACCTGTATACCGATGATAATCACATCACCGTGCAAAATGACATGGATGCGGTGCGCTTTCCTAGTGAAACGCTTTGCCGCACGTGGCTACAGCAGGCGGATGAAAAGACCGCCGGTTTTAATGAAACTATCAACAACCTGACGCCCGACATGCTTCGCAATCTGGCTGGGAAACTCATCGCTATGAGCCACCGGATGCCTTCAGAAACCGTCAACTCAGATAAGGATGAAAACAATGAGTAGCATTAACAGTATTGCCTCTTCCTCGCCGTACGTGAAAGACGGTGAATCGTCGGATGAGAGATTTAACGATAAAGTACTCCACTATTTCCAGCAGAATAAGCCCGACGATAAGCTGAGCGATGTGATGGATCAAATGCGGGCACTTTCCCCCGATAAGAACGTATCGATGCATCAATTGAACGAAGCGTTGCTCTACTCCGATACCTATTTGCGCAATACCGATGAGTACAAAGATTATGCGAACAACGTGCTGGACAAGCGCACCTTCCAGCTGCTCGGCGTGAATATGTTTTTTAATAATATGATGTATAAAAGCTTTACCGAGACCGACAGCGATCCGTCGTTATAACCTTCCCCGCTATTAATCCCGGCTTAGTGCCGGGCATACAAATCATGAAAATAAAATCATTTACGCCCGTTGCTTTAACCTTATCTCTTTTGTTCTCCCCTTTTGCTACAGCACAAAAGGTAGATTGCATTGTCGAAGCCGCGCAGTGCTTCCAGATTAACCCCCTGCTGATTAAGGCTATTATTTGGCAAGAATCCAGAAACCGTCAGCAGGCTATGAATCGCAATACAAATAGCACCGTTGATGTTGGCATTATGCAAATTAACACTGTGCATTTTAAGGCCTTAAAGTCCCTGGGCATTGATGAAGCTTTGTTGCGAGAGAATAGCTGCGCTAATGTTTTTTCAGGTGCCTGGGTGCTCAAGCAAAGTATTGAGCGCTATGGCTACACGTGGGATGGAATCGGTAACTATCATTCTAAGACGCCGGTGCATCATGACAGGTATGTCAAAAAAATCATTTCCCTAATTGCACATCAAACGGCGGTCATTGATAAAATAGAAGTGGCCAGACAAGAAGGCATCCGCGAGCGTTTTGTCTGTCGATAAAGGAGTAAGAAATATGATCCTACCCATGTAATGTGGACATGGCCTTAAGCGAGGTTCTGGTTTTCAAATTGTTCCTGCCGAGTGCGCCGCAAGCACTGTGGCGACGCCAGCGATTGTAATCGCACTTTATATAATTAAATACCGTCGTCCGCATTATTTCCCGGCTGGCAAAGCTTTCTCCGTGAATACATTCCACCTTCAGCGAGTGAAATAAGCTTTCTACGCAGGCATTGTCATAACAGCAGCCTTTTGCGCTCATGCTCCCGCGCAGATTATGGCGTTTCTGTAAGGTCTGATAATCCGATGAACAGTACTGTCCACCACGATCCGTGTGAACAATGAAATTTTCCGGGCGTTTACGCCGCCAGAGCGCCATTTGCAATGCATCACACGTAAGCAGTGCCGTCATACGCGGTGACGTCGACCAGCCAATTACGGCACGCGACCGCAGGTCGATGACCACCGCCAAGTACAACCAGTCCTCTTCCGTACGTAGATACGTGATGTCACATGCCCACCTTTGGTTCGGGCCCTGGCGCTGAAGTCCTGATTCAGCAGATTATCTGATAGAGGCAGACCATGTTCATGATAGCTGACCGGGCTGAACTTCCGGGTAGCTTTCGCCCGCAGCCCCTGACGACGGAGGCTGGCGGAAATGGTTTGATGTTGTACTCCGATTGTTCATCAGCTAGACGTGGCGCACCATAACGCTGTTTCGCCTCAGTGAATGCCTTACGGACAGTAGCATCACAGATGACCCTGAACTGCTGTCGCTTGCCTGACTGATGGCTGCGCAGACGCCAGACATACCAGCCTCTGCGTGCAACTTGAAGCACACGACACATGATTTTGATACTAAACTCAGCCCGATACTTTTCGATAAAGACATACTTCATTTCAGGCGGTTCGCGAAGTATGTCGCGGCCTTTTGAGAATGGCCAGCTCTTCTGCCCGCTCCGCCAGCTGCCATTTCATACGGGCTATTTCAACAGACATTTCCTGCTCACGTTCGGAAGAAGAATGTGCATTCTTCAGCTTGCTGCGCCAGGCATAAAGCTGTAATTCATACAGGATGAGTTCTCGGGCAGCAGCGGCAACACCGATACGTTCTGCAAGCTCTAGGGCTTCGCTGCGATATTCAGACGTGCGTTGCTTACGGGACTTTTTGGTGGTTGATGCTGGTTTTGTTATGAGTCACCTCTGATTGAGAGTTTACTCACTTATTCACGTGTCCACTATTGGTGGGTAAGATCAATAACGCAAGCATCTTGCTTGCGTTTTGGAATCAGAATGACGAGGCCGCAAAGTCGAGAAGCTTCAACAGGTAATCGACTAAAAAATAATAAAAAATTTCATTACGCTGTTTAATTGTTGTTTACTAAAAAATTATCCAAAAATTATATCTAAGGTTATTAATTATTTTGACTTTATATCTTGCAGCGTGACGCATTGAGCGCTTAACACATTCGCCTTAGGGTGGCAGATTGCTCCTTCAACCGTGTTGCAACAATGCAAAAAATTATTGCCTTCCGGCGGGACAAGGTCTAATGGCATCTGGCCAATATTATTATGATTTTTAATAAAATCCAGCGGGTTACTTCTTGCCGTCATGGCAACAAAAATGAGACTAAAAAAAAGAGCAGCTACTGCACTTAAAAATAACGTCTGCGGTGTAAACTTCTTTCTTTCAGGCACCGCTCTGGGAGCAGAATAAGGGATGATCGACATCGAATTAGCACTCACTGGAATGACGTTAATCATCGACTGGGTTGAAAAGGAAACGTTATCTACTTCGATATTTCTAGGAAAAGAAGACTCAAAACCAGGTTTATTGGGTTCTATTTCAGGCTCTTCCCAGCAGGGCCCGGCCGTGAGTTTATACCCCAACTTTGGGATAGTGACAATAATACTCTTCGCATCATCCCCCAGGCTTACTCTTAAAGAACGGATCACCTGTGCAATACTTTGCGAAGTCACATAACCGCCCCCCCATACTTCAGCAAGAAATTCAGTCTGAGAAACCGGTTCAGGGTATTTTTCGCAAAGTAATGCAAGCACATCTGACTGCTTTTTCCTTAATTGTAAAACAGTATCGTCTTGTTGCAGCGTTCTGGATTTTGGATTAAATGTGAAATTAAGAAAGTAAATTTTTCCTGGATTTACTACGCATTTTTTCATTTTAAATCCCTTTGCGTTTAGCTTTATGAGTGAAGGTACCTTCAGAAAAAAGCATGAGTGAATATCTCAATCCATGATCTTAAATATCTTCTGCGAAATTTTCAGATAACAAAAATCCAACTTATTTATAACCTTAGTTATACAAACTAGCGGGGAATAATGTCTTCTTTATCACGATGTAGACAACAGAATTGATCTCGATGCAAATTTACTGTGAACGCAATATTACAGTACCATTCAAATCACAATATTTGAAATTGTTTTCAACGATCGATGTGTATTGGTCCATAGCCAAAACAAATCACTCAGTTTATTTTCAGGAACATATTTTTAGTCAGTTCATCCTTATAAGAAGTATTGGAAAAGGACGTCCCTGTCGCCACTGAAAGTAATGTCCTCACGCTACATGAATATTTACTTTTTCCGGGATGATAACTAAAAATATGAATACGTGTTATGAGTAGGGAATACTTAATACACCCTCTTTTTGCAGGCAGAAATATAACACTCGCTGGTAAGGCGCTCTATCAAAAAACGCCTCAAGCGATCCTACTGCTGGGTGATGATCAATGTTGCCGAGGCATTAAAAGCACCTGTTTTTATATCTTCATAACTGACCGAGGTAGGTTTGACTGGCGTAAAACTCAGTGGTACCGAAATACTGCCATTGACTACACTGAGCTGCTGCGTGTTACCATTGGTAACGATATTCCCGTTCCAGCGCATGACGACCCCGAGATTATTGTTACTGGTAGTAATGGCATTATTATTCCAGGAGGTTGGAGTTGTGTTCATCTTTACCTGAAAATCAACTTCATGGGTGACATCACAGGTTATGTTGAGGCTTTTTTCCACCGTCTGTGCGGAAGTCCCGGAGCTTTGAATCTCACTTCTTTCAAGCTCTCCCAGTTCAACTAACAACGTCTCTCCGGAGAGGATTTTGCAAGTTGACGTGTTTATATCTACATCGTTCGCCGCAATGAAATACCAGATGTAATAGTTTTGCGCACCGTGGTTATTTCTCTGGATAAACTTAATTTGCGCAAGCCTGTCTCCCCGTCTGATCTGCAACGACTTACCCATGCTGGTTAGCTCGAAATAAAGCTCTACGGGTAAGCTTTTAGTTTCCTGTGCATTGAGACTAAAGATCTCAACTTCAGGTACAGGCTCAGGATAAACCTTTCCAGAAATGATAACGCCGCCCTTAAGATCCTTGAAGATGGCGGAGTTGAGGCTCATTCCGTTACTGGCAAGCCACATGGAATCGACCCAACCGCCGTCTACAGAGTCGTTTTTGCAGCTGATCTGCGAACGGAGATCGACAATCTTGTTTCTACCGGTATTGACGTCCGGGCTGACGTTTACGTTAACGTCAGCATCTCCGCCGTTCCAGCCAATGGAATTACATGAGTAGGCCCATGCGCCCTGAGGCACCGCCAGCAGAATAATAAATAAGGGTAATTTCATATCTGAATGTGATTCTCCTAGGGATAATTAAGCTCGAATGTCGCTAGCGCCTCAAATGCTCCACGGCGTAAGGTATGTGCAGCCAGCGCGGAAGGTTCTCCAATAACGTAACCGTACAGCACAAGATCGTTGGTTCCGCCGGCGAGCGTAAAAGCGGGCACGGTCTTATTCAACGGCAAGGGTGTGCCGTCCTTCTGCTCCAGGCCAAGCGCGATGCCGCTGGCGGCCGAGTTGCTAAGCGCCAGAAAACCCGGTAATTCCTTGCTCTGCGTCCCTTTAAACGTGACCTCTACCTGATTACCCAGGCTCAGATCGCACTCCAGCAACCTGAGGGCGAAGGGCTGCGCGTGGGTACGAGTGTTAAGGTATAAATAGGTATCGATTACCGTGCCGAAATCCAACGTAATATCCGTCGTGTTCGGGTCCAGCTCGCAGGGATCGGCAACCAGCGTCCCATCAAATTTCAGGTTGTCGCTGGTGACTTTCAGGCCACCGTTTCCTGCCGCCGCGTGCCCGGCTAAAGCCATCATAAACAACAGCATGCCCACGCTGCGTCCGGCTAACGTTCTATTCCCCATTTCTGTTCCTTATAAATACTCGGCCAGCAGCGTTGCTGTAGCGGAAAACGCCCCTTCGCCCAGCTCATCGATGCCGGGATCTTTTACCGGCACAGCCTCAAGCGTGGGCGGATGCTGATAAAGGATGTCGAGGGATCTGTTAATCTCCATCGGCTGACCGTTCTGTTTAATCTGGATCCCTAGCCCACGGATATTGGTCGCGAGCGCGCTGCGGTCAAAGGACGTTGCGCTGCCGTTTACCGCAAGGGTCAGACGCCACGCGGGGTCAACATCGTCACAAATCAGCTGCCAGGCGATAGCCTGCTGGTAACGCACCCCGTCAATTTTATGGATGCCAACATTGTCAAAGTGGATGTTTACATCACGATCGTTATTGATGTGGCACGGATGGATCCTCAGCGTGCCGTGAAAGGAAATGTCGTTACTGTCGCCGGTTGCTGCGGCATGCGCCGACGTGAGCTGAACGCCTGCCCCGGACAGCAGCAGCGCCAGCGCCAGGCTCCTTCCGCAGCCGCCGTAAACTTTGTTCTTCATCCTGATTGCCTCAGTTATAAGCCACTTTTAACGTGGCGCTGGCGTTGAATGCCTGTCCGTCCTGAAAACGTGCGCCGCTCTGTTTTTCCAGCACGGCGTACAGCGAAGGCTGGCTGGCATTATCGAAGTTGAACCATTGATTTACCGGCAGCGTTTCGCTTCCTTTAAGCAATTTGATGCCAAGCCCGCTGGCATCAGTTTTTAGCTGTTTCCCATCAAAGCTGGCAGCGCTACCGGCAATCTGCATTTGCAGCGTTTTACCGTCCGGATCGCCTTTGCAGGTCACCTGATAGGGAACGGGCTGTTTATAGGTCTCACCAATAATTTCATTGATATAGACGTCACCGAATTCCACCTTAATCGGGTCAGATCCGCTAAAAGTACACAATGCGGTCGCCACCACCGTGCCGGTAATGCGAACATCTAAATTACTGGAGCCCGCCGCTGCCGCATCCCCCCCCAGCAGCATTCCCGTCATTGCGAACAGGGCCATTGCTCCCCATCGGGCAAATATCATCTTTGGATCCTTAGTCATAATTCAGCCTGAAGCCGACCGTAGCCTGCCATGTCCCCGCCGTTAACGGGGCCGGAGTGCGTTCGGGCTGCACGTAGTAGACCAGCGCATCATTGGTCGGGGTGACAAACTGCGGCAGCGTACGCTCGCCTAATCGCACGCCACGCCTGGCGCTGTCGGCGATCCTCAAACCCAGCCCGGTGAGGCCGTTCACCTGCACCAGCTCGGGGCTGTCGGCATCCGCGGGGGCCAAAAAAGTCACGCTGACAGCCGGCTGAAGCGAATCCCAGCTGCTGTTCCCGCTCCACGTATTGAGCATCTCTGACCCGCTGCGCACGCAGTCACGTAATCTCAGCGTAAAGGCTACCGGCTCACCGCGATCGCCCGGGTTTCGCAGCGCCTCGGTTGATGTGTTGCCGAGACTGACTTCCTGAGTTTGAGAAGTCATGTCGAGGCGACATGCCCCCTCGACAAAATCGCCCGAAATATGCAGTGCCCCGTTTACGCCTTCAACGTTCCAGTTGTCGGGCAGAGCCCAAGCCGTCGGCGGCAGCACCAGCGCCAAAGCCAGGGCGCTGGCAGCGCGGTTGCACCCTGCCAGAACGTGGTAATTCCACTTGTTTTTCTTCTCCATCAGCCTCACCCGGCTTTACTCCCGGTGACCCGGCAAACGTTGCCCGCGCAGTTGAAGATAAGCTTCGGTCGCCCGCCGTAGTCGTTAATCCATGCCAGCATCGGTTTCTGTCCCAGCGTCGATGCCTTGATGTTCAACAAAGCATCTGAACGAGGGGCAATCATCACCGGATCGAAGCCGGCAATCGGGGGGCTGTCCGAGTGTTCGTATGCCCCGGCCAGGGTCACGTAATAGGGGCCAGGATTAATAACGCGGTATTTATCGCCTTCGCGCTTAAGCGTAATTTTTTCCTGCCACACGCTTTCGCCTTCGGATCTATTGATTTCAATGGATTCCGGCCGATAGAACAGCTTGATTCGCGTCTGCAGAGCAATCTGCAAAGTATTGGCTTTCGTGCTTTTGGGCGGGATTTCACGCAGATTAAAGTAAAATAGCGACTCTCTATCCTGAGGCAGCGTGCTGGCATTCCCCATCAACTGCAGTTTCACCTGGCCTTTTGCCAACGGCTCTACTCGCTGTAGCGGCGGAAGCGCGGTCAGAGGTTGGGTGATTTTGTTACCTTGCTCATCTTCTACCCATGCCTGAGCAAGATAGGGCAACATTTTATTCTGGTTGGTGATATTTAAACTGATCGATTTATTTGCACCGTTAAAGACGGCACGCGTACGGTCAAGAGCAATGGCTGCCGTCGCGCTTTGGCTGATCAGCACGGCAATCAGGGTGGTGGAGGTCATCGTCAAATAAGAATAGTTTTTCATCAATTGAAACTCGCTTTGCAGGATGTCGCCGTGCCGTCTTGCGCGGCGACCGAATTGTCATTCACTCTTTTGCCTGATAGCAGGGGGCTTAAGCCCGTACGCTTTGGCACAGCAGCATTAGATTATCGGGGGCCGTGGGCAAGGGTTTCGGCAGACTCAGCTCGCACTGGGTTTTCCCATCCCATACCACTCGCATCGATTCTCCGGCATTCATTCCGGTTAGCCAAACCTGGCCGCCATCGTTAACGATCCCAGCCTGATGACCGCCGAGCCCCATAACTACTGCACCAAACGGGGGCGTAGTGCCGTCCGCAAGACGGATGGTGACCATCGCTTTTTCCCCGGCAATAACGCCGAAGCGACGCAGACCGATCGCGCCTTCGGTCAGGGTACCCTGCACCACCGAGCGCGTAGCCTCAACATCATCCGCCAGCTTGTTGACGTCCACGCTAACGCTGCTTCGGTAGTAGCTGCTGATGTCCGACACGACGGCTTTTCCAAACCGGTTAGTCTCGGTAACACCACCGTATCCCCGCACCGGAACGCCGCTGACGCCCGAGGTATCGACCATCATTCGCGTTCCCCCCATTGTGCTTACGCGGTGTAACGCAACGCCTTCCGTAGTGCCCGTTATGCCGCCCTGAGCAGAAAGGCCGACGGAGTGATAGCGGCTACCTTCGTAGCTGGTGTTGACGCTCATTTCCGCGCTATTCCCCTGATGGGTGAAGTAACCGCTGCCAACCGCATTGCCTCTGCTGCCCGCTCCGGCCTTGACCCGATAGCTGTTATTGCTATCGAGGCGTTCGAAATACCCCACCGTAGTGCTATTACCCGTGCTGCCTGCCTGGCTGTCGAAATTCAACGTGCTGCTGTTACCCCACGGCAATGACAGGCTGAGATACATGCCGTCATCGCTAGTGTTGTTATAAAGCGTTCGATAGGCCGACAGGTTGAGGCTGACGTTTTTAAAACGCCAGGCATCGAAATAGCGCGACAGGGAGAGGTTGTAACTATCGTTATCCGGGCGGTTCCAGTAGGTTTGGTGGCTATAGTTCGCATAGGCACTCAGGCCCAGACTACGGAACTGCTTGTTGAAAGCGATGGTGTACAACTCTTTATTGTTGTTACCGACGATGCCGTGATAGCGCACGTTCAGATATTCACTCATGCTCATAAAGTCGCGCTGAGAAAAGCGATAGCCCGCAAAGGTGACCTGGCTGTCGTATTCGTCAAAACGTTTGGAATAGCTAAGACGCCACGAGCTGCCCGTTTTTGTGTTGTCCCTTGGCAGTTCCGCATGGGACTGAGTGACGTCAAATGAAAGCGCCCCTAACGCCAGCAAATCGCGGCCAATCCCTGCCGCCAGCGCGTGATAGTCGTCGGCCAGCAAACTCCCGCCATACAATGACCATCCGTTATTCACCCCCCAAGAGAATTCGCCGGTGGCAAACCCCGGCCCTTGGCTATCGTGCCGGTAATCTGAAGGTTTACCGAAGGCGAGTTTGTATCGCACGCTGCCCGGGCGCGTAAGATAGGGAATGCTTGCTGTATCAACCTGAAAACTGTGCGAAGTGCCATCCTGCTCCTGAACCTTCACATCCAGAGTGCCCGAAACGGCGGTGTTCAAATCCTGAATCCGAAACGGCCCTGCGGCGACCGTGGTTTCATGGATAACCCGTCCCTGCTGGCTAACGGTCACTTTAGCGTTGGTTTTTGCCACGCCGACGACTTCCGGCGCGTAACCGCGCAGGTTTGGTGGCAGCATATTGTCATCAGACTCCATGCTGGTTCCGGTGTAGCGGAAACTGTCGAACATGCCGGAATTGAGGTAGTTCTCACCGAGCATCAGCTTCGATTTTAACGAGGGGATCGCCCGCCAGGCGTAGTAGCGGCTCCACTGCCAGTCACGCTGCGTGTTGTTCATGGAGCCACGGGTATGGTTGTACTGCCCCTGCCAGTCGGCGCGAAAACGCCAGGCACCCAGGTTAAACCCTGTGGTTCCGTTGCCGCTGAGCGACTGGACATCCCTGCGGCTCGCGCCGGTAAAACGCGACGACTGTCCGTTAAGGTTGTAATCAAAAATTCCCCCGGCAATACCGTCATCCCAGCGAGCGGGTGGATCCCAGTTGTCAGCGGTATATTCCAGATATGCCTGGGGAACATTCAGGTAGAGCGCGCTTTCGCCTAGAACTGCCCGCGCGCTTACCCCCGGCAGGCTCGCGTTATCCAGACATTGCCCGCTGTGCCACCACTTGAGATCGCGCAAAGCAGAAGCTTTTAAACCCAGTTGAGCAATGACCTGTGGCGTAAGGCACACTTGGCTGCCGTGAGGATCGTTATCCGGTTTAATAAACGCTAACGTTTGCTCCGGCAGCTCGGCTTTGTTCAGACGGATAACCATCTGATACTCACCCGGCATGATGTACCCTGCCTGAGAAAACTGGCTAAGGTCGATGTGTGAACGGTCACTAATATCCAGGACATCCGTGTTGAATTCTATTGCGTCTGCCGCGTATCCCTTTGCCCCCTGAAAAGCCAGCGTCACCATCAGCGCTACAGGACAACGGCGCAGCCATGCGCCGGCGTGATATAAAACCTGCCTCATCAAAAGTAATCCAGTTTAAAACGCACGGTAGTGGAGTAAGCCCCGGCCCGTAGTTTTTGATGGTTGCCCACCAAACGTAGTGAGTAATCAAGGCGCATGGCACCGGGCTGCAGCAGGCCCGCTTGCGAAGCAATGCCGGGCTGCATACGGTTTCCTGTGGCATCAGAAATCTCTAACCCGATACCTCGAGCGCCACCGTGGAGAGCAAACAGCTCGCCGTCGGTAACGGGACCATCAAAGGTCACCATGAAATGCGACCAGTCCTGCTGGTTAGGAATCAACTGCTCAAAGGCGCAATTTTCCAGATGAATACTGAATGGCTTAGAAGGGCCAGCACCGTCACGGATGACTTGTTCCAGTGGGATAGTCATCAGATCAATCACCTGTTCCCGACTGGCCACGGCGATCGCGCAGGGTGTGTCGATGATCGAACCCTGCATGCTTACCTTTCCATGCCCCTGATCCGCCGCATTATTCGCCAGCGCACCTGAGGAGGCCAGGCATAGCACAAGCCACACCAGCAGGGAGGGCACTACAAACGAAACACTGCTATTCATAGGTATCTCACAAACGAAAACCGTATAGAAAAACGCAGAAGGCCCGCTGTGTGCTTACTGATAGGCCAGAGTAAAATTGGCAACCGAGGTGAAGGAACCTGGCACGACCGTTGTGCTCCCGCCATTTCCTTTGAGGTAGGCGGAGTAGGTCAGCGTGTTATCACCCTGCTGTGTTTTTGTCGCGGAACTGGCGGTGCCAAGAGGAATATTGGTGCCCTCATCGTTGGTAATGCCGATAGCCGCCCCGCTGGCGCTGCTTCCGACAATTGCCAAATAGCCGGGCTGAGCGCTGGATTCCGGTCCGGTAAAGGTAATGGTGACGGTTTTATCCGTAAGTCCCGAGAGGTCGCAGCTTTCCAGTTTGATATCAAACGGACGCGGGTTGGACTTTCCGCCGTTGAGCAGAGATTTATTGGAGATTTCGCCCAAATCGACGGTCTGCTCAATGGTTTCAGGGGTAATTGAACAAGGGGCATCAATAATACTGCCGGTAAACTTAACCGTGCCGTGTCCCTGATCGCTTGCCTGTGACTGGCCTGCCAGTACAGCAGCCCCCATACCAAAGGCCCAAACCAATTTGGTTAATTGCATTTACTCATTCCTTTATAAGTTTCTTACTAGCGTTATTCACAAGAAGCCTCGTTGCCACGACCGCGCAACGGGAATTAACTAATTTACGTTAGTGATTTAAAAACTGATATCAAAAACCGCCTCAATTCCCCCCACAAGCGAAATATATAAAAAGCGTTTTTTAGAAGAAATTCTTTGGAGGGAGATATACGATTTAGCATATTGCTACATTATCTATTAAATCGACACTCGGAACTAAATCATGTCTAATTCACTAAGCGTACGTGACCAAAATAGTTTTATTTCAGCCTATAAGAACTTACTTAATGACAGTGACAAACGCATTCATAAAGGCGATGTCAATACGCTGAACAGAATTCTCAATAAATGCGATAAAGTTGAGGTCGGCCAGCTGCTAATGACAAAAATGGAATCATGTCCAAAAGACCCTGTCGCGCTGAAAAATACTTTCAGTAATTTATTTGACAAGCTTGAAGCGCAGAATTCCAAAATGCATGATAAGAAAGAAGAGAAGCTTAAAAATATTCAACAGAAGCTTGCCCCGGTTGTGCAGGACATTCACAAAAATGAAATAAATGCTCACAATGCCAAAGTAAACGGTGAGATTAAAGGTCTTGCTGATGATCTCCAACTCATTTCAAGAAATATTTCTCAGGAAAAAAATGAGATCGCCAAACTTAAGGAAGAAATTAACAAAGCTGATGTGCAAATTAAAAAACTGCATAATGAGATTAAACCTCTGGCCGATGCGCTAAAGAACACCTCCTCGGAAGACTTTGCGGTCAAAGATGCCAAGCGTTTAAAAGATACTGAAGCAAAAATCAGTAAACTCGAGGCCAAACAAAATGCCGAAATCAGTACATTAAATAATAAAATTGCCGCGCATGAAAATAGCCGTGCGGTTTTACTCGATTTTGCAAGGAAACACGGTGTAAGCAGTGCCGAGCAGGATCTGAGAAAAGCTGAGAGCGGCGCTATTTATGATAATCGCGATACGGGCTTTGGCACCACCAGCTGGCGTGAACATCTGGGCAGCGATAAATATGCCATCAAGCACTTCGGTTACGATTTAAAAGAAGGCCGCCGTCAATATTCTGATCTCATTAAAGTGCCCAACCATAAGGGCAAACAGTGGCAGAAACTGATGCAGAACTTCGATGATGCGCCAAAAAACATCAGGGCTCTGCAAAGGGAAATATCGCAACTCAAGAATGAATATAAAAGTGATATTGGTCAGGTTAAGCTTGAGAACCGTCTTTCTGCCAAACAGGAGATTGAGCAGCGAATTAATTTTAAACAAGAAGCCATTCACTCATTAGAAAAGAGCAAGGAAATTGTATCAGGGGATATTAAATCATGCCATGAGTATATATCTGTGCTAGAAGCCAAGAAGACTCCGCTCATAGCGAAAATGGACGAGCTTAAGTCCCAGATAAAACAAGACAGCTAAGTCATTCTGTTTTCCTAAGGTAAAATCCACGCTCCGGCGTGGATTTCATCCCGATCACATAAACTCATCTACTAATATCATGCCCTCCTGCCCGCGTTTAGATTGCTCATGTCTGGCACGCTGACCCACTATCAATCGCAATCCCAATAAGCTCATCAAATGAGTAACTTTTACGCTTGGTGAAAATGTCATTCAGATAAAGGTAGCGGTCCTTACGGCTAAGTTATGCCTCTCTATCGGTGCCAAAAAATCTACGCAGACAACGCTTAGAAATAGCATATGCCCGGTATGAGCGTTGAGCATTGGAATACCCAGGTTAGTTTGATAATGCCCTCGATTACCAGTGCCTTCATTGCCCGCTCATGTATTGGAATAATACAGCCGCAGGTAGTTTTATCCCGTATGACCAGATAGTAGCCTTTGGTCATGACGCCATTTCCCAGCACACTCTTACTGTTAACTCGAAGCTGTACGTCATTTTCATGCCAATCCCTTTTTTTTATTATGGGTATTCCGGCATCATACTCGTGATTTCTCTTGAGCTAAATTATTTTAAACAAGGAAATATTTGAAGGAGTATTCTGATAAAAATATTGGATAAATGCGCCTGGCTTAGCATGCGGTTTTACAAATTATACTCCCGATGATAGACGCTAATATTTAATTTCCATTTTTCACTAAAATGATTAAATAAATGGTTCCTGAAGGGGACACCATTTCACAGTTCACATAACGACGTTCAGTAAGACAATTAACTACTGATTAAATATCAGTATTGTCTGTATGGGTATAAGGAGTAATCTCCTCGCCAATCATTCAGGTAATACAACCATAACAGGGACAAAGTGCGATCATGCGCTTACTGGGTTTTTTGCTATTTGCAGTCAGTCTTTTATTGAATCCGGCAATTGCCAAACAGCACACGCAACCTTCCTCAACCGATAATGAGCTTATTGAGCAAGGAGATTATACCAATTCAGATGGGCAGGAAATTCACCGGCCGGCGCATACAAAGTCGGGCAATGCTCCTGATGGCGCATCGGCTCAGTGCAGAGATGGAACCTACAGTTTCAGTGCTCACCGTCGAGGGACGTGCTCGCGACATGGTGGCGTGGCAGAATGGCTTAACTAAATTAAAAGCCCGCAATTAAGCGGGCTTCTGTAAATAGCAGATTTTGTAATGCAAACTCCATCACCAGCCCGGAACCGCCCCGCCGTTAAAGATTTTCTCGGCTGCTTTCGCCACTTCGGGAGACTGATACGATTTCAGAAACTCCTGCACATTTTCCGCGTCTTTATTGTCGGGACGTGAAACCAGAAGATTCACGTACGGCGAATTTTTATCTTCGATAAATACGCTGTCATGCACCGGTGATAATCCGGTTTGCTGGATATAGGTGGTGCTGATGATGGCAGCATCGACTTTCGGGTCATCGAGCACGCGTGGCAGTTGCGCGCCTTCCAGTTCCATAATGTTCAGGTGATGCGGGTTTTCAGTGATATCCAGCGTCGTCGGCAACAGGCCTTTGCCGTCTTTCAGGGTGATCAGTTTCTCTTTTTGCAGCAACAGAAGCGCGCGGCCTAAGTTGGTCGGATCGTTGGGGATCGCCACGGTGGCGCCGTCTTTAAGCTGATCAACGGTTTTAATCTTTTTCGAGTAACCCGCCATCGGGAACACAAAGGTGTTGCCGACCGCCACCAGATGATAACCGTGAGCTTTGTTATCCTGATCGAGGAACGGGCGGTGCTGGAATACGTTGGCATCCAGGTCGCCGTGTTCGGTTGCGTCATTCGGCAGTAGAGAGCCGCTGAAACCAACCAGTTCTACGTCCAGACCGTATTTGTCTTTGGCGACTTTTTTAGCGACTTCCGCCACATCCTGCTCGGCGCCGTTAATCACGCCAACTTTGATATGTTTGGCATCACCGCTTTTTTGATCACAGCCCGCCAGCAGTAATCCCGCCAGCAAAACCACAGCACCAGTACGTAAATGAGGGAACGTCAGTTTCACTTTTTTTCCTTAAAAAATAACCGCTAATGCGTAATGAACTGACTATAACAGGAGGATTAACGCGGTTTAAAAAACCAATAAAGCACTACTAAGAAGAAAAAAGCATATAGATGACTCCGCTTATCTCCGGCATCCAGATCTTTTCCTTATATCTGTGATAAACAGTTTGCCCTCCCAGCTCCTTTTCGGAAAGAGTAGGCTATATCGAAATCACCCACGAGACCGGAAAGATGGAAATTATTGAAGCAGATAAACAACATATCCCTGCCATGCAGAAAATTTATGCCTGGCATGTTTTGCATGGGACGGCCTCGTTCGAAACTCAGCCGCCTGATGAACATGAAATGGCGCTGCGCCTGAAAAAAATTCAGGAAGCCGGTTTGCTGTGGCTGGTGGTTTTGCATGAGGGGGAAGTGAAAGGGTATTGCTATCTGGGCCGCTATCGCGAGCGTTTTGCTTACCGCTATACGCTGGAGGATTCGATTTATATCGATGCCGGTTTTCAGAAACGTGGCGCGGGTAAAGCGCTACTTCGCCGGGCGATTGACTGGGCGGAAATGCACGGTTTTCGCCAGCTGGTGGGGAATATTGGCGACAGCGAAAACATGGCGTCGATTAATCTGCACCTCGCTGCTGGTTTTCAGGTGAAAGGCACCATGCATTCTGTTGGTTTCAAGCATGGCCGCTGGCTGGATACGGTGTTTATGCAGCGTGCGCTGGGTGACGGGAATCAGACCTTGCCTGCGCAGGAGAGCTGACCGGAAATGAAAGCGGGCAGACTATCTGCCCGCATTTTACTGATTATTCTATCGCTAATTTTTCCCTGGTATTTTTTTGCGTTGCGCTGCCGCCCCACACCTCATTGTATTCGTAACCCGTCAGGTCTTTAATCACCTTGCGTGATACCGCGTCGCAATCTTCCTGGGCGCCGCCCAGTTTCAGGCGAGCAGTTTCTTTGATCAGAATTTTATGCGTGTCCCGCGTCAGCTTGAATTTGAAGGTCATGTAGAAACTGATTGCCAGCAATGCCCCGGTGGCAAAGATCATCAGTCCGATGATCGCGTTTAACGCGCTGAGCGGTTGCGCGCCCTGCCCTTTCACAAATCCGCTTTCTTCCAGCACCAGACCAACAATCATAATGGCAATCGCGACAGTACTTTTACGGGTAAATACCATGACACCGGCAAAAATACCCTCGCGACGTTTTTTGGTGACTATCTCATCGACGTCCGGAATAAAGCTGTAAATATTCCACGGGATATAATAGAGCCCTGAACGACCAAAGCCTAAAACAACGAAAATGGAAGTAAAGAGAATTAGCGGCACCGCTGTGTTGGTAATATAAATATAAAACAGCGCAGCCAGTACAAAGAAGATACAGCCATACGCTATCCGCAACGCAGCGGAAGGCGAAACATTCAGCCTTTCCATCACCATCATATAAACAACTGTTGAAGGTACAGAAACAAAAGCTGCGACGCTTAAATATCCCGAAACCGCCCCAACATCCTGATGCAAGCCATAAACCACATAATAGGTAAATACGGCACCAAATACGTCCATTGCAGTGAATGACGCAATATAAATAACAATATGCTGACGGAACATGCGAATATTAAAGGACGAAATAAAATCCAGCACCAGACTTTTCAGATGATGCCAGAGGCTGCCGCCCGTTTCCATTTCCGGTTCAGGCTCATTCGGATCCCGCACATCCTTCGCCTCCCAGGTACATAACCAGGTAGTGAATACCGCAATACAAAATACTGTGGCGAAGAACATCCCGGTATAGGTATACGTCATCGGATTATCTTTACCGGTAAACATCATGATCACGCCCGGTACAGACACGGCAAGAAAACCGCCAAGCTGCGAGCAAATCATGCGCACACCGGCCAGGCGGGTACGTTCACCGAAACGGTTGGTCATCTCTGCAGCCAGGGTTTCCCACGGCACCAGCACCATCGCCGACAGTAATTCAATCGACAAATACGTTCCGAGATAATACCAGTAGCCCATGTCCTTGACCCAGACCAGCGCATACAGGAACATCAGCGGCGAACTGATCAGCAGGAAAAAGCGACGGCGGCCAAACCGTTTACCCAGCCAGGTATTACCAAAGTGGTCGGTAATATAGCCCATGATCGGACTTAATATTGCGTCAATCACTCGGGCGATAGCGAAAATAGATCCCGCTTCTAAAACAGTCAATCCGCAATACATGGTATAGAAGAATAAAAGCCAGGTACCGATAACGGCGAATGCACCGCCACCAAATAAGTCAGTTACGCCATAGCCTATAGCCGTGCCGTAACCGACTCTGCGCTCAGTAGGTTTCATTATTATTATCCTGTGAAGGTAAAGTTATTATTAAAATTATTTAATCAGCCAGAGTTATCCATTTTCCTGATTGTGATGAGCGATAAATCGCCCCGACCATATTCAGAGACACTTCGGCCTGTGAAACAGAGATATAATTTTTTTCTTCAGGATGACGAATGGAATAATAGAAATTTGATACTGCCTGACGATGACTGTCGCCCCAGTAGCTTTTGGTGGTTCCTGACGGACTGTCGTCGCTGACCAGCAGCGTTTTATTTTCTCCTTCAATCAGCCACAG
Source organism: Rahnella sp. PAMC25617 (assembly GCF_050606005.1). Taxonomy (NCBI): domain Bacteria; kingdom Pseudomonadati; phylum Pseudomonadota; class Gammaproteobacteria; order Enterobacterales; family Yersiniaceae; genus Rahnella; species Rahnella sp. PAMC25617. The sequence goes on from NZ_JBOCUM010000003.1 coordinate 237,259, forward strand.
CGCGTTGTGATGTAACTGCAGCAGTCCTTTTTCACAATGAATTTCCAGCAGCAACGGCGAGTCAGTGCTGTGACAATTGGTTGCGTAAAACAATCCTCGCGCACCGTTAACCATTTTCAGGCTGGCCATCGCGGTATCTTCATTTTCAGTCAGATCACTGAGAAACGTTCTTTCCACCACGCCCTTCAGCGCCAGCACGCCGCCGCTAAACCACTGCATTAAATCCAGCGTGTGGATCGCCTGATTGATCAGCAGGCTGCCGCCTTCGGTGGCAAAACGCCCGCGCCACAGGCTTTCACTGTAATACGCCCCGCCGCGTGACCAGGTCAGAACGGCTTTGATGCTCAACATGTTGCCCAGCTGCCCGCTGTCCAGCAGTGCTTTGATTTTCTGACTGGAAGGGTTCAGGCGGTTCTGATAACACACGCCAAGCACTCCGTCAGCCTGCGCCTCTGACCGTTTAATGGCGCTGACTTCACCGATATTCAGCGCCACCGGTTTCTCGGTGAAAACATGCTTTCCCGCCGCCAGCGCGGCGAGAATCGCTTCCAGATGTAAATGATGTGGCAGACAGATATGCACCACGTCAATCAGCGGATCAGATAACATTTCGTGATAATCAGTATAAAAATCACAGCCATATTCCAGCGCCAGCGCCCTGCCTTTGCCAATATTGCACTCAGCAATGGCCCTTAACTGACAATCTGGCTCATGCTGAATCGCCGTGACATGGCAGGTATGGATGGCACCACAACCGATCACCGCAGCCCCAAGAGTTTTCATGATCCGCTCCCGATTCAGTGGGTTTCGTTAGCCAGCATCTGCGCCCGCACGCACAGTTCGGCGGCCTTAAACGCATGTTCCTGCGTCATGGCTTTTTCGGTGCGGTTAAGGCAATCCAGTATCAGCTGACCGAAGAACGGGAAGCCGACGTTGCCGGAAACCGGATAACGGAACTCCCCTTCCCGGTTCACCAGATACACCACGTCCTGCTCGCCGCGTGTGAGATCGACATATTTGCGGATCTCGATATAACCTTCAGTACCAAGCAGCGTCAGACGCCCGTCGCCCCATGTGCTCAGCCCTTCCGGCGTGAACCAGTCGCAGCGGAAATAACCGCGCGCGCCGTTTTCACCTTCCAGCATGGTGTCGCCAAAATCTTCAAAGTTCGGATATTGCGGATGATTGAAATTCAGTGCCTGAGCCGCTACGACGTGAGCATTGCTGTTGCCGGTGTAAAACAGAAACTGTTCAATCTGATGGCTGCCGATATCACAGAGAATGCCGCCAAACTGCTCTTTCTCATAAAACCAGTCTGGTCGTCCTTCGCCTTCGCGATGCGGACCGGTGCCGAGCGTCTGGATCACACGTCCGATCGCCCCTTCCTGCACTAACTGGCCGGCGAATACCGCGCTTTCCACGTGCAGACGCTCGCTGTAATACACCGCATATTTACGTCCGGTTTCGGCTACTTTTGCCTTCGCCGCTGCCAGTTGTTCCAGCGTGGTCAGTGGCGCTTTATCGGTGAAATAATCTTTCCCGGCCGCCATCACTTTCAGCCCCAATGCACAGCGTTCAGACGGAATGCCCGCGCCCGCTACCAGTTGCACTTCTTTATCATCGAGGATCATTTGCAGGGATCCGGCAACTTTCACCTGCGGATACTGCGCAACAAACTTCTCTACTTTTGCAGGGTCAGGATCGTAAACCCATTTCAGGCTGGCTCCTGCTTCAATCAATCCGTTACACATGCCGTAGGTGTGCCCGTGATCCAGCGCCGCGGCGGCAATCACGAATTCACCCGGTTTTACCACCGGCTGCGGTTTGCCTACCGGCGCATAATTCATACCGTCTTTGTTGCTCATGTTCAGGCTCCTTTATCCATGTTTTTGCCGAGCGGGATCGCGTCTTCATTGGCGAAGTTTTCTACCGATGCAGATTTCTCATAAAAGTGCGGGGCGAGCGAAACCAGTCCGCCGGTCTGATAGAACGGGTCGGTGGAAGCCAGCGGGAGGGTCACGATACTGCGGGTGATGGCGGATTTATAAATGGCGGCGATAAGTTCCAGCGAACGCTTGCCCTGCACGCCGTCGATCAGCGGCGCGGTGCCGGTTTCCAGGGCGGTGAGGAAATTGTCAATCTGGCCGATATGCAATGTATAAGTAAGTTTGGGGATCGACTGGTAAATGTCTTCGAGCTGATTTTCACGATCGGTATCGCGCTCATCTATCGGGAAGCCGTTCGGCGCTGAAATACTGGCGTATTTATCCCACGGGGCAGAAATTCGCGCTTTCTCGCCCTGAATGACAATCTTCTGATCTTCACCATGATGCACTACAGAGGCCGTCAGCTGGGTCAGCGCGCCGGTGTCATATTTGAAAATGGCTGCCGAGAGATCTTCCACTTCGGCGTTATCGTGCGCAGCATTGGTGATCATCGACACCACTTCAGACGGGAAACCGAGCATCCACTGGATAGCATCAATATGATGAACTGCATGATTCAGCGTGCAACCGCCCGCCTCTTTTTCCCAGGTGCCGCGCCACCACAAATCGTAATAGGAATGACCACGCCACCAGAATGAATCGACCTGCGCATGACAGACTTTGCCGGTTTCGCCGGAATCCAGCACTTTCTTCAAACGCCAGAACGCGTCGGTAAAGCGATTCTGCGCAATAATTGACAGCGTTTTACCACTCTCTTTTGCTGCACTGATCATGGCATCGCATTCCTGCAACGATGCCGCCATCGGCTTTTCACATAACACATGCTTGCCCGCATTCAGGGCGTTGATAGAAATTTCGGCATGGACATACGGTGGCGTACACACGTCAAAAACGTCGATCTCAGTATCGCCGAGGATTTCCTCATGGCTGGCATACACCTTCGCATTGGTCAGGCCATAATGACGTTTTTTCTCTTCCGCCTTTTCAGGATAAATATCTACCAGCGCAACAATCTGGCAACGATCAGCAAACTCTAAATATCCCTGAATATGATTATGCGAAATATTACCTGTACCAATAATTGCTATTTTGAGCATTATCTTTCTCCTTCTATTAAAGCGGGCAGCAGGCTGACTTAAGCCGGACACAAAGGGGCATCGCGTTGAAATTTTTAAATATTCAGCGCAAATAAAAACCTTATTTTGTGTTGCTGAGATTTATATTCCGGAGAGTAGTAATGGTTTTTTTTTCCAACAACCGTTATTTGTGACAGGAATTGCAGTGCAGTTTTCGCAATTTGCTATCATCCTCAATAGTCCATCAATTACAAACGGTTAAGCGTGGCAATAAGTCCATCAGCATATGAGGCATTGATCACAAAATGACGGGAAAATTAAAAATCAGGCAAATTGCGGAGTTAACCGGGCTTTCTCCGAGTACTGTTTCCCGTGTGCTGGCGGGTAAAGCCAATGTCAGTCCGCAGGCAAAAGAAAAAGTATTTAACCATGCAAGAACAATGGGTATTTTACGTGACATTCCGGCCAGCCGTTTGTTAATGAATTGCCTCCTGATCTGTGCGCCCCCGGCGGCATTCTCTCCGCACGAAGACCGTTATTATTATGAAGTGATCCAGGAAATAACCACTGAAGTAGCGCGCTTTGATATCCATGTCCGCAAATGTGCGCTGGCCGTCAATGAGCCGGATATCGCGGTTTTTATGCAGGCACTGCACCAGCCGGATGTCGACGGGATCGTCATCATCGGTATAGATGACGTGATGCTGTACCGCCTTGCCGCTGAATCCAACAAGCCGGTGGTGATGATTAATGCCAAAGACAGCGAAATGCGCCTCGATTGCGTGTCGGCAGATCATTATTCCATTGGCTACAGCGCGGCCAATTACCTGTTTCTCAGAGGACATCGCCCGGTGTTGTTGTTCACCGACCTGCGTCGTGAAACCATGATGCAACGCCTCGATGGCTTTAAACGTGCCTGCCTCGAACATCACATTGCGTTCGATGAAGCCAGCCATCTGCTGATAAATCATGGCAACGGCAAAGAACAGGCCAGGCAAACGATGGATAAATACTTGCGGGAACATAAACGGGAGATGCTGCCTTCCGCCATTATTTGCGGTGGCGATCCGATGGCACTGGCTACTGTGGAAGTGCTGACGGAACATGGCATCAGCGTGCCGGAAGACATTTCGGTGATGAGTATTGATTTTGCCCACGATGCCAAAAATACTCTGGCACAAGGTTTCACAGCCGTGCATCTGCCTTGCCGCGAACTGGGGACTGAGGCGGTTTATATTCTGCAGAGCCGTTTAATGCGGGCCACAGGTGCGAAATTCAATCTGTTGCTGCAAGGCAACATTCACACCGGCCAGACAGTGGCCGATGTAAAATGGAAGCGTAAAGGGTTGTATCCTGCGGCCAGTTAGCCGCATTGTCTGAGGGCACATTCTCAGCGTCATCGTTGGGTATCTCCTGCTAGACTTTTGAGTCTTAACCTCAAAAAAAGATGCGGAGAATGTCATGTCAGAACAGTATCAGCCACCAAAAGTCTGGACCTGGAATAAAGACGAAGTCAGCAAGTTCTCGAACATCAACCGCCCGATAGCGGGCCCGACACATGAGAAAACGTTGCCGGTCGGCAAACACCCGCTTCAGCTTTATTCGCTGGGCACACCAAACGGCCAGAAAGTGACGATCCTGCTGGAGGAATTGCTGGAACAGGGTGTCAGCGGTGCGGAATACGATGCGTTTATTATCCGCATCAACGAAGGCGATCAGTTCTCCAGCGGCTTTGTTGACGTTAACCCGAACTCGAAAATCCCGGCACTGCTGGATAACTCCGCTACGCCGCCGATCCGCGTGTTTGAATCCGGCAATATCCTGCTGTATCTGGCCGAAAAATTCGGTAAGTTCCTGCCGCAAGATCTCGCCGGTCGCACCGAAACCCTGAACTGGTTGTTCTGGCTGCAAGGCTCTGCGCCTTATCTGGGCGGCGGCTTCGGACATTTCTATCATTACGCGCCGGTGAAAATCGAATACGCCATTAACCGCTTCACGATGGAAGCCAAACGTCAGCTGGATGTACTGGATCGCCAGCTGGCAGAGCACCGTTTCATCGCCGGTGAAGAATACACCATTGCCGATATCGCTATTTTCACCTGGTACGGCAGTCTGGCGCAGGGCGGCTTGTACGAATCCGCCGAATTCCTCGACATCAAATCCTACAAGCATTTCCAGCGCTGGGCCGCTGATATCGCCAGCCGTCCGGCGGTGAAACGTGGCCGTATCGTCAACCGCACCTGGGGTGATGAACAGCTGGAAGAACGCCACGATGCGTCCGATTTTGATGGCGTGCTGAAGTCGTAACGGACTGACAGCAGGTAAAAATCCGCCTTCGCAGAAGGCGGCATTGCTTAGATACAAAAAGGGCGGGATTTTGCGATCCCGCCCTTTTGTTTTATGCGCTTTCTGTTTGCGGTTCGAGGTACTTTTTGAACCAGGCAATGGTTCTTTCCCAGGCGAGATCCGCTGCGGCTTTGTCATAGCGCGGTGTCGAATCATTGTGGAAACCGTGGTTCACGCCGGGATAAATATGCGCCTCATAGACTTTATTATTGGCCTTCAGCGCCGCCTCATACGCAGGCCAGCCCTCGGTAATCGGTTTATCCAGTTCGGCGTAATGCAGCAATAATGGCGCTTTGATTTTCGGCACATCTTCAGCTTTCGGCTGACGCCCGTAGAACGGCACAGCGGCCGCCAGTTCCGGATACGCCACTGCCGCCGCATTGGCTACGCCGCCACCGTAACAAAAACCGGTGATCCCGACTTTGCCGGTGGCCGTTTGGTGATGCATCAGAAATTCAACCGCAGCAAAAAAGTCGTTCATCAGTTTGGCCGGATCGACCTTTTGTTGCAGCTCGCGCCCTTTTTCATCATTACCCGGATACCCGCCGACGGAACTCAGACCGTCCGGCGCCAGCGCGACAAATCCGGCTTTCGCCACCCGCCGCGCCACGTCTTCGATATACGGATTCAGCCCGCGATTTTCATGCACCACCACTACGCCGGGCACTTTACCGGCTAATTTGGCCGGACGTACCAGATACGCCCGCACGCTGCCGTGCCCCTGCGGCGACGGGTACTGAATATATTCCGCCACAATATCCGGATCGGTGAATTCCACCTGTTCGGCGTAGGCGTAATTGGGCGTCATCAGCGTGGTCAGCGCTGCCAGCGACAACCCGCCCGCCACAAATTTGGCTGACAAATCGAGAAATTCACGCTTGGTCATTTTGCCGTGTACGTAGAAATCAAAATATTCGAGGAGTTCAGGAGGGAAATCTTTGGCTGTCATTCGCGTCATTTTCAGGCTCCGTTCCATGCAAAAGAAGGATAAATAATGGCCTGCTTTTGGCGATTTTGTAAACCGATTGTGAAATTGAATGCCAATCACGCCCAGCTCAGACCCTTTTGCGGGCTGAGAATGCTAAACTCCGTGGAATTAAAAGGAGACGCTATGAACAATAATCTCGCAGGGCTGAGTAAAGAAGAAATGGACAAAGTGAGTGCCGGACTGGCCGCCGGGACGGTCGCGGTGCGTGAGCGCAATAATCTGCCGGTGAATGCAGACGAAGTTGAAATGGAACAACCGGAGCATCTGCGGGCGTATTTCCGCGAGCGTCTGGCGCACTATCGCCAGCAACCCGCAAAGAAGTAACCGCCACGATTTATACACGTACAGTTTTACCGGCGCACCGCGAAGAAATCGCTTATTGCCTGAATCAGATACCCCGCCGCCTCACCGGGTGGCGTCTGCCCCTGATGCAGGCTGATCCCCACTTCGCCCGGTTCGGGCAACGCATTTAACATTCTGACCGTCTGCGGCCTGCCGAAATCGGTACGCACGGTGATGCCTAATCCCGCCGACATCGCCGCCCAGATCCCGCTCAGGCTGCGGCTGGTAAACGCGATACGCCACGGAATACCCGCTTTATCCAGCGCCGTTGTGGCGGCATTTCGCATCAGACACGGCGCTTCGAACACCAGTAACGGCAGCGGTTCGCCGGTTTGCTGATAGTGTTTCAGGTCGAAGTTTTCAGGGCCTATCCAGCGCATCGGTATACGCCCCAGCGACCGGCTGGATGGAAAGAGCGGCGCTTCATCGGCCTGCCAGCACACCGCCAGATCAAACTCGTTATGGCGGATCCCGTCGAGCAATTGCTGGTTGCGGGTTATGCTGGCGGAGACTTGCACCTGCGGATGTGCGCGGGTAAATGTGCCGAGGAGCGCCGGTAAAAGCGCTTCGCCGAAATCTTCCTGCATGCCCAGATTCAGACTGCCACTCAGGGCGCTGGCGAGCATGATGGCGCTGACTTCATCGTTGAGGCTGAGGATCCGCCGCGCATAGCTCAGCATCACTTCGCCGCGTTCCGTCAGGATCAGGTGCCGCCCTGATTTCTGTACCAGCTCCGTACCTGCCTGCTGCTCCAGCTTTTTCAACTGTGCGCTGACCGCAGAGGTCGAGCGCCCCAGCCGGTCGGCAGCCAGCACAAAACTGCCCAGCTCAATACCGGTCACAAAACTGCGCAACGCCTCTGCATCAAAAGTCACCGGTCGTTTTGCCATGTTTAATCATCCCGTTTTCATGGATTAATACTGCTGATATTTTCGATATTAAGGATAATCATAACGCCTTATGCTCCTTCTCACACCCACAAAAAGGAGCCTGATATGAGCACAACTTCCCCACAAACGCAGACGCTGGACGCGATGTCACGCCTGACGCCTAAATTTGCCGAACTGACGGAACAGGTACTGTTCGGCGACCTGTGGAAAAGAGAAGAACTGTCACCGCGCGACCGCAGCCTGATCACCGTTGCCGCGCTGATTGCCCTGAACCGCGGCGAGCAGTTGCCCTTTCATCTGAGTCTGGCGGTGAAAAATGGCGTCACTCAAACCGAACTGGCGGAAGTGATCACCCATCTGGCGTTTTATGCTGGCTGGCCCGCTGCGGCATCCGCCCTGACGCGCTTCTCCGCGCTCAGCGATCAGTAAACCGCGCCCCGTTACCGGAGGAACAACCGTTGCCTTTTACCCGAATTTCCTTACCCGAACACCACGCAGATACCTGGCAGGACGCCATTTCAGCCATATTGCAGAACACACTGGTTGATCATTTTTCTGTGCCTAAAGATGACTGTTTTCAGCTGTTCGAACCGGCCAGCCGCCGCCAGAGAGTGATCAATCCGACTTATCTTGCCGGGGAAAATCATCACCGCTCAGAGGATTTTTTGCTGTTTCACATCACCGCAGGCAAACCGCGTAACAGTTATCAGAAGCAGGAACTGTTCCGTCATCTGGCTGAAAAACTGCACGTTGCGCTGGGGATTTCTCCGGCGGATGTGATGGTGGTGGTGAGCTTTACCCAACCGGAAGACTGGTCGTTCAGTCATGGTGAGATGTTCAAACTCCCACAAGGAGTGTTCTTATGATTGCCATGCAATACACCTTTACGCTGCCTGCCGATTACGACATGGGCATTATCGAAAAGCGCATTGCTGATAACGGCCATCTGATGGATGGATTTGCCGGGCTTATCTTCAAAACTTATCTTTACGCCCGCCGCGACTGCTCGCAATACGGCAGCGCAGAAAATCTGTATGCACCGTTTTACCTGTGGCATGACGTGCAAAGTATGAATCGCTTTATTTCAGGTGCCGGTTTTCAAGGTGTCGCCAGAGCCTTCGGCTGGCCGCAGGTCCGGGTTTATCCGGTGCTGGCAGCGCACGTCAGCGCAGACGTTGCGGCAGCTGTTTTTGCCAAAAGAGAGATTACTGACATTGCACCTTTCAGTGACCTTGCGCCACCTGATCAGCAAACGGTCAGTGACACACTTATCGAGGTGACCGCCTGGGATACGACAAACTGGAAGAAAATACATTTTACTGCGGGAAGAAACCCGCCGGAAGGAAACGGGCAGCATTACCGCATCGGCCATATTTCCTTGTCCGATGCGGTAATGGAAACGGATTAAATCAGTGCGCGGCAATCCCCAGTTTTTTCATTCGCGATAACAACGTTGTGCGTTTTAATCCCAGCCGCTGAGCCGCGCCACGGGGTCCGGCCACCACGCCGTTGGTTTCTTTCAGCACCTGCAAAATGCGCGCCCGCTCGTCGTCTTCACTCAGCTGCGGTGCGGGCGTGCTTTCGCGCACAGAAGGCGTGACCAACGGAGCCATCGGTAACGGATAATTCAGCTCAGGCAGTTGCAAATCCAGCACCGTTCCGCGCGTCAGCAATACCGCCCGCTCGATGACATTTTCCAGCTCGCGCACGTTGCCCGGCCACGGCATACGGCTCAGCAGACGCAGGGTTTCGGCGGGAATACTGTCGATGGTGCGCTTCATGCGTTTGGCGATTTTATAGGTCAGGAATTTCACCAGCTGCGGAATATCTTCCGGACGCTCTCGCAGCGGCGGAATGACAATCGGGAACACGTTCAGCCGGTAATACAGGTCACTGCGAAATTCTTTGTCGGCCACCATCTGGCGCAGGTCACGGTTAGTCGCCGCGATCATCCGCACATCCACTGAAATCAGTTTATTGCCGCCGACACGCTCAAACTCCTGTTCCTGCAAAATACGCAGCAACTTGGGTTGCAGTTCAATCGGGATTTCACCCACTTCATCGAGGAATAACGTGCCTTTGTCAGCCAGTTCGAAACGCCCCATACGCTGCGCCGTAGCGCCGGTGAAAGAGCCTTTTTCATGGCCGAACAGATCGCTTTCCATCAGGCCAGCCGGCATCGCCGCACAGTTCATTTTCACCATGCGCTGATCACGGCGATCGCCCAGATTATGAATAGCGCGGGCGATCAGTTCTTTGCCGGTGCCGGTTTCGCCGAGGATCAGTACCGAGCAGTCGCTTTTCGCCACGATCTCGACCTGCTTCAGCACCGCAGACATGGAAGGACTGCGCCCGACAATGTCGCTGAAATCCGGGTTATTGCTGTTGATTTGCTCGGTAAGATACAGGTTCTCGTGCTGCAATTTTTCCTTCAGGCTTTTGATTTCCTGATAGGCCAGCGCGTTATCTACCGCAATCGCAATACGTTCGGCAATTTGCTGTAAAACATGCAAATTCGCCGTATTGAAATTATCAGGCTGACACTGCGCCAGTTTCAGCACGCCCAGCGTTTTGTGACCAAAACGTAACGGCAGGATGCACAGCGTTTGGGTCTGATCACGCCACAGCAGCTGAAACAGCGTGCTCTCATCGCTGCCGAATTCTTCTGCTGGCCGGACATTGGTCAGCAGCATTTCGCCGCTTTTCATCACCTGTTGCTCAAGGGAACCGTTCAGCATCATGCGCGACTGCTCGCGTTCTGCAACGTGAGTTTGTACGTAATGAGTGGCGTAAACACTGGCCTGTTCGCTGTCTTTGTCCGCATCGCACAGCACAATACTGATGGCATTGATGTGGAAAAAATGATGAATAGTTTTGGCAATTTCACCGGTCAGCTCATCAAGATCCAGCTTTGAGAGAACTGCGTTAGTGATATCGACCAGAATGCGGAAATCGTCCCGCTCGTGGCGCAGCTGAGATTGCTGAAACAATGCATTTTCACGCAGCTGGATTTGTTCAACCGCAATGGCAGCCAGCATACAAAGTTCGTGCAGACCGTTTTTGTCTTCTTCGCTGAACGGCGTTGCATTCTGGCGGGTAAACTCACAGCCCCCCAGTAAACCGGATGAAGCCAGCAAAGGCACCAGACAATATCCGCTAAATGGCGGATACAGATTCAGTGCGCTTAATTGCGGATAACGCAGATGCAAAGCATCGCTACGCCAGACCTGAGTTTTCGGGTTATTCAGCAGGGCATGTACCGGACCGGTCGCCAGCAACGTTTCATCTTCATAGCTGACCGGCTGATGATGGGGATCGATACCATAAAAACTGACGCGTTCGCTGTTGTTGTCGAACAACACCAGCGTCACGGTATCCGCAATACCCGCGCCCTGCGCTACCTGAGTGAGAGTTTCCAGCAGCGATGTCATGGTCTGTTGCAGCAGCAATGTGCGCGTCAGTTCCAGCAATCCTTTGTGTTTGGTAATGCTCATTGTTGCACTCTGCATAGCGTTAACTCTGGCTTTGGATTCAAAGCATTTTTGAAGAAACTATTAAGAAAGTTTACGCCTTCATAGCGGCGCTCTCCCCTGACGAGATCAACAAATGCGGGGTAATGGCTCCGCATGGGGCAACATTAGCTGGCGTGAAACCCCCAGCGCACCGCGCAGACAGACCCGGGGATTTTCTGTTACTTCACCTATCGTCGCGGCATCGGCACCCAGCGGGTGGCTGCGCAATAGTTTCAGCACCGCGTTTTCTTCCTGCGCCGAAACCACCACCACCAGTTTTCCCTCGTTGGCAAAATTGAGCGGCTCCAGCCCGAGCAGCTCGCAAATTCCGCGTACCGCGGGCTTCACCGGGATAGCCGTTTCGTCGATGCACATCCCGAACCCGCTGGCGGCGCTGAATTCATGAAGGATCGCATTGACCCCGCCCCGCGTGGCATCGCGCAAGGCGCGGACACCCGAAAGTGCGCGCAGCGGAGCGATCATCGGCGCCAGCACGGCGCAGTCGCTTTCCACCTCCAGCGTCATTCCCAATTGTTCGCGAAGATTGAGGATAGTGGCACCGTGATCGCCCAGCGTGCCGCTGACGATCACTTTGTCTCCGGCCTGAATATGGCTGGCAGCCCAGCGGACATCCGCCGGGATCACGCCGATCCCCGCCGTATTAATAAAAATCTTGTCCGCCGCGCCGCGCTGCACCACTTTGGTATCGCCGGTGACAATGGCAATCCCGGCCTCGCGTGCGGTCTGTGCCATCGCATTCACAATCTTGCGCAAGTCTTCCAGCGGCAACCCTTCTTCGAGAATAAATCCGCAGGAAAGATATGCCGGTGTTGCACCACTGACGGCCAGGTCATTCGCCGTTCCGCACACCGCCAGCTTGCCGATGTTACCGCCGGGGAAAAACACCGGATCGATGACATAGCTGTCGGTGGTAAACGCCAGCCGGTCGCCCTGCGCACTCAGGCTGGCAATCGACAAACGTGCCGCATCTTCGCGCTCGCTGAGCCACGGGTTATCAAAAGCACTCAGGAACAGGCGTTCGATCATCTGCTGCATCGCCCGCCCGCCGCTGCCGTGCGCCATGGTGACGACGTCTTTATGCTCACTCATCCTGTTCCACACCTTCTGTTGTTGTTTCTTGTGCTGCGGTTTCCTGATGCCGGTACTGATACCACGCGGCGCAGGCGCCTTCGGAGGACACCATCAGCGCACCAAACGCGTTGTGCGGCGTACAACCGGTGCTAAAAAGCGGGCATTCATGCGGCTTGCAACGTCCGGTCAGCACCTCGCCGCAACGGGAACGCGGATCATCCGCCACCGGCTGCGCCTGCGGTCTGAAACGAATTTCCGCATCAAACGTTGCGTAAACCCGGCTCAGGGAAATACCGGAGTCTTCGATAATCCCCAGCCCGCGCCATTCGCTGCTGCCGGAAAGCCGGAACACCTCGCGCATGGCTTCCTGTGCCAGCAGATTACCCTCTTGTGGCACGACGCGCCGGTACTGGTTTTCTGTTTTACACGATGCCTCGCAAACTTGTTCCACCAGCATCAGCACGCTTTGCAGCATATCCAGTGGCTCGAAACCGCTGATCACCAGCGGCTTACCGAATTCTTCATTGATGAAATGATACGGTGCTGTGCCGGTCACCATGCTGACATGACCGGGTGCCAGAAAGGCATCGATGCGCACATCATCCTGTTGCAGCAGGCTGCGCAACGTAGGCATCAGGCTGATGTGCTGGCAGAAGACGGTGAAATTGTTCAGGCCTTCCCGCCGCGCCTGTTGCAGCGTGACGGCGGTCACCGGCAGCGTGGTTTCAAAACCGAGCGCGAAAAACACCACCTGAGACTGCGGATTTTCACGCGCCAGCTTCAGCGCATCCAGCGGGGAATACACCACCCGCACGTCCGCGCCGCGTTCGCGCGCCTGCAACAGCGAACCCTGTTTTCCCGGTACGCGCAACGCATCGCCAAAGGTGCAAAAAATCACCCCGTCATGCGCGGCGATTTCACAGCAGGCATCAATCCGCCCCATCGGCAGCACACACACCGGACACCCCGGTCCGTGAATAAATTCCAGCTGCGGGGGCAACAGTTTATCCAGTCCGAATTTGAAAATGGCATGGGTATGACCGCCGCACACTTCCATAATTTGCATCGGTTTTTCTGCGCTGTAAGGCAGATGAGCCGCCCGCTGATGCAGGCGCTGGATTAATGTTTTCGCCAGTTTCGGATCCCGAAACTCATCAACAAAACGCATTACCTTGATTCTCCTGCACCCAAAAATAAGGCGACGTCGGCTTCCACTTCTTCCATCGCATGCAGCGCGGCCAGCGTGTCCAGCGCTTCGTGCTCATCGAGCCTGCTCAGGGCAAAACCGACGTGGATTAATACCCAGCAGCCGATCAGCGCTTCGCGGTCGCCTTCACACACCAGCGCGATATTAACTTCACGTCGCAGTCCGCATACCTGCGCCCAGGCGTGATCGGGCTGATTTTCATGCAACGCGACGATTTGTCCCGGAATGCCTATGCACATCGCTGCTGCTCCAGCCAGTGCAGCCACTGATCCATCCCTTCGCCCGTGGTGGCAGAAAGCTGAATCACTTCAATCTGCGGATTCACCTGACATGCATTGGCGATACAGCTCTCAACGTCAAAACTGACGTAAGGCAGTAAATCGATTTTGTTGAGGATCATCAGGCGGGAAGCGGCAAACATATGCGGATATTTCAGCGGTTTGTCTTCGCCTTCGGTCACGGAAAGTACCGCGACTTTGTGCAGTTCGCCGAGATCAAAACTGGCCGGACACACCAGATTGCCGACGTTTTCGATAAACAGCAGGCTGTTGTTGTTTGGCGATAACTGATGCAGCGCATCATGAACCATTTGCGCATCCAGATGGCAGCCTTTGCCGGTATTGACCTGAATGGCCGGAACGCCGGTGGCGCGGATCCGGTCGGCGTCGTTGGTGGTTTGCTGATCGCCTTCAATTACCGCGCAGTCGAAATACGGGGCCAGCCGGGTCAGGGTGCTGGTCAGTAAGGTGGTTTTTCCGGAACCGGGACTGGACACCAGATTCAGCGCCAGAATCCCCGCCTCAGCAAAGTGCTCGCGGTTGTGGGCGGCAATGTGATTGTTCTTCGCCAGCACATCCATTTCGATATCCACCAGACGACGCGCTGCAAATGGCAGGCCGTGGGAATGGGCATGGGAATGATCGTGATGATGGTCGTGCGAAGGGTGATGAGAATGATGAGCGTGCCCGCTACTGACGCCTTCAATACGAAGTTCGCCGCTGGCACAACCACAGGTACTGCACATAGCTTTCTCCCCGGGCAAACAAACGCCCGTTATTCGATTTCGATACGTTTAATTTTCATGCCGTCACCGGCAATCACCCGCAAATCGCGTCCGCCACATTGCGGGCAAATCAGCACGTTTGGGCTGAGCAGCGCGATATCCTGCTGACAGGTGCGGCACCAGCTTTCTGCCGCCGGTGTGTCCAGATGCAATTCGCATCCCTGCGCCAGCGTTTCACGACACGCCAGCTCAAAACAAAACTGCACGGCCTCCGGTTCGACGCAGGAAAACGCGCCGATTTCCATCCATACCGCGGTAATTTTCCGCGCATTATTTTGCCGTCCGAACTGTTCCATTATTTCAACGGCATTCTGGCATAACGTTATTTCGTGCATTATTTCCCCTCCCTCGGGAGAACAATTAAGACTGGCTGCAATATTGATGCCAGAAATTTCGACACGTTGCCTTTATGCAAAAACCTTCTCAGTAAATGATGTGCAGAAATAAGCCATCACCGCCCGTCATAATTGTCGAAATAAGGTGTCATCGACATGTCATTTATTTTATCCGCTGACACAGAACCAAAGCCAAATCCCATCTAACCCGTTAATTAAAAAGCATTTATCAGAATAAAACAGAAACTGGCACGCTTTATGCCAACAGAGAGTTATGCGTCGTATTTTCGTCGTCACCCGACATATCAATTAACAACGGATAATGAACATGAGCACTCTCAGCGAACTGACTACTAAAGCCGACTATATCGCCAGCAAAAACAGCCAGATGAAATCACAGTGGCATACCTATCAGAACAGCCTGATAAAGGCCGTTACCACATCAAATAAAAAGATAAATCATGAGTTTAACTGTGGAGAAGAACAGGACATCCGCTTTGTGCTGTTCAATCATTTTGTGGTGAGTATTCATCAGGGCGATGACTTTTACAGTCAGGAGATCATTTACAGCCTGAACATGGCGCAAGGCCAGGAAGAAGTGGATTTCAGAGCCTTCGCGCAGGCCAGATTGAGTGAAGATGGCCGCGTGGACGGCACGGTGGATATCCACGATAAGAACGCCGTGCTGGAACATTATCTGAATAAAATCTCCGCTATTTATCAGTGCCTGTTTGATTCCCTGCACAGTAATCAGCCGGTTCATCCGCAACTTGAGAAATTACTCGGCCACGCCGGATAAAAAACCTAAAACATTATTTTACGGTCAGGTGGGAATAATCTTTTCACCCACAATATTGACCGGTATTTAACGGTTCCAATGCCGACATAAATGTCGAAATGTCAATTCAAGTGCCGATTTCGTCACCTTTGACGAAATACCAAGGAGACTTCATGCGCAATATGGCCGCCATGAATCAGTATGTGATCGCGGACCCCAAACTTTGTATCGGCTGCAATACCTGTATGGCGAGTTGTTCGCAGGAGCACCAGCTTCACGGCCTGCAATCCGAGCCCCGCTTGCAGGTGATGCGCAACCGGCTGGATTCTGCGCCGGTGATGTGTCACCAGTGCGAAGACGCGCCGTGTGCGCAGGTCTGTCCGGTGAACGCCATCACCCGTGAAAACGACGCCATTCATCTTAACGAGAGCCTGTGTGTGAGCTGCAAACTGTGCGGCATCGCCTGTCCGTTCGGGGCGATAACGTTTTCCGCCAGCACACCTGTTGATACCCCGCGTGACTGCAATACCTCAAAAGCGCTGCCCGCACCGCGTGCGCCACGCGCTGTCAGCACGTTTCTCGACTGCGTGCCAGGGCTTCGCGCCGTGGCGGTGAAATGCGATTTATGCAGCTTCAGCCCGGAAGGTCCGGCATGCATCAAAACCTGTCCGACCCAGGCCATCACGCTGGTTACCGCCAGCCTGTCTGAATATTCCAGCCAGCAAAAACGCCTCAATGCCATGAACGTTTTCCCCGCCGGACTGACTTCACTGAACGCCCCTGATACGGAGGCTAAATAATGACGACTCTATTTACCGGTGAACCGGCGTCGTTACTGGCGCTGGCGCTGCTGATTTGGGTGCTGAGCGGCCTTGGTGGCTGGCTTCTGGCGTCCATGACGAAAATCAGCAGCCTGATTTTTGGCGCAGGCGGCATGGCGGCAGCGCTGTGCGTTATCGTGGCGGCGTTACAGATTTTGCAGGGCGGTGTGGCGGTTCAGGCCGTACTGCCGGTGGTGCCTTTTCACGCTGAACTGACTGCGCTGAATGCCTTAATCCTGCTGGCGATGTCCGTCACCGCGCTGATGTGCAGCCTGTATGCCTGTGCGTGGCTGGCGAATGTGAGAGCCCCTAAGCGCGCCCGCACCGGTCTGATGTGCAATCTGCTGATGGCCGCACTGACAGCGGCGGCGATGTCGGCCAGCGCCGTGGAACTGATCCTGATGATGGAACTGGCTGCCCTGTGCGCCTATTTCATGATTGTTCAGGCTGACGATGTGAAAAGCCGCCGTGCCGGTCTGAATCAGTTTTTATCCGGCCGCCTCGGCACACTGTGTCTGATCCTGGCCTTCGCGCTGCTGCATCACGCCAGCGGCAGCGTCAATTTTGAGGTGCTGCGCCACACGGCGTTCACGCCGGGCATTAAATCGGCGGCCTTCCTGCTGGCGCTGGCCGGTTTCGGGCTATACGCCGGGATTATCCCGCTGCACGCCTGGGTGCCGCAGTCGCATTCCAGCGCGCCTGCTCACGCCGCCGCCCTGTTCTCTTCTGCCCTGATGAAAATCGGCATTATCGGCATCGTAAAAGTCGGTCTGGATCTGCTGGGCGCACCGCCACTCTGGTGGGGCCTGATGGTATTGCTTCTGGCAATCCTGACCGCGTTTATCGGCGGGTTGTATGCGCTGATGGAGCACGATATCCGCCGTCTGCTGGCCTATCACACGCTGGAAAACGTCGGGATTATTTTGCTCGGTATTGGCGGGGCAATGACCGGCGTGGCGCTGAACCAGCCGGTGCTGGCTTCCCTTGCGCTGCTGGCGGGTCTGTTCCATCTGTTCAACCACGGACTGTTTAAAACAGCGCTGTTCCTCGGTGCCGGTGAAATTGAAATGCAGACCGGCATAAAGGACATGGAAAAACTCGGCGGTATCGCCCGTCTGATGCCGTGGACAGCGGTAGCGATGCTGATCGCATTAATGTCGATGGCCGCGCTGCCGCCGTTAAACGGTTTCGCCAGTGAATGGCTGCTGTACCAGTCGCTGTTCCAGCTGAGCAGCAGCCACGTCTTTATCGCCCGCCTGATGGGGCCGCTGCTGGCGGTCGGTCTGGCACTGACCGGCGCGCTGGCGCTGATGTGTATTGCCAAAGTTTTTGGCGTCACGTTCCTGGGTACACCGCGCAGCCAGGCTGCCGCAGACGCCACACCGGCACCACGCGCCATGACGTTCAGCACCGTATTACTGGCGTTGTTGTGCGTGATTTCCGGCGTGGCTTCCCCGTGGATTATTCCGCAATTCTCTGCTGTCGCCGCCTCCGTACTGAACACGCCGGTTCTGCTGGCTGCTCAGCATGGCGTGGCGTTCTCGCCGGCGTCCGCGGTGTCTGCCCCGATGGTGGCCATTTTGCTGCTGGGAATGCCGTTAGTGCCGTGGCTTATCGCCGCAGTTCTGCGTGGCGCGCGGCTGCCAAACCGTTCGCGTGGCGATGCCTGGGCCTGTGGTTACGCGCACTCCGCCGACATGGTGGTGACGGCGACCGGTTTCGCCCAGCCGCTGCGCGTGATGTTTGCCCCGCTTTACCGTCTGCGCAGCCATGCGACACCGGCGTCACTGGTTTCAGCCCTGCACCGTGGCTGGCTGGGGGCGTTCTGCCGTCGTCTGGCGTTCATCGAACTGGCCGTATTACTGGTCGTGGCTTTTGCCTGAGGAACTGACTATGAACTTTCCTTCCCTGCTGGCCGGTTCGCTGTGGCCGCTGGCGCTGATTCAGGCGGCGGCATTGCTGGCTGTCGCGCCGTTATTTGCCGGATTCAGCCGCGTGATGCGTGCGCGGATGCACAACCGGCGCGGGCCCGGCGTATTACAGGAATACCGTGATATCGCCAAATTACTCCGGCGACAGAGCGTTGCCCCCGCGGCGGCAGGCATGGCGTTTCGCAGTATGCCGTATCTGCTGACCGGCGGTTTACTGGTCATTGCCACCGCGCTGCCTGTGGTGACGCTGACATCGCCGGTGGGCGCGGCGGGTGATCTGATCACCGTTATCTATCTGTTTGCGGTAGTGCGCTTTGTATTTGCCATCGCCGGACTCGACACCGGCAGCACTTTCACCGGCATAGGCGCCAGCCGTGAAGCGGTACTCGGCGTTTTGGTTGAGCCCATTTTGCTGCTCGGCCTGTGGGTGGCGGCGCTGGTCGCCGGTTCCACATCACTCGGCACGATTGCGGCGCGGGTACAGCACTGGCCGGTTTCCTCTTCATTAACCCTGATTCTGGCCGGTCTGGCCTGTGCGTTCGCCACCTATATCGAAATGGGCAAGCTGCCGTTTGATATGGCCGAAGCTGAGCAGGAGTTACAGGAAGGTCCGCTGACCGAATATTCCGGCGCGGCGTTAGGCGTGGTGAAAATCGGCATCAGCCTGAAACAACTGGTGGTGTTGCAACTGTTTCTCGGCCTGTTCTTCCCGTTCGGACTGGCAGAACACATTACGCCGCTGACGCTGCTGATCGCCGTGGTGTTGTGTCTGCTGAAACTGCTGATCGCGGTGTTTGTCGTCGCGCTCATCGAAAACAGCGTCGCCCGTCTGCGCTTTCTTAAAACCTCCCGCACTACGTGGGCGGGATTCGGTCTGGCGTTTCTGGCGCTGGTTTCCTGGCTGGTCGCAGGCTGACCTGACATTTTTCTTGTCCCGCTGCGGCGGGAAGAGGCTTTGCAATGAGTGAGTTCAACACCGCATTAAATCAAAACCCGGTCGGCAAAGAGTATCTGGCTGCGCTGGCAAAACAGTTTCCGTCGGCGATTCTGGGCAGCGAATGGCAGACCGACACGCAGGCGACCGTCACCATCAGGCTGAACTGGCTGCCGGAAGTGGTCGAATGGCTGTATTACCAGCAGGGCGGCTGGCTTTCCGTGCTGTTCGGTAACGACGAACGCACGCTGTGCGGCAACTACGCGCTGTATTACGTGCTGTCGATGGAGAAAGGCGTGAAGTGCTGGATAACCGTGCGCGCCGAGGTGGATCCGATTTCACTGGAATTCCCGTCCGTGACACCGCGCGTACCGGCGGCGGTCTGGGGTGAGCGTGAAGTGCGTGATATGTATGGTTTGCGTCCGGTAGGGCTGCCGGACGAACGTCGTCTGGTGTTGCCGGATGACTGGCCTGACGATTTATATCCGCTGCGCAAAGACGCGATGGATTACCGCCAGCGCCCTGCACCGACCACAGATGAAGAAACCTATCCGTTTATTTCTGAGGCCAAAGAAGGCAGCAAAATTGTGCCAATTGGCCCGCTGCACGTCACTTCTGACGAACCCGGACACTTTCGTCTGTTTGTCGATGGCGAAGACATTATCGACGCGGATTACCGTTTGTTCTATGTGCATCGCGGCATGGAAAAACTGGCCGAAACCCGCATGGGCTATAACGAAGTGACGTTCCTGTCTGACCGCGTGTGCGGCATTTGCGGGTTTACCCACAGCGTGGCGTATACCTCGTCGGTCGAAAACGCGATGGGGATTGTGGTACCGGAACGCGCCCAGATGATCCGCTCCATTTTGCTGGAAGTAGAACGCCTGCACAGCCATTTACTGAACCTCGGGCTGGCCTGTCACTTTGTCGGATTTGACTCCGGTTTTATGCAGTTTTTCCGCATCCGTGAGCAGTCGATGAAGATGGCGGAAATCCTGACCGGTGCGCGTAAAACCTACGGCATGAACCTGATCGGCGGCATCCGTCGCGACATCTTAAAAGACGACATGATTGCCACGATTGCGCTGGCAGGCGGCATGCGTCGTGACCTGAATGAGCTGGTGGATATTCTGCTGAGTACCGCCAACACCGAACAACGCAGCATGGGCGTTGGCATTCTGGATCCGCAGGTGGCGCGCGATTTCAGCAACGTCGGCCCGATGGTGCGCGGCAGCGGACACCGCCGCGACATGCGACAGGATCACCCTTACGCCGGTTACGCCAAACTGCCGTTCGAACTGTACAGCGAAACCGGTAACGACGTTTATTCCCGCCTGAAAGTGCGCATTCACGAAGTCTTTAACTCCCTGAATATGATCGAGTTTGGCCTGCAAAGCCTGCCTGGTGGCCCGCTGGCGGTAGAAGGCTTTAATTATATTCCGCACCGTTTCGCGCTCGGTTTTGCCGAAGCGCCACGCGGTGACGACATTCACTGGAGCATGACCGGTGACAATCAGAAGCTGTTCCGCTGGCGCTGCCGTGCGGCGACCTACGCCAACTGGCCGACGCTGCGCTACATGTTGCGCGGCAATACTGTCTCCGACGCACCGCTGATTATCGGCAGTCTCGACCCTTGCTATTCCTGCACCGACCGCATGACGGTGGTCGATGTACGCAAGAAAACGTCCATCGTCGTGCCTTACAAAGAGATCGAACGTTACGGCATCGAACGCAAAAACTCGCCGCTTTAAGGAGCCGCTCAAATCATGCTGAAACTGATTAAAAAAGTGCTCAAAACCGGCACGGCAACGGTGGGATATCCGTTCGAACCGCTGGATTTAGCGCCCAATTTTCGTGGTAAGCCGCAATACACCGCGCAACAGTGCATCGCCTGCGGCGCCTGCGCTAATGCCTGTCCGTCGAATGCGCTGACCATGACCACGGCAGAAGACGGCGAAACGATCCGCTGGCAGCTGTTTTTAGGGCGCTGTATTTTCTGCGCCCGCTGCGAGGAAGTCTGCCCGACGGCGGCGATCAAATTGTCTCAGGAGTTCGAACTGGCGGTCTGGCGCAAAGAAGACCTGTATGAAACCGCAGATTTCCCTGTCTGCCATTGCCGGGAATGCGGCAAACCTTACGCCGTCCAAAAAGAAATCGACTTTGCGCTCAGCCTGTTACAGGAAAGCGCCGCGCTGAGCGACCGGCAGATCAGCGATCGCCGCGTGCAGTATGAAACCTGTCCGGCGTGCAAAAAAATGCACGGTCTCTCTTCCAGCGACCGCATTGATATTGGCCGCCATATGACTACGGAGGCCCGCTGATGAGCCATAACCCGATTGCGCCGCGTGACGAGAATGGCCTGCCGGTGCCGGTTACGCTTGATGAAAGTATCGCCGCGCTGAAATCGACATTACTCAATAACATCCGCCGTTCGGCCTACGTTTATCGCGTGGACTGTGGCGGCTGTAACGGCTGTGAGATTGAGATTTTCGCCGCCATTTCGCCGCTGTTCGACGCCGAACGCTTTGGCATCAAAGTCGTTCCGTCGCCCCGCCACGCGGACATTTTACTGTTCACCGGTGCCGTCACCCGCGCCATGCGTATGCCCGCTTTGCGCGCCTGGGATTCCGCGCCGGATCCGAAAATCTGTATTTCCTACGGCGCGTGCGGTAACAGCGGCGGAATTTTCCACGACCTTTATTGCGTCTGGGGCGGCACCGACAAAATCGTGCCCGTGGATGTTTACATTCCCGGCTGCCCGCCGACCCCGGCAGCCACCATTTACGGGTTCGCGATGGCGCTGGGTTTGCTGGATCAAAAAATCAAAGGCCAGCAGCACGACGTGGCCGCCGCAGAACCGGCTGCTTTATTGCATCCGGACTTGCCGCAGCCGCTGCGCGTACTGCTGGATCGTGAAGCACGCAGGATGGCAGGTTACCGCTACGGTCGCCAGATAGCCGATCAGTTTATGGATCTCGTCGCTGCCCCCGGTTTACAGCCGGTGGAACAGCGCGTTGCGACTTATCTGGCGGAACAGGGTGACCTGCGTCTGAGCGAAATCGTCGGCAATCTGCAACACATTTATCAGCAGGTGCTGCGTGGCGAGGTGCGTCTGTGATGACTTCCGTCAACGACCAGCGCTACGCGCGCCATCAGCCTTATGCCGGTCATACGCCTGACAAAAACAAAGTGGTTTTCTATTCGCTGAGCAGCAAGTTCGTCGATGAGAAAAGCGCACAGAAACGCAGCTCGCAGAAAGCGCAGGAAGTGATTTATTACAGCCTGGCTATCGGCCATCACCTCGGGGTGATCGACTGTCTGCAATCGCGCCTCGAATGCCCGCTCGACGGTTATCTGCACTGGATTAACTGTCTGGCGGAAAACAGCGAAGCGCGCCGCAAACTGGCCGGTGTCCAGCGTTTTGGCGAGATCAATATCGACAGCAGCCACACGCATTTGCTGGCACTGGCGCTGCGCGATGCGCGTCCGCAGATGAATGCTGAACAGCGTGGCTGGAGCGATCAGCTTACCGCCCTGCTCTCGCAAATTGAACACGACCCCGCCATGTACCTGATGGTCAGGAGATACGATGCCTGATTACCCTGAGAATCTCCCCCGCTACGCACTGTTGTGCGTGGGCAACAGCATGATGGGCGACGATGGCGCAGGCCCCCGTCTGGCTGAAGTGTGCGCGGAAAAACCGCTGCCCGGCTGGACAGTGGTGGACGGCGGTGCCGCACCCGAAAACGACATCGGCTTTTTACGCGAACTGTCTCCGCAGCATCTGGTGATTGCCGACGCTACCGATATGGGGCTGGCTCCCGGCGAAATGCGCATTATCGCCGAGGAAGATATCGCCGACATGTTCATGATGACCACCCACAATCTGCCGCTGACCTTTCTCATGCAGCAACTGCGTGAGGATATCCCGCAGATCACGTTTGTCGGCATTCAGCCCGACGTTGTCGCGTTTTATTACCCGATGAGCGCCGCCGTAGAACAGGCAGTCAGCCGCCTGCATCAGTTGTTACCGCGACTGGAAACGGGTCTGGGGATCGCCCCTTTTACAGTTTCGACATAACTGTCGATACGGTGACGACGCAAATATGACGTCAGTGAAAAATTTCGTCAGCGGCGCATCAGTTAAATTTAACTTACTGAATTTAATGATTAAAAATTAAAAACAGGAACTGGCACGCTTTATGTATAGCCAGTACCTGAAACCAATGACTTAGGGATTAAATCATCATGAACCGGTTCATCATCGCCGACCCCAAAAAATGCATCGGCTGCCGTACCTGTGAAATTGCCTGCGTGATGGCGCACAGCGATTCGCAGGATATCTCGCTGCTCAATGCCGAGACCTTCGCGCCACGTTTACATGTGATCAAAGGCGTTAATCTCAGCACTCCCGTCATGTGCCGTCAGTGCGAAGACGCCCCCTGCGCCAATGTCTGCCCGAACGGCGCGATTGCCCGCACCGGCGACCACGTTCAGGTGATGCAGGAACGCTGCATCGGCTGCAAAACCTGCGTCGTCGCCTGCCCGTATGGCGCGATGGAAGTGGTCACCAAACCGATTTTCCGCCAGAACGGCGCGGCGATGGTCGCGACCTCCGATAAAGCCGAAGCGCATAAATGCGACCTGTGCTATTTGCGCAGCGAAGGCCCGGCCTGCATGGAAATCTGCCCGACCAATGCGCTCTTCGCCATCGACCGCAACCAGTTACAGGAAATGAACGCAGAAAAACGCCGCCGCGCTGCGCTCGACAGCACTTCACCCTTGCTGTTTTAACCCCGGATAGAGGAAGTCATTCAATGAAAAAAGTTACTACTGTCTGCCCGTATTGCGGCGCCGGATGCAAACTGAATCTGGTGGTGGATAACGGAAAAATCATTCGCGCCGAAGCCGCGAACGGCGTGACCAATCAGGGTGAACTGTGCCTGAAAGGCTATTACGGCTGGGATTTTCTCAATGACACCAAACTGCTGACACCACGTCTGACGCAGCCGATGATCCGCCGTCAGAAAGGCGGCAAATTCGAAGCCGTGAGCTGGGATGAAGCCATCCGTTACACCGCGCAGCGTCTGAAAGAAATCAAACAAAAACATGGCCCGCGCGCCATCATGACTACCGGTTCTTCCCGTGGTACCGGCAATGAAACCAACTACGTGATGCAGAAATTTGCCCGTGCGGTGATCGGCACCAACAACGTCGACTGCTGCGCCCGCGTGTGTCACGGCCCGTCAGTCGCCGGTTTACAGGCCACGCTCGGTAACGGCGCGATGAGTAATTCCATCGGCGATATCGAGAACTCAAAATGTCTGCTAGTGATCGGCTATAACTGCGCCGATTCCCATCCGATCGTCGCCCGCCGCGTGATCAAAGCTAAAGAAAAAGGCGCACAGATTATCGTCTGCGATCCGCGCCGCATTGAAACCGCGCGTATTGCCGATCAGCATCTGCAAATCAAAAACGGCTGCAACATGGCACTGGTGAATGCTTTCGCTCATGTGCTGATCGAAGAAAATCTGTATGACCACGACTATGTCGCCAAGTACACCGAAGGCTTCGAGGAGTACCGCAAAAACGTCGCGGATTACTCGCCGGAAGCCGTTGAAGAACAGACCGGCGTTTCTGCGCAACAAATCCGTCAGGCTATGCGCACCTATGCCGCTGCGCCTTCTGCCACCATCATGTGGGGCATGGGTGTCACACAGTTTGGTCAGGCCGTGGACGTGGTCAAAGGGCTGGCGGGTCTGGCATTGCTGACCGGTAATCTCGGACGCGCTAACGTCGGCGTCGGTCCGGTGCGCGGCCAGAATAACGTGCAGGGCGCGTGCGACATGGGCGTGTTGCCTAACGAATTCCCCGGCTATCAGTCGGTTACGGATCCGAAAGTTCGTGCAAAATTCGCCGATGCCTGGGGTATCGACGTCAACCAGATGGACGCCGAAGTCGGCCTGCGCATTACTGAAATCCCACATCTGGCGATTGAAGGTAAGGTCAAAGCCTATTACATCATGGGCGAAGATCCGTTGCAGACCGAAGCCGATTTAGGGCTGGTACGTAAAGGGTTCGAGGCACTGGAATTCGTGGTGGTGCAGGACATCTTCATGACCAAAACCGCTGAACAGGCGGATGTGATTTTACCGGCCACCTCCTGGGGTGAGCACGGCGGCGTGTTCTCCTGCGCGGATCGCGGTTTCCAGCGTTTCGAGAAAGCTATCGAGCCGAAATATAACGTCAAACGCGACTGGGACATCATCAGCCTGCTGGCAACGGAGATGGGCTATCCGATGCATTATCAGGATAACCAGGAAATTTGGGACGAAATGCGCAGCCTTTGCCCGCTGTTCTACGGTGCAACCTACGAAAAAATGGGCGAACTCGGACACGTTCAGTGGCCTTGCACCACGCTGGAAAGTCCGGGGACACAGTTCCTTTACGCCGATAATCACTTCGATACGCCAACCGGCAAAGGCCAGCTGTTTGCCGCCCCGTGGCGTGCGCCTGCCGAAGTGCCGGACGGCGATTATCCGCTGGTGCTGTGTACCGTGCGCGAAGTCGGTCACTACTCATGTCGCTCGATGACCGGCAACTGTGCCGCACTGCAAACACTGGCCGATGAGCCGGGCTTCGTTCAGATGAACCCGGTGGATGCACAGGCTCTGGGTATCCGCGACCAGCAACTGGTCTGGGTGGCATCTCGCCGCGGCAAAGTCATTTCACGCGCCAACTACAACGAGCGCATCAACGCCGGTGCCGTGTACATGACGTATCAGTGGTGGATCGGTGCCTGTAATGAGCTGACGCAGGACAATCTCGATCCGATTTCCAAAACGCCGGAAACCAAATACTGCGCGGTTAAAATCGAACAGATCGCCGATCAGCGCTGGGCAGAAAATTACGCACAGCAAACCTACAGCGACATGAAAGCGCGCCTGCGCAGTGCCGTCGAGGATGTGATCCCGGTGGTTGAGGTTTAGTTTTTAATTTGGATTTTGGGTAAAAATCACCATTGATACCCAAAATAATTCGAGTCTTAGAAAGGCGGCAAACGAGTGAATCCCGATGAGCTGACACTGGTCAGTGATTCGGGTTTGCGAGTGCAGCCAACGCATCTGCGGCTCGAAGTATGAAGGGTATGAGGTATTTATGTCTGATTCCGGTCTGCTCATTCGCGTCTGCGGCAAAGTCCAGGGCGTCGGTTTCCGGCCTTTTGTCTGGCAACTGGCCGATCGTCTGCAGCTTTGCGGCGAAGTGTGCAATGACAGCGCCGGTGTCGAAATCAGGCTGCTTGCGCCGGTTAACATCGAAACTTTTATCGGCCAGTTACAACGCGACTGCCCGCCGCTGGCACGTATCGACAGCATCAGTTTCGATCCTTTTGAATGGCAATCACCGCCGGAAGATTTCACCATCAAGCCAAGTCGCCAGAGCCAGATGGACACTCAGGTGGCGCCCGATGCGGCGACCTGCCCGGAATGCCTCAAAGACATCACGCGCGCGGGCGATCGTCGTTTCGGCTATGCCTTTACCAACTGCACCCATTGCGGTCCGCGATTTACGCTGATCCGCTCGATGCCCTACGATCGCCCTTCCACCAGCATGGCGCAGTTCGCACTGTGTCCGGCTTGCCAGCAGGAATATGACAATCCTGCCGACCGGCGTTTTCACGCTCAGCCGGTGGCCTGTCCGCACTGCGGCCCGCAGGTGAGCGCCACATTTCAGGATGGAAAAATACAGGCGCTGGATCAGGCCGCGCTGGCACACGCCGTTACCGCATTACGGGCGGGAAACATCGTCGCCATCAAAGGGCTGGGCGGCTTTCATCTGGCCTGCGATGCCACGCAGCAGGACGCTGTGATGCGGCTGCGTGAGCGGAAACACCGGCCGTCAAAACCGCTGGCAGTGATGCTGCCGGATGTCAGCTGGCTGGCGCGATGCAGCGACGACAGTCCCCAGTTTGCACTGCGTGAACTGCTTGAATCCCCCGCAGCACCGGTTGTGCTGGCGACGAAAAGCGCGATGTCACCGCTGTGTGCTGCCATTGCGCCGGAGCTTAATGAAGTCGGCCTGATGTTGCCGTTTACGCCATTACATCATTTGCTGATGCAGGAATATCAGACACCGCTGGTGATGACCTCCGGTAATGCCGCCGGATGCGCTCCGGCGCTGACGAATTCTGAGGCACTTGAACAACTGAAAGGTATTGCCGATCTGTGGTTGCTGCATAACCGCGATATCGTTCAGCGGGCCGATGATTCGCTGGTGCGGCTGACGGCGCAGGGAACCGAGGTGTTGCGCCGTGCGCGCGGTTACGTGCCGGATGCGCTGCCGTTGCCGCCGGGTTTTGGTCTGCAGCCACCGCTGCTGGCACTGGGCGGCGATCTGAAAAATACGTTTTGTCTGGTGCGTGGTCATCAGGCCATTCTCAGCGCGCATTTGGGCTCGCTGACGCACAGTGATATCGCGGAGCAACAGCAGCAGGCGATTGCACATTTTCAGCAACTTTATGACTGCACCCCGGTGGCTGTCGCCCGCGATGCGCATCCGGGTTATGTCAGTCACCAGCAGGCTGAGCGCCACGCAGTGCGGACAGTAGATGTCTTTCATCATCACGCGCATATCGCCGCCTGTCTGGCGGAACATCACTGGCCGCTGGATGGCACAAAGGTGATTGGTCTGGCGCTGGACGGCCTCGGTTATGGCGAAAAAAACAGTCTGCGGGGCGGCGAATGTTTGCTGGCCGGTTATCTGCATTGCGACCATTTGGGCGGATTGCCTGCCGTCGCCCTGCCCGGCGGCGACCTTGCCGCACGCGAGCCGTGGCGTAATTTACTGGCGCACTGGCAGGCGTTCGTGCCGGACTGGCAGACGCGTCCGCAAGCGCAATCACTGCTTTCACAACCGTGGCAGCCGCTGTCAAAAGCCATTGCTGCCGGGATCAATTCTCCGCTGGCGTCTTCCTGCGGACGTCTATTTGATGCCGTCGCCACCGCGCTGGGCTGTGCGCCGCCGAAGCTGAGCTGGGAAGGTGAAGCCGCCAGCCGGCTGGAAGCACTGGCGCATCAGTCATACGGCATTTCACACCCCGTCACAATGCCGCTGCGGCATACCGAAAACGGCACGTTGCTGGATCTGGCGACGTTCTGGCACCAATGGCTGGACTGGCAGGCATCGCCCGCCGCACGGGCCTTTGCTTTTCATGACGCACTCGCCCAGGGCTTCGCCACCCTCGCCCGTTATCACGCGGTCAGAACCGGCATTCGCACCGTCGCAACCGGCGGCGGCGTGCTGCATAACCGTTTACTGCGCCAGCTTTTACATCGCTACTTAGCGCCCCTGAATGTGCTGATGCCACAACACATTCCCGCCGGTGATGGCGGTCTGGCGCTGGGCCAGGCCCTCATTGCCTGTGCCCGTCTGCAACATACTTCTGCTCAGATTTCTTCTGGTTTTAAAAATAAGGATCTCCATGATTAACCGTCAATTTTTCTCTTCGAACCGCCGCGCGTTCTGGCTGCTGGCCGGACTGGTGGCCGTGAATTTACTCGCCTGGGGATGGGCACTGGCGGTGTTTCGTCACAACGCGGCGCTGATCGCCGCGTCATTACTGGCTTACAGCTACGGACTGCGTCACGCGGTCGATGCCGATCATATTGCGGCTATCGATAACGTGACCCGCAAGCTGATGCAACAGGGGCAGCGGCCGGTCGCCGTCGGGGCATTTTTCTCCCTTGGACATTCCAGCATTGTGGTACTGGCCTGCGTGGCGATTGCCGCCACCTCGCTGGTCTTCGGCAATAAAATCGGCTGGCTGCATGATTACGGCAGCACTATCGGCACGCTGGTTTCGGCGCTGTTTTTACTGCTGATGGCGCTGCTGAATGCGTTGATCCTGCGGGACGTTTACCGTCGTTTTCAGAAAGTGAAACAGGGAAAAAGCTTTACCGCCAAAGAAGAACTGCACGCGGTACAAGGCGGTGTGATGAGCCGGATCTTCAGCTTCGCCTTTAATCTGGTGAATAAAAGCTGGCAGATGTATCTGGTGGGATTTTTGTTCGGGCTGGGTTTTGATACCGCGACTGAAATCGGCCTGCTGGGTATTTCTGCCGCAGGTGCGTCTTCCGGCATGTCGGTATGGAGCATTCTGGTGTTTCCGGCGCTGTTTGCCAGCGGCATGGCGCTGGTCGATTCACTGGATAACTTTGTGATGGTCGGTGCCTACGGCTGGGCGTTTGATAAACCGGTACGCAAGCTCTATTACAACATGACCATCACCGCCACCAGCGTGGTGATCGCCCTGTTTATCGGCGGACTGGAAGCACTCGGACTGCTGGCCGACAAATTCGATTTACACGGCGGATTATGGACCATTGTAGAACGCCTTAATGACAATATGGGCAGCGTCGGATACGCCGCCGTGGCGATTTTCCTGGTGTTCTGGGGCATCTCTGCGCTCAATTACCGCCGCAAAGGCTACGACAATCTGGCAGTGTGATCGTCTTTAAAATCAGGCGTCGTTCGGCAAGGTGATCTGTTTTTCCAGACGCAGCGATCCGCCGTCCGTCACCGTGATCATAATTTGGGTTTTACTGCCCGGCTGAACGGAGAAACGCATACGGCCCAGCGGTTGTGGCTGGTTAGCGGTCAGATTGACATTGCTGCTCTGGCGGCTGGTGCTGCTGCCGGACACGCCTTCCTGTGAAACAGAAACCGCCACCTGACAGGCGCAGGCTTTAGTGAGACTGACCATCGGGGTAATGACATAGGTCTGCGCGTCGTTGTGGGTGTCGAACCACAGCTGGTTGGACATCACGGCGGCAATCAGGAGCAAATGCATGGCGTTTATCCTCAGAGTTCATTCGAAAAAAAACAGGGCTAGTGCCCTGTTTTGCTGTGATCCTCCCCTTCGCAGGGGAGGAAGCGTTATCAGTTTTGTGACGCATACGCCAGGTTAGCTGTACCGACCTGAGTAATGCTGGTAAGAGAGCCATTGGCGCTTTGTGACGCCTGAGCGTAGTTGCCTGAACCATTCTGGGAGACAAGCACTTTACTGCCGTTTGCGCTCTGCGCCACGTTGGCACCGTTGTAATCACCCTTTTGCACTACGCTGATCAGGCTGCCATCACCGGTCTGATTGGTGCTGGAGCTGTTTCTGTAGCCATCCTGATTAACCGCTGTCAGCGATTTTTGAGCGCCAGTCTGAGTGGCATTCGCCAGGTTTGAGGTACCCTGTTGGTAAATCTGAATTTCAGAATTCCACTGAGTCGCAGTGAATGTCGGAACCGTTGAAGGAGGTGTCGTTGTCGGAGGTGTAGAACCACCGCCGCCGCCGCCATGATTTGAACCGGTTGCAAACGCACTGCCACTGACGACTAAAGCGGAGACTGCCACAATTTTCCAAAGTTTCATGATGCTACCCCATTGGTTTAATATCGGATGTCATGTTTTACCCTTCATATTTCGAGTTGCAGATGCGTTGGCTGCACTCGCTCACACCCGTCGCTTAGTTATCTAAGCTCCCGGTGATTCCCGACCTTGCCGCCTTCCTGCACCTCAAACTATTTTGGGTATGATTTTGTATTAATGCTGTGTCACTCTAATCGCCATTCCTGACGAGTTTTGTACGACACCGCTGCTCTGGTTCGTACCATTCTGGCGAATTTCCGTCACACTCCGGCCTTTTTGCAGAATGTAAGCCGTATTGCCAAAATTCTGTTGCGTAATGGATGCATCCCCGCCGCCGCTTTGCGAAATATAAGCAAAGTTATCGCTGCCGCTTTGGGATATATCGGCGTTATTTCCATTACCTCGCTGATTTACCACCGCAGTATTTTCTGACCCTGACTGACGGATGACGCTGGAATTGCCGTACCCCGTCTGATTATTTGCAGCCAGATTACTATTACCGTTCTGGTAAATCGTTGATGAATTCCCTGATGAATTCCTCGCGCCAGCGAAGACGTGTTCCGGACTGTCACTACTCATTTCCGAATAAGCCATATCAAACTGCTGAGCGTGAACGACCCAGGAGACTGAAAGTAACGCCAGGGTCAGTAAAGTCTTTTTCATTTCGTCACCTGTATATCTCCGGCGACTGTGCATTAGCTCACCAGGTTATTGCTGTTGACGAATTGATTATGATGTTTGGCGGAAATAAGAAACTCACCCGCACGTCGTATTTTAATTTTTAACTTCATTAAAAAGTATGAGACGTCACTTCTCATGCGGATTGACCAGAATGTTTCAGTAATACGTCAGTGACGCTAATCGACCCCATGGCATTAATCCTAAAGTGCCAGGAAACTCCGGCGCAAATAATCACACAAATGCAACTATTCCTAATCCCCTTGCGGTTTAAAAATGGCCTTAAAAGAGATCGCCGCCACATTTCCACCCCTTATCATTCCGGCTTTTACGGTATTTAGGGTGCCCGCCGGGCGGTTTACGCAGGCATATTCAGGTCTTAAAACGGCCTAACCTAAGTGAAATCGATTATACAGGAAGCAGTTATTTGAGTTATTAAAGAGGAATCATGCGCCAGATTGCTGTATCCCGTGAATTATTCAGACCGGCATTTATTTAAATGTGCTGTCATAACAAGGCCGAACGTTAAGATAATGTAAATCCATTACTTAAGGTTTATTTAACATGCGCGACTCATGCTAATGGCAATACATTAAGAAAATTTTATACATTTTACGTTACATTTTGAAACATAAATAAGCCTTGCGTAAGGTCATCCAAAAGCTAAATTGAGTCTGTACCGCACATAGAGCGACTTAAAATATTGTGCGCCTCACGCTGCGTTTATTTGCTACTTTCAGATATGCACAGCAAATATAAAGCTATAGATTTAGCACATAATATCTCAGTCTATTACCGGTCTGTTTATACAAAGACGCGGCAGGCTGTGGCTATAAAAATCAGGGCAGGGTTTCATTATGAGTAATGAAGCAGCAATCAATAATAATATTCTTTTATTAGTGACTAAACCATCATTACAAGCCAGTGCTTTATTGCAGCAATTAAAACAGCAACTTTGTGTCAATACCCGGTTACACAGCATTCATAAAACACTTGAGGATCAGTATCTTCATCAGACGCTTATTCTTTTCGACATGATGGAAGCTGACCGGCGGACTATTGAGATCTGGCAATCCGCCATTAACCGTTATCACGAGAGTGTGAAGTTATTATTATTAAATACGCCCGATAATTACCATTTTCGGGAAATAGAAACCTGGCCGCGAATAAGCGCTGTTTTTTATCTTTCTACTGACGAAGAACATCTGGTGGAAGGGATCCGCAGCGTGATCCGCGGAGAATGTTACTTCTCTCAGGGTTTCGCCAGCTATCTGATCAATCAGTCCGGTGCCTTCCGGCACATGCATTCAGAAGATACCGGCCTGACTCATCGCGAAAAAGAGATCCTCAATAAGTTACGCGTGGGTGCGTCCAACACGGAAATCGCACAGCTTTTGTTTATCAGTGAGAACACCGTCAAGACGCATCTTTATAATTTATTTAGGAAAATTTCGGTAAAAAACCGTACTCAGGCGGCGTCCTGGGCAAATGACAATCTCAAGCGCTGACATCATGACTATTTGCATCAGGACCTTCTGGCTCTGGCTGGCGCTGCTCTGCGCCACCTGCCTGCACGTACAGGCTGCGGATATCAAAGACCCGGGGCTGATTACCGACCGGACAGTGACGTCGGTGGGGCACGATTTTTATCGCAGCTTCACCGCCAAATGGGAACAGAACTACCCGGAAACCATCACGATTTCAGAAAGATCCAGCGCCCGCTGGGGCAGTTGGATCACCATAAAGATAGGTCAGGACACCCTTTATCAAACTCTGTTGTTTCCTAACCGTCACAACTTTGAGAAGGACGTCGACACCGCACTGGCTGGCGTGACGGAGGCGTTATCACGACGCCAGCTGGACAAAGCGTTACTTGGCACCGGGGATCTTGCCCATGACGAATTTTAATGCACAGCCTCTTTTAAGGAGAGCATCGTGAATATTTCAGTCTCTGCTTCGCGTTCAGTCATGTTGCTGGCATTACTGACGGCGTCCCCGGTTTCCTGGGGAGGCAACATGGTTTTCCAGTTCATTAACCCGAATTTCGGCGGCAACCCGAATAATGGCGCGTTCCTGCTCAATGAAGCCCAGGCGCAAAACTCCTATAAGGATCCGGATTCGTACGATTTCGGCACTACCGGCACCTCTGCGCTGGATAACTTCACCGCATCGATTCAGTCGCAGCTGCTGGGCAGTCTGATGGGCAACGTGAATCAGGGCAAACCGGGGCGGCTGGTGACGCAGGACTTTATTGTGGATATCCAGAATACCGACGGGCAACTGGTGATGAATGTCACCGACCGTAAAACAGGCAAGATTTCCACCATTCAGGTTCAGGGCCTGTCTGCCACTACCAACTGATTCCGGCGACAAATAAAAACAGGAACAACATCATGCGCAGCTATTTATTACTCATCGCAGTTTTTGTGTTGAGCGGGTGTCTCACAGCGCCCCCGAAAGAAACCGCCAGACCGACATTATTGCCACGGGCACCGAGTTATACCGACCTGACTCATCTCCCGGCCCCGAAGGGACGTGTATTTGTCTCCGTTTATAATATTCAGGATGAAACCGGTCAGTTCAAACCGTATCCGGCGAGTAACTTCTCGACTGCGGTGCCGCAAAGCGCCACGGCCATGCTGGTCTCGGCGTTAAAAGACTCTAAATGGTTTATTCCGCTGGAACGTCAGGGACTGCAAAACCTGCTCAATGAACGCAAAATTATCCGTGCGGCTCAGGAAAACGGCAGTGTCGCTATCAATAATCAGCGTCCGCTTTCTTCTTTGGTGGCGGCAAATATTTTGATTGAAGGCTCGATTATCGGCTATGAAAGCAATGTGAAATCGGGCGGCATAGGGGCGCGTTACTTCGGTATCGGTGCCAGTACGCAGTACCAGTTGGACCAGATAGCCGTGAACCTGCGTGCTGTCGACGTCAATACCGGGGAAGTTTTGTCGTCTGTGAATACCAGCAAGACGATTTTGTCGTATGAAGTGCAGGCCGGGGTGTTCCGCTTTATCGACTATCAGCGTCTGCTGGAAGGCGAACTGGGCTATACCACCAACGAGCCGGTGATGTTGTGCCTGATGTCGGCCATTGAATCCGGGGTTATTTATCTGGTCAATGACGGTATCGACCGTAACCTGTGGCAATTGCAGAATGCGTCGGAAGCGAATTCACCGATACTGCAACGCTACAAAAACAGCGTTGTCCCTGCCGAATCCTGACAGGGCAGTTGGCGAAGGTAAGGGGTGGGTTGACACCCCTTCCCTTCTTTTTTAAGCATTTAAGCAAACATCAGGTTTTATTCTCTTCGCTTTTCACCGCCTGACGGTAATTATTCACCCGCTTTTTATCCTCAAGATTGAAGTCAGGGTCGAGATAAATACTCAGCCGTTTGATCAGTAAATCGTCAAATGCAAACACCGTACAGAAATGATGACTGCCGGCTTCCGAGGTCGGCCAGCGGTCGCCGTTTTGCATCACACCACGCATCTGCCCTTCCAGCACAATGGTGTCGCCATCGGTGAGAAACCGGAAAGCATCCTGAATATGCTGGATCTTGTCGATTTCCAGGGCGAAGCGTTTACCCAGTTCTCCCAGGGATGACTTCCCCTGCGCGGTGCCAAATTTCGGAAAAAACAGCACCACATCTTCAGCAAAGAGATCCAGCAAAGTCGAATCTGCCTGATCCAGCTTGGCGTAGAAATTCTTAACGATTTCAATGCGTTTTTCTTTCAGTTCGTGTTCTGACATTTTCACCTCGAAATTCTCCATCCAATACCTAAGCCTAGTGACTGCGGCTGATTTTGCCAGTTATGTGGTGATGCTCACAAAATGCGCACCCTGCCCTGGAAAAGAGTTTTCTGCACCGGAACACGGAACCCATTACACTGGCGTACGTTTTTACCCTTACTTCCTCTTACACTTTCGGAGAGTCACGGATGTCTCAGTTCAATCGGGCCGGCCTCAGTTTGCCCCCACTGCCCGTTCCCTCCCGCTGGCTTATCATGGTTGTCTGCCTGCTGCAGGGACTTTTGCTGTATTACTTTTTCTCAGACAGCCAGGCGGTCACGCGGTCGGCTTTCTCCCACAATATTTACGGCCAGACTATGGCATTCACATTACCGGTGCTGATGTCGTTGTCGCTGGTACAGCTGAATGACCGCCGGTTCTGGGGTGCAATGGCGTTGATGACCTTGTTGCTGGCAGGGCTGGCAACGTGGGTGAAAAGTAATGTGACCGGCACACCGGCAGATTCGGTGATGGTGCCGTTTAACCTTTCGCTGGTGACGATGGTCTTTTTTGTGCTGCCCTGGTTACAGGTGCAGACGTTCCCGGCGCAGAACCGTTACCGTTACGCCCATCTTGCCGCCTGCTACAGCCAGAATATGCTGTGTGCGATGCTCACTTTCCTGCTGATGCTGCTGACCGTCGGTGTACTGGCGTTGTGCGCTGCCCTGTTCCGGGTCATTGGCATTGAATACTTCCACGCGCTGTTTTTCGATACGCCACTGTTTATGCATCTGGTTTTCGGGCTGCTGCTGGGGATAAGCATCATCACCTGCCGCACACAACCGGCGCTGATGAACACCACCCGCAATATTATCCGTTTCATTCTCAAAGGCCTGCTGCCTCTGGTGGCGTTCGTTGCGCTGATCTTCCTGTTCGCCCTGCCGTTCACCGGTCTGACGGCGTTGTCGAAAACCTGGTCCGCCGCCAGTCTGCTGACCATTATGGCGCTGAGTCTGCTGGTGCTGGTGAACGTCGTGCGCGAAACGGACAGCGGCGTGAAACCTTATCCGCAGGCTGTCCGCTGGCTGGTCAATGCAGCCATCCTGCTGCTGCCGGTGTATGCCGCGCTGGCGCTGTATTCTACCGGTCTTCGCGTCTCGCAATACGGCTGGACGCCGCAGCGCCTGTGGGCGGTGGTGATTATTGCGGTCACGCTGACAGCGTCGCTTTGCTACAGTTCTTCCGTTTTCGATAAACGCCCGGACTGGCTGTCACGTCTGAATCAGTTCAATAAACCGCTGTCATTGTTAGTTGTATTGCTGGTTATCGCGGTCAACAGCCCGCTGCTCGATCCTTACCGTATCAGTGTGAACAGTCAGATTAAGCGGCTCGACAGTGGTAAAACGCAGGGGAAAGATTTTGATCTCAAATTACTGCGCTTTGAAACCGGCCGTCGTGGCAATGAGGCATTGGCGAAACTACTGCAACATCCTGCATTTACCGCTGATCCGCGCCTGCTTGCCACGGTGAAAAATACCCTGGCAATGACCTCACGCTGGGGCTCATACAATGATAAAGAGGCCGATGCACTGGCTAAAAATTATCGTGTTGAGGAGGCGAAAAAGATGATCACGCTGGCGAAAGGCGCAGTGCAGCCGGATGACGGCTGGTGGAAAGGTCTTCCTGCGCTGGAACAATATCGCAACACACTGCGCGATTGTCTGAGCATTCAGGGCGTGTGTATCGTCAACACGCTGGATCTTAACAGTGACAGACAGAAAGAAATCCTGCTCTGTAATACGCTGGATGCGCCATCAGTCAACTGCCGGGTTTACGCGAAGCAGGCCGGACAGTGGGCGCAAAGCGGTGAACTTTATCTGTATCAGGAAAAAGATAAAGAGACGCTGATCCAGGCACTGCGCAACGGTGAAGTTAAACCCGCGCCGCGCAAATGGGCGGATATCCAGATCGAAGGGAAGCGTCGCGTGGTGCATTACCAGCAGGATGAAAACTGATTTATCCGCCCGTCACCGGCAGGATCTCTGCCGGTGAACCCGCCGTTAAGGCGTCATGCGTAACAGGGTGTCATCTTTACGGAAGTAATGATGATAAATCGCCGCCAGCGCATGTAAGCCAATCAGGTAATAACCGCAGTTCGCCAGAAACACATGAATCTGTTTCACCGTGCTGCGCACGGAGGGATCCGGCGTCACGAACTGCGGCACCTGCCAGCCAAACAATACCCAGTCACGTGCGCCAAATTCCAGCGTCAGCACGCCCAGCACTGGCAGCGAGAGAAATAACAGATACAACACGCCATGTACCGCGTGCGATGCCGCAATCTGCCAGCGTGGCAAAGGCGGCGTGATGACGGGCGTGGAATAACGTGTACGCAGGAACACACGTACCCACATCAGCAGCCAGACGCAAATCCCGAAATTAAAATGCAGTAATCGCACCAGCGGCTGGTTATCTTCCGGAAAATAGTCGCGGGTCAGCATCGCGGTATACGTCAGAATAATCATCAGTAAGGTTGCCCAGTGCAGGCTTATTTGCGACAGCGAATAACGGTTTTTCATGAGCAATTTCCTGGCCGGAGGATATTAAAGGCGAAATCAAAAGTGACAGAGTGAGTATAGAGAGGAATTACGCAGACTTTGTGGATAAGGCCGGGCGATAAGGATAAAGAAGTTAAAGTACTGCTATAAAAAAACCGGGCCAAAGCCCGGTCTGATTTGCTGAGGCGGCTTATGCGCCGACAGAAGGATCCGGCCCAACCGGCGGTTCACTGCTGGTTTTTTTCGGGGCCAGTAAACCGTCAGCACGGAACATCGCTTTGATACCGCGAATGGCCTGACGGATACGATCCTGATTTTCGATCAGCGCGAAACGGACGTGCGTATCACCGTAATCACCAAAACCGATGCCCGGAGACACGCAGACTTTCGCGTCAGACAGCAGGCGTTTGGCGAACTCCAGCGAACCTAAATGCGCATACGCCGGGGGGATTTTTGCCCAGACATACATCGACGCTTTCGGGTTTTCCACCATCCAGCCCGCTTCATGCAGCCCGCGCACCAGCACATTACGACGCTGACGGTATTGCTCGGCGATGTCTTTCACACATTGCTGATCGCCTTCCAGCGCGGCAATCGCAGCAACCTGTAACGGCGTGAACGTCCCGTAATCGTGATAACTTTTGATACGCGCCAGCGCGCTGACCAGCTCAGGATTGCCGACCATAAAGCCGATACGCCAGCCCGCCATGTTGTAGCTCTTCGACAGGGTGAAGAACTCTACCGCAATATCTTTCGCGCCCGGCACCTGCATGATAGACGGCGCTTTCCAGCCGTCGTACACGATATCCGCGTAAGCCAGATCGTGAATAACCAGCACGTTGTATTGTTTGGCCAGCGCGACCACGCGTTCGAAGAAGTCCAGCTCTACGCATTGCGCCGTCGGGTTGGACGGAAAGCCGAGGATCATCATTTTCGGACGAGGAATGGTTTCGCGAATGGCTTTTTCCAGTTCAGCAAAGAAATCCACACCTTCTGCCAGCGGCACGGATCGCACCTGAGCACCGGCGATCACTGCGCCGTAAATGTGGATCGGATAACTTGGGTTTGGCACCAGAACGGTATCGCCATGATCCAGGGTCGCCAGCATCAGATGCGCCAGACCTTCTTTCGAACCGATGGTGACGATAGCTTCGCTTTCCGGGTCGATCTCCACCTGATAACGATCGGCGTACCAGCGGGAAATCGCACGACGCAGACGCGGAATACCGCGTGACGTTGAGTAACCGTGGGTATCTTCGCGCTGCGCAACCTGCACCATTTTTTCCACAATGTGCGGCGGTGTCGGGCCGTCAGGGTTACCCATGCTGAAATCAATAATGTCTTCGCCGCGATGGCGTGCGGCCATTTTCAGTTCAGCGGTGATGTTGAAAACATAAGGGGGAAGACGATCAATACGTGAAAAACGACGTGGTGAACTGGAATCAGCCATAATTTCCTCTGGGATACGTAAGCGCCCGGACCGTCCGAGCGACGCTGGCCGCGTTGCGGCCTTCAACGAACATAACGCAGAGAAAAACAGCTGTCGAGATACTGAGCGTTTTTTTTACGGACGCGGATCAGTTGCCAGCAGCCCCAGCAGCCAGTCGTTCTTCCACTCGTCGCCAATCCGGTAACTGTCGCGCAAACGCCCTTCCATCTGAAAACCGCATTTCTCCAGCACGCGGCGAGAACCGTCATTGCCTTCCAGTACGTTGGCCTGCAGGCGGTGAAATCCGCAGTGGTCAAAAGCAAAGTTCAGCACTTCACGCAGGGATTCCACCGCGTAGCCTTTACGCTGATGCTCGGGCGCGAGAATAAATCCCACTTCGCCCTGTTTATAAGGCCGCCAGTCCGGGAAGAATCCGGTCAGCCCCACGGCGGCGCCGGTCTCTTTTTCGCGGATCAGCAAGCATAACCAAAAATCGCAATAGCGATCCCAGTTGCCCAGCCGCTGTTCAAAACGGGTATGAACCTGAGCGGGCATCTCGATATCGCCGATAAAACGCATCACCTCCGGCGTCTGGTACAACCGCAAGAAAAATGCCCAGTCGTCAGCCTGAATGGGCTGCATAATCAGCCGCGGCGTGGATAACGAAATCATCTCGGTTGGCTCTCCTGTGTCTGCCGATGGTGAAAGTCTGACCTTTTACATATAATAACGGCTGAATCCATTTGGCACGCTTATCTTTACGGCGCGCAAAGAGTTAATCTGCTATGCCTCACATTTTCGATATGTTGCTGGCGGTCTTTGACCGTGCGGCGCTGATGCTCATTTGTCTGTTTTTCCTCACGCGTACCCCGCTGTTCCGTAAACTGCTGCATAAAGAAAACGAGAGCCACACGCCGCTGGAGCTGGCGGCGGTGACCGCCATTTTCTCGCTGTTTGCGATTTTCGGTACGCTTTCCGGGATCAACGTCGAAGGCTCGCTGATTAACGTACGCACCATCGCCATTATGTCCGGCGGGATCTTGTTCGGCCCCTGGGTCGGGATTATCACCGGCCTGATTTCAGGCACGCACCGTTTTCTCATCGACATTCACGGGCCGACGTCGATTCCGTGCCTGATCACCAGTATTACTGCCGGTTTCCTTTCCGGTTACATCAACAAAAAAGTCAAAAAAGCGCTGCACTGGAAAGTCGGGATCATCGCCGGAATGCTGTGCGAAACACTGACCATGGTGCTGATTCTGCTGATGGCACGCCCATTTTCGCTCGGGCTGGATATCGTCATGAATATCGCCGCACCGCTGATCCTCGGTGCCAGTTCCATCGGCCTGATTGTGTTACTGGTGCAAAGCGTCGAAGATGAAAAGGAAGTCATTGCCGCACGACAGGCGCGGCTGGCGCTGGATATCGCCAATAAAACGCTGCCCTATTTCCGTAATATAGACGGCCGTAATATCGAAGGCCGAAATATCAACGCCGAATCCCTGGCCAGCATCTGCCGCATTATCCGCGAGGATATCGATGCCGATGCGGTGGCTATCACGGATACTAAAAACATACTGGCATACGTCGGCGTAGGCGCGGATGAATACAATATCGGTCATGAATCGCTGAGTGAGATGACCAAAGCCACACTGGAAAGCGGCGAGATCACGGTCAGAAACAATGATGAAATGGATCGCACGCCGCAGATCCACTCGCTGATTATTATTCCCCTGTGGGAAAAAGGCGAAGTGACCGGCTCGCTGAAAATTTATTATTGTGACCCGCACCGTATTACGTATTCGCTGAAAGTGATGGCTATCGGGCTGTCGCAAATAATGTCCACGCAGATGGAAGTCTCACGTACTGAACAACTGCGCGAAATGGCCAATAAAGCGGAAATGCGCGCATTGCAGAGCAAGATAAACCCGCATTTCCTGTTTAACGCGCTGAATGCGATTTCATCGTCGATCCGCGCCCGCCCTGACGTGGCGCGTCAGCTGATCATCAATCTTTCCCGTTATCTGCGCTACAACCTGGAACTGAATGACGAGCTGATCGACCTGCGCAAAGAGCTGCATCAGGTACAGGATTACATCGCCATCGAACAGGCGCGTTTTGGCAGCAAACTGACGGTGATTTATGACATTGATGACGATATTTCGGTGAAAATCCCCAGTCTGCTGATCCAGCCACTGGTAGAAAACGCAATTGTTCACGGCATTCAGAAATGCAGCGGAAAAGGCGTGGTGGTGATTTCAGTTAAGCATCAGGCTGAGGGAATTAAAGTTTCCGTGAAAGACACCGGCCATGGCATTAATCAGGAAACCATTGACCGCGTAGCGCGCAATGAAATGCCCGGTAATAAAATCGGCCTGCTGAATGTGCATCACCGCGTTTCGTTGTTATACGGGCAGGGTCTGACCATCCGGCGACTGGAGCCGGGCACCGATATTTCTTTTGTTATTACTCACGCTCCTGCGAAAGTCACGGCGGCCATACAGAGCCAGATTGCCTGATCCGCAGGGCGTTTTCATTTTACCCGCCCGCCTTTCGGGCCACCGCACCAGGGAGATAATTCAGTGAAAGCAATTATCGTCGAAGATGAAGTACCGGCTCAGGAAGAGCTGAGTTATCTGATCAATACGCACAGCAGCATTCAGGTTGAAGCAATATTTGATGACGGACTGGACGTGCTTAAATATCTGCAATCGCATGAAGTGGATGCGATTTTTCTCGATATCAGCATTCCTTCGCTCGACGGCGTTTTGCTGGCGCAAAATATCAGTAAATTTGCCCATAAACCTTATATCGTTTTCATCACCGCCTATAAAGAACACGCTGCAGAAGCCTTTGAAATCGAAGCGTTTGATTACATTCTCAAGCCTTATCATGAGTCACGCATTGTCACTATGCTGCAAAAGCTGGAGTCGCATTTTCGCCGTGATAAAGAACTGGCTGGTAAAGAGACCGGAGAGAAACAGGAAGGGATCCCGCCTGTAACCGGCAACGCGCAG
Organism: Rahnella sp. PAMC25617; assembly: GCF_050606005.1. Taxonomy (NCBI): domain Bacteria; kingdom Pseudomonadati; phylum Pseudomonadota; class Gammaproteobacteria; order Enterobacterales; family Yersiniaceae; genus Rahnella; species Rahnella sp. PAMC25617. Next base: position 279,355 of record NZ_JBOCUM010000003.1, read on the forward strand.
CGGGTGAGTCACAGTATTAATCTGATCAAAGACGAGCGGATTATTGTGACGGATATCAACGATATTTATTACGCCGCCGCGCAGGAAAAGGTGACGCAGGTCTATACCCGCAAAGAAGAATTCACCATGCCGATGAATATCACCGAATTGTGCAACCGCTTGCCGGAGGAACATTTTTTCCGCTGCCATCGCTCATATTGCGTGAACCTGTCAAAAATCCGCGAGATCGTACCCTGGTTCAACAATACTTATATTTTGCGCTTAAGTGATTTAGATTTCGAAGTACCGGTGAGTCGCAGCAAGGTGAAAGAATTCAGGCAGTTAATGCGGTTCTGATGGGGACCTGACGGGTTCTGAGACGGAGGGCGTTATTTTTTGGCGTCTGACTCTGAATTATTACAAAAATGTCATCAACCCGTCATCCTCAGGTTAGCCAGTAATCAGTAGACTTTGTTTCGTCAAGACAGAGGATATTTCGTACTTTCTCATGTCTGTGATGAGAAAAACCTAAATATAGCTCTGCAAAATATTCTGCGTTATTAACAAATAACATTGAGTTCAAAAGGACGAACATATGTTTAAAAAGAAATTATTACTCGCCGGTATTATCAATGCTCTGTGTCTGACGTCTGCGTATGCAGCGAACCCTCTTAGCGTCCACGTTCTGAACCTGCAAAACGGGCTGCCATCACAGGGTGTAAGCGTATCGCTCGAGAAGCAGGAAGGTAACAAATGGGTGCAGTTGAGCAGCGGAGTAACCAACGAACAAGGAAGAATTCCGGCGCTGTATCCCAATGAAAATGTGATGGAGAAAGGGAATTATCGGGTAACGTTCAAAACTGGCGAATGGTTTGAAAAGCACCATACCGCTTCATTTTTCCCGGAAATCCCCGTTATTTTTAAAGCGGATGGCTCAGTGCCTCACTATCACATTCCTCTGCTTGTCAGTCCTTACGGCTTCTCGACTTACCGCGGGAATTAAAGTCAGCAAAGCAATAATGATGGGAGTTTGCTCCTCCCCTGCGATGGGGAGGAGCAAAACTTAGATCGTCATACCAATTGACTGACGTAAGTACGCACCTGCACCCAGCAACCCTGGCTGATCGTGGGTGATCAGGAATACCGGAATATCCATCAGGTAATCTTTGAAGCGGCCTTTATCTTCAAATGCGGCGCGGAAACCGGACGCTTTGAAGAATTCGAGGAAGCGCGGAACAATGCCGCCAGCGATGTATACACCGCCAAATGTCCCCATGCTCAGCGCCAGATTGCCACCGAAACGCCCCATGATCACACAGAACAGCGACAGCGCGCGGCGGCAGTCGACGTTCTCATCAGACAGTGCCAGTTCGGTCACGTCTTTCGGTTTGAAGTTTTCCGGCACGCGGTCGTCCGATTTTACGATAGCGCGATAAAGATTCACCAGCCCCGGACCGGAAAGGATCCGCTCGGCAGATACGTGGCCCATTTCGGTACGCAACTGCTCAAGAATAATGTCTTCTTCTTCGCTGTTCGGTGCGAAATCAACATGACCGCCCTCGCCCGGCAGGCTAAGCCACTGCTTGTTAGCGTGGATCAGATGCGCGACACCCAGACCGGTACCGGCGCCATAGATCACAGCCGGTTTTCCGTCCTGCGCTTTTTTACCGCCGAACTGCAATAAATCCTCTTCTTTCAACATCGGGATCGCCATCGAGACGGCGGTGAAATCGTTGATCACTTCCAGATGTTGCAGACCTAAACTTTTCTTCATTTCTGCAATGGAGAATGCCCAGGTGTGGTTAGTCATTGCCACCCAGTCGCCGGTGATCGGGCAGGCAATGGCGATGCAGGCATCTTCAATTTCCTGTTTTTGCTCAGTAAGATACTCACGGACTGTGGCTTCGAGGCTGTCATATTCCAGCCCGGAAAAGGTCTTCGCCTGCGAAATCTCGCCGCTGTCCAGCGCACAAAGCGCCAGACGGCAGTTAGTGCCCCCGACATCGCCCACCAGGGAGTATTTGGTCATGTTATTCTCCGCAAAAGTAAATTCGTTATGCTGCGCTAAAGAGTACGCTGCCAGACACGCAGATGTAAGTTGTCTTCATCAATTAAAGCGACTGGCGAAACCCCGCCCGTGGGGCAAAGCTTACAGTTTCGTGTGGGCAAAATAGCGGTAATTGCTATACGCTGCAACGCAGTTTTGAACCCGCGCACATTTATGCGGTATGTCACACAAAATAATGTTGAGCGCCCGCAAACAGACTTCGTCAGGATTCATCTAAGCTATTAGGGCAAACAAAGCGATAACGATAAATAAGGAAATTCTTGCATGTTTCATCCCCGCGCCAGAATTATGCTGGCTTTCGCCCTGCCCGCCGTCATTATCGGGGTGCTTTCCAGCCTGATTCTGGTCTTTATCATGATGATTGCTGGTGCATTGCAAAACCTGCTGTGGCAACACATTCCCGCCGTTTTACAAGTGAATACGGAATCGGCCAGCTGGACACTGTTTATGCTGACGCTGACCGGCATCGGTGTTGGCGCGATTATTAAGTATATGCCAGGCCACGCGGGGCCGGATCCGGCCACTGAATCGCTGATTGGCGCGCCGGTGGCGGTAAACGCATTACCGGGTCTGGCGCTGGCGCTGATGGTCGGACTGGCCGGCGGCGTCAGCCTCGGGCCGGAACATCCGGTCACGGTGATTAATATCGCACTGGTGGCGTGGCTGGGTGGACGTCTGATGCCTAAAGTGCCGACCACTGACTGGGTCATTCTGGCGGCAGCCGGGACTGTCGGCGCACTGTTTGGCACGCCGGTCGCGGCGGCGCTGATTTTCTCGCAAACCCTCGGTACCAATAAAGATGTGCCGTTATGGGATCGCCTGTTTGCCCCTTTGCTTGCCGCCGGTGCCGGTGCGCTGACCACCGATCAGTTCTTCCAGCCGGATTTCTCGCTCAGCATTCCTTCTTATGATTCTTCCAGCCTGATCGACATTTTCAGTGGCTCCGTCGTGGTGCTGATCGCCATCGCTCTGGGGATGATCGCCGTGTGGCTGTTCCCGCATATGCACCGGCTGTTCAATACGATTCAGAATCCGATATTACGCCTCGGCCTTGGCGGTTTTGTGCTGGGTCTGCTGGCGCTGATCGGCGGAGAAATCACGCTGTTCAAAGGTCTGGATGAAATGAAAGAGCTGGCACATTCCAATCAGCTGTTTGAGATGGGACCTCTGCTGGCGATTACGCTCACCAAACTCGCGGCATTAGTGGTCGCTGCCGCCTGTGGTTTTCGTGGCGGGCGCATTTTCCCGGCGGTGTTTGTCGGGGTATCGCTCGGGTTGATGTTGCATCAGTACGCACCGGATGTGCCCGCAGCGGTGACGGTTTCATGTGCGGTAATGGGGATGGTGCTGGTGGTGACACGCGACGGCTGGCTGAGTCTGTTTATGGCCGCCGCCGTGGTGCCGGGGCTGAAACTGTTGCCATTGCTGTGCATTGTCATGCTGCCAGCCTGGCTGATGCTGGCCGGTAAGCCGCTGATGCAGGTCGCAAAACAGCGGCTGAACCGGCAGATCACAGAAGAAGATTAATCCTGTTTTAACGCAAATTCCGCCGCCGCCAGCGCATGAATGGCGGTGGTGTCGAACACCGGTACGCTCGCGTCTTCGGCACCGACCAGCAGGGTGATTTCGGTACATCCAAGAATGATCCCTTCCACGCCCTGCTGTTCTAATTTACTAATAATCCGGCGATATTCCTCGCGGGAATCCTCCTTAATCATGCCCAGACACAGCTCTTCGTAAATGATGCGGTGGACAATCGCCCGGTCGGCTTCGTCCGGCGTCACCACGTCAATCTGATGCTTTTCCTGCAAACGTCCGCGATAGAAATCCTGTTCCATGGTGAAACGCGTGCCGAGCAGGCCGATTTTACGCAGGCCCTGCACTTTGATTTTTTCGGCCGTCGCATCGGCGATATGCAGCAGCGGCAGGCCACCGATGCGTTCGATATCGTCCGCGACTTTATGCATGGTGTTGGTGCACACGACGATAACGTCCGCGCCAGCGCGCGCCAGTGAATTCGCGGCGTTACCGAGAATTTCACCCGCCTGCTGCCAGTCACCGGCCATTTGCAGCTTTTCGATTTCATAAAAATCGACGCTGTAGAGAAACAGTTTGGCCGAATGCAGGCCGCCCAGTTGCTGTTTCACATGCTCATTGATCATGCGGTAATACGGCACGGTGGATTCCCAGCTCATACCGCCAATCAGCCCTAACGTTTTCATCTTGACGCCCTGTATTTTCCGGATGCCAAAACCATAACCGACAAAAAGCCCGCGGACAAAGAAAATGTCGGCGGGCTTTTTTGTGCTGCTTTACAGCAATGAGAATTACTGTTTAGCCGGGCAATCCTCTGCTGCCAGACGACGGTTCATCCAGCGCTGACGGAGCGTGTCGTAAACCCAGTTGTACGCCACGGTATACGGCAGGAAGAACAGGAAGAACCCGATTTCCAGCATAAAGGCGTCCAGCAGTCCGATACCCAGCCACAGCGCGGCAATCGGCAGACCAATTATGATAAATCCGCCTTCGAAGCCCAGCGCGTGCGCCACGCGGATTTTAAATGTCCGCACCACACGGGAAACCGGCCAGAATTTGTCAAACAGGCTGTTATAGACGATGTTCCAGACCATCGCTGTCGTTGACAGCATGATTGCCAGTGCGCCCATTTCCCAGACCGGTTTATTCAGCGCCCAGGCGGCGGCCGGCGCTGAAATCAGCACGGCGAGGGTTTCAAAACCTACCGCATGGAAGATGCGTTCGCCGAATGTTTTCTGAGAGATATTCCGTGTTTGCTTAGACATAAAAACCTGCCTGATTCCCGATTGTTGTTACGTTAAATGCTACGTGACGGCTGTCACAGGCGGTCATTATCATCACTAAATGAGATAGGTAAAAGATAGAAAGTATCGATAAAATAGATGGATTGAAATCAAAGGATCATCTTATGCGTTATTCCCCGGAAGCCCTGATAGCCTTTGTCGAAGCCGCCGATGCCGGATCGTTTTCAGCGGCAGCGCGTAAGCTGCGCAAAAGTCAGTCCACGGTCAGCACGGCAATTGCCAATCTGGAAGTAGATTTAGGCGTCACATTATTTGACCGCCAGAGCCGGCATCCGGTGCTGACTCCTGCCGGACAGCGCGTGCTGAGCCACGTTCAGGCCATTCTGGCCGCCAGCGAGCGGCTCGATGAACTGGCGGTACGCTTATCAACGCAGGTGGAAACCCGCCTGACGTTTGTGCTGTCCGACACTTATCAGCCGACCCATCACGAAGCGCTGCTGCGCCGCTTTGAGCGCCGGTATCCGGATATTGAATTTGAGTGTCAGATAGCCGAAGACCAGGACGTGATCGACCTGTTGCAGTCAGGCCGCGCGCATATCGGCATGGTTGAAGTGCAGGCGAGTTATCCGCCGGATATTGGTGTGGCGCGCCTGCCGGAGCAAACGGATATGTCGATTTTTTGCAGCCGCGAGCATCCGCTGGCGAAAATGACTGACCTGCAACCGGAGCAATTAAACACCTTTCGCCAGCTCTGTCTGCAACCTTACAGCCGCCGGGAAATGCCCCGGGCGCAGGGGCAAATCTGGTCAGCGCCCAGTTATCTGATGCTGCTGGAAATGGCGGAACAGGGATTTGGCTGGGCGACGTTGCCGCACTGGCTGGTGAAGCAGTTCGGACATGACAAACTGGTCAGCCTGCCGATGCGCGGCTGGCCGAAGCAGATCTCGGTGGATGCAGTGTGGAGTAAGAACAATCAGCCCGGTCCGGCGGGGTCCTGGTTCATCGACCAGCTCATTGACCCGCCGTTACCGGAAACAGATTTACTGCCCTGAGTTACGCTTTGCCAACGATTTGGTGACAGAATTTAGCAGTTCAGGGATATCCATTTTCGGCAGAACCACTTCTATCCAGGCCATCTGACGCTGCGCGGTAGCCTTTTCAATCGCGTCTTTCAGCGCCTGCGGCGACTCTGCCCGCGCGCTGAACACCTCTTTGCCGCCAAATGCCGCCGGGAACTGGGTCCAGTTCCACTGCGCGATGTCGTTATAACGCTGGGTTTCGCCGTGGATCGCCCGCTCGACGGTGTAGCCGTCGTTATTAATTACAAAAACAATCGGGGGCAGACCGTAACGGATGGCGGCACCTAATCCCTGAAGGGTCAGTTGCGCAGAACCGTCGCCGATCAGCAGCACCACGCGGCGATCCGGTACGGCAATCTGCACACCAAACGCCGCAGGCAGCGTAAAGCCAATGGAACCCCACAATGGCTGGACAACGAACTGGCAATCTTGTGGCAGATTCAGCGCCGCAGCACCGAAACAGGCGGTGCCCTGTTCGGCAACCAGCACGTCGCCCGGTTGCAGTAAATCCTGAATCTGTTGCCAGAAGGCATATTGCCCGAGGCTGTTATCGTGCGACAAAGGCAGGGTGTTACGTTTAACGGCGTAGGACGCTGAGCCGCAGCCCAGTTCGGCGGTAAGCCGGTGCATCACACTGACCGTTTTTTCGAGCGGCAACTGGTGGAAGATCTGATCACCTACACGGGCAAAAAAGGGCTGGAGGTCGATGCATTTACCGGACGGAAGTTGCTGGGTAAAACCAGCGGTGATGGTGTCGGTGAATTTCACGCCGACGGTAATCACCACATCCGCACCTTCAATCGCTTCTCTGGTTGATGGTGCGCTGGCGGCTCCCGAGTAAGTCCCGGCAAAGTGCGCCTGCTGTTCGTTGAATAAACCTTTACCCATCAGCAATGTGGAATGCGCGAGCGGCACGTCTTCCATCCATTGTTCCAGCGCCTTTTTCACTTTAAAACGGTCTGCCAGAAAATCCGCCAGTAATGAAACGCGTTTGGCTCCCCGCAGATGCTTTTCCGCCGCGGCAACAAAAGCTTCAAGAGATGAAGGCGAGAAAGGTGGCTGTCTTGCCGGCAGCGGATGCGCTCTGGTGCTGACCGGCAGCGCGGCGACATCGCTTGGCAGCAAAAGATATCCCGGACGCGAGGTGTACATCACTTCTTCGATGACGCGGTCGATTTCGGTCAGCGCATTATCCGGCGTCAGGGAAGCCTGCGCCACGCTGACCGGTTCTGACATCCGCATAAAGTGGCTAAATTCGCCATCACCCAGCGTGTGATGCAGCAACTCGCCTTTACGTTGCGACGTCAGCGCCGGTGCGCCGACGATATGCACCACCGGCACATATTCGGCGTAACTGCCGGCAATGCCGTTCAGCGCACTCAGCTCGCCGACGCCAAAGGTGGTCAGCAATGCCGCAATCCCTTTGGTACGCGCATAACCATCTGCGCCATATGCCGCATTTAATTCATTGGTGCAGCCAACCCAGGTGATTTGCTGATGGTTAATGACGCTGTCGAGAAATTTCAGGTTGTAATCACCCGGCACGCCAAACAGTTCGGAGATCCCGCTAAATGATAAGCGGTCTAAAAGATAGTCACCTACGGTGTATTCATTTTCCATGACGATCCTCTGTTAAAAATAGAGTAAACAGTTAATCCCACTAACTGAAGTATTACTCTATTTCGGAAAATAGGATATTTATTATCCGAAACAGATAATGGAAACGCAGAGTTACAGCCCTGCACTGCATTAACGCAGGGCGCGTTATTCAGCAGTTACGGTAATACGCAGGAAGAATAGTCACGGTTATCAACCACCATGAGCTTAAGGATTGTTCCGGATGTGATCTGAATAGCTGGAAATGCTTGTGAAAGCGCATACACTAAAATCGTTTTTTTATGACATTGTTAACCTTCTGTTCACTCCTGAATTTATTATAAGGACTCACATGGTGTATCAAGCCAGTCCAACCCGTTACGAAAATATGGAATACCGTCGCTGCGGCCAGAGCGGTTTAAAACTGCCTGTCGTTTCACTCGGCCTGTGGCACAACTTCGGCGATAACGCCCATTTTGAGAATGGCCGGAAACTGATCCGCCATGCTTTCGACCACGGGATCACCCATTTCGACCTCGCCAATAACTACGGCCCGCCTCCGGGATCTGCGGAACAGCATTTTGGCCGCATCCTGCAGGAAGATTTACTGCCTTATCGCGATGAGCTGATCATCTCTTCCAAAGCCGGTTACACCATGTGGGACGGCCCTTATGGTGACTGGGGTTCGAAAAAATATCTGGTCGCCAGTCTGAACCAGAGCCTGAAACGCATGGGGCTGGAGTACGTGGATATTTTCTATCATCACCGCCCAGATCCGGATACGCCGCTGGAAGAAACCATGGCAGCGCTGGATTTGATCGTGCGTCAGGGCAAAGCGCTGTATGTCGGTTTATCGAATTATCCGGCTGATCGCGCCAAAAAAGCCTTCGACATCCTGAAAAATCTCGGCACGCCGTGCCTGATCCATCAGCCGAAATATTCCATGTTTGAGCGCTGGGTAGAAGCGGATCTGCTGGATACGCTGGCGGATAATGGTGTGGGTTCAATCGCCTTCTCGCCACTGGCGGGCGGCGTGCTGACAGACCGTTATCTGGCAGGCATTCCACAAGATTCACGAGCCGCCAGCGACAGTAAATTCCTGACCACCGATCAGCTGACCGAAGAAAAGCTGGAGAAAGTGCGTAAGCTTAATGAGATTGCGCAAGCGCGCGGTCAGAAGCTTTCGCAGATGGCGCTGGCGTGGGTTCTGCGCGGCGACCGCGTGACCTCCGTGCTGATTGGTGCCAGTAAAACCAGCCAGATTGATGATGCGGTGGGCATGATCGCCAACCGCCAGTTCAGCGCGGAAGAGCTGGCATCAATCGAAGGCATTTTGGTGTAAACGCTTACCCGAATGAGCAAAAAACGCGCCTTTATGGAGAGTGTGTAAGCTTTGCGTTAAGGCGCGTAAATCATTCAAAACAGGATTGTAAGCAATAGAACCCGTGCCCGCTTCACCTTATAACTGTCAGCATAAATTATAAGGAATCTGGGGCCGCTCATGTTAAAGCCAGTATTATTCGCCACATTGTTCTTTGCCCTGCTCCCTGCGGCGGTACCCACCGTGCAGGCCAGCAGCTTCAGCCTGAATACGCCGGGCCTTTCTATCAATATCGGTGACCGCGATAACCGGGGTTATTACTGGGACGGCTACGACTGGCGTAACCCAGGCTGGTGGAATAGCTATCGCGGTCATCATTATGGTTACCGTGGGCCGCGTGGTCATTACTGGGATGGTTACCGCTGGCGCGATCAGGGCTGGTGGGATCAGCGCCATCCGCCGCGTCGCCCGATGCCACCGCCGCATTATTATCATGGCGACCATGGGCGTCCGCATAATGACTACGGGCGCGGTCACGGTCACGGACATGACAAAGGACGCGGCCACGACGATCACCGTGGCGGTCACGGCGATCATCGCCACTGAACAGAAACAAAAACGGGACAGTTTGCGCTGTCCCGTTTTTTATTGCCTGACGTGTGTCCGGACGCTATTTCAACATGCCGATCAGCAGATAAAGGTTGAGGCTGACGACTATCAGTACAATCAGCCGCCCTGCCCACTGCACGGTTTTGGTGTTGACCATATCGCCCATCAGGCTGCGGTTACCGGTAAAGGCCAGCAGCGGCAACAGCGCCAGCGCAATCCCGAAGCTCAGCAATACCTGGCTCATGACCAGAATACGTGTGGCGTCTAATCCCATCAAAATCACAATAAATGACGGCATCATGGTGACGGTACGGCGCACCCACAGCGGAATGTAGAATTTCACAAAGCCCTGCATCACCACCTGTCCGGCCAGTGTGCCGACCACTGTCGACGATAACCCCGCCGCCACCAGGCTCAGACCAAAAGTGGTCGCAGCGGCGTGACCGAGCAAGGGTTGGAGGGTCAGATAGGCTTCATCGAGTTCACTGATCCCGCTGTGTCCGCTGAAATGGAACGCGGCAGCAGCGGTTGCCATCATCGCCAGATTCACGAAACCGGCAATGGTCATGGCAATGCCGACATCCAGTTTGGTGGCGGAATAACGCTGCGCTTTAGATGCCTTGCCGCCCCGCTGGGTCAGCGAGGAGTGCAGGTAAATGACGTGCGGCATGATGGTCGCACCGAGGACACCGGCAGCCAGATAGACGGAATCCGCCGTCGGCAGCGAGGGGATCAGCATCCCTTTACCGAGCGCCATCATGCTTGGCTGCGAGAAGAACAATTCGACAATATAAGCCGCTGCGACAAAAAGCAGTAAACCGGCGATCACCAGTTCCAGCGGCTTTTGCCCACGCTTTTGCAGCCCGAGGATAATAAAGGTGGCAATCCCGGTCAGCACCGCGCCTTGTAACAGCGATACGCCGAGAAGCAATTTGAAGCCGATCGCCGCACCAATAAATTCAGCAAGATCGGTGGCCATGGCGATGATTTCCGCCTGCACCCAGTAAGCCCACACGGCCGGACGCGGGAAGCGGTCACGGATATGTTCGGCGAGATTTTTACCGGTCGCAATACCGAGTTTGGCAGACAACAACTGGATCAACATCGCCATGACGTTGGCCCAGACCACCACCCATAGCAACTGATAGCCATAAGAGGCACCGGCCTGAATGTTAGTCGCAAAGTTGCCCGGATCGATATAACCGATGGCGGCAATAAAGGCTGGCCCCATCAGTGAAAGCTTCATCTTTCTGGACGCGCGGCCTGAGGATTCGGCCCGGCTGTTCAGCATAGTTAGTTAACCCTTACAATTATTACGCTTACATCAATCATATCTAATTGATAATGATTATCAAGTGCATTTAGAATGATCTGAGTAATTACTCTGATAGGCAGTAGCAGTAAGCGAGAGGGTGATAACTGAAAGGTGAATCGCTCACCCGACTTCAGAAAGCCAGACGCAGCGCACTTTCCTAAAACAGACATTTACAGGCCAGATTCAGAACGCATTACGGCACATGATAAAACTAGCACAGGAAAGCTAATTGTGCTTAGTTTTATTAACATCTTGATTTTTTGTGTGATAGGCCGCGATTTGTTGCAATTCGTGTTTGTAATTTCTATATTTGCAATCGACTTCACGTTTTAAATGTACGCGTTACATAAAATGTCCGTCGAAATATAGCCTGCCTCTAATTTGGAGCACCCATGTCCCGAATATTGCACTTTGTATTAGCGTTGGCCGTTGTCGCTGCACTCGCTTTACTGGTGAGCCGTGACCGGAAGAATATCCGTTTACGTTTCATTGTTCAGCTTTTGGTCATCGAAGTCTTATTAGCCTATTTCTTCCTGAACTCTTCAATAGGTTTAGGTTTTGTGAAAGGCTTCTCAGACTTGTTTGAGAAATTATTAGGATTCGCTGCGGAAGGGACCGGCTTCGTATTTGGAGGCATGAGCGATAAAGGATTAGCGTTCTTCTTCTTGAAAGTCTTGTGTCCGATCGTGTTTATCTCTGCACTGATCGGTATTTTACAACACATTCGCGTACTGCCTTTCGTCATCCGTATTATCGGTACGGTTCTGTCGAAAATTAATGGCATGGGAAAACTGGAATCTTTCAACGCCATCAGCTCCCTGATTTTGGGCCAGTCAGAAAACTTTATCGCGTATAAAGATATTCTGAGCAAAATGTCTGAAAAACGTATGTACACCATGGCAGCCACAGCCATGTCGACGGTTTCTATGTCGATTGTGGGTGCGTACATGACCATGCTGGAACCGCGCTTTGTTGTTGCTGCGCTGGTGCTCAACATGTTCAGTACTTTCATCGTACTGTCGTTGATCAACCCTTATAAAGTTGATTCAGAAGAAGACCTGCAAATCGGTAACACGCACCAGGGTCAGAGTTTCTTTGAAATGCTGGGTGAATACATCCTGGCCGGTTTCAAAGTGGCTATCATCGTTGCAGCCATGTTGATTGGTTTCATCGCACTGATTTCCTGCCTGAATGCGTTGTTCGACGTCGTATTCGGCATCAGCTTCCAGGGCGTGCTGGGTTATGTCTTCTATCCATTCGCATGGATGATGGGCGTACCAAGCCACGAAGCCTTGCAGGTAGGCAGCATCATGGCAACCAAACTGGTTTCCAATGAATTCGTTGCGATGTTGGATCTGCAGAAAGTTGCGACCGAACTGTCACCACGCGGCGTGGGCATCTTGTCCGTATTCCTGGTGTCTTTCGCAAACTTCTCTTCTATCGGTATCGTTGCTGGCGCGATCAAAGGCCTGAACGAGCACCAGGGCAACGTGGTTTCACGCTTCGGCCTGAAACTGCTGTACGGCTCAACGCTGGTCAGCGTGTTGTCTGCTTCTATCGCGGGTCTGGTACTGGCGTAAGTAAGCAAACGACTGAAAGACTAAGAAACCCGCTTCGGCGGGTTTTTTTATGGCGATAATTCAGGGATAAACAGAACGTGAGGAAATCACAGGATCGCAGAAAGCAAAAAACCCGCCGAAGCGGGTTTCTCTAATATTTGGTGGAGATAAGCGGGATCGAACCGCTGACCTCTTGCATGCCATGCAAGCGCTCTCCCAGCTGAGCTATACCCCCACACGAGGTAGTCCACATTTTACTTCTTTTGTTTCCCCTGGTAAGGAAACAGCCAACTTGCTCTGGAAAGGAAGTTGGTGGAGATAAGCGGGATCGAACCGCTGACCTCTTGCATGCCATGCAAGCGCTCTCCCAGCTGAGCTATACCCCCAATTCATGCCCGTAAAAACGGGTGAACGGGGCGCATAATATGAAACGTCGCTACCCCTGTCAACGGCTAAATCCGTTTCTGAATTCAAGCGCTGAAAAAGCCGCCAAATACCCCATTTCGCAGGGAAAAATCCGCTGACCTGACGCAAATTTTTAGCCGGATGCATTGTTTTACAATTTGGCCGCCAGCCCGCGTTTTTCCTAGCTTTCTGATCTCGCTACGCATTTTCTTAACATCTATGTCTGAATGATTAATGGAATGTTAGCAGACTATGAAAATCGTCTTGTTTTGAGATAAATCTCAGAATAGACTGCTCGCGCAATAATCATAACTCACTACATTCGAGCACTCCCATGTCCTTGTATTCACCTAAAGAAATCGCATCCATCGCTGTCACGGCGGGCGTTAATAAAAGCCATGCTTCCGTGTTGAATTTGTTAATTTTGGGCTTCCTGGCTGGCGCATTCATCGCCACCGGATTCCTGCTGGATCTGCACGTAATAGGGACGTTACCTGCATCCTGGGGTTCATTCAGTAACTTGCTGGGCGCGGCAGTCTTCCCGGTGGGCATCATACTGACGGTATTAGCAGGGGGAGAACTGCTGACCGGTAACATGATGACCTTACCTATCGCCTGGTTCGCGCGTCAGATCAGTCTTTACGCCGTTCTGCGTAACTGGTTCTGGGTGACCCTCGCTAACCTGCTGGGCAGCCTGGCAGTGGCCTATTTCTTCGGCCACGTTCTGGGTCTGACGGAAGGCGCCTTCCTGAGCAAAACCGTGGCCACCGCCACCGCGAAAGTGAACGCTGACTTTATGCACGCATTCATTTCCGGTATCGGCTGTAACTGGCTGGTGTGTCTGGCAATCTGGCTGGCCTTCGCCAGTAAAGAAGTCGGCGGCAAAGTGATCGGTATGTGGTTCCCGGTCATGGCGTTCGTGGCCATCGGCTTCCAGCACGTGGTGGCGAATATGTTCATCGTTCCAGCCGCTATTTTTGCTGGTGCGCTGAGCTGGTCTCAGTATTTCCCGAACTTCGTGGCCGTATTCCTCGGTAACGCTGTCGGTGGCGCTGGTTTCGTCGGGCTGATGTACTTCCTCGCCTACCGCCCTACCGCTCAGGCTCCTGCAACTGAACAACGTTAATTAAGACGTTTTCACGCGAGCGTTTCGCAGAAAGTAAAAAAGCCAGCCGGTTTCCCGAGCTGGCTTTTTTTATCGCTTTTTAACAGCGATTACTGAGCTTGTGTTTCGCGCTCAGCAATAAAGGCTAACGCCATATCGATACGCGCCAGCACACGGCTCTGGCCGATAGCGTGAACGGTCACGTCAACACCCGGAGACTGACCTGCACCTGTTACCGCAACGCGCAGTGGCATGCCGACTTTACCCATCCCGACTTCCAGTTCATCCGCCGTGCCTTGAATAGCATGGTGAATGTTCTCAGCAGTCCAGTCAGTGATCGCAGCCAGTTTGGCGCGAACGACTTCCAGCGGCTGACGCGCAACCGGACGTAAGTGTTTCTTCGCCGCATCGGCATCAAACTCTGCAAAGTCTTCGTAGAAGTAACGGCAGGATTCTGCCATCTCTTTCAGCGTCTTGCAGCGCTCGCCCAGCAGGGTCACGATTTCGAACAGTTGCGGGCCGTTACGGGTTTCGATACCGGCCTGCTCCACATGCCACAGCAGATGGGTCGCCACGTAATGCGGATCCATCGTATTGATGTAGTGATGGTTCAGCCATTGCAGTTTTTCAGTGTTAAACGCACTGGCAGATTTGCTGACGTTCTCCAGTGAGAACAGCGCTTTCATTTCGTCGCGGCTGAAAATTTCCTGATCGCCATGAGACCAGCCCAGACGCACCAGATAGTTCAGCAGCGCTTCCGGCAGATAGCCGTCGTCGCGGTATTGCATTACACCGACCGCGCCGTGGCGTTTGGACAGTTTTTTACCGTCGTCGCCCAGAATCATGGAAACGTGCGCATAAACCGGTACCGGTGCGCCCAGCGCTTTCAGGATGTTGATCTGACGCGGGGTATTGTTGATATGGTCTTCGCCACGGATAACGTGAGTGATTTCCATATCCCAGTCATCAACTACAACACAGAAGTTATAGGTCGGGGAACCGTCGGTACGGCGGATGATCAGATCATCGAGCTCGTCATTGCTGAATTCGATCGGGCCGCGGATCTGGTCATCAAAGATGACAGAACCTTCCTGCGGGTTACGAAAACGCACCACGCACGGCTCATCGGCAGCGTGATGTTCGTGGCTGTCGCGGCAACGACCGTCATAACGAGGCTTCTCGTTATTGGCCATTTGTTCTTCACGCAGCGCTTCCAGACGTTCTTTAGAGCAATAGCATTTATACGCGGTGCCGTTTTCCAGCATCTCATCAATAACTGCATTGTAGCGGTCAAAACGTTTGGTCTGGAAATACGGGCCTTCATCCCAGTCCAGATTCAGCCAGTTCATGCCATCCATAATCGCGTCGATTGCTTCCTGAGTGGAACGCTCGAGATCGGTATCTTCGATACGCAGCACAAACTCGCCGCCCAGGTTGCGGGCAAAGAGCCAGGAATAAAGCGCGGTACGGGCGCCACCGACGTGCAGATAGCCGGTCGGGCTTGGGGCAAAACGGGTTTTGATTTTCATCTGGGTGCAACCTTAATAACGCAACGCCGAAAAACGTCGCTATCAATTAACAAAAAGTGGCTGACATTCTACCACTCTGCCCTGATTCCTCAACGCACAACCACGGGCAGTCGTGTGGTTTAAGGCCATGAATGCGTAAAGAATCGACTACGCGGGCGAGAAACGCGTCATGTTGTCTAAAAATAAGCCGAACGATCATTTTTGTTTTTAAAAAGCGTTGACGTAATTTCAAGTATCCCTATAATGCGACTCCATCACGACGGGGGCGATTAGCTCAGTTGGTAGAGCATCTCCTTTACACGGAGGGGGTCGGCGGTTCGAGCCCGTCATCGCCCACCACTCTTTAAGAGTGCCGCGTTGTGATAAGTAGGAAGAATTGAGAAATGGGCGATTAGCTCAGTTGGTNNCGAGCCCGTCATCGCCCACCACTTCTGCGGGCCGTTAGCTCAGTTGGTAGAGCAGTTGACTTTTAATCAATTGGTCGCTGGTTCGAATCCAGCACGGCCCACCAATTCAGAGAAAAGCGCCTTTAGGCGCTTTTTTCGCATCTGTACTCCGGAGAAAATCCGTGATGGAGGCGAACCAGCTGCTGGTTCTATTTTTCCCCTCCCCCTATTCCAGCTTAAACATCGGCACGACTTTATTGTGCAGCGCCGGGTTATCGCTTTCATCCTTCAGATTTACCCCCGACAATTTCCGCTGGAAAGATTGTTCGAGCAGCCACGCCAGCTTAAAAGCCGCCTGCGGATAGTTCAGCCCTTCCGGACGCACATTCGAAATACAATTTCGTTCTGATTCCAGC
This sequence comes from Rahnella sp. PAMC25617, assembly GCF_050606005.1. NCBI lineage: Bacteria > Pseudomonadati > Pseudomonadota > Gammaproteobacteria > Enterobacterales > Yersiniaceae > Rahnella > Rahnella sp. PAMC25617. The sequence continues at coordinate 295,502 of NZ_JBOCUM010000003.1, forward strand.
CTTTTGGTATGCGGCTCCCAGGTCATGTAAATCCCTAAACTGTCGGGAGATGACAATCCCGGACGCTCGCCGATCAAAATTGCCACTGCTCTGGCTTTCATCGCCTGCGCAATATCATCGCCCAGCGCAACCCGTGACTGATGCGCCAGCACTACCGGCCCGATTTTCAGCTCCAGCGTGCGCAGATAGGGCAATAATGCCGCAATCAGCGGCACGGCCTGCCGGTGTACTGCTTTCGATGATAAACCGTCGGCGATGACCAGCACCACGTCAGCAGGCTCCGGCGTGAGCCGTTGTAATGCCTGACGGCTTTGTTCAGATAATTTGCGTCCGAGATCCGGACGGCACAAATAGGTCGCCCTGTCAGGCGCTGCGCTGGCCACCGTCAGGGTATCCAGCCCGAGCGCGAATAATTCAGGCTCAAGCGACTGACTGTCGAATGGCTGATGCACTGCGTCACGCGCCTGCGCATGGGCTAAACCAAAGCGCAGCAGCTCGTCCGTCGGCAAACTCGAACCGGTGCGCCCCAGCGCGATACGTGCGGCGGTAAACTGACGCAGCGTTTCCCACGGGTTGTTATGCACCAGAGGCGACACCTCCTGCCCTTTTTCTTTATTCATCAGCACAGACCTCAGCTCAGTTGCGGCAACTGACGCAGTAACGGATGGGATGCACGGGTATCCTGCAAGGCGCCCTGCGGATCAATTATTTTCATTTTCTCCAGCCAGACGGCAAATTCCGGCGCATGTTTAAGCCCGAGTAATTCGCGGATGTACAACGCATCGTGGAAAGACGTGCTCTGATAATTGAGCATGATGTCATCCGCGCCCGGTACGCCAATCAGGAACGTCAGTCCGGCGGTGCCGAGCAGCGTCAGCAAAGTGTCCATATCATCCTGATCCGCTTCAGCGTGGTTGGTGTAACACACATCGCAGCCCAGCGGCACGCCGAGTAATTTGCCGCAAAAATGATCTTCAAGTCCGGCACGAATGATTTGTTTACCGTCATACAGATATTCCGGGCCGATAAAACCGACCACGGTATTGATCAGCAGCGGCGAAAAATGGCGGGCGATGGCATACGCGCGCGCCTCACAGGTTTGCTGATCGACCCCGAAATGCGCATTGGCGGATAAACAACTGCCCTGCCCGGTTTCGAAATACATTACGTTATCGCCCAGCGTGCCGCGTTTCAGGCTGAGAGCCGCCTGTTGTGCTTCCGCCAGCAGCGCCAGATTGATACCAAAACCGCTGTTCGCCGCTTCGGTTCCTGCAATCGACTGAAACACCAGATCGACCGGCGCGCCACGTTCCACCAGTTTGATGGTGTTGGTGACATGCGTCAGAACGCAGGATTGCGTGGGAATTTCAAAACGCGTAATGATGTCATCCAGCATGTAATTCAGATTTTCCAGCAGCGGCAGACTGTCGCTGGCGGGATTAATGCCGATCACCGCATCGCCGGAACCGTACAGCAAACCGTCGAGCATACTGGCGGCAATGCCCTGCAAATTATCCGTCGGATGATTCGGTTGCAGGCGCACGCTCATGTGTCCCGGCAACCCGATGGTATTGCGAAATTTGGTGATCACCCGGCATTTCTTCGCCACCAGGATCAGATCCTGATTGCGCATCAGTTTGCTGACCGCAGCGGCCATTTCCGGCGTGATCCCACGGGCGACAGCCGCCAGCACATGACTGTCGGTTTTCTCACTCAACAGCCAGTCACGAAAATCCCCGACGGTCAGATGTGAAATCGCAGCAAACGCCGCGACATCGTGGGTATCAACAATCAGCCGCGTGACCTCATCGTCTTCATAGGGCACCAGTAACTGTTGCAGGAACGTTTTGAGCGGCACGTCGGCCAGCGCCATTTTCGCCGCCATGCGTTCTTCTGCGCTGGAGGCAGCCACTTCAGCCAGATAGTCTCCCGACCGTGCGGGCGAGGCCTTTGCCATCAGTTCGCGCAAATCCTTAAACTGATAACTGCGGTGATTTAATGTCGTCTGAAACATAACACTCCTTAGCTCACCGGGTTATTTACCCCTTTATTGCAGGCACCGGTCGCAGGCCAGCAACATCATGGCGGCGAAGATCAGAAACAGTAAGGTATTGTAGTAAATCATAGCCATCAGGCAGACTGTTGCAAAGGCTGTACCACTTGAGAAACCCATAGCCGCCGCGGCCTGGCGCCGTATTCACGGACTGTCTGCTTCATTTTGGCGCGGGCTCCGGGAGCGGCGAACCCGAAACGGTGCGCTGAAAAAACGTCACAAAATCGCGTTACAATTCGGGCATCGCCAAAAAAGGAGTACTGCACGTGATCAACCGGGAACTGCAAATTATCACCTGGCTCAGGGAAGAACCGTTGCATCTGCGGGCGCTGATGCAGGCCAGCGAACTGGGGCTGAACGATGCCTGGCTGGCGGCGGGATTTGTTCGCAATCTGGTCTGGGACCGGCTGCACGGTTATGAAAATGCCACGCCGCTTAACGATATCGACGTGGTGTATTTCAATCCTGAGGATTGTTCGGCAGAAGCAGATGAGCGGTACGAGCAACTTCTGCAGGAAAAATCTCCAGACCTGCCCTGGTCGGTAAAAAATCAGGCACGCATGCATGAACGCCACGGACACGCGCCTTATGTTTCCAGCGCAGAGGCCATAAGTCATTGGGTTGAGGTGGAAACCGCCATCGGCGCAAGGATGAATGACGCCGGACAAATTGAGCTTAACGCCCCGCTCGGGCTGGATACCCTGTTTACCTTCACCATCACGCCCAATCCGCGCCATGCGATTGCGAGTGTTTTTGCCGGACGTGTCAGCAGTAAAGGCTGGCTGGAACGCTGGCCTAAGCTAAAAGTGCAGGGTTTGGACGAAAGAAAATCGTTAAATCTGTAAGGAATATGAAAAGCAGGTAAAGCCTCACAGCGCGATGCCGATACCAGTTAAGCACCGGTACGTGCAGAAAATTTGATTCCCACAAAGTGAGGCTTTTATGACGACTATCAGCGCCACCAGCAGTTCGGTGAGCACGGCGTCCACCAGTGACTCCGGCAGTGCCAGCCAGATTGCTCAGCTGACTAAACAGATTGCCAAACTGACTGAGCAGGTGAAAAACCTGAGCAGCTCAGGCGGCAGTTCTGAAGACGTTCAGCAGCAGCAGGAACTTCTGCAACAGCAAATCGAGATGCTGCAACAGCAGATTGCTCAAATCGAACAGCAGCAGGCTCAGAAGGCACTTCAGCAGCAGCAACAACAGCAAGCCGCGGCCGAAGCGAAAAAAGAAGTAGGTGTGAATAAACCTTCGGAAACCAACGCCATCGACATTTACGTCTAATAACATACGTGTCATCGCAGTTAATGCATGAAACAGCCGGCAAGACGTCAGGATCCAAGCACGCCCTGCTGGCTGCGTTTTTCACTCAGCAATACCGCCTGCTCTTTGACTACCTGCCAGATAGCCTGCGCCGCGGGCGATAAAGACCGGTTTTTACGTTTCACCAGCATCAGTACGCGGTTGATTTCCGGCACCAGACTTTTAACCACCAGCTTGCTCCCTTCCGGTCCGGGCAACGCCAGCGCCGGGATAACGCTGATACCAATCCCGGCTTCCACCATCGGGAATAACGTAGCCGGATGGCCTATTTCCTGGACAATCTCCGCCTTCACTTTCTGCGCCTTTAGCGCGCCGTCGATCAGGATCCGGCTGCCTGACGCGTAGTCCTGCAGCACCAGTTTCTGACCGTTCAGCGCCTGCCATTTAACCTCCGGCAGCGCAGCCAGAGGATGATCTTCGCGGCACATCATCAAAAACGGTTCATGCAAAATCGGTTCGCAATCCAGATCAGTATTCTCACCGGGATCAATCACAATCCCGAAATCTACTTCCGCGTTTCTCACACTGTTAAGCACCAGTTGCTGAGCCTGGTCGCGCAGTAACACGCGGATATCGGGATATTGCAGCGCACCGCTGGCGATACATTGCGGCATCAGTTGCGCGGAAATGGTCTGGCTGGAAGCAATACGCACGCGACCATTGTGCTGCGTACCGAAACTGCGGGTATCGAGCAGCATGGCGTGGAGTTCATCGAGCAGCGGTTCCACACGGTTGGCCAGCCGCAGACCGGCGTCAGTCAGCGCGACTTCACGCGTGGTTCTGTCCAGCAACCGCACGCCCATTTCGGCTTCCAGTTCTTTCATACTGTGGCTGACCGCCGACTGACTTAAACCAATGGACTCACCAGCCCGGCTGAAGCTGCCGTAGCGTGAAACCGCCACAAATACGCGAAGCTGTCGGAGAGAATAATTCATGAATTTTCTGCATTAATGGATTAAATAAATCAATTTTTTAATTGTATCGCAAAGGCACAGAATAGCCGCATTCAGAAACAACTATTCGAGACTTGTTATGCGCTTCTTACCCGATCGCTTTACCCTGACACTTATCGCCGTCGTCCTGCTGGCCACCTTCTTTCCGGCCAGCGGCATGTTTGTGGCGTTCTTCAACAACCTGACGATTTTCGCCATTGGCCTGCTGTTTTTTATGCACGGCGCCAAACTTTCGCGTGAAGCGATTTTTCAGGGCAGTAACAACTGGCGGCTGCATTTGTGGGTAATGTTCAGCACCTTCATTCTGTTCCCGATCCTTGGCCTGCTGTTCCAGTGGTGGCATCCGGTAGATGTCAGCCCGCAGATTTACAGCGGCTTTGTCTATCTGTGTATTCTGCCTGCCACCGTGCAGTCGGCGATTGCATTTACCTCACTGGCGGGCGGTAATGTGGCGGCCGCGGTGTGCAGCGCGTCGGCGTCAAGCCTGCTGGGAATATTTGTGTCGCCGCTGCTGGTCAGTTTGCTGATGCATGTGCAGGGCGAAACTGGCAATGGTCTGGCGCAGGTCGGGCATATCGTGTTGCAACTGCTGGTGCCGTTTATCGCCGGACATTTGTTGCGTCCGCTGATCGGCGGCTTTGTAGAGCGTCACCGTAAGATGATCGGCAAAACTGACCAGACGTCGATTCTGCTGGTGGTCTATTCCGCTTTCAGCGAAGCGGTCACACAGGGGATCTGGCATCAGGTAGGCCTCGGTTCACTGCTGTTTATCGTGGTGTTCAGTCTGGTGCTGCTGGCCTTTATTCTGGTGATCAACACCTACATGGCGCGCTGGATGGGCTTTAGCAAACCGGACGAAATCACCATTGTATTCTGCGGTTCGAAGAAAAGCCTGGCGAACGGTATCCCGATGGCGAACATTCTGTTCCCGGTCAGCGCGATTGGCATGATGGTGCTGCCGCTGATGATTTTCCATCAGGTGCAGCTGATGACCTGTGCGGTTCTGGCGAAACGTTACCAGAAAAAACAGCGGGAAGCGGCGCTGAAACAAAAGCCTGTGACTGAATAAGCTGGCTGGATAGCAGGCAGAAAAAAGGCGCTGAGTTCAGCGCCTTTATTTTAGAGAAGTGACTCGTTCTGAACAGCGTTTATTCGTCGGTACCGCTCAGTCCGGGGCCATTACGGCGCAGCGGATTGATCAGGCTTTGCAGCCCTTCCGTTTTAATCGCCAGCGTCAGCTGCATCAGTTCACCCAGTTTTCCCTGCGGAAATTCGTCTTTACGGGCGAACCACAGCAAATATTCTTCCGGCAAGTCGATCAGCACCCGTCCGGCATATTTACCGAACGGCATCACCACATTGGCAATCTGGATCAGATCTTCTTTTTCCATCTTTTATTCACCCAGCAGGCGGATCATCTCCGCTTCGTCGATCACGTCGATCCCCAGTTCCTGCGCTTTCGCCAGTTTGGAACCCGCGGCTTCACCGGCGATCACCAGATCGGTTTTCTTCGACACGCTGCCGGACACTTTCGCACCCAGCGCGGTCAGACGATCTTTGGCTTCATCGCGGGAAAGGATCGACAGTGATCCGGTTAATACCACGGTTTTACCGGCAAACGGACTGTCGATTTCTTCCGGTACAATGACCTGCACTTCAGGCCAGTGAATGTTGATTTCCGGGCTTAACAGCTCGTCAATCACCTGCCGGTTATGTTCTTCCGACAGGAAATTCACCACGTGTTTGGCGACCACTTCACCAACGTCCTGGACGGTTTTCAGTGATTCGATATCCGCCGCTCTCAGTGCTTCCACTGAACCGTAATGCGCTGCCAGATTGGCCGCCGTAGCCTCGCCCACTTCACGAATACCCAGAGCGTACAGGAATCGCGCCAGTGTGGTTTCTTTGGCTTTCTCCAGCGCATTCACCACGTTTTGCGCCGATTTCGGCCCCATGCGATCCAGACCGGTGAGCTTGCCTGCCGTCAGACGGAACAGGTCAGCCGGCGTTTTGACATATTCTTTCTCGACCAGCTGGTCGATGATTTTATCGCCCATGCCGTCAACGTCCAGCGCGCGGCGGGAGACAAAATGCTTCAGCGCTTCTTTGCGCTGTGCACCGCATATCAGGCCAGCGGTGCAACGCGCCACGGCTTCGCCTTCGACACGTTCGACATCAGAATGACAGACCGGGCACTGCGTCGGGAATACCACTTCGCGGGCATTTTCCGGACGTTCATCCAGCACCACACCGACTACCTGCGGGATAACATCACCGGCACGGCGCACTATCACGGTATCGCCGATACGCAGGCCAAGACGCTCGATTTCATCTGCGTTATGCAGCGTGGCATTGCTGACCATCACGCCCGCCACCAGAACCGGCTCCAGACGTGCCACCGGCGTGATCGCACCGGTACGCCCTACCTGAAACTCGACGTCTTTCACCAGCGTAATTTGTTCCTGCGCCGGGAATTTGAAGGCTGTTGCCCAGCGCGGCGCACGCGCCACAAAGCCCAGCGTTTCCTGAATATCCAGCGAGTCAATTTTCACTACCACGCCGTCAATATCAAAGCCCAGTGACGGACGGTCGGCTTCGACCTGACGATAGAACGCCAGCACTTCCTCACTGCCGGTGCACAGGCGGACGCGGTCACTGACCGGCAAACCCCAGGCCTTAAATTGTTGCAGGCGGGCAATATGACTGCGAGGCAGTTCACCGCCTTCCAGCAGACCCACGCCGTAGCAGAAGAAAGTCAGCGGACGTTTGGCGGTAATGCGCGGATCCAGCTGACGCAATGAACCGGCAGCGGCATTACGCGGGTTGGCAAACACTTTGCCCCCGGTGCGGCGCGCTTCGTCATTCATCGCCTCAAAGCCCGGTTGCGGCATAAAGACTTCACCACGCACTTCGAGACGAGCCGGAATATTGTCGCCATGCAGACGCAGAGGAATGGTGCGAATGGTACGCACGTTAGCGGTGATGTTCTCACCGGTCGTGCCGTCGCCACGCGTGGCCGCCTGCACCAGTTCGCCATTCTCATACAGCAGGCTTACCGCCAGACCATCGAGTTTCAGCTCACAGCAGAACGTCAGCGGTTCAGTGGTTTTCAGCCTGTCCTGCACACGCTTATAAAACGCCAGATAGCTTTCTTCATCAAATACGTTGTCCAGCGACAACATCGGCACCTGATGTTTTACCTGTTCGAAAGCAGAAAGGGGCGCGGCGCCCACGCGCTGCGTGGGAGAATCCGCAGTGATAAGCGTTGGATGCGCGGTTTCCAGTTCCCGCAATTCACGCATAAGACGGTCATATTCGGCATCAGGCACTTCCGGTGCGTCCAGAACATGATACTGATATTCATGATGGCGCAGCTGAGTGCGTAAGTGATTGATTTGTTCTTCGATAGTGGCCATGACTCACCGTGGAGATAAAAAACCCCCGGCAAGCGGGGGTTTGGGGAAAGGGTATTTCACGAACGCCAGAATCAGGCGGTCGCTTCGAGGACCTCGCGGATCCGCGCTTTGTACGTTTCGAGCTTCTGCGGCGTAATCATACGACGCTCATCGTCAAGCACCATCGCACCGACATCATCGGCAATGCGCTGTGCGGACTGCAACAGCAGTTTGAAGTTCTGATGCGCGTCGCCATAGCAAGGCACCATCATGAACAACGTCACACCAGGTGTAGAGAAGTCGGACATATTGTCAGGGTCAAAAGAACCCGGTTTGACCATATTTGCCAGACTGAACAACACCGGACCGCTGCCCGCCGGGCTAACGTGACGATGGAAAATATTCATTGCGCCAAACTGGAAGCCGGACTGAAGCACGCTGTTTAACAGGACTTCACCACCGATAACGCCACCCTGATGCGCTGCAACGTGCAGCACCAGCACCGTTTCTTTCAGTTTCGCTTTCTCTGCCGGGGCTTCTTCTGCCGGAGCAAAAGGCGCAGGCTGAGGTTCAGCTTTGGCAGCAGGTGCCGCGTCCGCATGAATTTCCTGCGGCGGAACCGGTGCTTTCGCTTTAGGTTCACGCGCATATTCCTGCGGTGCAAAATCAGCAACAGGTTCGCGTCGCGGTGCAACTGCGGGTTCAGCGGCTGAATAACCACTCAGCAACGGATCATCCTGCACAGCATGATGCTGTGGCTGAGCCGGTGGCTGGGGACGAGCAACAGGTGCTGGCGCTGGCTGCGCAGGTTGACCCTGCGGCTGACGTGGCGGTGCAGTCTGTTCTGGCTCATCATACTGACCAAAAGTCGGTTCATCCTGAGGATAAGCAGGACGCACGCGCACTTCCCCCACTCCATCGACGAAATCGTCAGGCGGAGATTGTTCCCGTTCTTTTTTCACACGTTTAGCTGGACGATCGCGAAACAGCGAAGAGCGTTCTTTACGGCTGGTCCACAAACCGTGTAACAACAACGCTATTATGGCGATCGCGCCAACAACGATTAATATCAGACGCAAATCCTGCATCATTGCTATCTCTGTTGTTCTAATACATTGCCACCACGGCAAACATTCACAATATTAACTCTATTTGCCCACGTAGATAAGTGCAAGTCTGGACTCTACTTTCTGCTAATAAATAGGGCAGTTGCACCTTTTTTTGCTGTTTTTTCAGCCAATCCACTGGTAGCCAGTGGAAAATCATACCGATATGATAGCCCATGTCATTCAACTCAGAGAGAAAATTTCGTTTATGACTTCATCGCAAAGCGCCAGACAAGAAAACGGCGTGCATTATTTCAAACAGGGCTGGACGCTCATTTCCTTACCAGGGATACGACGTTTTGTGATTTTACCGCTGGCGGTCAACGTATTGCTGATGGGCGGCGCGTTTTGGTGGCTGTTTACCAAACTGGGAGAATGGATCCCCGCCATGATGAGTAAGGTTCCGGCCTGGCTGAGCTGGCTGGATTATCTCATCTGGCCGGTAGCGGTACTATCCGTGGTGCTGGTGTTCAGCTATTTCTTCAGCACCATCGCCAACTGGATTGCGGCACCGTTTAGCGGATTGCTCGCCGAACAACTCGAAGCGCGCCTGACCGGTAAACCGCTGCCGGATACCGGCATCTGGGACATCATGAAAGACCTGCCGCGCATCATGAAACGCGAATGGCAGAAACTGGCGTATTACCTGCCGCGAGCCATCGTCTTATTTGCGCTTTACTTTATTCCGGTGATTGGCCAGACCGCCGCGCCGGTGCTGTGGTTCTTCTTCAGCGCCTGGATGGTGGTTATCCAGTATTGCGATTATCCGTTCGATAATCACAAAGTGAGTTTTGCGGATATGCGCCGCTCGCTCGGCAGCAACAAAATCGACAATATGCAGTTTGGCTCGCTGGTCAGCCTGTTTACGATGATCCCGGTGCTCAATCTGGTGATCCTGCCGGTGGCGGTGTGCGGTGCTACTGCTATGTGGTGCGACCGCTATCGGCATGTTTACGTTAAAAACAATGTTGACGTGAATTCCACCCGCGCATAACGTTTTCTCTTCACAGCCGCCTGCGGGCGGCTGCCTGCTATGCTTGACTTTTCGTCCTCAAACTTATTTCTTAATAACGTATCGATATACCAAATACCAAAACCTTACTTCACTGGGAAAGCGGTTCGCGTATGCTTTCTCGATTCCCACTAATTTCATAGTGTTGAAAGCTTCACACCGTGAATATTTCATACAGTTAAAGGACGGGTTATGAGCAAGATCTATGAAGACAATTCATTAACAATCGGCCATACGCCACTGGTTCGCCTGAACCGTATCGGTAATGGTCGTATTCTGGCTAAGGTCGAGTCACGTAACCCGAGCTTCAGCGTGAAATGCCGTATCGGTGCAAACATGATCTGGGACGCTGAAAAGAAAGGCATCCTGACCAAAGATATCGAACTGGTTGAACCGACCAGCGGAAACACGGGTATTGCACTGGCCTACGTCGCTGCCGCACGCGGTTATAAACTGACGCTGACCATGCCGGAAACCATGAGCGTTGAACGTCGTAAACTGCTCAAAGCCCTCGGCGCCAATCTGGTGCTGACCGAAGGCGCGAAAGGTATGAAAGGCGCAATTGCAAAAGCCGAAGAAATTCAGGCCAGCGATCCTTCCCGTTATCTTATCCTTCAGCAGTTCAGCAACCCGGCCAACCCGGCTATCCATGAGCAAACCACCGGTCCGGAAATCTGGGAAGACACCGATGGCGCAGTCGATGTGCTGATTGCAGGCGTGGGCACCGGCGGTACCATCACCGGCACGGGTCGTTATCTGAAAAGCAAAAAAAGCAGCGTGAAGCTGGTGGCCGTTGAGCCAACGGATTCGCCGGTGATTACTCAGACGCTGAATGGCGAAGAAGTGAAACCGGGCCCGCACAAAATTCAGGGCATCGGTGCTGGTTTCATTCCGGGCAACCTGGATCTGGAACTGCTGGATCGCGTCACGCTGATCACTAACGATGAATCCATTCAGATGGCACGTCGTCTGATGGAAGAAGAAGGTATTCTGGCGGGGATTTCTTCCGGTGCTGCGGTTGAAGCTGCGGTGAAATTATCTAAAGAACCCGAGTTTGCGGATAAAACCATCGTGGTTATCCTGCCATCTTCCGGCGAACGCTATCTGAGTACCGCATTATTTGCAGATTTGTTTACTGAAAAAGAATTGCAACAATAATGCCACATCCCTAAAAGCGGATAAAAAAGCACCTTTCGGGGTGCTTTTTTGTGGGCTACATCAAAGTTTACACCACTCTGTCATTGATTTTACCCGCCAGGTTTAGTATTTAACCGGTCAATTATTTCGATGCGCGAAATTAATCGCCTCCATGAACCCGCCCGCTGAATCGATTTACCGATTTGTTACAAGAGGGGAAATCACGGCATAATGGAGAAATAACAGAAAAGCCTAGATCTAGGGCAAAGAGTTTTATCGCTGAGTGCGTTATTTTCTCTTTTCTGTTGCATCTGAACCTGCCCCTGAACCATAGTCAGGCGCTAATCTCTACAGGCTAAAGTGAAGCGCATAAGCTAAACTTTAGCTCCACAACATTACTTTAATAAGTTGGGGAAACAACAATGTTCCAGCAAGAAGTTACAATTACCGCTCCTAATGGTCTGCACACTCGCCCTGCTGCACAGTTCGTGAAAGAAGCTAAAGGTTTCGCTTCTGACATCACTGTGACTTCAAATGGCAAAAGCGCCAGTGCGAAAAGCCTGTTTAAACTGCAAACTCTGGGCCTGACCCAAGGTACCGTTGTGACCCTCTCAGCTGAAGGTGAAGACGAGCAGAAAGCCGTTGAACACTTGGTAAAACTGATGGCAGAGCTCGAGTAACACTCAGCCGCTCTTATATCGTTTAAACCAGTCAAGAGAAAGGTAGGGTTATGATTTCAGGCATTTTAGTATCTCCCGGTATCGCTTTCGGCAAAGCACTTCTGTTGAAAGAAGATGAAATTGTCATCAACCGGAAAAAAATCTCTCCTGATCAGGTTGATCAGGAAGTTGAACGTTTCCTCGCTGGCCGTGCGAAAGCCTCAGCTCAGCTGGAAGTGATCAAGACCAAAGCCGGTGAGACCTTCGGTGAAGAGAAAGAAGCCATCTTCGAAGGCCACATCATGTTGTTGGAAGACGAAGAGCTTGAACAGGAAATCATAGCCCTTATCAAAGACGAGCATGCTTCTGCTGACGCTGCTGCTTTCTCTGTCATTGAAGGTCAGGCGAAAGCCCTGGAAGAGCTTGATGATGAATACCTGAAAGAACGTGCGGCTGACGTACGTGATATCGGTAAACGTCTTCTGCGCAATATTCTCGACATGACCATCGTTGATCTGAGCTCCATCCAGGACGAAGTTATCCTGGTTGCGACCGATCTGACGCCGTCAGAAACGGCTCAGCTGAACCTGAACAAGGTTCTGGGTTTCATTACTGATTTGGGTGGTCGTACTTCTCACACCTCAATCATGGCGCGTTCCCTGGAATTACCTGCAATCGTAGGTACCAGCGATGTGACCAAACAAGTCAAAAATGATGACTACCTGATCCTCGACGCTGTAAACAATAAAATCTATGTCAACCCGACAGCAGACGTTATTGACGAGCTGAAAGCCGTTCAGAACCAGTACATCTCAGAAAAAGACGAACTGACTAAACTGAAAGATTTACCGGCTATTACGCTGGATGGTCATCAGGTTGAAGTTTGTGCCAACATCGGTACCGTGCGCGACGTCGCCGGTGCAGAGCGCAATGGCGCTGAAGGTGTCGGCCTGTATCGTACAGAATTCCTGTTCATGGACCGTGACAGCCTGCCTACCGAAGAAGAGCAATTCCAGGCATATAAAGCCGTTGCTGAAGCGATGGGCTCACAGGCAGTTATCGTCCGTACCATGGACATCGGCGGTGATAAAGACCTGCCGTACATGAACCTGCCAAAAGAAGAAAACCCGTTCCTGGGCTGGCGTGCAATCCGTATCTGTCTGGACCGTAAAGAAATTCTTCACGACCAGCTGAAAGGTATTCTGCGTGCTTCTGCGTTCGGTAAACTGCGCATCATGTTCCCGATGATCATTTCTGTTGAAGAAGTGCGTGAACTGAAAGCAGAACTGGAAATGCTGAAAGCTCAGCTGCGTGAAAAAGGCCAGGCATTCGATGAAACTATCGAAGTAGGCGTGATGGTTGAAACCCCGGCTGCTGCAGTGATTGCTCATCACCTGGCAAAAGAAGTCGATTTCTTCAGTATTGGTACAAACGATCTTACCCAGTATACTTTGGCTGTGGATCGCGGTAACGAACTGATTTCTCATCTGTACAACCCAATGTCTCCGTCAGTACTTGGTTTAATTAAGCAAGTTATTGACGCATCTCATGCTGCCGGTAAATGGACAGGGATGTGCGGCGAGCTAGCCGGTGACGAACGTGCTACACTTCTTCTATTGGGCATGGGGTTAGATGAGTTCAGCATGAGCGCTATCTCTATCCCACGCATCAAGAAAATTATTCGCAATACAAACTTCGAAGATGTGAAAGCGCTGGCAGATCAGGCCCTGGCCCAACCTACGGCGCAAGAGTTGATGAACCTGGTTAACAAGTTCATTGAAGAAAAAACACTCTGCTAATTGCGCGATGCTGGTAAAGCTGCCCAAATTAATGCTTAGGAGAAGATCATGGGTTTGTTCGATAAACTGAAATCATTGGTTTCTGATGATAAAAAAGACGTTGGCACTATTGAAATCGTAGCGCCGATCTCTGGTGAGATTGTCAACATTGAAGACGTGCCTGACGTTGTTTTCGCTGAGAAAATCGTAGGTGACGGTATTGCTATCAAACCATCTGGCAACAAAATGGTTGCTCCGGTTGATGGCACTATCGGTAAAATCTTCGAAACTAACCATGCTTTCTCAATCGAATCCGACAGTGGCATTGAGCTGTTCGTACACTTCGGTATCGACACCGTTGAACTGAAAGGCGAAGGCTTCAAACGCATCGCTGAAGAAGGCCAACGTGTTAAGAAAGGCGATTTGGTTATCGAGTTTGATCTGCCTCTGCTGGAAGAGAAAGCGAAGTCTACCCTGACTCCGGTTGTTATCTCTAACATGGACGAGATCAAAGAGCTGATTAAACTGACGGGTAGCGTGACTGTGGGCGAAACCCCAATCATCCGCATCAAGAAGTAATTCGCTCAGCGAGTTGTAAAGCAAGAAGTTAAAAACGGCGCCTAATCAGCGCCGTTTTTTATTGCCTGTAAAAAAGCTATCCGCAAAATAATTCGAGTCGCAGAAAGGCGGCAAACGAAGCCATCCCGATGAGCTTACAAAAGTAAGTGATTCGGGTGGCTGAGAGTAGCCAACGCCTCTGCGGCTCGGATTATGAAGCGGATTTCCAGTGCGGAACCTGAAGGCTGATGATCAGGCCATGAGGCTGTGCGTTACGCGCATCCACTTTACCTTCATGCGCCAGCATCACTTTACGGGTAATGGCCAGCCCCAGACCATAGCCTTTGCCTGACAGCGGTGATTTCACTCGCACGAACGGGTCGAAGATACTCGACAACTTATCTTCTTCCACACCCGGCCCCTGATCGGCCACTTCAATTTGCAGATACTCTTCAACCTGCGCCAGTGAAACAGTGATTGTTTGCCCGCGCGCAGAAAAACGCAGTGCATTGCGTACCACGTTATCGACAGCGCGTCGCATCAGCTCAGCATTGCCTTTCACGGTGTAATCCAGGTCATCCGCTGATTCGGGAAAGAGCGCAATCTCCACGCCCGGTAACTGCGCCTCATAGCGCGCGTCGTTCACCACCGCTTCCACCAGGCCGTACAGATCGAAGTACTCTTCATCCGGGATTTCACTGCTTTCAGTTCGCGACAGCGCCAGCAGCTCCCCGATCATCTTGTCCAGACGTCCCGCTTCATGTTCAATGCGACTCAGCGAGCTTTCAACATTTGAAGGATTCTGTCGCGCCAGGCCGATGGCCAGTTGCAAACGCGCCAATGGAGAACGCAGCTCGTGAGAAACGTCATGCAGAAGTTCTTCACGCGCCTTCACCAGAACCTGTAAACGTTCGGCCATGGAGTCGAAATCGCGAGCCACTTCTGACAGCTCATCGTGCCGCTTACCCATGCTGGTAAACAGGCGTACCGATAAATCGCCCTGCGCCACCCGCCCGAAAGCTTTACGCATTTGCAGCATAGGTCGGGTCAGGTTCCACGCCAGCATCGCGCTGAAGAGTAATCCGCCCAGTCCGCCCAGCCATAACAACGGCGGAGGCATATTCAGCCAGTCCCTGTGACGTCTCGGGCGATATTCATGCATCAGCCCGTCTACATCATATTTCAGCCGGTAGCCCTGCCCGTCCGGCCCCTGCACAAACTGCACGACTTCATGCGGGATTTTACCGGGTTCCAGATCCTTAATCGTATTGCCTTTGGCAGGCAGCAAAGAAGGTGTTACGGAGAAAAACTGCCTGTCATCATCCGGCCAGTCCGCCATCATCGCGTTAAGTGCAGGCATACCGCCGTTGTGCAGCGTTGACACCGCTGACGTAATTTGCAGTTTTACAAAGCGTCGTGCAATCCCGCTTTCCGGCGGTTCGTGCGGATTATAAAAAGCAAAAACCACCCAAAGTCCCTGAGTGATCGCCACAAAAGTGAACCAGAATCCCAGCAGGATTTTCCAGAACAGTTTTCCGCGCATTCGTTTAGCGTATGCGATAGCCAATGCTGCGCACCGTTTCAATAGTCAGAATATCGCCACCTTCCAGTGACCCCAGTTTTTGGCGGATATTACTGATGTGAACATCAATGCTGCGATCATAAGCTTCACGCGGACGGCCGAGGCCTTTTTCTGACAACTCATCTTTTGAAACCACACGTTCCGGAGACCGCAGTAACAGCTCCAGCAGATTGAATTCAGACGCCGTCAGGTCGAAAGGAACCCCACGCCATTCGCTGCTGCGGGTAGCCGGATTCAGCGTCAGGTCACCGTAGTTTACGGATGAAGAATCAGAGTGCGATTCCTGTTGCTCTTCCACACGGCGCAATACTGCACGCAGACGCGCAACCAGTTCGCGCGGGTAACAAGGTTTAGGCATGTAATCATCGGCGCCCATTTCCAGGCCGATAACGCGATCGATATTGTCGCCCTTGGCGGTCAGCATGATGATCGGCAGACGGCTGTTTTTACGCACCTGACGCAGGACATCAATACCGCTCATATCCGGCAGCATAATGTCGAGGATCATCGCGGTATATTCGCCGGACATCGCCCCTTCCACGCCCGCTTTACCGGTCAGCACCAGAGAAGCGTCAAAACCTTCTGCAATCAGATATTCGCTGAGCATGGTTCCTAATTCGAGATCGTCATCGACTAATAAAATTTTCATTCTTTATTTCCGCCTGGCTAAAATTTTGGTCATTTTTACCACTAACCCTGCATTACGCAGCCGCTTTTACTCTAATTTTACATTCACCAGCTGAATATAAAATTAAACGTTAAAAACACCAGTGGATAAATAACGGTCACCGCGATCGCAGACAATTGCCACAATCACACTGCCGGGATGACTTCTGGCGACACGCAATGCGCCCGCAACAGCGCCGCCAGAACTCACGCCACAGAAGATGCCTTCTTGCCGCGCCAGAGCCCGCATGGTGTCTTCCGCTTCGCCCTGCCCCATATCCATCACTTCATCGACCAGTTCAGGGCTGAAAATACCCGGCAGATATTCCTGCGGCCAGCGGCGTATGCCCGGAATGCTGCTGCCTTCAGAAGGTTGCAACCCGACAATTTGCACACCCGCGTGCTGACTGCGCAGAAAGCGACTGACACCCGTGATGGTGCCAGTCGTCCCCATGCTCGACACAAAATGCGTAATACGCCCTTGCGTCTGCTGCCAGATTTCCGGGCCGGTAGTCGTAAAGTGCGCGAGCGGGTTGTCCGGATTATTGAACTGATCCAGCACTTTCCCCTGCCCCTGCCGTTCCATTTCCTGCGCCAGGTCCCTCGCACCTTCCATCCCCTGCGCGCGGCTGACCAGCAATAATTCAGCGCCGTAAGCGCGCATTGATGCCTGACGCTCTAAGCTCATATTTTCCGGCATCAGCAATTTCAGCTTATAACCTTTCAGTGCCGCAATCATCGCCAGCGCAATACCGGTATTACCACTGGTGGCTTCAATCAGCGTATCACCGGGATGAATTTCACCGCGCTTTTCCGCCTGCTCAATCATGAACAGCGCTGCACGGTCTTTTACTGAGCCCGCGGGATTATTGCCTTCCAGTTTGACCCAGATCTCGCTGTCGAGTCCCTCGGTCAGACGCTGTAATTTCACCAGAGGTGTATTATCGATGTAGTGTTCGAGCGTACTCACGGGCTTGCCTTATATTAAAAAGGTATATTGACTGATAAAAAAAACATAAACAGATATCAGACGATAAAAAGGGCGGCTCGGAGACCGCCCTGAGAAACATGCTGATTAAAAAATATCAGGCGCTCTTCGCTAACGCAACGGGTTGTAGCTGCTGATCACCGGCATACAGGCGGCCATTCAGCCCGCCGACATAAAAACGATCGCCGCGCTGAGGTGCGCTATTACCGTGAGCTTCAGAAAGCACCACGGAAAGCGGTTCATCGTGCCAGCCGTCCGCCTGCACGATAAGCTGCCAGAAATGACCACGCGGGCTGACCTCCAGCACTTTTACCGGCAACGGGCAGCGCGCAGTACTGTGCGCGGTAATTTCCATTTCCCACGGACGCAGGAACA
The DNA here is from genome assembly GCF_050606005.1 of Rahnella sp. PAMC25617. NCBI lineage: Bacteria > Pseudomonadati > Pseudomonadota > Gammaproteobacteria > Enterobacterales > Yersiniaceae > Rahnella > Rahnella sp. PAMC25617. The sequence goes on from NZ_JBOCUM010000003.1 coordinate 313,087, forward strand.
AATCGACCGCGCCCTGATGTAGCGGCGGGTTCTCCAGCGGCCAGTGATGCGCGCCGACATACAACTGAGAGCCGCGAATTTCACCGCCGATTTTATTCACTTCCCCCATAAACTCCAGCACGAAGCGGGTTGCCGGTTCACGCCAGATTTCTTCCGGCGCGCCCACCTGTTCAATATTCCCCTGGCTCATGACGACCACGCGGTCAGCGACTTCCATCGCTTCTTCCTGATCGTGGGTCACAAACACGCTGGTGAATTTCAGCTCTTCATGCAACTGACGCAGCCAGCGGCGCAGCTCTTTACGCACCTGCGCATCCAGCGCACCGAAAGGCTCATCCAGCAGCAGAATTTGGGGTTCGACCGCCAGCGCACGGGCCAGTGCTACACGCTGTTTCTGACCACCAGAAAGCTGTGCCGGATAACGGTTAGCCAGATGGGCTAACTGCACCATCTCCAGCAGTTTAGTGACTTTCTGTTTAATCGCTTCGGCGTTCAGACGCTCGCGGCGCGGCAGCACCGTCAGGCCAAAGGCGATGTTGTCGAACACCGTCATATGGCGGAACAGCGCGTAATGCTGAAACACGAAACCCACCTGACGGTCACGGGCGTGGAGACGCGTCACGTCTTTACCGTGAAAACTCAGATGTCCGGCGCTCTGGTTTTCCAGCCCGGCGATAATGCGCAGCAGCGTGGTTTTACCGGAACCTGAAGGCCCGAGCAGCGCTACCATCTCTCCGGAAGCAATATCGAGCGAGATATCATTGAGCACTTTCGTGCGGCCAAAATATTTGTTGATACCGTTAATTTCAATGCTCATGACTTTCCTCCCGCTCAAGACGGTCGTTATGGCGTTTCAGACGCCATTGCAGGCCGCTTTTCAGAAACAGTGTGACAATCGCCATCAGGGTCAGCAACGCAGCGGCAGTAAACGCGCCTGCGGTGTTGTAGTCCTGATGCAGTAACTCAACTTGTAATGGCAGCGTGTAAGTTTCGCCGCGGATAGAACCGGAAACGACAGATACCGCACCAAACTCCCCGATCGCACGGGCATTGGTCAGCACCACGCCGTACAGTAATGCCCAGCGGATATTCGGCAAGGTCACGCGGCGGAACATCTGCCAGCCTGACGCGCCCAGTAACACCGCCGCTTCATCTTCATGGCTGCCCTGACTCAACATCACCGGCACCAGCTCACGGATAACAAACGGACAAGTAACGAATACCGTTACCATCACCATGCCCGGCCAGGCGAACATAAACTGAATATTATGCGCATCCAGCCAGCCGCCAATCGGGCCGTTAGTACCGTAAAACAGCAGATACAACAGACCGGCAACCACCGGCGAAACCGCGAACGGGATGTCGATCAGCGTCAGTAACAGCTGACGCCCCGGGAAATTAAAGCGCGCCACCAGCCAGGCTAGCAGCGTGCCGAAAATCAGGTTCACCGGCACGGTAATCAGCGCCATCAGCACGGTCAGCCAGATGGAATGCAACATGTCAGAATCAGACAGGTTCTTCCAAACAGCAGCAATCCCGTCGGAAAAGGCCAGCACGAAAATGCTGATCATCGGGATCACCAGCAGCAAAATACAAATCAGTAAACCTGTGCCGATCAGCGACCATTTTACCCAGTCGATACGCTGGCGTTTCTCGCCTGCAAAAGCCGGAATATCAGACATTACTGGCCTCCCAGACGACGGCCATAACGGCTCTGTAAGGTGTTAATTGCAAACAGCAACAGCAGCGAGGCGGCGAGAATAACCGATGCAATCGCGCTGGCTGCCGGATAATCAAATTCCTGCAAGCGGATGAAAATCATCAGCGAGGTCACTTCAGTTTTCCACGCAATGTTACCGGCGATGAAAATCACTGCACCGAATTCGCCCAGGCTGCGGGTAAAGGACAGCGCCGTGCCCGCCATCAGAGAAGGCATGACTTCCGGCAATACCACGCGACGGAAACTCTGCCAGCGCGAAGCGCCCAGCGTTTCAGCAGCTTCTTCATATTCCGGGCCTAATTCTTCCAGCACCGGTTGCACGGTACGAACCACAAACGGAATGCTGGTAAAGGCCATCGCCACTGCAATACCAAGCCAGGTGTATGCCACTTTGATATCAAAATGTGCCAGCCACTGACCGTAAAATCCGGTGGTAGAAAACAGGCCTGCCAGCGTTAAACCAGCCACGGCGGTCGGCAAGGCAAACGGCAAATCCATCAGCCCGTCCACCAGGCTTTTACCGGGGAATTCGTAACGGGTCAGGATCCATGCCATCAGCATGCCGAAGAAACAGTTAAAAATACTCGCCACACCCGCCGCCAGCAGCGTCACTTTGTACGCCGCAACAACCTGACCGTTGGTGATCACATCCCAGTATTGCGCCAGCGTCATTTGTGACAACTGCATCACCAGCGCACTCAGTGGCAGCAACAACACCAGGCAGACGAACAGCAGGCTGCTGCCGAGGCTCAGGGTGAATCCGGGTAATACGCGTTTGCTCGACAACAACATTACTTGTGACCTTGCTCTAACAGTTTGTCCAGCTCACCGCCGGTACTGAAATGGGTTTCCATCACTTGTGGCCAGCCACCGAACTGCTCTTCGACTTTGAACAATTTGGTATCCGGGAACTGCCCTTTCGCCGCCGCCATCGCCGTTTTGTCATACACCCGGTAGTTAAAACTGGTGATGATTTTCTGCGCCTGCGGGCTCCACAAATAATTCAGGTAATCTTTTGCGGCTTTTTCTGTGCCATTTTTCTCGACGTTTTTGTCCACCCAGGCCACCGGGAACTCAGCCAGAATGTCCACTTTCGGCACAATCACTTCGTATTTATCGTCACCGTACTGCTTACGGATATTGTTCACTTCAGATTCGAAACTGATCAGCACATCACCCAGTCCGCGTTCCACAAATGTGGTTGTCGCGCCACGGCCGCCGGTATCAAACACCTGCACGTTTTTCAGGAAACTCGCCATTTTCTCGCGGGTTTTCGTCTGGTTTTTATTATCTTCCAGATTGAACGCGCCCCAGGCACCCAGGTAGGTATATCGGCCATTGCCGGAGGTTTTGGGATTCGGGAACACCAGGCTCACGCCCGGACGCGCTAAATCGTCCCAGCTGTGAATGTTCTTTGGATTGCCCTTGCGGACCAGAAACGCCATGGTGGAATAAAACGGCGAACTGTTGTTGGGCAAACGACTTTGCCAGTCGGCAGGGATCAGATTGCCGCGGTCATGCAAAATCTGCACATCGGTCACCTGATTGTAAGTGACGACATCGGCTTTCAGACCCTGCAAAATCGCCAGCGCCTGCTTGGAAGAACCAGCATGTGACTGTTTAATATCGAGTTTTTCACCGTCATTTTGATCAGCCCACTGTTTCTGGAATGGCGGGTTCAGAGCAGCAAAAAGTTCACGGGACACATCATAAGAACTGTTGAGCAATTCAGTCGCCGAAGCCGAGCCGCTGGCCAGCAGCAGTGCCGCCACGGAACCTTTCAGCACGCTGCCTGTAAATCCGAATGTTTTCATGCTTAGCCTTAGGTGAGTGAACCGATATGCGACGCTGATAAATGCCGCTCAATATCACACAGTGTATTTATAACTGAGGGTCAGGCTGTAACGGTTTTATATACCATTTGGTGATTTTCAAGCATGAAAAGCTATAAGGCATTAACAAACGCAGGGGGAATAACAGAAGGGGAAGAGGCAGCGCGTCCGTGAAGGAACGCGCTGAAGGAACTTAAAGCGCTAAAAGACGTGTCAGTGATGGGGCGAAATAATAGCTGCCGGTCACCGGACGGGTGAAACGCAGCATCGCATCACGTTTACCATCGAGATCGCCAAACATGCTCAGCAGTTGTTTTTCGATGTTCCACAGACGGGCGCAATAGCTGATGAAATACAAACCGTGTTCGCCGCTTGCTGTGCCATAAGGCAGGCTCTGGCGCAGAATTTTCAGGCCTTTGCCGTCTTCTTTCAGATCAACACGACTGACGTGGGAAGTGTCCGGGCGAGTTTCTGAATCCAGCTCTTCATCGGTGTCTTTGGTACGCCCGATGACGTCTTCCTGCTGCTGCACGGAGAAACGTTCCCATTGCACCAGATTATGTTTCCAGCGCTGAACCATCACGTAGCTGCCGCCAGCATCGACGCTGCCTTCAGGAATAATCGCCACCTGTGCGCGGGCCTCTGCTTTCGGATTTTCAGTGCCGTCAACAAAACCGCTCAGATCACGTTCTTCGATCGCACGGAACCCGTGGGTTTCTTCTTCAACGACAATGGAACTGCCGAACGCTTTCAGTGCCGCCCGTGCCAGCGCAAAGTTAACGTCATGACGAAGGGACTGTATGTGCAACAACATATCGCGCTGCGTAGCAGGTGCCAGACCTTTGCCCAGCGGTTGGAAAGATTTCAGTTCATCCGCGCCCTGATTGCCGGATAAATCACGCCACACATCGTTGCCAAAGGCTACGACCGCACCAAGATGTTCGGTGGGAAATTTTTTCTGCATGTCTTCCAGTACAGCCACAAATGCACGGCAGCCCTGCCGGAGCGCATCCAGGTCACCCTGAGCTTTCGCTTCGATGTAAATCGCGAAACGGCAATGTTCGGGCAAAATGCCGCTCTGAACCTGAGTCATCTTCTCATCCTCGTTAATTTGACCGGCGACATCATACCGGATGTCAATAAAAATGCCTTGCGCGAAGGCAAGGCATTGAGGAGTTATTACGCTGAGAAACAGGTTTTACTGAGCAGTGGAAGCCTGAGCCGGATTAGCCCGCCAGATAATTTTACTTACCTTCCAGTCTTTCAGCGCGTCGTCCGAAGGCATCAGTGATTCCGGGCCATGCCAGATCCCGCTGAAGACATAGGTGACGTGAGAACTTTGCGGCGCTTTACACTCGACGTTCTGCGCATCATCTCCCTCGCCTTTTACACACACATCGAAGGCTTTGCTGTAAAGGCTGCTGAATGACGTGCCGATTTTAACGCCCCATTCGCTTTCTACTTTAGGATCCACCACGTCAACACGCTGAACGTTGCCTTTCGGCTCGCCGCTGATCGACATTTTCACGTCCTTGCCGTCCATCGCCTGGAAGAAGCTCAGCATTTTTCCGCCGCTCATCGACATGCCACTGCGCAAGGTATAATCACCGTCCAGCGCATCGTTAATGGCCGTTTCTGTCAGCGCCGTACTACCTGTTATCCCGCCTACTCCTTTATCGCTGACCGTCAGGCTGCTGCCAAACCAGTTGAGCGGATTCATGCTCGACCAGGAAACACTTGGCCACGACATGTTAGACATCGACGAACAGCCAGTCAGGATCAGTGGCAGCACCAGCAACAGGGGGCGAACCCGCAAGCGAACAGTCATTCCATACTCCTTTTCTGCCCGTTCCCGTTGGCCGGCGCGGCCTGGCGGACAAACCGACAGTGAATTAATATTTTAACAATTATTGTTAAGCGCCAGTTCGAGTGTATTTCTGGCAAAAAAGTTCAGCCCAAAAGGGAATATGCTTCAGGCCAGACGGTGTGAGGCATCAAAACAGGCGCGCAAACGGCGGCTCAATAACCAATACGCCAGTGCGGCCGCATCCAGTAATGCCAGCACGATATCCACACCAGAAATCATGTCAGTACTTTGCCATAATCCCAGAGCCTGCAATGCAAAAGTGACAAACATCCCGGCAAGAAGTAACCAGTATCCGGCCTGCCAGATGCGCGGCCAGACATGACGACGACCACTGAGCAAAAACACCATCGCGGGCGGCAACCCCAGCAACATCCCGGACCAGAAACTTTGCTGATCGGGGTAAAACAGCGTCAGCAAATCACTTCCCTGCTGGCGGGAAGCACCCGCCATCACAAACAACAACCAGGTTCGTGCCTGCAAAATTAAAATCGTCCAGAACCACAGTGGCAATCGCAACATACCGTGGTCGTTATAATCATCCGGGTTCATAAAAAGAACAACGTTCCTGCAAATAAGGTTAAATCTAACAATCCCCAGGGACATACCTAAAATAATTTGATGTATGCCGGGTATACGCTTAAGAAACTGTTAAGAACAGTCTGCTTTAATGGTCTCCAGCACGGCAAGACATCCGAAACGATGTCATAGTTGTCGTTACTCCGGAAACGTTAAATTATGGAAGACCTATTATGATGAAGAAGATCACTCTGGCAACCCTCATTGCACTTTGTTCAGCGACGGCGTTTGCTCAGCAAACCGGCGGCTTTAACGGTCCGTCAGCACAGGAAACGCAAACACAGCCTGCAGCACAGGGCGGTTTCACCGGTACCACGGCGCTGAGCACCGTGAAAGACGCGCAAACCATGAAAGATGATCAATGGATCATGCTGGAAGGTTTTATCGATCAGCGTATCGACCACGATAAATACATTTTCCGCGATAACACCGGCACCCTCAATGTAGAAATTGACGGCAAGCGCTGGCAGGGACAGAACGTATCGCCGAAAGATAAAATCCGCATCGAAGGTAAAGTCGATAAAGACTGGAACTCTGTGGAAGTTGACGTCAAGAGCGTTAAAATTATCAAGTAATTCATGATGTAAATAGCCCCGGCAGATGTGACTCTGCCGGGGCTATTTTATTCAATGAAGAACAACGGGTAGATTAATACTCCTGATCTTCGATCAGCCGCTTACCCAGTAAAAGCGTATCCGAAATTTCATAACCCAGTTTTTCGTACATGCTGACCACGGCATCGTTTTCTGCACGCACCATTAAATTCATTTTCGGGCAGCCGCGGGCAATCAGTTTTTTCTCCAGACGATTAACCAGCGCGTTAGCGATGCCTCGTCCGCGATAATCCGGATGTACGCCGAGATAGTTAGCCGAACCGCGATGGCCGTCGTAGCCGCCCATCAGGGTGCCGACCACTTCGCCACCCACTTCTGCCACCAGGAAAAACTCCGGGCTGTGGTTAATTTTACGTTCGATATCCAGCTCAGGATCGTTCCACGGGCGCAGCAGATCGCAACGCTCCCATAAGGTCAGTACTTCTTCAAAATCTTCTTGACGGTATACGCGAATTTCCATCACTGTTCGCCGCTGTTAATAGGGGTTTACTTGATTATCGCGTGATCTGTTTGATACGCAACATCAAAATCACAGATTGTCTGCTTTAAGAATGAATATAAACCGCAAATTCAACACCTGAAGAAGATATTCCCGCCCGTTACCGGACATTTATTCGGCCCTGATTTCATCCGCGACACAATATTCATAAAAAGTAATAGTTCTCAGATCGAAACTATAAAAAAGATACTCTATAACATAGAGCATTCTGCCTTTTTTCTGACGGTAACGGACTGATGTTAAACCCCCTGAACAAATTTCTACATTTCCAGCCGCTTCCTGCTGCCGCCACACGCCGCCAGTTACTGCTTTCCGGACTCGGTTTAGCGATTGCCGCCTTTGGTTCCCGCTCTGCCAGCGCAGCACAACAGGCACACATCACCAAATCCGCCCCGGCACCTAAGCCGCCTGGCGCGAAGAAACTGGTGATGATCGATCCCGGCCACGGCGGTATTGATTCCGGCGCTGTCGGTCATGAGGGTTCGGAAGAAAAACACGTGGTGCTGGAAATCGCCAACTATGTGCGGGAATTTTTGGGCGAGCAAAGCCATATTGAAGTCAAACTGACCCGCGATTCCGACCACTTTATTCCACTTTATCAGCGTGTTGAACTGGCACATCAGCATCAGGCAGATCTGTTCGTTTCCATTCACGCCGATGGTTACACCAGCCCGACGGCCTCCGGTGCGTCGGTTTTTGCTCTTTCCAACCGCGGTGCCAGCAGCGCCATGGCGCGCTATATGTCGAAGAAAGAAAATGACGCCGACCTGGTTGCCGGAGCGAAGTACGCCAAAGAAGACAACAATTATCTGCAGCAGGTGTTATTCGATCTGGTGCAGACCGACACCATTAAAAACAGCCTGACGCTGGGGCATCACGTGCTCGACAGGATCCGGCCTATCCATCACCTGCACAGCCAGCAAACTGAACAGGCCGCATTTGCCGTTCTGAAATCCCCGTCGATCCCGTCAATTCTGGTGGAAACATCGTTTATCACCAACCATCAGGAAGAACAGTTGCTCAGCACAACAGCGTTCCGCCGTGAAATTGCTCAGGCCATTTCCCAGGGTATCGTGAACTTTTTCAGTTACTTCGATGCCAACGAGCGCAAGCCCCGATAACGTTTCCCCCACACCCAAAGCAGCCGTCTTTGGTGACCCGCAGGGTTTTGGGTATATAATAACGTCCACTTTTCTATCATTCAGCGCCCGCAAGGCGCTGAATGTCTTTTCAGTCAACGTCTGCGAGTTAGCCTGTGAGCCAATCCATTCCCGACATCCAGCAAGTCAAAACCTTCCTGCTCAAGCTTCAGGACCACATTTGCCAGCAACTGGCCGCTGCCGATGGCAAAGGTCATTTTGCTGAAGACCAGTGGGTTCGCGAAGAAGGCGGTGGCGGTCAGAGCCGGGTTATGACCCATGGCGCAGTGTTCGAACAAGCTGGTGTGAACTTCTCGCATGTTTCCGGCGCGACCCTTCCGGCTTCCGCCACGGCACATCGCCCTGAACTTGCCGGGCGTAGTTTTCAGGCCATGGGCGTCTCACTGGTCATTCATCCGCTGAGCCCTTACATTCCGACCAGCCACGCCAATGTGCGTTTCTTTATTGCCGAAAAGCCGGGTGAAGCGCCGGTCTGGTGGTTCGGTGGGGGTTTTGACCTCACACCGTATTATGGTTTTGAAGAAGATGCCCGCCACTGGCACCTCACCGCGCAGCAGCTTTGCCAGCCATTCGGCGATGACGTGTATCCGAAATACAAAAAATGGTGTGACGATTACTTCTTTATCAAACACCGCAATGAAGCACGCGGGATCGGCGGTTTATTCTTTGACGATCTGAACTCGCCAGATTTCGATACCTGTTTCAGCTTTATGCAGGCCGTCGGCAACGGCTTCACTGACGCCTATCTGCCCATCGTGGAAAAACGCAAAGCCCTGCCGTGGGGCGAACGCGAGCGTCAGTTCCAGCTTTACCGCCGTGGCCGCTACGTCGAATTTAATCTGGTGTGGGATCGCGGAACACTGTTTGGCCTGCAAACCGGCGGGCGTACAGAATCTATCTTGATGTCGATGCCGCCGCTGGTGCGCTGGGAATATGGCTACGAGCCGGAAGCTGGCAGCCCGGAAGCCGCGCTGTACAGCGATTTCCTGCCGGTTCGCGACTGGCTGGCTGAAAAAGGATCCTCTGTAAATGGAGAGCCGAGCTAATGCAAATATGGGTTGATGCCGACGCCTGTCCGAATGTCATCAAGGAAGTGCTGTTCCGCGCCGCTGAGCGCACCGGCATGATGGTGACACTGGTGGCTAACCAAATCATCCGAACTCCACCGTCGAAATTCCTGCGTACTTTGCGCGTGGAAGCCGGTTTTGACGTCGCGGATAACGAAATTGTTAAACGCACCGAGCCCGGCGATCTGGTGATCACCGCAGATATTCCTCTCGCGGCGGAAGTGATTGAAAAAGGCGGTGTAGCGCTCAACCCTCGCGGCGAGCGGTACACCACTGAAACCATCAAAGAGCGCCTGAATATGCGTGATTTTATGGACACCATGCGCGCCAGCGGCGTGCAGACCGGCGGACCACCTGCGCTTAATCAGCGCGACCGCCAGCAATTTGCCAATGAACTGGATAAGTGGCTGCAACAAGCCAAAAAATAATCCGGTCTGGCTGTCGAAACCGAAGTACCACTACATTAATTAAAGGAATAAGAAATGGTCAAAAAGATCATCCTTGACTGCGATCCGGGGCACGACGACGCTATCGCGATGTTACTGGCTCACGGTAACCCTGACATCGAACTGCTGGCCGTCACCACGGTGGTCGGCAATCAGACGCTGGAAAAAGTCACCCGCAATGCGCTGGCAGTCGCCCGCGTGATCAATCTCACCGGCGTGCCGTTTGCCGCAGGCGCAACGCGTCCGCTGGTGCGTCAGATTGAAGTGGCTGACGAAATCCACGGCGAATCAGGTCTTGACGGACCGGTGCTGCCGGAAGCCGCCATTACACTGGAGCCGGTACACGCTATCGATTTGATCATTGATTTGATCATGTCCCACCCGCCGAAAACCATCACGCTGGTGCCCACCGGCGGGCTGACCAACATTGCGATGGCGGTACGCAAAGAGCCGCGCATTGCTGACCGTGTCAAAGAAGTGGTGCTGATGGGCGGCGGTTATCATGTAGGTAACTGGAGCGCAGTCGCCGAGTTTAATATCAAAATTGACCCGGAAGCCGCCCATATCGTGTTCAACGAAAAATGGCCGCTGACCATGGTCGGGTTGGATCTCACCCATCAGGCACTTGCCACGCCGGAAGTCGCTGCGCGTATTGCTGCGGTCGGCACACAGCCCGCCAAATTTGTCGGTGAGCTGCTCGATTTCTTCGGTCTGAGCTACAAAGATCGTCAGGGCTTTGATTCCCCGCCGGTTCATGACCCCTGCGCCGTGGCTTACGTGATTGATCCGAACGTAATGACGGTGCAAAAAGTGCCGGTGGATATTGAGCTGACCGGCACGCTGACGCTGGGCATGACTGTTGCCGATTTCCGCACCCCACCGCCGCCGGATTGCCACACGCAGGTCGCGGTAAAACTCGATCATCAGCGTTTCTGGGATCTGATCGTCGATGCGCTGGAGCGGATCGGCGAAGTGAAATACTGAGCCCGTCATTTCATGAAACAGGGCGCCCGTTGCGGCGCCCTTTCAGGTTTAAGCAGGCAGGTTCAAAGAGTCAGGGTTAAAGAGTTAGAGTTGGAGTTAGAGTTAAAGTTAAAGTTAAAGTTAAAGAGGCTCGGTCTGCGCCTCGACCACGGCTAAAGCCACCATATTCACAATCCTGCGTACCGAAGCAATCGGTGTCAGAATATGTACCGGTTTCGACACCCCCATCAGCACCGGCCCGACGGTCACGCCTTCAGAGCACGATACCCGCAGCAGGTTGTAGCTGATACGCGCCGATTCCATATTCGGCATAATCAGGATATTGGCCGAACCTTTCAGCGGACTGTCCGGCATGATGTCCTGACGTATGCTCTCCACCAGCGCCGCATCGCCATGCATCTCGCCGTCGATTTCCAGCTCAGGATCAAGCTCGTTTACCAGCTCCAGCGTACGTCGCATTTTCAGCGCCGCCGGACTGTCTGACGTGCCAAAACTCGAATGCGAAAGCAATGCAACCTTTGGCTCAATACCAAAACGCCGCACCGTTTCTGCCGCCATCAGCGTGATTTCTGCCAGCTGTTCCGGCGTCGGATCGTCGTTAACGTAAGTGTCTGCAATAAACGTATTGCCGCTTGGCAGCAGCAACGCATTCATCGCGCCGGCAACGTGCGCTCCTTCGCGAAAACCAAATACTTTCTCCACGATGTCGTAATGCTCGTGATAGGTACCGACCGTACCGCAAATCATCGCATCAGCTTCACCACGCAACAGCATGATGGCGGAAATCAGTGTCGGATTACCAATCACCGCGCGCCGCGCCTGCTCCTGCGACACACCGCGCCGTTTCATCAGCTCATAATATTCACGCCAGTACTCATTGAAGCGCGGATCAGATTCGTTATTCACCACTTCGAAATCGCGGCCTGCTTCCAGTTGCAGCCCCAGCTTTTTAATGCGCATGGCAATAACGCTTGGCCGCCCGACCAGAATAGGTTTGGCCAACCCAAGGGAAATCAACTCCTGCGTGGCCTGTAATACGCGTTCTTCTTCACCTTCCGCCATCACCACCCGCCGGGCATCTTTCTTCGCCTGCGAGAAAATGGGCTTCATAAACAAATTGGTTTTATAGACGAATTCCGTCAGCTTCTCGGCGTACGCATCCAGGTCTTCAATAGGGCGCATCGCCACACCAGAATCCATTGCCGCTTTGGCAACCGCCGGTGCAATTTTCACAATCAGCCGCGGGTCAAAGGGTTTCGGAATGATGTAGTCCGGGCCGAAAGACAGCTCTTCTTCTCCATAGGCGGAAGCCACCACATCACTTTGTTCTGCCATCGCCAGATCGGCAATCGCATGAACACAGGCCAGTTTCATTTCTTCATTGATGGTGGTTGCACCAACGTCCAGCGCGCCCCGGAAAATGAACGGGAAGCACAGCACGTTGTTGACCTGATTGGGATAATCCGAGCGACCTGTACAGATGATGGCATCAGGGCGAACTGCTTTCGCCAGCGGTGGCAGAATCTCCGGTTCAGGATTGGCAAGCGCCAGGATCAGCGGATCCTTCGCCATGGTTACCACCATCTCCTGCGTCAAAACGCCGGGGCCGGAACAGCCGAGGAAGATGTCAGCTTGCGGAATGGCATCGCCCAGCGTGCGCTGCCCGTTGTCGTCAATGGCATACGCTGCTTTGGTTTCGGCCATATTTTCTTCGCGGCCTTTATAGATAACGCCACGGGAATCACAGGCCGTAATGTTGTGGCGCTTAAGTCCGAGCGCGACCAGCAGATTCAGACAGGCAATAGCAGAAGCCCCCGCGCCGGACACCACCAGCCGGACATCCGAAATATTTTTGCCCACCACGCGTAAACCGTTGAGTACCGCTGCCGTACAGATAATCGCGGTGCCGTGCTGATCGTCATGAAATACCGGGATCTTCATGCGTTCGCGCAGCTTTTTCTCAATGTAAAAACATTCCGGCGCTTTGATGTCTTCAAGGTTGATGCCGCCAAATGTCGGCTCCAGTGCGGCTATCACGTCGATCAGTTTATCCGGATCGTTTTCATCGACTTCGATATCGAACACGTCGATACCCGCGAATTTTTTGAACAATACACCCTTTCCTTCCATCACCGGTTTACCGGCCAGCGCGCCAATATTACCCAGTCCGAGAACCGCGGTTCCGTTCGAAATTACCGCCACCAGATTGCCGCGAGCTGTGTATTTGTAAGCGGCCTGCGGATCTCTGGCGATCTCCAGACAGGGAGCGGCAACACCGGGTGAATAAGCCAGCGCCAGATCACGTTGTGTGGCGAGGGGTTTGGTGGGCGAGACCTGAATTTTTCCGGGCACCGGGAATTCATGAAAATCGAGCGCACTTTGCTTGAGTTGTTCGTCCATCGTAGGGTCCTTTTCTTGTTTCTTATTTTTTGCAGAGACAACAGGGTACGGGTAAACATGCCATCAGGTTTCCCGCTGACCAGTATAGATAACCCTGCCACGACGAAGGGTGAATAACGACCAAAAATTGACCGTTACATTGTTTGCTTTTCATTCATGGAAGACGTCTCGTAAAAATCAACTAAGCTTAAAGTTTGTCCTTGCGCTTTTCTCGTCAGACGCCCAATTTAAGCAGCAACAAAGGCCGCCATTGTTGAGACCCATTGCAGTAATCAGAAAAAGCGCATTCAGTTTGTTAACAGAATGATGCAGGGTAGGAGCCCTACGAACCAGAGTCAGACGACCTTATTGCTGTATCGTTTTTTCTCGCTAAGGAGCTAAGAGATGAACCAGTTAGACGCACTAAAAAAAATCACCACCGTCGTTGCCGACAGCGGTGACATTGAATCTATCCGTCATTTCGAGCCTCAGGATGCGACCACCAATCCTTCGCTGATCCTCAAAGCAGCCGACCTGCCGCAATACCAAAACCTGATTAAAGACGCGCTGGACTATGCCCGTAAGCAAGGCGGCAGCAAAGAGACTCAGGTGATCAATGCCACAGATAAACTGGCCGTTAATATCGGGGGGGAAATCCTGAAAAGCGTGCCAGGCCGCATCTCGACTGAAGTCGATGCCCGCCTGTCTTTCAATAGTGAATTGTGTATCGAAAAGGCCCGTAAACTGATTGGCCTGTATCAGGATCAGGGCATTGATAAATCCCGTATTCTGATCAAACTGGCTTCCACCTGGGAAGGGATCAAAGCCGCAGAGAAGCTGGAAAAAGAAGGCATCAACTGTAACCTGACCCTGCTGTTCTCATTCGCTCAGGCACGCGCCTGTGCAGAAGCCGGCGTCTACCTGATTTCTCCGTTCGTTGGGCGTATTTACGACTGGTACAAAGCCAAAGAGCCGAACGCAACGTATGACGTGGAAAAAGATCCGGGCGTGAAATCGGTTCGCGACATCTACGACTACTACAAATCTCACGATTACCCGACCGTCATCATGGGTGCCAGCTTCCGTAAAGTGGAACAGATCCTGGCGCTGGCAGGTTGTGACCGCCTGACCATTTCTCCAAATCTGCTGGAAGAACTGAAAGCCAGCAATGAACCGGTTGAACGTAAATTACAGCCTTCCGGCAAGGGTGGGGGAAAACCCGCACCTCTGACACAGGCTGAATTCCTCTGGGAACACCATCAGGACGCCATGGCCGTTGAAAAACTGGCGGAAGGTATCCGCGCATTCGCCGTCGATCAGAAGAAACTCGAAGATATGCTTTCAGAACAGCTTTAGTTTCAGCCGTAGTTTAAAAAATCTAACCTCAGCTGAGTCACCTGGCAGAACGGTGGCAACTCCGCACTTTTGTCATCTGGCTCAGCAAAGTGACCCATCCGGAGAAAAATATGCCTTCTCGTAGAGAACTAGCGAATGCTATCCGTGCACTTAGCATGGATGCCGTCCAGAAAGCGAATTCCGGACACCCCGGCGCCCCGATGGGGATGGCCGATATCGCCGAAGTCTTGTGGCGTGATTACATGAATCACAACCCGACCAACCCGAAATGGGCCGATCGTGACCGCTTCCTTATGTCCAACGGCCACGGCTCGATGCTGCAATACAGCCTGCTGCACCTGACCGGTTACGACCTGCCAATGAGCGAACTGGAAAACTTCCGCCAGTTGCATTCTAAAACACCAGGACATCCTGAATACGGTTATACGCCGGGCGTGGAAACCACCACCGGCCCGCTGGGTCAGGGCGTTGCCAACGCCGTGGGTTTTGCGATTGCTGAACGTACGTTAGGCGCGCAGTTTAACCGTGAAAATCACGAAATCGTCAACCATCACACCTACGTTTTCTTAGGGGATGGCTGCATGATGGAAGGGATTTCCCACGAAGCCTGCTCGCTGGCCGGTACCCTGAAACTCGGCAAACTGACCGCGTTTTATGATGACAACGGCATCTCCATTGACGGACACGTCGAAGGCTGGTTTACCGATGATACGGCCAAACGTTTCGAAGCTTACGGCTGGCATGTCATCCGTGGAATTGACGGCCAAAACTCCGACGCCATAAAAGCGGCAATCGAAGAATCTCATAAAGTCACTGACCGCCCTTCCCTGCTGATGTGCAAAACAGTGATTGGTTTCGGTTCGCCGCACAAAGCCGGGACTCACGAAGCACATGGTGCCGCACTGGGTGCCGACGAAGTCGCCGCCACCCGCAAGGCGCTGGGCTGGAACTATCCGGCCTTTGAAATCCCGCAAGATATTTATGACGCCTGGGATGCCAAAGAAGCGGGCAAAGCCAAAGAAAAAGCCTGGAACGATAAATTCGCCGCTTATGCCAAAGCCTATCCTGAGCTGGCCGCTGAATTTGACCGCCGCGTTAATGGCAAATTACCTGCGGACTGGGAATCCAAAGCACAGGCATTCATCGAAGGTTTGCAGGCCAAACCTGCGAATATCGCCAGCCGTAAAGCCTCACAAAATACTCTGGAAGAGTTTGGCAAAATTTTGCCTGAATTCCTCGGCGGTTCCGCAGACCTTGCGCCAAGTAACCTGACCATGTGGTCGGGCTCAAAATCACTGATTGAAGACCACGCCGGTAACTACATCCACTACGGCGTGCGTGAGTTCGGCATGACGGCCATCTCCAACGGTCTCGCGCTGCACGGCGGTTTCCTGCCTTATTCTGCGACCTTCCTGATGTTCGTTGAATATGCCCGAAACGCGGTACGTCTGGCGGCGCTGATGAAAATACGCAACGTCTTCGTGTATACCCACGATTCGATCGGTCTGGGGGAAGACGGACCGACGCACCAGCCGGTTGAGCAAATGGCCAGCCTGCGTGTGACGCCAAACATGAGCCTGTGGCGTCCGGCTGATCAGGTCGAATCTGCCGTGGCATGGAAATATGCCATCGAGCGCAACGACGGTCCGGTTGCACTTATCTTCTCGCGTCAGAACCTGACCCAGCAACCGCGTACCGCTGAGCAACTGGCAAACGTCGCACGCGGTGGTTATGTGCTGAAAGACTCAGACGGCACGCCGGATGTGATTCTGATTGCCACCGGGTCCGAAGTAGGTATTACGGTAGAAGCCGCGGACAAACTGGCTGCAGCGGGTACTAAAGTGCGGGTAGTCTCTCTGCCTTCTACTGATGTGTTCGACAAACAGGACGAGGCTTACCGCGAATCTGTGCTGCCGAAAGCCGTGACTGCGCGCGTGGCGGTGGAAGCCGGTATCGCCGATTACTGGTACAAATACGTCGGCCTCAACGGTGCAATTGTCGGCATGACCTCTTTCGGGGAATCGGCACCAGCAGAGCAACTGTTTAAAGAGTTTGGCTTTACGGTTGATAACGTTGTCGCAAAAGCGCAGGCGCTGTTGAAGTAAAAGATGTGAAGTAATTCTGTGTAGTTTATTCCCTCTTCATCTCAGGAGAGGGAATTCCTTCTATTTCCGCCCCGCTGACTTGATGAATCTGCCTCTCTCCGGTAAAGTCCCGTCCCTTCTTTGGCATGGGGAACAATGATGTTTATTGGATTTGACTACGGTACAGCGAATTGCTCAATTGCAGTAATGCGCGATAATAACGCCCATCTGCTGGCGTTAGAAAATAACGATCCTTATTTACCCTCCATGCTTTGTGCACCGACACGTGAAGCGGTCAGCGAATGGCTGAACCGTCACGGACAGGTTCCGGCAGGCAGTGATGAAAATCTGGCACTGTTGCGCCGCAGCATCAGCTTTAACCGCGAGGAAGATATTCCGGTTAATGCCAACAGCGTGCATTTCGGTTTGCAGGCGCTTTCGACCTATATGGAAGATCCGGAAGAGGTGTACTTTGTCCGCTCTCCGAAATCCTTCCTGGGTGCGAACGGCCTGAAACCTCAACAGATTGCCCTGTTTGAAGATCTGGTCTGCGCAATGATGTACCACATTAAGCGTCAGGCCGAATCCGTCTTGCAGGAAAGTATTGAACAGACAGTGATCGGCCGCCCGATCAACTTTCAGGGTATGGGTGGTGAAGAGGCCAATGCTCAGGCGCAGGGTATTTTACAACGTGCCGCTGAGCGCGCCGGTTTCCGCGATATTGCGTTCCAGTTTGAACCGGTCGCCGCAGGTCTGGATTTCGAAGCGACACTGACGGAAGAGAAAACCGTGCTGGTCGTCGATATCGGCGGCGGTACCACGGACTGCTCAGTCTTGCTGATGGGCCCGCAGTGGCGCGATAAAGCAGAGCGTCAGAACAGCCTGCTCGGTCACAGTGGTTGCCGCGTTGGCGGTAATGATCTGGACATCATGACTGCGTTCAAACAGCTCACACCGCAGTTTGGTATGGGCAGCGAAACGCAAAAAGGGATCGCTATCCCGGCCCTGCCTTACTGGAATGCAGTGGCGACCAACGATGTTCCTGCACAGTTAGATTTCTACAGCGTGGCGAATGGCCGTATGTTGCGGGATCTGATCCGCGATGCCGCGCAACCGGATCTGATCAAACGCCTGCTGAAAGTCCAGCAACAGCGTCTGAGTTATCGTCTGGTGCGTGCCGCAGAAGAAAGTAAAATTGCACTTTCTGAACGTGAAAGCGTTACGGCTGCGATGGACTTCATTGAATCCGGTCTGGCGGAAACCATCAGCCAGCAGCAACTGAGTGACGCGATTTCTCAGCCGCTGGAACGCATTCAGGAACAGGTCAGTCTGGCACTGGCCAGCAGCGAAATTAAACCTGACGTAATTTACCTGACCGGCGGCAGTGCGCGTTCGCCGCTGCTGCGTGCTGCATTACAGACGCAGTTACCGGGTATTCCGCTGGTCGGTGGCAATGATTTCGGCTCGGTCACCGCTGGCCTGGCCCGCTGGGCACAAACGTTGTTCCGTTAAGTTTTAAAGATGCAGATAAACAAAAACCGCCTGATTTGAATTGAAGGCGGTTTTTTTATGGCTCAGATTTAGTGTTTACCAGGCGCTGGCGTCATTTAAGGTCTTAATATCCGCATCATCCAGTTTGAGGGTGGCAGCCTGCGCCAGCTCATTCAGTTGTTGCAGTGACGTCGCGCTGACAATCGGCGAGGTAATACTCGGGCGGGCAATCTGCCAGGCCAGTGCAACTTGTCCTGGCTGTGCGCCGTGCTTCTCAGCCACCTGATCCAGCCCCGCCAGCACTTTCAGGCCACGTTCATTCAGGCAACGTGCGATCACGCTTTCACCGCGCTTACTTTTACCGGCATCCGCTTTGGTACGGTATTTCCCGGTCAGGAACCCGGCGGCCAGACCATAAAAGTTGATCACGCCTAAACCGTTATCCCTGACGACTTTTTCAAGTGCTTCTTCATACACTTTGCGGTCGTACAAATTGTACTGCGGTTGCAGCGTTTCATAACGCGCCAGCCCGTTTTCCTGACTGACTTTCAGCGCTTCGGCCAGGCGTGGTGCGCTGTAGTTTGAAGCGCCAACGGCACGCACTTTACCTTCTTTAATCAGCGCATCGAATGCCGCCATGGTTTCGGCCAGCGGCGTATCGGCATCATCATCATGCGACTGATATAAATCGATATAATCTGTTTGCAGGCGTTTCAGCGAGGCTTCGACCGCTTCTTTAATATAGCGTGGCGATAAACCCACTTTGCCTTCGCCCATCGGTTTGCCGACTTTGGTCGCCAGAATAATCTGGTCACGCTTACCGGTTTTTTTCAGCCAGTTGCCGATAATGGTTTCCGATTCGCCCCCTTTGTTGCCTTCAACCCAGCTTGAATACACATCGGCGGTGTCGATAAAATTCAGTTTATGATCCAGTAAGGCATCGAGCAGGTTAAAGGAAGCCGCCTGATCGACCGTCCAGCCGAATACGTTGCCGCCAAACGTCAGCAACGGCACCTGAATACCTGAACGACCCAGTTCTCTTTTGCTCATTATTCTCTCCCTTTCATAAGGTCAGATTTAACTTACTTTGCATGCGAACGATTTGCGATCAAAGGTCAACCATAGCATTTTGATATAAAATGTCAGGCTGAAAGCTATTCTTTATTGTCAGAAGAATTGTCAAAAAATGGGAAAGACTCTCCTTATTTCCTCCATTTTCTGCTGAAACATTCTGGCTACACTGTGAGCCTGGTTTTAAGGTGGATCTCCCTCCTGAAATGCCGCGACAATGATTGTGCTGATGCGATAACCCATGAAATCTGAAAACACAGACACCTTACCGCCTTCTGCTCCCCTGCCGCCTTCGGTGCGCTGGCAGCTGTGGATTGTCGCCTTCGGCTTTTTTATGCAGGCCCTCGACACCACGATTGTGAATACTGCACTGCCTTCGATGGCACGCAGTCTGGGTGAAAACCCGCTGCACATGCATTCGGTGGTTGTGGCTTATGTGCTGACGGTCGCCGTGATGCTGCCTGCCAGTGGCTGGCTGGCGGATAAGGTCGGTGTGAAATGGGTATTCTTTTCGGCCATTGTGCTGTTTACGCTTGGCTCGCTGTTATGCGCGCAATCGGAAAGTCTGCGTGAACTGGTGATGTCGCGCATCGTTCAGGGGATTGGCGGTGCGATGATGGTGCCGGTCGGGCGGCTGACGGTGCTGAAAATTGTCCCGCGAAGCGAGTACATGGCGGCGATGACGATGGTCACGTTACCCGGCCAGGTCGGTCCGCTTCTGGGCCCGGCGCTGGGCGGTTTTCTGGTGCAATACGCCAGCTGGCACTGGATCTTCCTGATTAATCTGCCGGTCGGTCTGGCCGGTTGTATCGCCACTTTAATGATTATGCCCAATTACAAAATGCAGACCCGCCGCTTTGATATCAGCGGGTTTGTGATGCTGGCCGTGTGCATGGCGACGCTAACCCTGGCGCTGGAAGGCAGCCGCAGTATGGGGCTGAGCGTGCTGGAAATTTTTCTGCTGGTCGTCGTCGGTGGCGGCGCGCTGGGGGTTTACTGGATGCATGCGCGCGGCAATCTTTCTGCGCTGTTTTCACTGCGTCTGTTCCATACCCCGACCTTTAAAATTGGCCTGATCGGCAGTCTGCTCGGGCGTATCGGCAGCGGCATGTTGCCGTTCATGACGCCAGTATTTCTGCAACTCGGTATGGGCTTTACGCCTTTCCATGCCGGACTGATGATGATCCCCATGGTGCTCGGCAGTATGGGGATGAAACGCGTGGTGGTCCGGCTGGTCAATCAGCTCGGCTACCGGAAGGCACTGGTCAGCGCGACCTTGCTGCTGGCGCTGATCACGCTGATTTTCCCGCTGGTGGCGATTTACGGTGCGGTCTGGATGATCCCGATTGTATTGTTCTTCCAGGGCATGGTGAACTCCCTGCGCTTCTCGTCGATGAACACGCTGACGCTGAAAGATCTGCCGTCGCGCCTTGCCAGCAGCGGCAACAGTTTGCTGTCGATGATCATGCAGTTGTCGATGAGTCTGGGCGTCAGTGTCGCCGGTTTGTTGATTGGAGTGTTCGCCCATCAGCAGGCCATTACACCGGACAGCGCCACCATGCACACCGCGTTCCTGTATTGTTATATGTCGATGGCGCTGGTGATCGCCCTGCCAGCCTGGGTATTTTCCAAAGTGCCACCTGATACGCAGAAAAATGCCATTATCGACCGTCGTCGCGCTGCGGCCGGCTCCCCTGATCCGATGAGAAAATCATGAAACCTGGTATTACCGCCAAGTTGTTTATGGCCATTTTTTGTACCTGCGCACTGGTGCTGATCACCATGAACTGGGGCGTGCGGATGAGCTTTGAACGGGGCTTTATCGACTACATCCGTCAGAGCAACGAACAGCGCGTCGAACTGCTGGCTGACACCTTGCAGGAGCAGTACAAACAACACGGCAGCTGGGAATTTCTGGAAACCAATGACCGGTTGATCTATCAGATCATGCGTTCATTTGAACAAAACAGCAGCCCGAGAATGCCGCCGCAGGGATGGCGCACGAAGTTCTGGATCCTCGACAGCCACGATAATCGGATCGGCGGTTACGATCAGCCGGTCCCACCGGATTTACAAGGTCCGCGCCGCGTGATGACCGTTAATGGTGTGGTCATCGGATCGGTGATTTCGACGCCTGCCGAACGCCTGACCCGCGATGCTGATATTAATTTCGAACGCCAGCAAAGCCGCACCAGCTGGATGATTGTCGCCTTTACCGCGCTGCTGGCCGCTGCCGTCACCTGGATGTTGTCCCGCGGAATGCTCGCGCCGGTAAAACGGCTGGTGAACGGTACGCATCAGCTGGCTGCGGGGAATTTCAGCACACGGGTTGAAGTCGACAGTGAAGATGAACTCGGGAAACTGGCGCAGGATTTTAATCAGCTGGCGATGACGCTGGAAAAAAATGAGCAGATGCGCCGGGCGTTTATGGCGGATATTTCCCATGAGTTGCGCACGCCGCTGGCCGTTCTGCGTGGTGAGCTGGAAGCCATGCAGGATGGCGTGCGTAAAATGACGGTTGGATCGCTGGAATCACTGCAATCTGAAGTGTCGATTCTGACCAAACTGGTGGACGATTTGCATCAGCTTTCGCTTTCCGATGCCGGTGCGCTGGCATACCGCAAGGTGGACACCGACGTCGTACATCTGGTGCAGCTGGCGGAAGCCGGTTCGCGTGATCGTTTCCATGCCAAGCAACTAACCCTGACCAGCCACCTGCCGGAAAGCGCTGAAGTGTTTGGCGATCCGCAGCGTCTTTCGCAGCTGTTCAACAATCTGCTGGAAAACAGTCTGCGCTATACTGACCCGAATGGCGGTCTGGAGATCCGGGGCGAAATACGGGATAAATCACTTTACCTGATGTTCCAGGACAGCGCGCCGGGCATCAGCGATGAACAGCTTGGCCGTATTTTTGAACGGTTTTATCGTACCGAAGGCTCGCGCAACCGCGCCAGTGGCGGTTCGGGGTTAGGTCTGGCCATTTGCCAGAATATTGTCGAAGCGCACGGCGGGCAGATCAGCGCCAGCCATTCTCCGGCGGGTGGCGTTCGTATTACGATCGTCCTGCCGCTCTCTGTTACATCAGGCCCGAGAAACTGAATGAACGACTCTGTATTGTCCGGCCCGGCGCCGTTAAAAATTCTGATTGTGGAAGACGAGCCAAAACTTGCTCAGCTGTTAATCGACTATCTCGAAGCCGCAGGCTATGCCACCCAATGGCTGGCGGACGGACATGACGTCATCTCGCAGGTGAAGCACCAGCCGCCGGCACTGATTTTGTTAGATCTGATGCTGCCAGGCAGCAGCGGATTATCCATTTGCCGAGACATTCGCCAGTTTTCCGATGTACCGATCATGATGGTGACGGCAAAAACGGAAGAGATTGATCGCCTGCTCGGACTGGAAATCGGTGCAGATGATTACATCTGCAAACCTTACAGTCCGCGTGAAGTTGTGGCCCGCGTGAAGGTTATTTTGCGCCGCTGCGTGCGTCAGGAAGACAATGTGCCGAGAGATAACGGTCTGCACATTGATGAAGCGCGCTTTCAGGCCACATTCCAGGGTCATGAACTTGAACTGACACCGGCAGAATTCCGCCTGCTGAAAACGCTGTCCGTCAAACCGGGTTACGTGTTTACCCGCGAAGTGCTGCTCAATAATCTCTATGACGACTACCGCGTCGTCACTGACCGTACCATCGACAGTCATATCAAGAACCTGCGCCGTAAACTCGAATCTCTGGACGGGGAAAAGGCGTTTATCCGCGCCGTCTATGGCGTGGGCTATCGCTGGGAAGCGGAACCCTGTCATTTGGCATAACGTATGACTCATAGCTAATAACGAATAACGAATAACGAATACCTGGCCGGCAATTGAGTTTTGTAAAGTTTCTGAAAGTCTGTCGGCCAGTTCACATTTCATGTCTTAAATCTTTCCTCCCGCCGCGAAACTGTTCCCATTAACTACACTTATCTCTGGAAAATAACCCCTCTGATGGAGATTACCTTTATGGCTACTGGTCACTATGATCTGAAAAAAGCGAAGAATGGACAGTTTCACTTTAACCTGAAGGCCGGGAACGGAGAGATTATTCTCACCAGTGAAATGTATGCCAGTAAAGCGTCAGCAGAAAACGGGATTTCATCGGTTCAGACCAACTCCCCTGAGGAAGCGCAGTACGAAATCAAACCTTCGAAAGACGGTCAGTTTTACTTTGTACTGAAAGCGAAAAACCATCAGGTGATTGGTATCAGCGAAATGTACACCACGGAAAGTGCATCGAAAAAAGGTGTTCAGTCGGTGGTGAAAAACGGCGCAAGCACTGATATTCGCGATTTGACGCAATAGTTCTCAATGATTTCTGTTTTTAGCTATTCAGGAGCAGAGGAGGAAATTGATCTGGCTCCTGAATAGTCTAAATAGCGCTGTAATACCCACACGAAATGGCTGCTTTTGATCAACTCAGACGTTACAATTCTGACCTTTCGTCGCCCCGCATCCGGGACGGCCCTGACCTGTGATCAGACTGAGATTGACTATGTTTACCCGCGATTCTTTTGTTCCGGAACTGCTTTCCCCTGCCGGCTCCCTGAAAAACATGCGTTACGCCTTCGCTTACGGTGCAGATGCGGTTTATGCCGGTCAGCCACGTTACAGCCTGCGCGTTCGTAATAACGAATTTAACCACCAGAATCTGGAAATCGGCATCAACGAAGCCCATGCTCTGGGGAAAAAATTCTATGTGGTGGTGAATATTGCCCCGCATAACGCCAAGCTGAAAACCTTCATCCGTGATCTGCAACCGGTGATCGACATGGGGCCCGATGCCCTGATCATGTCCGATCCAGGCCTTATCATGATGGTGCGCGAAGCCTTCCCGCAGATGGACATTCATCTTTCGGTGCAGGCTAATGCCGTGAACTGGGCGACGGTGAAATTCTGGAAACAAATGGGGCTGACGCGTGTGATTTTATCGCGCGAGCTTTCGCTGGAAGAAATCGCCGAGATCCGCGCACAGGTGCCGGATATGGAAATCGAAATCTTCGTTCACGGTGCGCTGTGCATGGCGTATTCCGGCCGCTGCCTGCTTTCCGGCTACATCAACAAGCGTGACCCGAATCAGGGAACCTGTACCAACGCCTGTCGCTGGGAATATAAAGTTCAGGAAGGCAAAGAAGACGCCATCGGTAATATCGTGCATCAGTACGAGCCGATCCCGGTTCAGCAGGTGGAAGCCGCAGAGCCAACATTAGGCATCGGTCAGCCAACAGATAAAGTCTTTATGCTCGAAGAAGCCCTGCGCCCTGGCGAATACATGAGCGCGTTTGAAGACGAACACGGCACGTATATTATGAATTCTAAGGATCTGCGCGCCATTCAGCATGTAGAAACTCTGACAAAAATGGGCGTGCATTCGCTTAAAATCGAAGGACGTACAAAATCCTTTTATTATTGCGCACGCACGGCACAGGTTTATCGCCGGGCCATTGACGATGCCGTCGCCGGTAAGCCATTTGATCCGACACTGCTTTCCACGCTGGAAGGTCTTGCGCATCGCGGATACACCGAAGGTTTCCTGCGTCGCCATACTCACGATGCACAGCAGAACTACGAATATGGTTTCTCTGTCAGCGACCGCCAGCAGTTTGTCGGCGAATTCACCGGTAATCGTATGGATGGCTGGGCAGAAATCGATGTGAAGAATAAATTCTGCGTCGGTGACAGTGTGGAAATGATGACGCCGCAGGGTAACGTCCAGTTCAAACTGGAAGCCCTGCGCAATAAGAAAGGTCAGCCAACTGACGTGGCGCCGGGTAACGGCCACATGGTGTATGTCGCACTGCCGGAAGACGTCAGTCTGGAGTTCGCCATTTTATTGCGTAATCTGGAAGACACGGACACCCGTAATCCGCATTCGAAATAATGTTTTGGTCGAAAACAAGAATTCGATCACATCTATTTCTGACCGGGCTGGATAATATGCATTCGCAATTTACTTCGAATGCAAAATAAAGCACCGGACTATACCAGGAACCACCTCCTTGGCCAGCTCAATCTCCCTTGAGCTGGCTTTTCTTTTTGTATTCATTAAAACGAAAACCCGTCTTATTTAACTAATCCTCTTCAGTTATTCACCTTAATAACGTGATGTCATGTTTTTAAATAAATACGTTTCTGAAATATAAACGTCCTTTCTAATTAATATCAACACAATTATTTAACCTCATTGTCAACTTTTCGCTGATTTATCCGATAGCCAAATACCACTACTTTCATCTATTGTTGGTGTAAGTAGATAAAAGGAGCGTACATGACCACAGCAATGCTGATTTTAAATGGAAAAGGCGCAGGCAACGAAGAGCTGCGGATAGCCATCGGCGCGCTACGCAAAGAGGGCGAAGATCTCAATGTGCGTGTCACCTGGGAGTACGGAGACGCCGCGCGATATGTGGACGAAGCCATTGAACTGGGCTGCGAAACCGTGATTGCCGGTGGCGGCGACGGCACCATTAACGAAGTGGCGGGTGCGCTGGCACAATACGAGGGACAACGACGCCCCGTGCTCGGCATCGTGCCGCTGGGCACCGCAAATGATTTCGCAACGGCCTGCAATATTCCCCTCGAGCCAGAGCAGGCGTTACAGCTGGCGGTCAAAGGCCGCGCGGTCGATATCGATCTGGCCAAAGTGAATGACCAGCATTTCTTTATCAACATGGCGACCGGCGGATTCGGCACGCGTATCACAACCGAAACGCCAGAAAAACTCAAAGCAGCGCTTGGCGGCGTGTCCTATTTCATCCACGGTCTCTTACGTCTGGATACGCTGAAAGCTGACCGCTGTGAAATCAGAGGCCCGGATTTTCGCTGGGAAGGCGATGCGCTGGTAATCGGTATTGGTAATGGCCGCCAGGCCGGTGGCGGGCAACAAATATGCCCGGATGCGCTGATTAACGATGGTCTGCTGCAATTACGTCTGCTGACCTCAGAGGAGCTGCTGCCGTCATTCCTGCGCAGCTTGCTCAATAATGAAGAGAACAAAAATATTGTGTCCGCCAGTCTGCCCTGGCTCGAAATCACCGCACCGCACGATATGACGTTCAATCTCGACGGCGAACCGCTCACCGGTAAACAGTTCAAAATTGAAGTTCTTCCCTCTGCAATCCAGTGTCGTTTGCCCCCTCACTGCGAACTTTTAGGCTAACCTTCTCTTCTTCTGTTCATTCTCTGTACTGTGATCCGTCTTGCAGTACAGAGCAAATCTGCCGTTATTTTTGTGATCTTCTCCGCTAAAAGCTTATCCGCATACTTGTATGGTAGATGCGCATTGCCTAATTTTACTCTGCCGATGTCGCTGAATAATTCATTTCTGAATTTCTGCGGGCACAAACGACGCATTTCTTTTGACGACTCTTATTAATCCGGAGACGGAAACCAGGGGTAGTATGATTAATCATCATAAAGAAAGACCGATATCGGTAAAAAATATGCTGGCCTACGGCGGGGGTGATTTCTTCGGCGGTGGCTGTTTTGCAGTACTGGGTCTGTGGATAATGTATTTCTACACCACTTATGCCGGATTAAGTCCGGCAGAGGCCGGTGCTGTTATTGCGACCGCCCGCCTGCTGGATGCTTTTTTCGATCCACTGATGGGTTATGTCACGGATAATTTTTACCGCAACCCTCTGGGAAAAAAATACGGACGGCGTGGCTTCTTCTTCTTATTCGGCGCACCATTAATTATGGTGACTTACATTATTATGTGGGTCAGCGGGATGGGATTCTGGTACTACCTGTTTACCTATATTTTATTCTACGCCGCTTACACGCTGGCGATTGTACCTTATGAAACGCTGGCAGCCGAAATGACCTCCAGCTTTAAAATGCGTACTAAACTGACCGGTGTCAGAATGTTTTTCTCTACCGGAGCCGCAATATTAGCGGCCTGGTTGCCGGGGCGCATTATTGCTTATCTAGGTGAAGACTCCTCCTCATCTTTCCTGATTATGGGGGTGATTTTCGGCGTGTTGTTTGCCGTGGTAATCCTGATGCTTTATTTCTACACCTGGGAACGGCCTATCCCGGTTGATGTCGCTACGCCAAAACTCTCTTTCCGCCGCGATATGAAGCATCTGTTCAGATCGCTGGTGTCGACCATGAGAGTGCGCACCTTCCGCCAGCATGTCGGGATGTACCTGGGAGGCTATGTGGCGCTCGACGTCCTTGGCGCTGTGCTGGCGTATTATATTATTTTTGTTCTCGGCCAGAATACCGTTACTGCTTCTAATGCGATGACATTAATGACACTGGTGCAGTTCGTCTGCGTTGCCTTGTTTATTTTCCTGTGTATGAAATTAGGCAATGGCGCGTCATATCGTATTGCACAATTATTTATGCTGGCCAGTGTCGGGTTATTTTTAGCCATCCATTTATTGCAATTACCTTTTAATATGGCGCTGCTTTATCTCTCCGTTATTTTAATGGGCGTGGGACGTTCCGGTACCAGTTATGTTTGCTGGAATATTTACAGTTTTATCCCAGATGTGGATGAAATGCTGACAGGAAAACGACGCGAAGGTATTTTTGCCGGTGTTATGACTTTCGTGCGTAAAGCTGTTCAGGCGGTGGCGTTATTTGGGGTAGGCCTGTTATTACAGCATTACGGATTCACACCGAAAAGTGCCACGCAACCTGCCGAAGCCGTTTACGGTATCACACTGGTATTTGGCGCGGGATCGGTCATCTTCCTGCTGGTGGGATTATATAGCTCAATGAAATTCCGCCTCACCCGCTATAACCATGCCCTGCTGGTAAATGAAATTGAACGCCTTAAAGCCGGTGGCAGTAAATATGACGTCACACCGGAAACGCGCTTAATCGCCGAGCAACTCACCGGCTGGCCTTATGAAAAATTATGGGGCGATAACAATATTCTTAGTCAGACCGAAGAGCATCTTCCCCTGACATCCACAGAGCTTTCAACCGGAGCCGACCATGCAAAGAATTGAATTCAGCCTGATGCAACAAACCATCCAGCGTGCCCTGCAAAAAGCGGGACTTGATGAGAGAGATGCACGGACCTGTGCACGGATCCATACAGAATCCAGTTGTGACGGTATCGCATCACATGGCCTCAACCGGGTAGCGCGTTTTGTCGATTACGTTCATAAGGGCTGGATTGATATCCACGCCAAACCGGAACTGGAAAAATCCCTCGGCGCCATTGCTATCTACGACGGCAACCGCGGTATCGGCATCACCAACGCACTCTTCGCCGTGGATAAAGCCACCGAAATGGCGAAAGAGTATGGCGTGGGGATCGTGGCGCTGAAAAACAGCAGTCACTGGATGCGCGGCGGCAGTTATGGCTGGTATGCAGCACAGCAAGGCATGGCGGCGATTTGCTGGACCAATACGGAATCCTGCATGCCCGCCTGGGGCGGAAAAAACACCCGCGTCGGCAATAACCCGTTTGTCATGGCGGTACCAAGAACCAAAGGTCCGATTGTGCTGGACATGGCAATGTCGCAGTATTCCTACGGCAAATTGCAGGTGACGCGGCTGAAAAACGAAAAACTGCCCTTCCCTGGCGGCTACGATAAAGAAGGAAATCTGACAGATGATCCGGGTCCGATCGAAGCTTCCATGCGCATTTTACCCACCGGTTACTGGAAAGGCTCGGGGCTGGCGATTGTGCTGGACGCTATGGCCGCATTGCTTTCAGCGGGCTCGCCCACCAATGAAATAGACAAAATCGGTAAAGGGAGCTGCACCGGCGCCAGCCAGATTTTCATGGTATTCGACCCGACGCAGTTAGGTGGCGGTGAATTCACTGAACGCATGGCGGACAGCGTCGCGGACTACGTGAATCAGTCAGAACCGGCTGAAAACAGCCGCGATGTCCGTTACCCCGGCCAGACAGCCGCCGCCAACCGCGAGGAAAACCGCCGTCTGGGGATCCCGGCAGATCAAACAGTATGGGATGAAGTGATGCGACTGGCGGAATAAGTTGCTTCAGAAGACAAAGAGCATCAAAAACGCCCGCCAAAATGCGGGCGTAAAAATGCGAGGTTGATTCATAAAAACTACTGCCTGCAATGTAAACCAAAACTATTTTGGAAGGCATATTCCTGAATTCAAAAACGATGAGCATTGAGAGTAAAAACCCATGATATAAAAGCGCCACCTTACAAAACACGCTGATATTTCATGGATTATTATCAGGTTATCAATTTTTCACACCAGGCAGATTTAAGCTTTTACGATATTCAGTTCACCCTTCCCTGCGAAGAAATCAAAGTTTTCAGAGTTTTGTTTCTTCATTTTTCCTGCGCTTCAACGGATAGTTTTCAACGGATGGCGGAAATCATCGGTGAGTCCGGAAAAGATAGACACGGACATATCGTGACGTTTTACGACACTGCATGGGATGACATACCCGCAGATAAGCGCAATGGCAAATCAGTGTTCGATAAGTTGTTTCCGCAAAAACTGCTTAGCCGGGCAAACTACCTGAGATTTTTTGAAGGCTTAAGCGCCGTTATCGAAAATTATATCTGCGACGTAAAGCCGGAGATTATTTTTTTTAACGCCTATACGTCGTCGCACCAAAAAGCGTATGATCGGCTTGTTTTTCGCTCAAAAAGCGAACGGGTGTTATCAACGCATTCAGATGGAGGAGGCTATTATGTTATTAAAACAAAGTATTACAAAACGCCAAACACAAAAGGACTTTGAACGTAACCGCGCCGATAAATTAAAGACTCTTGAGATTTGTTTCAAACTCATCGAGAAATACCAAAAAACGGCATAAATCGCACAGCCTCCTGACATGGAGGCTTTTTATTACCCGCTCAAGTTTCCTGCTCCCCTGCCCCTCTGCATACATTCACTTTTCACCTCGTAAAGTGTGATCTTCTCCGGCAAAAAGCGATTTGCATACTTGTATGGTAGTTTGCATATGGCGTATTTATAACCATAGAAAATGCTTCCTACTTTTACTGCAGAAGGTCTTAACCGATGAAAATCGTGAATGCTGAAGTCTTTGTCACTTGCCCGGGACGCAACTTTGTTACGTTGAAAATTACTACTGACAGCGGGCTGACCGGTATCGGGGATGCCACGCTGAATGGCCGCGAATTGCCGGTCGCTTCCTATCTGAAAGATCACGTTTGTCCGCAACTGATCGGCCGCGATGCGCATCAGATCGAGGACATCTGGCAATTCTTTTACAAAGGCGCTTACTGGCGGCGCGGGCCGGTTACCATGTCGGCCATTTCTGCCGTCGATATGGCGCTGTGGGACATCAAAGCTAAAGCCGCCAATATGCCGCTGTATCAGTTACTGGGTGGCGCATCACGCACCGGCGTGATGGTTTACTGTCATACCACCGGCCATTCCATTGATGAAGTACTCGACGATTACGCCAAACATAAAGAGCTTGGGTTCAAAGCCATTCGCGCGCAATGCGGCGTGCCGGGCATGAAAACAACTTACGGTATGGCGAAAGGCAAAGGCCTGGCTTACGAACCGGCAACGAAAGGTAACTGGCCGGAAGAACAATTGTGGTCAACCGAAAAATATCTCGATTTCACACCAAAACTCTTTGAGGCCGTACGCAATAAATTCGGTTTTGATGAACATCTTCTGCATGACATGCACCACCGCCTGACGCCAATTGAAGCCGCGCGCTTTGGCAAAAGCATCGAAGAATATCGCCTGTTCTGGATGGAAGATCCGACACCGGCTGAGAATCAGGAAAGCTTCCGTTTGATCCGCCAGCACACGGTGACGCCAATTGCGGTCGGCGAGGTGTTCAACAGCATCTGGGATTGCAAACAGCTGATTGAAGAACAACTGATCGACTATATTCGCACCACGATTACTCATGCGGGAGGGATTACCGGTATGCGTCGTATTGCCGATTTTGCTTCGCTGTATCAGGTACGTACCGGCTCACACGGGCCTTCTGACCTCTCACCCATTTGCATGGCCGCTGCCCTGCACTTCGACCTGTGGGTGCCGAACTTTGGCGTGCAGGAATACATGGGATATTCCGAGCAGATGCTGGAAGTCTTCCCGCATAACTGGACGTTCGACAACGGCTATATGCATCCGGGCGAGAAACCAGGGCTGGGTATTGAGTTCGACGAAAAACTGGCCGCGAAATATCCGTATGAACCGGCCTATCTGCCGGTAGCCCGTCTGGAAGACGGTACTTTGTGGAACTGGTGAGGGAACAAAAATGAACAGCGTCGTTATACAAGAACCCGGAAAATTAGTCATCGAGCAACGTGCTTTGCCGGTACCTGCCGCCGGTGAAGTACGAGTTCGGGTCAGTTACGCCGGAATCTGCGGATCCGATGTGCATATCTACCACGGTCATAATCCGTTCGCGAAATACCCGCGGGTGATTGGTCATGAATTTTTCGGCCACATCGACAGCGTCGGCGAAGGTGTAGAGGCTTCACGCATCGGGGAACGCGTGGTAGTCGATCCGGTCGTCAGCTGCGGACATTGCTATCCGTGCTCGATTGGCCGCCCGAATGTGTGCGCCCAATTGCAGGTGATCGGCGTCCACCGCGATGGAGGTTTTAGTGATTATGCCTGCGCACCGGCGAAAAACGCCTACGTGGTTCCGGCCGCTATCCCGGACAAACTCGCCAGCATGGTTGAACCCTTTACTATCGCGGCCAATATCACCGCCTTTCTCAAACCGACACCTCAGGACACGGCGCTTATCTACGGCGCTGGCCCGATGGGACTGACGGTGATCCAGGTACTGAAGGGCGTGTACGGCGTGCAGAAAGTGATTGTCGCCGACCGTATCGACGAGCGGTTGCAGATGGCGCAGGCCAGTGGCGCGGACTGGATCATCAACAACAGCGAGCGCAGCGTGGCAGATGAACTGGCTGCCGAAGGTGTACGCCCGACGCTTATTGTCGATGCCGCCTGCCACCCGGCCATTTTGCAGGAAGCGATTTTGCTTGCCTCTCCGGCAGCGCGCATCGGCATGATGGGTTTTTCCGGCGAGCCGAGTTCGGTTACACAGCAGAGTATTACCAGCAAGGAGATTTCACTGTTTTCATCGCGCCTGAACAGCCACCGGTTCCCGCAGGTGATTAAATGGATGGAGCAAGGGAAAATCGCGCCCGAAAAGCTGGTGACGCACTGGATGCCTGCCGGGGAAGTGGAAGCTGCATTAACGCTGTTTGAGAAAGATCAGCGTTCCTGCTGCAAGGTTTTACTGACATTCTGATATTTGGCAATTTTTGAAAAATGACGGGAGGATTTTAAATATCCTCCCGTCCGCAGTACCTCATATTCTACCTACAAAAAAACGCAACACTATTAAAACAACACCGACAAGTGGAGCACCTATGTTCAAGAACTTACGCTGGGTCATCGTATTCCTGCTGTTCCTGGTTTACATGATCAATTACCTCGACCGCGTGGCGCTGTCGATCACTGTCCCGATGATAGAAAAAGAGCTGACCATTAATCCCGAACAATTCGGCATGATATTTGGCAGTTTCTTCTTCGGTTACGCGATATTTAACTTTATCGGCGGCCTGGCCGTGGATAAATTCGGCCCGACGCTGGTGATGGGATTAGCCGTCGGATTATGGTCGGTATTTTGTGGTATGACCGCTTTCGCGACCGGCTTTTATTCCATGTTAATTCTGCGGGTATTATTCGGTATGGCTGAAGGGCCGATTTGTGCCTCGGCAAATAAGATGATCAACGGATGGTTTCCGAAGAAACAGGCGGCTACCGCGATGGGACTGCTCAGCGCCGGTTCACCTCTCGGCGGTGCTGTTGCCGGGCCGATTGTCGGGTATTTAGCGATTTCCTTCGGCTGGCGCCCGGCCTTTATGGTGATCGCTTCCATCGGGATTATCTGGATGGCGGTCTGGTTCTTTACCGTTGCGGACAATCCGCTAAAAAGTAAACGTGTTTCACCGGAAGAATTACGTTTAGTTGATCAGATGAAAAATGAAAATATCAGTGAAGAAGAAGATCTGGCACAAGCTGCGCATGGTCTGGGCTATTATTTACGCCAGCCCATTATCCTGGTGACGGCTTTTGCCTTCTTCTGCTACAACTATATTTTATTCTTCTTCCTCAGCTGGTTCCCGGCATATCTGGTGCAAGCGCATGGTCTGAACATTAAAGAAATGAGCCTGACAACGGTTATTCCGTGGATTGTCGGATTCGTCGGCCTGGCTCTGGGCGGATATATTTCCGATAAGATTTTTAATATCACTGGCCGTTTATTACTGTCACGTAAAATTATATTAGTCGTCAGTCTGTTAGCCGCAGCGATTTGTGTCGCACTGGCTGGCGTGGTCACCAGCGTGGTTCCGGCGGTTATCCTGATGTCTGTATCTATTTTCTTCCTGTACACAACCGGCGCTATTTACTGGGCGATTATTCAGGACGTGGTACATAAATCCCGCGTCGGCGGCACCAGCGGATTTATCCATCTGGTCGGCAGCGTGTCGGGCATCATCGGTCCGGTCGTGACCGGCTTCATCGTACAAAACACTGGTCGCTTCGACAGCGCCTTTATTCTGGCCGGTGGCGTCGCCGCACTGGGCGCAATTCTGGTGTTCTTCGTGATTAAACCACCCAAACAGACCCCGGCCACGACCCTGTCTCACAACTGATGTTCTGAACATCTTGTTCTGAGCATCATGAAAAAACCCGGTTATCATGCCGGGTTTTCTTAAACTTAACTCTGCTCAAATCAACTCAAATCACGCCTCATCAACCCACACACGCATCTCCCCTTCTCCCCTGTTCGCCCAGCTAAAGTAAGGCACAAATGTCATGCTTTGCATCGTCGTTTCTTCTTCCGGAGGATTGAAGCTATATAACGGTTGCCGACCGGCATGAACTGATAACCGGCGCAGGCCTTGCGTCTGCAATAACGTTTTACCAGCGAGCAGTCCGCTGCCGGAGATCAGGCGGAATTGTGCATCCTGAGGCAGGCGAAAGTTATGCAGTTCACTGCCGTTGTCGGCCTGTTCAAGGCAATACACCAGCGGGCCACGCTGTATTGCCACTTTACCTGCAACGTGCCGCAACAGGGCGTTCCCCTTCACGCGCGTTACCGGCATCGGTAATGTCATTTCAATGCGATCGCCTTTCTGCCAGTCCTGCGTCAGACGTAAATATCCGCTGCGCGTAAGAGTGGAAAGCGTCAGCGGTTTACCATTAAGCGTCACCTGCGGACTGGCGCACCAGTCGGGTAAACGCAGCGCCAGCGTGGCTTCAAGCGGCTGATCGGTGTCTATTTCAATCTGAACATGCTCTGTCCACGGATAACCACCGGACTGCTTCAGCCGCAACGGTTTACCGCCGACCATCGCCTGCACGTCACTGCCGATATACAGGTTGATGTCCACGCCGTCCGGGCGCTGGGTATAAATGTAATGGCCGAGTGAAGCCAGCAGTCGTGCGATGTTTGGCGGGCAGCAGGCACAACCGAACCAGCGCTGACGCACTGGTTTTACGTGATCATAGATATGATTGAACGGAATACTTTTCGGATGCACTTCCAGCGGATTCACGTAGAAGAAATGTTTGCCATCGAGCGCCATTCCGGCCAGTACGGTATTGTAGAGCGCGCGTTCCATCACATCGGCATAGCGACTGTCAGGATCCATCTGCAACATACGGTTGGCAAACATCATCAGCCCGATCGACGCACAGGTTTCGGTGTACGCCGTGTCATTCGGCAAATCGTAATCGGAAGAAAACGCTTCGCCGCTGCTTTGTGAGCCGATTGAACCGGTGATATACATTTGCCGCTGAGTCATGTTTTCCCACAACCGCTGGCAGACCTCGCGCTTTTCCTGATCCTGACTCAACCGCGCCAGATGAGCGACGCCGGCGTACAAATACACAAAGCGCACTGCGTGTCCGATAGCCGTCTTCTGTAACGCAACCGGCTTATGGGCCTGACTGTAAGCTTTATCTTTGACCATCCACGCCGGACCGTAAGTATTCCAGTGCGATGTTTTGCCGCGTTTTTCATATTCAATATCGTAAAAATGCGGCTCTGTACCGCGCTGCTCGACAAAATAGCGGGTCAGCTCGAGATAACGGGTTTCACCGGTAGCTTCATATAAACGCATCAGCGCCAGTTCGATTTCCGGATGACCGGGATAGCCGTGCAGCTGTTTATCTCCAGGCCCGAAAACATCCGCAATGTGATCGGCAAGTTTACAGACGATCTCCAGCAAGCGCGTTTTTCCGGTTGCCTGAGTGTAAGCCACGCCGGCTTCGATCAGATGTCCGGCACAGTAAAGCTCGTGACATTCGGCGAGATTCCTCCACCGCTGTTGCGGCTCTTTCACGGTGAAATACGTATTCAGATAGCCGTCCGGTTGCTGCACCGCGCCCACCAGTTCGATCACCTGGTCTGCCGTTTCTTCCAGCGCAGGATCCGGCGTTTTTGCCAGTAAATAGCCGACAGCTTCCAGCCACTTCGCCACATCGCTGTCCTGGAAAACCATCCCGTAAAACTCGCCATCACTTTGCCCGGCAGCAATGCGGAAGTTCTCAATGGCATGACTCGGTTCTGCATCAGCGACCTCATCATTAAGGGCGTTCCACTGATATGGCACGACGACGTCTTTGACCAGTCGCTGATATTCCAGCCAGAACGCGTCAGAAATATTGACCTTATCGAGCGGCACTTCTAAAGATTCAACCGGAGAAAACGACATACAACCTCCTGAATAGAAAAATAACGATTAAATTTTCGCGGCCAGTTCATGCGACATCCGCGTCAGCAATGTGTTATCGAGCTTGCAGAACATCAGAGTGATCGCCAGCAGAAGATGCATCGCCGCAGGCAACAGGGTTTCCAGAAGAGTGATCCCGCTCAGCGACGCCGCAGTCTGGTGCTCCGCGCCAGCCTGATAAGAGACAAGAATGAACACCAGGCTGATGATCCCGGCGCTCGATGCCCAGGCTAATTTGATGAAGAAAAGGTTGAACGCGAAATTCATCCCGGAAGAACGGATACCATTTTTCCAGTGTCCGTAATCATCGGCGAAGGCCATCAGGGAAAAGTGCAGCGGCAGCGTGAAACCGAGGATCACGCAGTGAACAAAGATGATGCCCAGCCACAGCGTCTGATGCTGCTCACCGGCGGGCATAAACCACAGCAGCAGAGAAAATACCGCCAGCACCAGATTGGTGATCATGTACAACCGGACGCTGTCGATAAATTTGGTCAGCTGATTGACGATCACCGCGCCAAGAATTGATGCCAGCGTCACCATGCCGAAGAACATCGAGGCATAGCCCGCGCCGCCTTTCAGCACGTAAGTGATGAAATACATGTAGCCGCCACCGCGCAGGTTAAACACGTTGATGAGCAGGAAAGACATCAGCAATACCAGCAGCAACTGGTCGTTTTTCAACATGCCACGGATATGTTCTTTAACGCTGAACTGGCCGAGCAGCGCCAGCGGCAGGCGCTCACGCACAGTGAAGAAGCACCACAGAAACATCACCACCGCAACGGCGCACAACAGACCGACACCCTGCTGATATCCGGCTGCAGCATTCCCTTTGCCCAGCACCTGTACCAGCCAGGGCAACCCGACAGACACCATGAATCCCGCCACACCGCAGAGCACAAAACGCCAGGACTGGCAGGAAATGACCTCACGATGATCGGTGGTCATGGTGTTAATCAGGGCACAGTACGGCACATTGATCGCCGTGTAAGACACGGACAGCAGAAAATACGTGAAAAAGGCGTAGGCAATTTTGGCGTCGCCACTCAGACCGGGCACGGTAAACGTCAGGAAACCCACGACGCCAATCGGTAACGCAATCCACAATTGCCACGGCCGGAAACGTCCCCAGCGGCTTTGCGTGCGGTCAGCCAGAATGCCCATCAGTGGATCAGAAATCGCGTCAATCACACGCAGGGAAATAAACAGCGTGCCGACAATCGCAGGCGTCAGGCCGAAAACATCGGTATAAAAAAATGTCAGAAAACTGGTGATCAGACAGGTTATTATCGTGCCACCAGCATCTCCCAGCCCATAACCTATTTTCTCACTCACAGAAAGTTTAGCGTTGGCTGAAATTATTCCTCCCTCACCCGTTACCGGGGATGCGCCGGTATTAATGGAATCCGTTGACATGTTTTTTCCTCGCTTTTATATCGTTATTAATAAGCATCAGGAACAGGATAAATAAGGCTGATTATTCACATCATTCCGAAGAATAAATAAGGTACGCGGTCAATCTGGCACAGAGGCATCACGTCAACAAGAGGAGGATAAAGTAGTTAAACGGGACAATTCCGACTTGCAGTTTCAATCTGTGAAGCAGATCAAAACCTCCCGCCACGTCACTGGCAGTCGCCCATCCCTGTGCTAGGGTCAGGCTTAAACATCCCGCCGGAAGCCTGTAAAATGACTGAATGCCTTGCTTTTCCAGTAAATTACCCCGTGAAAGTTCAAAATGGCGGCCTGTTCATTTCAAGAGGAATTGGCACACATCCGACCCGGAGACTCAGTTCGCATGAGTTAATTTATGTGGTCCATGGCACCTTGTCATTGCAGGAGGAAAATACACGTTTTGACGTGCATGAAGGCGAAAGTTTATTATTATTCCCCGGACGTGCACATAAAGGGCTAACCACATTCGATTCTGATTTAAAATTTTACTGGTTGCATTTTGATTTCGTGAAAGACGTGGCAATTATCCAATCACAGCAAAATAATCCCTCTATACAGCTGGATATTCCACAACACTGTAAAGTCAAAGACCGGGAGACTATTCTGACGCTCTTCAGATTATTTTTATATGAACAGGAACGCGGCGGAAATTCCCTTGAGTTGTTCTTGCTATTACTTTTACAGGAAGTCTGTCGCGCCTGGCCGGAAAACGTCGAACCTGATGGTCCCGGCGTTGCGCTGGCGTATAAAGCGCGCCAGCTGATCACAACACAATTTCATTTACCACTGGGTGCGACGGGGCTGGCTGAACGCCTGCACTGCAACGCAGATTATCTCGGGCGGGTTTTTCGTCTGACGTTCCAGATGACGCTGACCGATGCGCTGCATAAGCAACGGGTGACGGCAGCTGAAAAGCTTTTACTGGCCAATACCGGCAATGTGGCGGACGTTGCTCGCCTGACCGGCTTTAATGATGTGGCCTATTTCCGCCGGGTATTTCGCAAACTGCTGGGCATCACACCCGCCGCCTACAAAAAACTGTATTGTCGTGAACATATCAATTCACAGTAATTCTTGCGCTAACAATCTCAAAATCCTGAGAAAACTCATGTTAGTATTATGGCTTCCCGACTATAAAGACAACATTTGCCCATGACAGACTCCTTTGAATTTCTCAGTAATGTGCCGGTTAATCAGCAGATTTACCGCACCTTGCGTCAGGACATCGTCACCTGTGCCATCGCACCGGGAGCATTTCTGTCGGAAAAGGAAATATCCACCCGTTTCAATGTGTCCCGCCAGCCCGTTCGCGAAGCCTTTATCAAACTGGCCGAAGCCGGACTGGTACAAGTTTTGCCGCAGCGCGGTACCTATGTGATGAAAATTTCATCTAAACGTGTAGCGGACGGCCGTTTCATTCGTGAAGCCGTCGAAACTGCCGTGGTACGCCGTGCGGCAATGGTCGCGACAGACAAAGATCTGGCGCTGCTCGAACACAATCTCGAACGCCAAACTCTGGCAGCAAAAAGTCAGCAGACGCAGGAATTTTTACTTCTCGATGATGAATTCCACCGCACAATTGCGCAGGTCATAGATTGCAAACTGGCGTGGGAAACGGTCGAACACATTAAAGCGACGATGGATCGCGTGCGCTTTTTAACGCTGAGTAAGGTGTCACCTCCGGAAAGTCTGATTGCGCAGCATTACGCCATCTTTGAAGGGCTCAAAGCCCGTGACCCGGATGCCGCGGAAAAAGCCATCCGTATCCATCTGCAGGAAATGATTTCAACCATCACACCGATTGCCGAGCAAAACAGCGACTGGTTTGATGCCGAGTAAAATTTTACTTCCCGCGCTGTGAAATCAACACAACCGCGGGAGGCGATACTTCACTTCAGGGTAATTTACTGAAGTTGTTTGATGGATGGTAGTAAGCTTCCGGCGGACCAAAGACGTCGAGATCGTCTGCGTCTCCCTCTGGACGTATCTCATCGCAATATCTCAGAAATCCGACAATTTTCTCCACCATCTTCACCTGTCGTGGGGTCAAATGACGCATTTTTTCCATGTCCAATTCCATGTGCAACTCCTGATAAGTAAATTATATTGGTTATATATCCAGTATTATTAAAAATGATTAAATCAATTACTAACAATGTCGATTAACAA
Organism: Rahnella sp. PAMC25617; assembly: GCF_050606005.1. Classification (NCBI taxonomy): domain Bacteria; kingdom Pseudomonadati; phylum Pseudomonadota; class Gammaproteobacteria; order Enterobacterales; family Yersiniaceae; genus Rahnella; species Rahnella sp. PAMC25617. The sequence continues at coordinate 352,611 of NZ_JBOCUM010000003.1, forward strand.
AATTAGCTTTCACATATTCATTCAACAAATAGTACGTAGACTCGCATTCCATCTTTCCAGCCACCTGAGTCATTGGTGCTTCATAGATATAAAAGCTCATAACAGCTTCGTTAACAATATCCTTGATAATGAATTTAGCACTCTCTTTTTTCAGAATTTTATTTTCATTAAGACTGTCGGCATAGATAACCATCATACTTAAACTATAACGTAGCATTTTTCCCATGAGAGGATGCCCTTTTGTCTTGCGAAAAAAATTTTCCAGCGAGTTTAACTCGAGAGGTCCGGTCACAGGCCGGCATGACTTTAGCAAGAACGCAGCCCGCTCCTGCTGAGGATTGTTGAGACAAAACACATAAGCCGTCTGTTCTAAACCGGATTCACGAGGTTTATTTTTTCTATACTGCTTAAATAACCATTGCCAGTTAAGCAGATTTTTCTCAGGTTGCAGTAAATTACGTCTCGCACGACGCTGCTGCCAGATAATATCACTCCGGCGAATACGCCTTATAATAAGCGGAACATTTAACTGAACAAAAGCCGCATTCATCGTCGATAATGTTTCGCAAATTATCTTTTCATGTAACGTCATATATCCTGCTTATTCCCGCGCATCAAAATAATGCCGAAAGAATAATCCCCACTCTGCAATTAACAATACTCCATGTTATTTTTGTCGAGACGCCTCGTAAAATTTCGTCCTTGCCCTCATTAATAACCGCCTCTGTGACACAGAAAGTTCACGACGAAGTGCAAATTTTGCGGGTTAGCCCTAAAATCTGTATGACAACTTAGTGTAAGCTGTAAACCACATCAACACCGTGGATACTCTTATGCCAGCTGCCGTCCCCCAGAATAAAAGCTATTACAGCGCCGATCAGTCACTTTCCCTCTCTCAACTCGATAACGAAAAAATCACGCAAATCGTGCAAGATCTGGATGTGGCTGAAAGTGAAAAAGAACATTACGTGATGGGCTGGATGGGCCAGAACAGCGTTGTGGTCGTCAGAAATTATCAGGATAAACGCGGCACGTCGAATGGCCTGGTGCTATCAAGTGGCAACCGTTACAAACTCACCGTCCAGGCTATTACCTTCCGCATCCCTAAATTTTTGTTGTGGGTGACCTTCCGTCGCAAGCCCCGCACAATGACCGTCATTGCCTATAACAAACTGGGCGAACAGGCGACCGGCCTGCAACAATTTATCCATGTGCAGGATCCTGAATTACGGGAAAGGCTGGAAAGTGACTGGCGCGAGCTGAATGATTATCTCGGCATGGCCTGCTGGCAAATGGACAACAACCGCCCGCTGTGGCGTCAGTTACATCAGGAAATCTCACCACAGGCTTTGTGGACACTGGCAGAATCATCGTGGTTCAGCGGTAAAAAACTACAAAAAGATGGCGAATTTGAAGGCTTGTGGTCGCACGAACAATTTATTGGCCGCCGCACCGGTGAGCACGCGGCATTACTGCTGTCATGGAAGGACGAAGAAAACGAGGATATCGCCAGCTATCTGTTTGAAAGGGTTTCAGCGAACAAAATCCGCATCATGCTGCGTCCGCGTAAAGAGGAGAAATTCTATCCGCTGAACCCGTTTGACGCCGTGCATCTGCAACAGGCTCTGACTAAATTTCATCAGGCTGAACAGGCGCTGAGCGAAACCCAGCGCCGCGCGTAATCTGCTGTTACCACCAGCGGTGGAAATGATGGACCGGGCCGATGCCGTGACCAACCTCCAGAGAATCGGCCTGCATCAGCGCCTGCTGCAAATATTCTTTGGCTTCGCGTACGGTATCGGCCCAGTTGTTATGCCGCGGTCGCAATGCTGCAAGCGCCGCAGATAACGTGCATCCTGTGCCATGGGTGTGACGGGTGTCCACACGCGGCGCGGTAAACCGCTCGCGTGAACCTGCCTCAAACAGCCAGTCAGGGCTTTCCTCATCACTCAGATGACCGCCTTTCATCAGCACCGCGCCACATCCCATCGCCAGTAACGCTTCTCCCTGCTCCCGCATTTCGGTTTCATTAGTCGCAGTCGCACACTCCAGCAACGCGGCGGCTTCCGGCAGATTTGGCGTAATAATGGATACCTGCGGGATCAGCAAACGGCGCACGGCATCCACGGCTTCCGGCAGTAGCAGCGGATCGCCACTTTTCGCCAGCATCACGGTATCCAGCACCACAAAAGGCGGCTGATAATGTCTGAGCCGCTCCGCAACCACGTCCACAATCTGACTGTTTGCCAGCATGCCGATTTTCGTGCTGTCGATACGAACGTCGCTCAGTACGGAATCCAGCTGCGCCGAAACAAACTCCGGCTCAATGTTATAAACTGACTGCACGCCGCGGGTATTCTGCGCCACCAGCGCGGTGATCACGCTGGTACCGTACGCACCCAGCGCCGAGAAGGCTTTTAAATCTGCCTGGATCCCCGCTCCGCCGCTCGGATCCGTGCCTGCAATCGTCAGTGCATTAATCCGTTTCATTGCCTCTCCTTCCCGTTCAGCCACTGCTCATCTATCAAATACAGATTATCGAGGAACTGAGGCGTGAAACTGCCCGGTCCGTTTACGGCTGCACAGGCACGTTCACCGGCACATGACATCACGCGACAGGCAGCGGCAACGTTATCCAGCCGGTCGCCCGGTAAAGCCACAAAGGCCGCCACCACGGCTGACAGGGCGCATCCGGTGCCAACAATGCGGGTCATCATCGTATGCCCGCCTGCTACGGACCGGCTGCGTTCGCCGTCAGTGACATAATCCGTTTCACCGGTGACAGCGACAATCGCGCCGGTGTTACGCGCCAGCTGTTGTGCGGCAGGTAAAGCTGACAGGGAGTCATCACCGCTGTCAACGCCACGGCCGGACGCGCTGAGTCCGCTGAGCGCAAGAATTTCGGACGCATTACCACGAATGGCAGCAGGTTTAAGCGTGATGAGTTCAAGGCAAAATTCGGTGCGCCAGCTCAGGCCACCGACAGCGACGGGATCCAGTACCCAGGGCTTTCCGGCCTGATGAGCCGCGTGAACAGCTGCCAGCATCGCATCGGCATGAAGACGGGTCAGCGTGCCGACATTCACCAGCAAAGCATCAGCAATGGCACTGAACTGCGCGGCTTCGGCGGGATCAACCACCATCGCAGGGGACGCCCCCAGCGCCAGCAGGACATTGGCAGTAAAAGATTGCACGACGTCGTTGGTCAGGCAGTGGACCAGCGGCGCAGAGAGGCGGAGTTGTTTCAGAGAAGTGGCGGCTGTAGAGCCGGGCAACAAGGTAGGTCGGGTATTCATAAGTCTCCCTACCGGCGCTAAAGAAGGCGGTATCAGGAGAGATACCTGACTTCCCTACGCTGGCATAATCCAGATCAGGTAATACGGGTAAAATCTCAGCCCTGCTTTACAGCGGGCACCCCGAGTCAAGGAAGCATTATTGGTGGCGAGGGTCAGAAGATCAATCAGGAAATGCGATAAAAGTCACTGCTATCGGAGATAACCCCGTTCCGCTGTTTGCCCCTGTCACAGGGGATACATCCATGATGACGTCTTCTCTCTTAGTGGTTTTTTAGATTAATATGACACTTCTGCTAGTCTGTACATGGTATTGACTGGCTTTAAACTGGCCATAAAATAGCCAGGAACTTTCCGATTTATCTAATTAATTACATTGAAGTTATTGATATTATAAGTTTGAATTAACAGAGGAATGCGGTGTGAAACTAATCATACAAATACCTTGCTTTAATGAAGGTGGTACGCTCGCAATTGCACTGAATGCTTTGCCCCGACATGTTGAAGGCTTCGATAGTGTTGAATGGCTTATCATTGATGATGGCAGTTTGGATGATACCGTTGAAGTGGCCAAAAAAAATGGTGTAGACCATATAATCAGTCATAAAACAAACAAAGGTTTGGCTTACGCTTTCATGACCGGGATTGATGCCTGTTTGAAACGTGGCGCCGACGTCATCGTCAACACTGATGCTGATAACCAATATAATGCAGATGATATTCCAAAGTTAGTTGCCCCCATTCTTGCTCAGCAGGCAGAATTCGTTGTCGGAGAAAGGCCAATTCAGGCGATTGAACATTTTTCTCCCCTAAAAAAATCACTACAAAAGCTGGGAAGTTGGGTTGTCCGGACAGCCAGTAAAACAAACATTCCTGACGCGCCAAGTGGTTTTCGTGCAATTAATCGCGAAACGGCTCAAAAACTCATCGTTTTCAGTGATTATACTTATACGCTTGAAACTATTATCCAGGCTGGGCAAAAAAATATATCGATTACTTCCGTACCTGTAAGAGTAAATGAAGACTTACGCCCTTCAAGACTGGTGAAAAGTACATTTTCATATATCAAAAGAAGCATAATAACAATCATAAGAATATTCGTTATCTATCGACCATTCAGATTTTTTGGAACAATTGGCCTGACGCTTTTTTCCATTGGATTTTTAATCGGCTTGCGTTTCCTATTCAAATACTTCACGGGAGATGGTGCTGGGAATATACAGTCTCTGATATTGGCATCCATCTTGTTGGGTATGGGATTCCAGACCATACTGATTGCATTTGTTGCAGACTTACTTTCTGCTAACAGGAAATTGCTTGAGGATTTGAGGTTTAAAACTGCACAATTGCATAACAGAGAACCTCAATTTTTTGATCGCAAAAATAATGACGTTGAAAAAGATAAATTATAAACAATAGAAAATTATTACAACAGGATAAATGATGGCCATAAAAATAGCAGGTGGAAAAACGGAAGATGGTATTGTTGTAGGTAATAATTACGATAAATATGCGTCTAAAAACCCAATAGTACGCTGGATGATGAAAGGATTTGAGAATTCTCTTTCGGGGCTTGTCGCCACCGTCGCCCCGAAGACGATCCATGAAGTGGGCTGTGGTGAAGGATATTGGGTTCTCAAGTGGAATAAAGAAGGAATTGATGCAAGGGGATGTGACTTTTCACAGCAAGTCATTAATATTGCAAAAGAAAACTCTACCGCGACAAATTTGCCTGCTTCATTATTCAAAACAAGAAGTATTTACGACCTCAACAAAGAGGAGGATTCAGCCGAACTGATTGTCTGCTGCGAGGTTCTTGAGCATCTGGAAGATCCTGAAGCAGGATTAAAGGCAATAAAAAAAGTCGCCGATGATTATGTGATATTGAGTGTTCCCAGAGAACCTCTGTGGCGTGTACTTAATCTTGCCCGCGGGAAATATATCAAAGATATGGGGAATACTCCTGGCCACTTACAACATTGGTCAAAAAAATCATTTATAGAACTAGTCGAAAAACACTTCATTATTGTTGAAGTGAAAAGCCCATTACCATGGACAATGATTTTATGTCGTCAGCGTTAAAATTTAATAAATCGACGATAAAGATTGCGCTTAATTGCGTGGGGAGTGGATTGGCAATAATTGGTGTCATTTTTGTCGTGGTGCGTTTGCATAGTTATTGGCAAAAAGCTCACATCCAATCTTTACCTCTTTCTTCGTGGATATTAATTGCGTTAATGGCAATATGTTATGGCATGATAAACTTGTTGCTGGCTGTTGCATGGAAAAACATTTTGCTTCATTTCGATATTTCAGTCAAAAAAAAATGGGCAATCAAAACCTATGGCATATCTCAACTGGCTAAATATATTCCCGGAAATATTTTTCACATAGCGGGAAGGCAAGCTATTGCTATGGCTTCAGGATATCCTTCAAAAGGTGTTCTAAAATCCAGCTTGTATGAATTAATATTGATAGCAATAGCGGGTGCCACCTCTATATTTTTAATTATTCCGATTGTATTTCCGTCCATACCACAAATAGTCGGAATAATAATCACCGCGTTAAGTATTATCACGACATTCACTGTAATAAAACTGCTTCTGAGTCGGGCGATGTCATATGCCTTCTTATTGCAATTGTTATTTCTTTCCATTTCATCAATAATATTCACCTTTATATTAACGGAAATTTCATTCAAAGATCGGATTCAATTCAGCTACTATGTTTATATATTTGGAGCTTACACCATTGCATGGCTTGCCGGACTGGTCACGCCGGGGGCTCCAGCAGGAGTAGGCATTAGAGAATTAGTTATCGTTTTCTGCCTGCAATCTATTATTCCGGAATCTGAATTATTGCTGGCTGTGGTATTAGGACGTTTCGTCACCGTTATCGGGGATGTCATCTTCTACTTTTATGCATTTACTCTGTCAAACGGCAAAAGGGATAAAAAATCATGAGCCTGTTACATATAAATAAAATTGCCATACTCATTCTGGTGATTTTTTTGATACTTTGCACAGGATACTATTTAAATTCAGGCTTGGGTTATTTTCCTGATGAAAACCCGCATCTCGGCTATGTTCTCGATGTTGCCAAACACGGCTTCCCTGATTATGCAAATGGGAAAACATACGATTCGATAAAACTGAACAGGCTCGAACACCCAGCGCTTTATTATATCATCGCGGGTGCAATAGATAAAATTGCCATTTTTCTCAACTCACCGCTTTATAAATCTTTACGTATTGTCAATTTCTTCATATCTTCACTTACGTTACTGTTTATCTACAAAAGCCTGAAGGCTTTTAGAGTAAATAATGAATCAGTTATTCTCTCAATGCTGGTTCTTATCAGCATACCGATGTTTGTCCTGCTGAGTGCCTCAATAAATAATGACCCTCTGATGATTTTTGGGTGTGCTCTGGTGTTCTATGGTCTTAGCCTGTATTATAATTGTGGTCCAACCAGAAAAACATTGCATTATATATTAGCGGGAGGGGTTATCGTTTCTCTGACAAAGGCCACAGGGGCTTTGTCTGTCGTTTGTATTCTTTTTATTTTCACCATTATTGAAAACAAAAAACTGCTCATAAAGTGCAGTCAGTTAAAACGTGTGGACTTTATCTACGTTCTCCTCTCAATGTTATGTGTTGCGGGGTATTATGGTTATATGCAATTCACGTATGGCAAATTTTTCCCGGCTCCTCAGGGAGATCCCAGCGATTGGTTCCATGCAGCTAATCCTGACGCACCACGCTATACAAAAATGGAGTATATCACTGCTTTTTACGAGTCAAACTTATATACCTTATTATCGCCATATGGACACAAACCATTCGATGACTGGGACATCAGACGACAAATCCTGGGTCTGACATTGTTCTTGTTGCCAATATTATCTTTAATCGTCATTTATAGAAAAATCAAAGAACGTTCAACACAATGGCGATTTATTGCTTTAAGCTGGATATCATTCTCATTGTTCATGCTTTTTTACTTCATTACTATACATAGGCTAAATGTTAAAACGGGATATCCCGGTGCTATGCAAGCACGATATTTCTTTGGTTTTCTCCCTGCCATGGTTATCATTTACGCCATAGCCATTCATAGTATAAAGAACAATTTTATAAAGCTAACCCTTGGTCTGTTAATATCTTGCACGACTTTATCTTCTTTTTACCCTGCATTTTATCCTTCAGTAATCAATATAACCCACCCTTATTTTGGACAAACTAATACCAATACAGTATTAGGTGAACTCACAAAAGATCACGCATTTGAGCAAAGTTTTATTGCCCAGTATAATTCGGTGGATAAGGTTGATCTGAATCTGGCTACGTACGCAAGAATCAACACTGGCATACTGTCACTGGAAATAACTGACAACTCAGGCAAAGTCATCGCAAAGCAAAACTTAAATATAAATAGAATCAACGACAATGCCTGGAATTCTTTTGATTTTAATTCAACACCTTTATTGAAAGGTTCTAAATATACACTCAGATTATCAGCACGGGACAGCACTCAGGGAAATGCGATTACCTGGTATGCCTATAAAAAATCCAATCCTTATACTATGTATAATGGAACAATATATGGCCCGGAAGAAATAAACAGTCAACATTCTAAAGAATGGCAAGCATTTATAGATGGGATGCCAACAGAGGCAACATTCTCATTTAAGATTTACGGGCCTCCCTGGCATAATCCGTTCAATAATTAACGGGTTATCTGTAATATTACGTCTTGTAATCGCATCTCCCATAAACATGAGATGCGATAGATAAATTTTTAAGCATTTGCTTTCAGGGAGAGTACGTTTTGCCATCACCCCTCAAAATCCGGCCTTATGAAGAAGCAGACCGCCCGTTTTTACGCACGTTGTATCTGGCCTCCCGAAAGCACACCTGGACATGGCTGGAGGATGATTTTCAGCTGGAAGATTTTGATCGTGCGGTTATCGGCGAAAAGATACTGGTCGCGGAACGTGACGGACATTTGCTGGGCTTCGCCTCGATTTTCACTCAGGAGGATTTCCTGCATAACCTGTTTGTTGATCCCAAATATCAGGGAACCGGCGCAGGTTCGGCGTTGCTTCGCGCGGCGCAAGAGACGTTTACCCGTCAGGGCTCTCTGAAATGTTTAGTAAAGAGTAAAAAATCAGTCGATTTTTACCTGTCAAAAGGCTGGAACATCATGGCTACAGGGGAAAGTCCAAAGGGCGAATACTATCTGTTTCATTCATCAAAAAAATAATTGAAGAAGAAATGATTACCTCACACAACCGTTTTTTTGCGATCCTGACGGATATCAATTTTTCTTTGTAGTTAACAGGTTAAATTCCGCAACAGTGCTATACATACTTGGTCTTCCTTAAAATATTTCGAGGGTACGAATGAAAAGAATAAAACTGATGCAGGTTGCTGCAGTCGCTGGCGTACTGTTTTTAGCCGGTTGTACCAACCACGTCACTCAAGCGGATAAATTCTCTGGTTTCCTGGGGGACTATTCCGGCCTTAAGGAAGTCAAAACTGCAGGTGGCAATCCGGTTCTTCGCTGGATTGACCCTTCGTTCAAAAAAGCCAACTACTCCTACATCAAATACGAACCGATTAAGTTCTATCCGGAGCCTCAGCCTACTGAGCAAATCAGCAAGGAAACCCTGCAGGGCGTTCTGGATTATGCTAACAGCCGTATGAAACCTGCGCTCGCTGAGCGTTTGCCTCTGACAGATCACGCGGGGCCGCGTACCTTGATCTTTAAAGGTGCAATCACCGGTGTGAATACTTCGGCTGAAGGTCTGCAATTCTATGAAGTGATCCCGGTTGCGCTGGTCATTGCCGGTACTGAAACCGCGACCGGCCACCGCACGCGTGATACCGAAGTGTATTTCGAAGGCGAGCTGATTGACTCAGCAACCGGTAAACCGGTAATTAAAGTCGTCCGTAAAGGCTTCGGAAAACAAGTTTCTAACGATACACAAAAAGTCACCGCGAACGATTTGAAAACCGTGGTTGATAGTTTGGCGAACGACACCAGGTTGTTTAACGAGTAATTTTCGTCACCGCATCACAATCAGGGCAGCCAGATGGCTGCCTTTTTTCATACTGAATCAGCAATAAACTCACGCAGCCACTGATGAATGGAAATCCGCGCTGGATGCCGTCAGCAAAATGGCGGTGATGTGATATTCCGGTACTGACACTGCAGCCGGACATTACACCGGGGATAAATGGGTTCCCGGCGCATCTGAAATAACGTTTTATGTTACCTGAACATTTATTAATGCAAGGGTATCTCCCCAGCATTCTGGCGTTATGTTTTTTGGAACAGGCCTCGTAACTATGAAAATATAACTATCACAAATTCCGTTTTAATTTGCAGGTGTTTTAAAACTTGAGTAATCTGCCTTTCGTTATCAGGGAGATTAAAAATGGAATTCGACATCACGACATTTTTCAAAGCCATACTCGGCGGCGCAGGTGCAGGATATGCATTCACTGGCGGTATTTCTCTTGCACTACCGGAACTTATCGTCACGGACAGACTGTTGCTTTCAATGGCGGCCATCGGTGCGGTGTTGTTGCCACTCCTGTATCTAAAGAGCATACGGAGAAAGTGAGTTGCGAGAATTACACTGGTACCTTCCCGTCAATTCAGATCAGCTTGCGCACTTCTATTGTTATCTCTGCGTGAGTTATATTTTTGTTCATCTGACATGGGATGCATTTTCGATAAAAACACCGGCATTTTCACTGGAGAACCTCCAATATAAAGTAGGGGAAATATTTTCATCAGCCACTTTTGCCAATAGTCTTTTCTTTATTGTTATTTTACTGGATATAAATAATCCTCTGAGAAATTCTGATGCATTTATTTTTCCACTCATTTTTTCAGCAATTTCAGGGATCTTTATTTCACTATCGGCAATAGTGCCTAAAGCGAAAAGCTAACAAAGTCATTGGCTATGACAACAATTAAAACAGATATAAAAAAAAGCCCCCTGCAACAGCAGCGGGCTTTAAGAGCTAGTTATCGGCTAAGGATATATTGCCGAATCATTCCCACTCAATCGTTGCCGGCGGTTTACCGGAGATGTCATACACCACACGGGAAATGCCGTTGACTTCGTTGATGATGCGGTTGGAGCAGCGGCCGAGGAAATCATACGGCAGGTGCGCCCAGTGCGCGGTCATGAAGTCGATAGTTTCAACTGCGCGCAGGGAAACCACCCAGTCGTATTTACGGCCATCGCCCATCACGCCAACGGAGCGGACTGGCAGGAAGACGGTAAAGGCCTGGCTGACTTTGTTGTACAGATCGGCTTTATGCAGTTCTTCGATGAAGATCGCATCGGCGCGACGCAACAGGTCGCAATACTCTTTCTTCACTTCGCCCAGCACGCGAACGCCTAAACCTGGCCCCGGGAACGGGTGACGGTAAAGCATGTCGTATGGCAGACCGAGTTCCAGACCGATTTTACGCACTTCGTCTTTGAACAGCTCTTTCAGCGGCTCAACCAGACCCAGTTTCATTTCTTTCGGCAGACCGCCCACGTTGTGGTGCGATTTGATCACGTGCGCTTTACCGGTGGCAGACGCTGCAGATTCGATGACGTCAGGGTAAATAGTGCCCTGCGCCAGCCATTTCACTTCATCCTGCTTGCAGGCTTCTTCGTCAAACACTTCTACGAAGACGCGGCCAATGATTTTACGTTTGGCTTCTGGCTCATCAACCCCAGCCAGCGCAGACAGGAAACGCTCTTCGGCGGCAACGTGAACGATATTCAGACCGAAACGGTCGCCGAACATTTCCAGAACCTGATCCGCTTCATTTAGACGCAGCAGGCCGTTATCCACGAATACGCAGGTCAGACGCTCACCGATTGCACGGTGCAGCAGCATGGCGGTGACGGAGGAGTCAACGCCGCCGGACAGGCCGAGGATCACGTGGTCGTCGCCAATCTGTACACGCAGACGTTCTACGGCGTCTTCGATGATTTTCGCTGGCGTCCACAGGGCTTCGCACTCGCAGATATCCATCACGAAACGCTCGAGCATACGCAGACCCTGACGGGTGTGCGTCACTTCCGGGTGGAACTGCACCCCGTAGAAGCGTTTTTCTTCGTTGGCCATAATGGCAAACGGGCAGGTCTCGGTGCTGGCAACGGTCACGAAATCAGACGGGATAGCCGTCACTTTATCGCCGTGGCTCATCCAGACGTCGAGCAGCGGTTTGTTGTTCTCGCTCAGGGCATCCTGAATGTCGCGGATCAGCGCGCTTTCAGTCTGAACTTCAACCTGCGCATAACCAAATTCGCGCTCGTTTGAGCCTTCAACATGGCCGCCTAACTGCATCGCCATGGTTTGCATGCCGTAGCAGACGCCCAGAACCGGTACACCGGCTTCGAAAACGTAATCAGGGGCGCGCGGGCTGTCATGCTCGGTGGTACTTTCCGGGCCGCCGGACAGGATGATCCCGTTCGGATTGAATTCGCGGATTTGGGCTTCGGTTACGTCCCAGGCCCAGAGTTCGCAATAGACACCCAGTTCACGCACGCGGCGCGCAACAAGTTGGGTGTACTGGGAGCCGAAATCGAGGATCAGGATACGGTGCTTGTGAATATTTTCGCTCATGAGGGGGCGTTTTCCAGAAAGCAATAAAAGCGTTAAAACGGAATATTAATCAGCCCGGAAATAACGGGCTGGGTATTAATTTGTAGTGACTCGATCCAGGCGCTCGCGAGCTAAGATTAGGCAAGGCGGAAGCTGGCGAAAAAGCGCAGTTTACATGACGTAAATGAGCATTTTGAGCCAGCTTCCAACGCCGGCTCGCCGACGCGCAGCAGCGACTATGGGATTAAGAACCCATGCGGTAGTTCGGTGACTCTTTGGTAATCGTCACGTCATGTACGTGGCTTTCCTGGATCCCTGCACCGCTGATGCGGACAAACTCAGCCTTGGTGCGCAGGTCGTCGATGGTAGCACAACCAGTCAGCCCCATACAGGAGCGCAGACCGCCCATTTGCTGGTGGATGATTTCTTTCAGACGGCCTTTATATGCGACGCGACCTTCAATACCTTCCGGTACCAGTTTGTCGGCGGCGTTATCAGTCTGGAAGTAACGGTCAGAAGAGCCTTTGGACATCGCGCCCAGAGAACCCATGCCGCGGTAAGATTTGTACGAACGCCCCTGATACAGCTCGATTTCGCCCGGAGATTCTTCTGTACCAGCCAGCATCCCGCCAACCATCACACAGCTTGCGCCAGCAGCGATGGCTTTTGCGATGTCACCGGAGAAGCGGATACCGCCGTCAGCGATAACCGGAATACCGGTGCCTTCCAGCGCTTCAACCGCGTCAGAAACAGCGGTGATTTGTGGAACACCAACGCCGGTCACGATACGGGTGGTACAGATGGAGCCAGGACCGATACCGACTTTCACTGCGCTCACACCGGCTTTCGCCAGTGCCAGAGCACCTGCGCCAGTGGCAACGTTACCGCCAATGATTTGCAGATCCGGGTATTTAGCGCGGGTGGCGCGGATACGTTCCAGAACACCTTCGGAATGGCCGTGAGAGGAGTCAATCAGCAGGACGTCAACACCGGCAGCAACCAGCGCATCGATACGTTCTTCATTGCCCGCGCCTGCACCAACCGCTGCACCGACGCGCAGGCTGCCCTGCTCATCTTTACAGGCATTTGGTTTACGCTCAGCTTTCTGGAAGTCTTTTACGGTGATCATACCGAGCAGATGGAATTGCGCGTCAACAACCAGCGCTTTCTCTACACGTTTTTCGTGCATTTTTTGCAGCACGACTTCGCGGGCTTCGCCTTCTTTGACGGTGACCAGACGCTCTTTCGGCGTCATGACCGCAGTCACAGGCTGTTCCAGATCGGTCACGAAGCGCACGTCACGACCGGTAATAATACCGACCAGTTCGTTTTCTTCAGTCACGACCGGATAACCGGCAAAACCGTTAATTTCGGTGAGTTCTTTAACCTGACGCAAAGTGGTCGATGGTGTGACTGTTTTAGGGTCAGCAACAACGCCGCTTTCATGCTTCTTCACGCGACGGACTTCTTCCGCCTGACGCTCAATAGACATGTTCTTGTGGATGAATCCGAGGCCGCCTTCCTGCGCCAGAGCAATCGCCAGATTCGCTTCAGTCACGGTATCCATGGCTGCGGACAGCATAGGGATATTCAGACGGATTTTAGCGGTCAGTTGAGTACCGAGGTCGGCAGTATTGGGCAGAACTGTGGAGTGGGCTGGAACAAGGAGAACGTCGTCGAACGTTAGTGCTTCTTTTGCGATACGTAGCATGGGCAATATCTCACCAAGGTGGATGCGGAAAAGATAAAATATTGCAGCGGGAGTATACAGGTGAGTAGGCATTTCGACCAGAACTATTTCAAAAACTTCTTGATTACCTTTTGCGGGCATGTAGTATCGTTCGATTAAGTCTCTGTTTTTGAATTTGATCTGGATCACATGTCGCTACCTTCTTCGCCTCCTATTTTTACCGTAAGCCGCCTCAATCAGACGGTCCGACAGTTGCTGGAAAACGAAATGGGTCAGGTCTGGCTCTCCGGTGAGATTTCAAACTTCTCTCAGCCTTCCTCCGGCCACTGGTATTTCACGCTCAAAGATGACCGTGCGCAGGTCAAATGCGCGATGTTCCGCAATTCCAATCGCCGCACGACGTTCCGTCCGCAAAACGGCCAGCAGGTTTTGGTGCGCGCGACGATTACGTTGTACGAACCGCGTGGCGATTATCAGCTGATTGCAGAAAGCATGCAGGAAGCGGGCGACGGTCTGTTACAGCAGAAATTCGATTTACTGAAACAACAACTGGCCGCCGAAGGTCTGTTTGATGCGCAGTTTAAACAACCGCTGCCCTCGCCCGCTAAATGCGTGGGGGTGATTACTTCCGCCAGCGGCGCTGCGCTGCATGACGTCCTGAATGTCTTAAAGCGTCGTGACCCGTCGTTGCCCGTCATTATCTATCCGACGTCCGTTCAGGGCGCAGATGCGCCGGGCCAGATTGTCCGTGCCATTCAGTTAGCGAACGCCCGCGAAGAAGTGGATGTGCTGATTGTCGGACGCGGCGGTGGTTCGCTGGAAGATTTGTGGAGCTTTAACGATGAGCGTGTGGCACGGGCAATTTTTGCCAGCCGCATTCCTATCGTCAGCGCCGTCGGCCACGAAACCGATGTGACGATTGCCGATTTTGTCGCGGATTTACGCGCACCGACGCCGTCTGCTGCCGCCGAGCTGATCAGCCGTAATCAGCTGGAACTGCTGCGCCAGATACAGTCACAGCAGCAGCGCCTCGAAATGGCGATGGATTATTATCTCGCGCAGCTGACCCAGCGCTTCACGCGTCTGAATCACCGTCTGCAACAACAGCATCCACATTTACGTCTGGCGCGTCAGCAAACCGCCTTGTTTAAACTGCGGCGTCGTCTTGATGAAGCCATGCAAAACCAGCTGCGTCAGATGCTGCGCCGCACCGATCGCTTGCAGCAACGCCTGACGCAACAGCAGCCACAGCCGCGCATTCACCGTGCTCAGCAACGGGTTCAGCAGCTTCAGTACCGGCTGCAACAGGCGATGTCATCGCTGCTGACCGAAAGCCGTCAGCGTTTTGGTACCGCCTGTACACAACTGGAAGGCGTCAGTCCGCTGGCGACTCTCGCCCGTGGTTATAGCGTGACGACGACGCCACAAGGCGCATTGCTGAAGAAGACCACGCAGACCGCTCCGGGCGAAACATTGAAAACACGTCTGGCCGATGGCTGGATTGAAAGTGAAGTGAAATCGATCGTGGTAGAGAAAAAAGCGCGGAAACGTGCGGTTAAATAAGCGTTGGGTTTGAAACTCCCTCCCCGGCTCCCCCTGCGCAGGGGGAGGCGCTAAAAAACAATCGGCCCCTTTACGGGGAGAGGAGATTGAAAAGCTTACAGATTATAGCTCTTTGTCTTCACACCATTGACCAACACTTCGCGCGTTTCACCTTCCGGCAACACGATATCCAGGGTTTTCCAGGCAGGTTTGAAATCGCCGCGCTGCGTCAGCGTGATATTGATTCGCTGCTCGTCACTGCAAATATCCCAGTTGAGCCACAGCGCATGATTCTGCTCCCAGCGATGGCTTTCGCCGTCGTCCTCAAACAGCATGCCGGATGAGGTCGCCTGACCCGGAGCCGGATACACATGCAATTCACGCAGTGCATCTTTGCTGGCATCAACATGTGCGAGACGGCAGGATTGCGGCAGTGCAGCGCCCGCGCGAACCAGCAGCGGCAACTTGTCCAGTGGTGCGTCGAGGATGATGGTCTGGCCACCCGCAAACCATTCGCCGGTATAGAAATCGCACCAGCCAATGCCGTTATCCGGCAGGTAAACATTCCGTTCACGCAGCCCTTCATCCACCACGCTGGCGACAAGTAAATCACGTCCCATCAGGAAATCGTCGGTTTCCGCGAAGGTGTTTTTGTCGTGCTCGTGATCGAGGAATGTCGGGCGCAGCATCGGCTCGTCATCCGCATGAGCCTGCCAAAGCAAGGTGTAGAAATACGGCAGCAGACGGTATCGCAGACGAATAGCGTCGCGAATAAGCGGCGTCACCTGCGGATACATCCACGGCTCATTAACAGTGTGATCGTCATTCCAGGAATGAATGGTGAAACGCGGATGCATCACGCCGTTTTGCACCCAACGGACAAACAGTTCAGCATCCGGCTTATCCCCTGAGAATCCGCCAACATCGTGCCCGACGTTATACAAACCGGATAAACTCATGCCGATGCCCATGCGCGTGTTGTAGCGCAGCGTCTGCCAGTTAGTGCGGTTATCACCGCTCCACGTTTGCACATAACGCTGCATCCCGGCGCAACCGGAACGTGAAATCAGATACGGGCGGGTTTCCGGCGCAAAACGTTGCTGCGCTTCAAAAGACGCGCGCATCATCAGCAACGGCATCACCGGACGGATATGTTTGATGGCGATAGACTTGCCGAAACCGTGGCAACGCGCATCGCTGTCCCAGACTTCGTATTCGTTATTATCATTCCACGTCGAACCGATGCCTTTTTCCAGCAACTGTTGCGTCACGCCTTTCTGCCACCAGCGCACGGCAGAAGGATGGGTGAAATCGAGGTGCGACCCCTCGTCGTCCCAGAAAACAGAACGTTCCGGCACATTGTTTTCGCTGTCACGGATAAACAGCCCCTGTTCCGCCACCTGCCCGTACTGCGGGTGATCCTGCAACAGACACGGTTTGATGTTGGCGGCCAGACGGATACCTGCATCGAGAAATGCCTTCGACATCACTTCCGGTTCCGGCACTTTGTCGTAGTTCCAGTTGAACACGTAACGCTTGTTGCCGATCGAGGTGTAACCCGATGAAAGCTGGAATGAATCGCAGGGAATTTCATGTTGCTGACACAGCGTGATGAATTTCATCAGTTGCTGCTGGGCGTCCGGCGCATCGGTGTAATACATGGTAGAGCCGCTGTAACCGAGACTCCATTTCGGCCCGAAAGTGGTTTTACCGGTCAGGCGGACCAGCTTTTTGGTGACTCCCAGTGACGTCGGCCCGATAAACAGGTAGTAATCCAGATCGCCCGCTTCAGCACTGAAACGACGATAGGGCAGATGGTAATTATCCAGTTCATTGCCGAGATCAAGCCAGACATTGCTGAGATTGTCGTAGAAAACGCCAAAACTCACTTCATTGCGGCGCGTCATTGTAAACGGAATATGTTTGTACAGCGGATCGGTGCTGGCGGCGTTATAGCCCATGGCATCCAGATTACGCATTTCGAAACGACGACCGCTGCGGTTGAGATCGCCGGCTTTCTCTCCCAGTCCGTACACGCCGTCCTGCGCCTCACGCAGCTGATAGTGCGCCGACGCGTCGTTTTTCACGCCGAGCATATACGCGCCGGTTTTACGATCTTTCACCAGCGGTTGCCAGGCACCCGCCTCGTTTTTGTATTCCCATTCCAGCCACAATGGCTGATGAACAGTGACACGTAGCGCGTCAGTGGTCACTGTCAGACGGTCATCACTTTGTTCCAGCTGATAGCCCGGCAATGAAAAGCCTTCGTTGCTCAGACGGTCACGCCCTTCCCAGGGCACATCGTTCAGGGGCGCGATACTATTTTCGGGTGCGGTACTATTTTCGGGTGCGGTACTATTTTGGGGTGCGATGCTCCAGGTACGATCCAGCGCCAGTTCGCCGTTGCGCTGAATGAATACGCGGACTAAACCTTGTTCCAGTACACGCAGAGAAAACAGATGTTTGCCATCAACGCGCAAATCCACGCCTGCGTCATCCTGCCCGGCAAGCTCCCAGTGTTTTAACGTCTTCATACACTCTCCCTTTTTGCCGGATTGCGGCGTTCGGCGATCAGGGCAATCAGGAAGACTGCGCCAATCAAATCAAAGAAACCCATCGCAATAAACAGCGGATTGAAACCCATTTTGTCGGCAACTGCGCCGATCAACAGCGAAAACAGGAAGCTGGCGATCCATGCGGAAGAACCGCGCATACCGTTGACCGTCGCTACCTGACTTTTATCGAATGTCTCCACCACCACCGCGCTTAACATGCAGGAAATCACCTGATGACCAAATCCGCCGATGGAGATCAGGGCAATGGCGGCGTAAGGGCTTTGCGTGACGGCGACCAGCGCCAGCGACAGCATCATGAATGCGCCGGTAACAGAACTGGCGACGATGGAGTTGATGCGTGTGCAACCAAACACTTTGCGGTACAGCGTGGTGAGATAGCCGCTGGCAATACTGCCCAGATCGGCGGCCAGGAACGGCAGCCAGGCAAACATCACGATGTGTTTTAAGTCCATCCCGCGTTCATTGGCGAGATACAGCGGCACCCAGAAACTGAATACAGCCCATGCGGGTTCGGCCAGAAATGCCGGAATGGCGATACCGTAGAATTTCTTGTTTTTACAAACGATTTTCAGTGATTTGATAAACGGCAGTCGCGTTTGTTGCGGTTCGTTATCGGAACGGATCAGCGCCAGTTCATCTTTGCTTAAGTTCGGATGCGTTTCCGGTGAATGGTAGAACTTCCACCACAACAGAACCCACAGCATTGACAGCACACCGCAGAACAGGAACGCTCCGCGCCAGCCAAATGACACATGTGCGACCAGAATAATCGGCGGTGCCAGCATGGCACCAATCGAGAAGCCTACGCCCGCCCAGCCTGCAGCAACCGGACGTTCCTTACGCGGAAACCAGTCAGAAATCGCTTTGGCGTTGGCCGGTGTGGCCGCCGCCTCGGCGCTGCCCATAAAGAAGCGCAGAACGGCAAGCTGGATCCAGCTGCCGGCACCCGCGTGCATCATGCAAACTACCGCCCAGATTGAGGCACAAATCAGAAAGCCCAGCTTCAGGCCGATCACGTCAATCAGCCAGCCGCATAAAGGCTGGAAGATGGTGTATGCCGCCTGAAATGCCGCAACGATGTAAGAATATTGTTCAGTGGTCATGTTCAGGCTGGTTTTCAGTTCAGCCGCCAGCAGACCCAGAGAATTTCGCGTGACATAGTTCACCGTCACGCCAAGGAGAAACAGCGCCAGCATCCACCAGCGTAAGGCTTTTATTTTCCTGCGTTGTACAACCGCAGCCGTCCCGGTATTTATTTGAATTGTCATGTCCGCTCTCCCACCCGTCGGCCTGGCCGCAGATGATGTGTTATGTGAGGTACTTCTGCAGAGTAGGCAGCTGGATTTGTGAGTGAAACGTGATTTTTTGCAAAAGCTTTCACGCTATAACTGCAGGAGGAAGTCAGGGAGGATAAAAGCTCACAGGCAGCACATCTTCTGATATGAAAAATTTTGCATGGACGATTTTGAAGGAGATCACAGTTTGAAAGGAAAGTTAAATATCCAGCAAATTGCCGACCAGACAGGGCTGTCGATCAGTACCGTTTCACGTGTTTTAGCCGGAAAAAATAACACCAGCAGCAAGGCGCGCGACAGCGTGCTTGAGTGTGCCAAATCTCAGGGCGTGCTCAATGGTCTTTCCACCGGCAGGCTGATGCTCAATAACATTTTGATTTTCGCCCCCGCCCGCGCTTTTGATGTACGCAGCGATATTTTTTACTACAAGGTGATCCAGGGCATTCTGGCTGCCACCGCCCATCATGAAGTGCGTGTCCGCTACTGCGCGCTGGAGGAGGAAAACGCCGACGCCGCGCTGTTCATCACCAAAATGACCGATCCTCAGACCGAAGCCATATTGCTGGTCGGTATAGACGACCCGCATATTCATCAGCTGGCGGCCGAAATGGGCAAGCCGTGCGTGCTGGTCAATTGCCATGACCGGCACATGCGCCATGACAACGTCAGCCCGGACCATCAGACGATGGGCGATTTCGCCTGCGACTACCTGTTTTCTCAGGGGCATAACCACATCGTGACCGTACAATGCCTGCGTCGTCATACGATGGAACTGCGCCTGACCGGCATCAGACAGGCGTTCGCCCGCCATCATCTGACTTTCAGTGACAGCCAGCATTTGCTGAATACCTCAGGATTCGGCGCGCAGGAAAGCGAACAGACATTACTGGAATACCTCGATGGTTTACCGCCCGGTCAGCCGATGCCAACGGCGATCCTGGCCGGTGGGGATTTTATGGCTTCCGGCGTAGTCGCCGCGCTGGCAAAGCGAGGTTTCTCTGTACCCGACGATATCAGTGTGATCAGCACCGACGGATTCAATCTGGCAGAAATTCATGACGTACCGCTGACGGCGGTGCATGTGCCCCGCGATGAACTGGGCGCTGAAGCTATTTCCCTTTTGCAACGACGTATGTTGCGCCCCGATGCGCCTCACACCACCCAGCTTTTACAGGGAAAACTGGTGGTGCGCGAGTCAGTCAGAAAAGCCAGCGGACGCGCCGTGACCTGTCATCCGCACACGTTGTATGACCCGCAGCCGGACAGATAAATCTCATCTTTAACAGACGAATCGCCCGACAGTCCTATACTGACCATTGATGACTAATCATTAGCCGTCTTTCAGTATCAGTCGGTCAGAACACCTTGCCTTCACCTTCGGGTGACCCTTGATAAGGAGATTCACGATGAATCATAGTTCAGCGAAGCGTTACAACAGCGTTATCCCGCCATACATGCTCAACCGCATTATTGAGCACGGCTCAGAACCTCAGCGCCGTTGCGCGAAACAGACTCTGGTCCACGTCAATACGTTAATGGCGCAGCCTTATGCGAAACCGCAGAAGATTGTGACTGCCAAAGCGGGTCAGGTTGAGCGTGATATTTACGATGCCAAAAACACCACGCAGCTGCCCGGTGAATCGGTTCGTAAAGAAGGTCAGGCCAGTAACGGCGATGTATCTGTTGATGAAGCCTATGACTATCTTGGTGTGACCTATGATTTCTTCTGGCAGGCGTACCAACGCAACTCACTAGACGGCAAAGGGCTGGCGTTGCTAGGCACGGTTCACTACGACAAAGGCTATCAGAATGCTTTCTGGAACGGTCAGCAGATGGTGTTTGGTGACGGCGACGGGGAAATCTTCAACCGCTTCACTATCGCCATTGATGTGGTGGGACACGAACTTTCCCACGGTGTGACTGAATCTGAAGCCGGTCTGAACTATAACGGACAATCGGGAGCGCTCAATGAATCCCTGTCAGACGTGTTTGGCTCGCTGGTGAAGCAGTTCCATCTCAGGCAAACCGCCGATAAAGCGGACTGGATCATTGGTGAAGGTTTGCTGGCAAAAGGCATTCATGGAACCGGCCTGCGTTCGATGTCCCACCCCGGTACGGCCTATGACGATCCGTTACTCGGCAAAGATCCGCAGCCTGCCGACATGAAAGGCTATGTGAATACCCGTGACGATAACGGCGGTGTACATATCAATTCGGGGATCCCTAACCGCGCATTTTATCTGGCGGCCACTAAACTGGGAGGTAACGCTTGGGAACGTGCGGGTTACGTCTGGTATGACACGGTCTGCGATAAATCCCTGTCGAAAGATGCTGACTTTGTCGCCTTCGCTCAACTCACTGTCAAAAATGCGGGCAAACGCTTTGACGATTCAGTCGCACAAGCCGTTCGTGAAGCCTGGGAGCAGGTTGGAGTGATGTAAATGAAACCTTTAGATTCGCTGGAAAGTAATACGGTAATTGAAATCTACCGTGAGGGAGGGGTTGCTTTTATCCCCAAACTCAGCGGACCGCGACGGGTTGAGCTTTCAGGTATGAGTGATGACAAACGGCGGGAAATTTGCCAGCTCATCAACAAAGCTCTGCCTTATGCTCAGGAAAAAGAAAACGCCGGTCGGGGTGACCAGCGTTATTTCCGTCTCGAGATTTATTACGCGTCGGCAGAGCATTCCGCCAGTCTGGTGGTGATTATTCCCGAAACCGAGACTCCCGAAGAACTGGTGGATTTATGGAAACAGGCTCCGCCCGACGATCACTCTTGCGAATAGGGTCAACAGAGTGAATAGGTAAACGTTACCCGTTTTTTAGAAATCATTCCGTGCCCGTTTTGGCAGAAATAATCCACCGCGCCGCAGGCTTTCAGTTCCTGCAACGGTTGCTGACAATCCGGGCATAATGCCGTTTGCTGATAATCGGTATGGCACGCATCACAATGAAAGTGACCGCTTACCCAGCTCATCGGCTGGCCGCAAACCGGACAGAGCGCATCCATCGTATTTCCCCTCTAAATGACGCCCAGCGTCCGCAGTAAATACAGACCCAGAGCCGTCGTGAAAAATGATCCCAGCGTCGTGACGGCAATAATATTGGCCGCCAGCGTAGCATTACCGCCCATCGCACGGGTCATGACATAGCTGCCCGCCGCAGTGGGTGTACAGGAAAAGAGAAATATAACGCCGAGCGCCGCATCGCGAAAGCCAAACAGCCATGCACCGAAAGTCATCAGCGCGGGAACAAATATCACGCGTGAGGCTGAAGACCAGGCCGCCACGTTTGAGCTGCGAAACATCGCTTTCCAGTCAAGACTTGCCCCGGCACACAACATCGCCAGCGGCAGCGCCATACCTGAAATAAAATCACCGGTGCTGGCAATCGTCGCCGGCATCGGTAAATGGCTGTACTGAAACGCCAGCCCGAGCACCAGTCCGATAATCAGCGGATTAGTGACGATGCCATGCATGATGGGTTTAAGGCCGATACGTTTGCCCTGCCCGCCTTTCAGGCTGCGGGTCAGCGTAATCACGGACAGCACGTTGAAGAGGATCACTGTGACCGCCAGATACATCGACCCCAGCGCAATACCCTCGCTGCCAAACGCCAGCGACGCATAAGCCAGCCCGGCAATACCGGTATTCGCTCGAAATCCGCCCTGCACAAAAATGCCGCGCTCACGCGGGTCTTTTATCAACTTAATCGCCACCAGTTCCAGCAACAAAAAAGTCACGACGGTACCAAGTCCGCCATAAATGGCGAGCGGTAAGTTAGAACCCGAGGAATCATGCCCTTGTGCCACGCTGAAAAAAAGCAGGCAAGGTAAGGCGATATTGAATACCAGACGGCTGGCTTTTTCGTTAAAACTGTCATCCATCAGGCCAGTGCGGCGTAAAAACACGCCCAGCAGCAAGATCAATAAATTGGGAATCGTAACGCCAAATGCAAAACTCCAGGTCTGCCAGAACATCCAGCCAGCTCCTTGCGGGAAAATGAAGACAAAAAAAGGGGTACATTTTCATGCACCCCATTCGTTTAGGATTTGTTTTTCAGGTGCTGCATCAGACGTCGGCGCTTGCGCTGCTGGTGAGGAGAAAGCGAGTTTTTCTTGCCTTCATACGGGTTCTCACCTTCTTTGAACTGGATGCGGATTGGCGTACCCATCACTTTCAGTGAACGGCGGAAATAGTTCATCAGATAGCGTTTGTAGGAATCAGCCAGATCTTTTACCTGGTTACCGTGGATAACCACGATTGGCGGGTTATAACCCCCGGCGTGAGCATATTTCAGCTTAACGCGACGACCGTTAACCAGTGGTGGCTGGTGATCGTCAGCGGCCATCTGCATGATACGGGTCAGTAAGGAAGTACTTACACGCGTGGTCGCACAGGTATAGGCTTCGTTCACGGATTCAAACAGGTTACCTACGCCGCTGCCGTGCAGGGCAGAGATGAAGTGAATACGCGCGAAATCGACGAAACCAAGGCGCAGTTCCAGCTGGTCTTTCACCTGCGCACGCGCTTCTTCGTTCATGCCGTCCCACTTGTTGACGACAATCACCAGTGAGCGCCCGCTATTGAGGATGAAACCTAACAGCGAGAGATCCTGATCGGAAATACCTTCGCGGGCATCGATGACCAGCATCACCACGTTGGCGTCTTCAATCGCCTGCAAGGTTTTGATTACCGAGAATTTCTCAACGGTTTCAGTCACTTTTCCGCGCTTACGCACACCGGCGGTATCAATCAGAACGTATTCACGCTCGTCACGCACCATCGGGATATAAATACTGTCACGGGTCGTGCCCGGCATGTCGTATACCACGACGCGCTCTTCGCCCAGAATACGGTTAGTCAGTGTGGACTTACCTACGTTCGGACGCCCCACGATAGCCAGTTTGATTGGCAGAGACTGCGGGTCGAAATCGTCTTCCACGTCTTCAGGGATTTCATCGCCGGTGCCTTCCTGCTCAGCCCAGTAAGCGGCATTCGCCTCTTCTTCGGTGAGTTCGACTTCTTCCGGCTTTTCGCCCACGAACGGGATCAGAACGTGTTCGATAAGCTGCGTGACGCCACGACCGTGGGATGCGGCGATGGCATAGACTTCGCCAAGGCCCAGCGAGTAGAAATCGCCGGTGGCGCTGTCCGGATCCAAACCATCAGTTTTGTTGGCGACCAGGAAAGTGGCTTTTTCACGGCTGCGCAGATGCTGGGCAATGCCCTGATCGGCAGGCATCAGACCCGCACGGGCATCGACCATGAACAGCACGATATCCGCTTCTTCGATAGCGAGCAGAGACTGCCCCGCCATGCGGGTTTCAACGCCGTCTTCGGTACCGTCGATACCGCCGGTATCCACGATGATGAATTCATTACCCTCAATTTCGGCACGACCATACTTGCGGTCACGCGTAAGCCCCGGGAAATCCGCAACCAACGCGTCACGCGTTTTGGTCAAGCGGTTAAATAAAGTGGATTTACCCACATTCGGGCGCCCTACAAGCGCAACGACAGGTATCATTTTGAAGCCTCAGTTTTTTTAATATGGTGCAAAACGCAAATAGCGGGCCTGCAGAATTTCAATACAAACCACTATAATTCAAATTGTTACAACGCAATCGGTTTAAACCGTTTACGCAGATTTCAGAATACGAAACGGCCCCTGAGCAATTCAGGAGCCGTTTTAAAGCCCGGGATCAACCGATCTCAGAGCCTGACGCAAGTCGCGATATTAACGGGTGAAGGAGTAAACTTCGCCACCTTTCGCCTGCACGACCAGCTTGTCACTGGCCACAATCGGTCCGCTCAGGAAGCCATCACTGTCGACTTTCTGCTGAGCCACAAAGCGACCGTCTGTGGTGTTAATCCAGTGCAGATAACCTTCGGAATCACCGACCACAATGTAACCATTATACAACACCGGGGCTGTCAGGTTACGGTGCAATAATTCACTCTGACGCCACACGCTGACACCGCCCTGGGTATCAAGCGCCATCACGCGGTCATCCTGGTCAACCATATAGATACGGCCGCCATCAACGATGATGTCGTTGACTGAACCCACATCACGTTTCCACATGATCTGACCAGAACGAAGATCCATCGCCACCAGGTTGCCGTTATAGGCCAGTGCATACACAATGCCATCAACGATTACCGGTGTGGTATCCACATCGCTCAGACGGTCAATTTCAGTTGTACCGGTAGTCTGAGAGATACGTTGTTGCCAGATCAACTGGCCTTCTTTCATCAGCACTGCGCTGACACGACCGTTGTCACCACCGACGATAGCCGCACCAAACGCCACGGCCGGAGCCGATTCGCCACGCAGGGAAAGTGTTGGCATATCGAGGTTAGCTGTCCACTGGATAGTACCATCGGACTCACTCAGCCCCTGCAACATACCGTTGCCGGTATGCACC
The DNA here is from genome assembly GCF_050606005.1 of Rahnella sp. PAMC25617. Taxonomy (NCBI): domain Bacteria; kingdom Pseudomonadati; phylum Pseudomonadota; class Gammaproteobacteria; order Enterobacterales; family Yersiniaceae; genus Rahnella; species Rahnella sp. PAMC25617. The sequence continues at coordinate 378,061 of NZ_JBOCUM010000003.1, forward strand.
AGCACCAGACCATCGCTGACGACAGGACGGGAAAGCGCTTCACCCGCGACTTTAGTCTGCCATGCCACGGTGCCGTCAGTGGTGTTCAATGCGTAAACCACGGCTTTCTCGCTGCCGACATACACATGGCTACCGGAAACCGTCAGGCCGCCAGAAAGTTGTGCTGAAATATTACGGGAGAGGAAGCCGGTCTTTTGAGACAGATTCACGCTCCATTTTTCTTTACCGCTGTCAGCGTCGAGTGCTTTAACCACACCAAAACGATCAGCAGCATAAATAGTGCTGTCCTGCCAGGCCGGACGCAGGTGGGAGTAGAAATCGCCTACGCCGTCGCCTACGGATTTGCTCCAGACTTTGGTCGGAGTAAATTGATTCTCAACTTTTGGCAGCGGAGACATTTTTACCACGTCTTCTTCGCTGTTAAACAATGAACAGCCACTCAGCAGGGCAACTGAAACCCATCCTACCAAGAGTGTTTTACGCAATTGCATCGGGGTTCCCCTTAGCTGGCTAAGTTGTTCAATTTCATACGCAGCATAGTTTGCAGCGTTTGAGAGGGTTTAGAATCGAGTCCTTTGCTGTAGGCTTCACGTGCGCCTTTTGCATCGCCTTTCGCAAGCAGAACATCACCACGGATGCCTTGCTGCATAGCCGCCCAGCCTTCACCCTTCACGCCATCTAACGTTTTGAGTGCATCATCAAATTTGCCTTGCTGCATCTGGATACGAGCCAGACGTAAATTCACCAGCGAACGTAAATTGTCTTCTTTAGCCTGACCTTGCGCCTGGACTAACTGCTTTTCAGCATTCGCGAAATCTTTGGTCTCAACGAAATGATCAGCCAGTTGCAGGGCAGCAAACACCCCGTAATTATTGTCATTGCTCTGAGCAAACTTCTCGAGACTGGCCACGCCTTGCGCATTATTACCCGTCATCGACTGATTCGCTTTCTGGAAAGACGCAGAAGCTTCCGTCAGGGCTGTGTCCTGGTGACTCTGCCAGAAACGCCAGCCGCCCAGGGCTGCAATACCCAGAACAACGCCGATGGCCAGCGCTTTACCATTTTCGGCAAAGAAGCGACGTACAGCATCAACCTGTTCATTCTCAGTGGTGTAGACTTCCACAGTGTCCTTCTCCTTAACCCAACATCGAAGCCAGACGCGCGGCGATTTCGCTCTGCGCCAGCGTTTCTTGCGTTCCACTTTGCAGGTCTTTTACTACAACCTGCTGATTAGCAACTTCATCTTCGCCTAATACCAGGGCAACGCGCGCACCCCATTTATCTGCACGGGCGAATTGCTTTTTGAAGTTACCACCACCGTAGTTAGTCATTACTTTCAGCTCAGGCAGCGCGTCACGCAATTTTTCAGCCAGTTGCATGGCTGCGCTTTGCGTTCCGGCACCGGAAGAAATCACGTAAGCGTCAACAGTTGCCGGTGCTTTGAAGTCAGGATTTACGGCCTGAACCAGTAATACCAGACGCTCCAGCCCCATCGCAAAACCGACGGCCGGCGTTGCACGACCGCCCAGTTGTTCGACCAGACCGTCGTAACGACCACCGGCACAAACGGTACCTTGCGAGCCTAAGCTGTGAGTTACCCATTCGAACACGGTGCGGTTGTAATAATCCAGACCGCGCACAAGTCGCTGATTAACCGTATATGGGATACCAGACTGCTCTAAAAGTTCACACAGACCTGCAAAGTGTTCTCTTGATTCGTCATCAAGATAATCACCGAGTTCCGGTGCATCGTTTAATAACGCCTGAATGTCCGGATTTTTAGAGTCCAGAACGCGCAGCGGATTGCTGTACATGCGACGTTTGCAGTCTTCATCCAGCTTGTCTTTATGCTGTTCAAGGAAAGCCACCAGCGCGTCACGATAGTTGGCGCGTGCTTCCAGTGAACCGATAGAGTTCAGTTCCAGTGCGACGTGCTCGGAAATCCCCAGCGCACGCCACCAGCGGGCTGTCAGCAGGATTAATTCTGCATCAACGTCCGGGCCTTGCAGACCAAAAACTTCCACACCCAGCTGATTAAACTGACGATAGCGGCCTTTTTGCGGGCGCTCGTAGCGGAACATCGGACCGATGTACCACAGACGCTGTTCCTGATTGTACAGCAGACCATGTTCAATACCGGCGCGCACGCAGCCCGCCGTACCTTCCGGACGCAGCGTCAGGCTTTCACCGTTGCGGTCTTCAAAGGTATACATTTCTTTTTCCACGACATCGGTCACTTCGCCGATAGCGCGTTTAAACAATGGGGTCTGCTCTACAATCGGCATACGGATTTCATTGTAGCCGTAGCTGCCAAGCACCTGTTTCAACGAACCTTCAATGCGTTGCCACAGTGCCGTGTCTTCTGGCAGGTAGTCGTTCATGCCGCGAATGGCCTGGATATTCTTTGCCACGTCAGTTCTCTATCGTTTTATAAAAAATGAACCCGATTATAGGGGCTTTATGGGCTGTGGTTCAACGCACAGACGCCATTACCCCATTCGGGTTCAATATAATTATGCAGGTCTATACCCGTCATTCTTCGAGTCGCAGATGCGTTGGCCGCCTTCACTTATCCGAATCACTTACCTGAGTAAGCTCATCGGGATTCGTTCGATTGCCGCCTTTGTGCAACACGAATTATTGGGTATAAGTATTATGACCCGCAACCGATGTTACTTTTCAAGATGATTGATAACGATACGTTTACTCTCATCCATCAGCGCTGCTTTGGCGCGAATTTTAGCTTCTAACTGGTCGATCATGTCGTTGTTGTCAAAGCGCTCTCTCTGACGAACACCGTCTTCGTAGAAACCGCTTTTGTTATGACCGCCGGTCACGCCCATAGTGGAAACCAGCGCTTCGCCCGGACCGTTAACCACACAGCCGATAATCGAAACGTCCATTGGCGTGATGATATCTTCCAGACGTTGCTCCAGCGCATTAACGGTGCCGATGACATCAAACTCCTGACGCGAACAGGTCGGGCAGGCAATAAAGTTGATACCACGGGAACGGATACGCAGGGATTTGAGGATATCAAAGCCGACCTTAACTTCTTCAATCGGATCAGCCGCCAGCGAAATACGCAGCGTGTCGCCGATGCCTTCAGACAGCAGCAACCCTAAGCCAATCGCCGATTTAACGGAACCTGCACGCAGGCCACCCGCTTCCGTAATCCCCAGATGCAATGGCTGAACAATCTGTTTGGCCAGCAAACGGTATGACTCAACGGCCAGGAATACGTCAGACGCTTTAACGCTGACTTTAAACTGGTCAAAGTTGAGACGGTCGAGAATATCGACATGACGCATCGCCGATTCCAGCAGCGCCTGCGGCGTAGGTTCGCCGTACTTTTCCTGGATGTCTTTTTCCAGAGAGCCGCCGTTCACACCGATACGGATAGGAATATTTTTGTCGCGCGCGCAATCCACCACAGAGCGGATGCGGGATTCGTTACCAATGTTACCCGGGTTAATACGCAGGCAATCTACACCATATTCTGCAACCTGCAGGGCGATGCGGTAATCGAAATGAATATCAGCGACCAGCGGGACATTAACCTGCTGTTTGATAAGTTTGAATGCTTCTGCTGCATCCATCGTAGGCACAGAAACGCGAACAATATCGACACCCACGCGTTCCAGTGATTTGATCTGTGCGACAGTCGCCGCGACATCTGTGGTGCGGGTGTTGGTCATCGATTGCACTGCAATCGGTGCTCCGTCACCTACAGGCACCTTGCCGACATAAATCCGGGTTGATTTGCGACGGGTAATGGGTGACTGGTTATGCATTACTTCACTCTCCATCGTTGCAATCGTCTGACAAACTGCCGATTACTCGGCAGCTAAGGTCAGGCGCGCAACACGGCTTGATTTTACAAAACGACTTAAATCAACCGGTTTGCCCTGGAACTGGATATCTACTGCACCCGGCGCACCGATTTTCAGTTTATACGGTGCAGTGCCCTTCACGCTGAAGGTTTCACCGCCTTTCTTCATGCCGCTGAACAGGGTTTTGCCTGACGCGTCATCAATCTGGAACCAGCAGTCAGCTTTAAAGGTAAAAGTGACCGCTTGTGGATCCGCACCCGCTGCCGCAGCAGTTTGTGCATCACCGGTTGGCAGACCGTTTTCAGCGGTGGCTGCTGGCTGGCTGGTAGAAACGGCAGCAGGTGCCTGTTCAGCTGGCGCAGTCGTCGTCGCTGGCGCACTGTTGGCGGTCGCCGCCGGTGCTGTGTTCAACGGAATGCTGTTCTGTGCTTGCGGTGCATTTGCAGCAGTCGCTGGCTCAGAAGCCGTATCGTCTGTGGTCGGTGCAGAATTTGCGTTATCGCCCAGAGGAATGGTCTGCCCCTGGCCGTTATCCTGATTCAGCTGTGCCGATGACTGATCGGCCATGGTGGCGATTTCCTGCTGCTGCGCCTGATGATTTTGCCACCACCACGCACCCGTCAGGCCAATCACGACAAACACCACCAGCCAGGTAAAGCCCATCAGCCAGCCATCGCGTTTTTTGCGAGACTTACCGAGAGAGAACCCTTGCATTGACGCCACTTTAGGCACTTTGATCGGCGCTTGTTTACCGATCAGACCTAATAATTCTTCTTCAGGTACATGAACCAGCTTGGCATAAGAACGGAGATAACCACGCAGGAAAGTCGGCGCAAGATCGGCCGGCGTCGTTTCTTCTTCAATTTGGCGAATAGTCGAGACTTTCAGACACAGGCGTTCTGCAACGGCCTGATGACTAAGACCTAACTGTTCACGAGCCTGACGCAGACGTTCGCCTGTTGTCAGTTTTGCATTATTTTCTTGAGGGGCTTCAGTATTCATTGGCTAAGAACTGCTGGTACTGTTTAGATTGTGGATAACTACGCGCAAGTTGCTTACCGTAGCGTTGAACGCTATCCGGATTGCCCGCTAACGCAGCGAATCGAATTTGCAACATGAGACTCTCAGCGGTGGCTGGCAGAACATGTTGATATACATCCAGTAAAAGTTTCGCCTGAGCGCGGTTCCCTTCCCCAAATTCTTTGGTTGCCTCAGTCAGCAAGGGTGCGCCTTTATCGGGATCAACTTTCAATGCCCGGCTCAGTAACACTCGCGCTTCCTCATTCTGATTGGCCTTCAGAAAACAGTAGCCTGCATTTTCCAGACTGTCAGCAACCTGACCGTAATCAGGCGCATTAGCTGCGGCGCTAAACTGCTGTTGTGCCGGTACATACTGCCCTAAACTACACAAAAACGCACCGTAATTATTTAACACCGTCCCATTTTGCGGCGCCAGCTTCAGCGCTTGCTGGTAGCGGCTTTCTGCGGCTTTCTGATTGCCGTTTTTTTGCTCGTAAAGCGCCATGCCCAGCTGCGTCCGATAATCCTGCGGCGCACCGTCAACGGCTTTCTGCAAATTCTGTTTTGCCGCGTCCATGTTCCCCTGATTCAGGTAAGCCATACCCAACTCCAGGCGCGTTTGTGCTGCGCCACTGGCCGGTTGCGACTCCTTGGGTGAACTGGAACAGCCTGCCAGCAAAGCCACCGACATGCCTGCAGCTATCAACATTTTCACACTGCCCTTCATTGTCATGCTTAATTCCCTTTACCCTGCCAGCGACAATAAAACAGCGGGCTTCGACGGAATACCGTGGCGAAGCCCATTGGGATCAGACGGCTTTTACGGAAATCTGTTGCTCGCCTGCCATTTTTTTCTTCAATGTACGTTTGGTACGGTCGATAACATCACCGGCCAGCTGACCACACGCGGCATCAATGTCATCGCCACGTGTTTTGCGCACGATAACTGTAAAGCCATAATCCATCAGCACTTTAGAGAAACGATCGATACGGCTGTTGGAGCTGCGGCCATACGGCGCGCCCGGGAACGGGTTCCATGGGATCAGGTTAATCTTGCATGGCGTGTTTTTCAGACGCTCTGCCAGTTCGTGCGCATGCTCGGTGCCATCATTGATGTGATCCAGCATAACGTACTCGATGGTGACGCGCCCCTGGTTGGCGTTAGATTTGCCAATATAGCGCTCAACCGCTGCCAGGAAGGTATCGATATTGTATTTGCGGTTAATCGGCACGATTTCGTCACGAATGGTGTCGTTCGGCGCGTGCAGGGAAATCGCCAGTGCGACGTCAATCATATCGCCCAGTTTATCCAGCGCAGGCACGACGCCTGATGTGGAAAGCGTTACGCGACGTTTTGACAGGCCAAAACCGAAATCGTCGAGCATGATTTCCATCGCCGGAACCACGTTATTCAGGTTCAGCAGAGGTTCGCCCATGCCCATCATCACCACGTTGGTGATAGGACGCGTACCGGCCACTTTCGCGGCACCGATAATTTTTGCCGCACGCCACACCTGACCGATAATTTCGGACACGCGCAGGTTACGGTTAAAGCCCTGTTGCGCCGTGGAACAGAAAGTACATTCCAGCGCACAACCAACCTGAGAAGAAACACAAAGCGTCGCACGGTCGCCGTCCGGGATATACACGGTTTCGACCAGTTGTCCGCCTACCTGAATGGCCCATTTGATGGTGCCGTCAGTGGAACGTTGTTCTGAAGCGACTTCCGGTGCACGAATTTCGGCAACGCGGGCCAGCTTTTCACGCAGCACTTTGTTGATATCGGTCATTTGCTCGAAATCATCGCTGCAGTAGTGGTACATCCACTTCATGACCTGATCAGCACGGAACGGTTTTTCGCCCATGTTGATGAAGAACTCACGCATTTGTTTGCGGTTAAGGTCAAGAAGGTTAATTTTTGCGGCAGCAGGCGCGACAACGGCGACGGCTTCTGCGGAAGCTTGGGTAGTCTCAGACAAGGTTTGCTCGGGCGTGTTGAATTCTGACATGAAAAAATGGCCTCGTTGTTACACGTTATGGCGTATTGGAAGTGCAGAGCCGGATGTATCCTTTACATATATCTTTTACATATAGTGCAATCAGTACAAACAGATGGCCTGCAAATAAATTGCGCCCCGAAGAGGCTGGCTCATTCGGGGCGCAACATTGTACAAATTTTAGGGCACGGTTGCCATGTTTGGTAGGCGCCTGTTACAAAATTCTTACGAATTTGCGGCACATCTTCCAGCAAAGCTCACCCAAAAATCTTAACGCGGGCAGATTTCGCTTTCGGTGAAGAAATAAGCGATTTCGCGTTGTGCAGATTCTACAGCGTCAGAACCGTGAACCGCATTAGCAGTGAAGCTGTCAGCGAAGTCTGCACGCAGGGTGCCTGCCAGAGCGTTGTCCGGGTTAGTTGCGCCCATGATGTCACGGTTACGCTGAACTGCGTTTTCGCCTTCCAGAACCTGAACCATGATCGGGCCAGAAGTCATGAACTCAACCAGACCGTCGAAGAAAGGACGGCCTTTGTGTTCTGCGTAGAAGCCTTCAGCTTGTTCTTTAGTCAGTTTCAGCATTTTAGACGCGATGATAGTGAAACCTGCGCGTTCGAAACGTGCGTAGATAGCACCGATGTCGTTGTTAGCTACGGAGTTTGGCTTGATGATGGAGAAAGTACGTTCGATAGTCATGAAAAAACCTCTGTCTGACTTTTATAGGTAGGGCCGGTTAATTTAATGTTATACCTGCCGTAAAATGGCGGTGATTATAGGGAGCGAAGTTAAGATTGCCTACCCGAATCACAACATTTAATTAAAAAAATGTGTGATTGATTCACTATCGAACCTAAACCGCCTATTTCCCTTAAACAAAACAAGGGCAAAACGGCGTTCTGCCCTGCTTTACCCCCTGATTTTATGCCTGACCGGACGACGGAATAATGTTCCGTAACCAGCTTCCCCACTTGCGCTGGTAGAACGGCTGCGTGTGGCTGATCAGATAATGGCTGATACCGCGCTCCTTTTCGGAAACGATACAGAAATCCACCGGACGATCATCGGGTGACGTTTCGCTCGCCACATTCCCCGCCTCGCGGATCAGCGCATCGATTTCCTGCTCATCACCGTCAGCCTCAACACCAATTAACAGGTTCGGCTGATCGTCCACGGCTTTATCATGGATCAGTGCCATAAAGGCGCGGCGCACCGGCTTTTTCTGCGTGAACAGTGTGGTCAGCGCGTCGATCATAGCGGAAGGATATTCCTCCGGCTGACCAATCAGCAGCTGGCTTTCTTTATCCAGCACCAGCTCCGACGGCGCATTCAGTCCGCCATTGCTCAGCAACAGCGTGACTTCATTTGGGGTGAATTCTTTGCCGTATTCCGACTTGGGATTCAGAAACAATTCTTCCCCTTGTGTCATTTCAAACAACACACGGGCAGGCAGCGCGACAAACGCCTGTTCATCCGGGCTTTCACCGGCACTGGCTTTTTCCAGGACATCAACCGAAGAAAAGAAAGGAATGATCGAACTGCCATCCTGCTTTTCCCAGTGCAAAATATTCAGTTCACTGCCTGCGGTGATCGCCACACTGCCCTGCTTTTCAGCGTCATCCTGCCCTGCATCACCCAGCACAAAAACGGTGGATTCCAGCAAAGTTTGATAAAACGCCGGACGCCATGCCGGTGCGGTGACAGACAGGCGAAGCAGACGCTCCAGCTCGTTTTCACCGTCGGTAGCCGCCGCGCCAGCAGGAAGATGATCGTGTGGGACACTCATGATTCTTAACTCCGGTAGTAGTATAAAACGGGGCGCCGTTAAGCGCCCCGTTGTGCATCATGTATGCATTGCTTTCTGAAACTTACTTCGCTTTAGCTAACAACAGGTTAGCCACGGTACGCACACCCAGACCGGTTGCACCGGCAGACCACTGATCCGCTGCGCTTTTGCGATAAGTCGCAGAACAGTCGATGTGCAGCCAGCCTTTCTTATATTCAGTGACGAAATGAGACAGGAACGCCGCCGCCGTGCTCGCGCCCGCAGTGTGTGCAGGACCGGCAATGTTGTTCAGCTCTGCAAAGTTAGACGGCAGATGTGAACGGTGGAACTCTTCCAGCGGCAGGCGCCAGAACGGTTCGTGTTCAGCTTTCGCGCTTTCCAGCAGTTCACCTGCCAGTGCATCGTCAAAGCTGAACAGCGCGTGATAATCGTTGCCCAGTGCCGTTTTTGCCGCACCCGTCAGCGTTGCCGCATCAATGATCAGTTCAGGATTTTGCGCAGACGCGTCGATCAGGCCATCGGCCAGCACCAGACGGCCTTCGGCATCGGTGTTCATCACTTCTACGGTTTTGCCGTTACGGTAACGGATGATATCGCCGAGTTTCAGCGCGTTGCCGCTGACCATGTTATCCGCGCAGCACAGGTAGAGTTTTACGCGCTTGTTCAGGCCGTTAGCCGCCGCCAGCGCCAGTGCGCCAGTCAGGGTGGCTGCGCCGCCCATATCAGCTTTCATGGAATCCATGGAAGCGCTTGGTTTCAGGCTGTAACCACCGGTATCGAAGGTGATACCTTTGCCGACCAGACAGGCATAAACCGGGGCATCCGCGTCGCCGCTCGGGTTGTAATCCAGTGCCAGCAGGACCGGCGGACGGTCAGAACCACGACCGACGGTGTGGATCCCCATGTAACTTTGCTGACGCAGATCGTCGCCTTTGGTGATGCGGTAGCTGACTTTTTCGTTGCCAAATTCACACATCAGATCAACGGCGCGGGTCGCCAGTTGTTCAGGAGACAAATCTTCTGCCGGGGTATTGATGGTGTTACGTACCCAGTCGATAATTTTCAGACGTTGTTTCAGCGTGTTCGCGTCATCTTCAGACAGTTCAGCCCATTCAACATTGCGTGTGCCTTTCGGACCACGGAAGCCCTGCCAGAATGCCCAGCTGTTTTCGAGATCCCAGCCTTCACCCGCCAGTTTGACGTTTTTAACGCCCTGACCGTCGATGCGGCGGGCAGCGCGGGAAATAGCCGTCAGCGCCTCGCCGTCTTTCAGGTGAATGGTCATACCGGCGGAATCCGTGCTCAGTGTTGCCTTTTCGCCCCAGCGTGCATCAGCTGGCTCAGAGGAAAGGAAGACGGACATCGCTTCATTGGTCGTTACTTCGGAACTCATAACAGGACTCCTGATTGTTTTTATCTTCAATGAATATTCATTATCAATGACAGGCAAATCACCCGTTCAGCGGGTGGCACTTCATTTCGTATAAACAGGGGGCAACTCACGCAGGCGGCGGACTGATTTCACCACCAGCGCAATCGCATAATCAATTTCTTCTTCCGTTGTCCAGCGCCCGAGGGAAAAACGGATTGAGCCATGTGCCAGCTCTTCGCTTAATCCTATGGCTCGCAAAACGTAGGAAGGTTCAAGGCTGGCAGACGTACAGGCAGAACCGGACGACACCGCCAAATCTTTCAGCGCCATAATCAGGGATTCACCTTCAACATCGGCAAAACTGACGTTAAGAATGTTTGGCGCGGCATGTTTAGGCGTACCGTTGAGAAACACCTGATCAAGCTGCTGAATGCCTTTCCACAACCGATCGCGCAATGCGCTCAGACGCGCTACTTCCGTGGTCATTTCCTCTTTGGCGATACGATACGCTTCGCCCATACCGACAATCTGATGCACCGGCAAGGTACCTGAACGCATACCGCGCTCATGACCGCCGCCGTGGATTTGCGCGTCTATCCGCACTTTCGGTTTACGGCTGACATACAGCGCGCCAATCCCTTTCGGACCGTAGATTTTATGCGCGGAAAATGACATCAGATCCACTTTCAGCTCACTGACATCAATCGCAATCTTGCCCACGCTCTGGGTTGCATCCACATGGAAAAGAATGCCACGACTGCGGCACAGCTCACCGATTGTAGCAATATCCTGCACCACGCCGATTTCATTATTTACCTGCATGATGGATACCAAAATGGTGTCCGGGCGCAGTGCTGCTTCAATCATAGCTGGAGGGATAAAACCGTCAGCCTGAGGCGCTAAATAGGTGACGTCGAAGCCTTCGGTTTCCAGCTGACCACAGGTGTCCAGCACCGCTTTGTGCTCCGTCTGGCTGGTAATGATGTGTCTGCCTTTCTCACGCTGCGCGTGGGCGGCACCTTTAATCGCCAGATTGTCCGACTCTGTCGCGCCAGAGGTGAAGACAATTTCACGCGGGTCGGCATTAATCAGCTCGGCAATCTGGTTGCGCGCCACATCCACCGCCTCTTCGGCCTGCCAGCCAAAACGGTGAGAACGGGAGGCCGGATTACCGAAAGTACCGTCGAGTGTTAAACACTGCATCATCATTTTCGCCACACGCGGATCAACCGGCGTGGTAGCAGAATAATCGAGATAAATAGGTAATTTCATGGCAGGTAAGCTCCGGACTGCGCGTTCGGCTTCGAACGAAAGAATTAAAAAAACGACAACCAGTTTAAAACGGGTTCACAGATTCTTAAAAGGGAAATGACACTTTGCGGGCACTAATCGGTAAGAATTGACGCCTGAAAAGCAAAAGCCCGCGGAAATCTGCATTTCCGCGGGCTTTTAGTAACGTAAAAATTCACATGCATCCCCTAAATCATTCGTGTCGCATCAAGGCGGCAACGGAGCAAATCCCCGGAAGCATACAATAGTATGTGACCGGGGTTTGCGACAGCAGCCAACGCCGAGGTGACGCGAAGGATGACGGGGATTAGGCTCGAAGATTGACGTTGATAGTTTCCATTTGTCGGCCATTCGGCTGACGACGGATTTCACCGTTCTGACGGTCGGCCACTTCCAGGATTTCCTGGTTGTTGACCAGTTCTGCCAGTGTAATGTTGTTCAGGAAGCCGCTGATGCGCTCGCTGAGATCACGCCACAACGTGTGAGTCAGGCAACGTTCGCCATTCTGGCAGCCTTCTTTACCCTGGCAACGGGTCGCATCGACAGATTCGTCAACGGCTGTGATCACAGCACCTACCGCGATATCGCCAGAATCTTTGCCTAACAGATAACCACCGCCCGGACCGCGAACACTGGCAACCAGACCATTTTTGCGTAAGCGCGAGAAAAGCTGCTCCAGGTAAGAAAGGGAAATACCCTGACGCTCAGAAATGTCAGCCAGTGGTACTGGTCCTTCCTGTGAATGCAGTGCAACGTCGAGCATAGCGGTCACGGCATAACGGCCTTTGGATGTCAGTCTCATAGCATGGTTACCTGTTTAAAATGACTTAAAAATTCAATAGTGCGGAACATGCAAACGAGTCTGCCATTCCCGAGTAAAACAGTCAACTATTTAACCTACTGTTTTACTCAAGTATTACAAACCCGGCCATTCCGCACTAATTTTGTCATTCACGAACAACGCATAACCTTTTGATTAAAAAACTGAATACTGTTTTTATAATCAAATCCCTTCGCTTATTCTTTGTTGCTATTTGTCTTTTCAATCGACGTCAGGATACCGCGCAGGATGTTTAATTCCTGAGATTCAGGTCGCGCACGGGTAAACAGACGGCGTAATTTGCTCATCACCTGCCCCGGATGTGCCTGACGAATAAAGCCGGTTTCCAGCAAGGTTTTTTCCAGATGCTGATAGAAACGTTCGAGATCGTCGACCAGCGGATACGGCGTTTCTTCGTATTCGATTTGCGGTTTTGCCGCTTCCAGCAACGCCAGATGCGCAACGCGCACTTCATAGGCAATAATCTGCACGGCCATCGCCAGATTCAGCGAGCTGTATTCAGGGTTCGCCGGAATACACACGTGGTAGTTACATTTTTGCAGTTCTTCGTTAGTCAGCCCGACGCGTTCGCGGCCAAACACCAGCGCAACCGGCGCGGTTTGTGCCGCTTTCGCACTGTGCTCACCACATTCACGCGGTTCAAGCATCGGCCACGGCAGTGTGCGGGAACGCGCACTGGTGCCGATCACCAGACTACAACCGGCCAGCGCTTCGTCGAGGGTATCAACAATTGTCGCATTACCGATGACATCACTGGCACCGGCCGACAAAGAGATAGCCTGAGAGTCAGGTTTTACCAGCGGATTCACCAGATAAAGACTTGATAAACCCATGGTTTTCATGGCACGGGCGGTAGAGCCCATATTGCCAGTGTGAGACGTTTCTACTAATACAATGCGGATATTGGGCAGCATAGGAACTCTTAGCCAGACGGAAAATCACAACAGCCTAACACAACGGTAGTTAATTTTCAGAACCCCTGCTATACTGCGCGCCGTTTCCCGTATTCCCGTTCTTTAACATCCTAGTTGGAAGATATCCATGCATCCGATGCTCACCATCGCCGTGCGCGCTGCGCGCAAGGCCGGTAACCTGATTGCCAAACATTACGAAACGCCAGACTCTGTAGAATCTACACAAAAAGGTACCAACGATTTTGTTACCAACGTAGACCGCGATGCAGAACACATGATTATCGATGTCATTCGCAAATCCTATCCAAAACACACCATCATCAGTGAAGAGTGTGGCGAACTGGAAGGCGAAGACAAAGACGTACAATGGATTATCGACCCGCTGGATGGCACCACCAACTTCGTTAAACGCTTCCCACACTTCGCTGTTTCTATCGCCGTGCGCATCAAAGGCCGCACTGAAGTCGCGGTAGTTTACGATCCAATGCGTAACGAACTGTTCACCGCAACCCGTGGTCAGGGCGCACAGCTGAACGGTTATCGTCTGCGCGGTACTAACGCGAAAGATCTCGACGGCACCATTCTGGCGACCGGCTTCCCGTTCAAAGCAAAACAACACGCGACCAGCTACATGAATGTGGTTGGCAAACTGTTCACCGAATGTGCAGATTTCCGTCGCACCGGTTCTGCTGCGCTGGATCTGGCTTACGTGGCGGCTGGCCGCGTTGACGGTTTCTTCGAAATCGCCCTCAAGCCTTGGGATTTCGCCGGTGGCGAACTGCTGGTTCGTGAATCAGGCGGCGTTGTGACTGACTTCGTTGGCGGCCATAACCACTTCTCGTCTGGCAACATCGTTGCAGGCAACCCACGCGTCGTTAAAGGTATCCTGATGACCATGCGTGATGAACTGAGCGAAGCGCTGAAGCGTTAATTTCGCCGGTTATTGATAGAAAGAAATACAAAGAAAAACGGACGTCCTTTCGGGCGTCCGTTTTTTTATGTCTGCTGTTTATCCCATGAAGGTTGCGCCCCGGAACTTATCCCCGGAAAGGCCCGCCGGTGATTGGCGAAACATCTCCGCCGCCGGTGCTGTAGAGCACTATCCCCGCCACCAGCATTACCATCCCACCGGTCAGCGCCAGCAACGACCAGGTGATCCGCTGCCAGGCCGCAGGCGTACGGGTTGCGCTCAGTTTCACCGCCAGCGCACGGCTGTAAAACACCAGTACGCCAATCAGCGAGACGGTCAGCGAGGTGCCGATGGCCATCGTAATGGCTGAAATCACGCCCCAGCTGTACACGCCGATCACTTTGGAAAACAGCAACACCATGATCGCACCGGAGCACGGGCGTAATCCCATCGCCAGCACAATCGCTATCTGTGTGCGTAAATCGCCGCCCGCCTGAAGTTGCTGATCGCTCGGTACATGCTGATGTCCGCAGCCGCAATGTTCATCGTGGACATGTGTTTCACTGCCCATCGGCGACAGGCTGTGGATTTTCATTGCCGGCGCGGGACGCAGACTTTTTATCGTCTGCCACACCCGTTTCAGCGCCCGCCAGCACAGCAATAACCCGAGCAACATCACCAGAATGAAGCTGCCCCGCTCCATCCAGAAACTGCTCTGATGCAGCTGACGCGAGGAAAGTTGCAGCACACCGAGCACCACGCTGACCAGCAATATCGCCACCAGTCCCTGCACTATCGCCGAGGCAAACGTCAGTTTCAGGCTGCTTTTCAGTCGCGAAGGATGGGTTGCCAGATAGGTGGTGATGACAATTTTACCGTGCCCCGGCCCGATGGCGTGGATCACGCCATAAATCAGGCTGAAACCGGCCAGCGTCATGCCCGACTGCACCGGATTTTCTTTCACCTGCCGCAACAGCCCGGCCAGTTCCTGATGCAATTCCCGCTGCCAGATAATGCTGCTCAGCAAAATCCTCGGCCAGTAATGGATGAGAAGAAAAATGCCGCCCGCCAGCAACAACAGAAATATCGCCAGCGGCCACAGATCGCGCCATGACAGTGTTTTCGTTGGGGTGGAGATTAATGACATTCCAGCGTGACCTTCTGAGCAAATTGCTGACCAAGATCCATATCTTCAGGCGGGGCATCAGCCTTATCGAGAGACAGCGCGTAGTTTTGCAGCGAGGCATCAGGCTTGGGCGTAAACAGCGCCAGCGTGCAACGTTTTTCCAGTTCCGGCGGCAGATGCAGTGCGGTTTTATCTTTATACGTCATATCAACAAAATACGAAGGATCGAAGGTAGAGAATTCCATCGGTTTACCGGCCAGTGTCTGAGGCTTCGCCAGCGGCAACACGAATTCCAGCACCGCCTGATCGCCTCTACGCGACAGCTGATATTCGCTTGGCAAGTCGAGATATTTAACCGGTTTACCTTCGCGATAAAAGTCAGTGAAGTAATGCTGACTGAGCACCCGCGCCATGACTTCCGCCGCCAGTTTTTTCCAGATATCTGAACCGGGTTTGGCGTTCTGCGCGTCGTACAGCAAATCTGCGGATGTAATTTCGTCCATCGTCCAGACCATTTTCAGCCCGGTCAGCGAGGTGTCATTCGCCACCAGCGTCGTCTGCATATCGATGAAACTGTGCGGGTGCGCCATGACCGTGGCGGGCAGGCAGAACAGCGCAACTCCCAGCCATTTGCCGTAACGGGAGAAAGGCCGGTTCCGGGCCTGGTGTAACGTCATTTCCATATCAGCGCCATATATTGTTACTAAGTAACACTATTTTGCTGTGCATTTAAGCGGTCGTCAAAAATATCTGTGATCTGAGTTGTAAGCCGGAGTAAAACCCAATCCCCGCCCCCTAATGCGGGCTTTCGCTTTGCTATGCTTGACTAATAATTTCAGGCGATACCTTTCCGGCAGGTGATATGAATCCAGACAAACAGCCCTCCCCAGCGCTTTCCGCTACGCAACGCCGCTGCCACGTGTTGCTGATGCTGTACGCGCCGCTGACGGCAGTTCAGCTGGAGATCATCAGCGAAATTAACGGCGTCGGATTAGCCACCACCTGGGACGATCTGGCAGAAGTGACCTGTGAAATTCAGCGCATCCATCAGCTTGATGTACTGCAATACAGCGAAAAAGAATGCCGCATTCAGGGTGATACGCTCGCCCAGCGGCTGTGTTTATTTCAGGGATTACGCCGCACATTACGCATTTCACCGGACTTCGTTTCCCGCCATTTTATCCCCTGGCTGCACATCGCCTTCGAAGGCCAGACCTGCCCGAAGGCGGCACTGCGCACCGATCTTCTGGGCATGATGCTGGAAGACTGCGGCACGTTATTACCCAAACCGCTGAGCGGTCATGACCGTCAGCTGATGCTGATTTGTCTTCAATACTGTCTGTGGCAGAACAATGATCAGACCGGTTTACGCTTTACCGAACAACAGCGGCGCTGGCTGCGCGAAAAGCCCGAATATGCTGCCGCCCGTGAACTGTTTATCCAGTTACAGGAACTCAGTAACGGCCTGCTGGATGACTGCGAATGTGAGTTTTTCACCCTGATGTTACGGATGCTGAAAAACCACAGTTATCAGAGTTCCGGTTCGACGGAAGATCAGCGCCTGCTGTTAGAAATTGAAAATATGGTGGCGCGTTTTCAGGACATCGCCGGGATGAAATTCAGCAGCTACGAAGGGCTGGTCGGCCAGCTTTTCGCCCATCTGGGTCCGGCGATTGAACGCTGTCATTTTGGCATTGGCATCGACAATCTGATGCAGGAAGAAGTGAACCGTATGTATCCGCGACTGGTGCGCACCACTCGTGAGGCGTTGGCGGGGTTTGAGCACGAATATCTGATTACGCTTTCAGAGGATGAAATCGGATTAGTAGCGATCACCTTCGGCGCATGGCTGATGCAGGGTAACGCCTTGCAGGAGAAACAAATTCTGCTGCTGACGCATGATAATCCTGAACTGGAAGAAGCAGTCGAACAGCAAATCCGCGAGGCGACGCTGCTGCCGCTGAACATTAAATATCAGACGCTGGCGGATTTCTATAAATTCGGTGCCCCGAGCGGCGTGGCGATGATTGTCACACCTTACGCCACCCGCAGCACCGACGCCGACCCGCTGGTGATCCACACGCAACTGCCACTGGCCAAAGAGCAGCGAAAACGTATCCGCTCGCTGCTCGAAGCCCCCTAGCTGGCTGACACCTCAGGCGCTGACGGCGTGACCTGCGGACGCAGGAAAATCGCCGGCACCACCAGCAGCGCCATCACCCAGAACAATCCCGCGTGCAGATGTTCGAACAGGAAGCCGGACACCATGGTCATCACCGCCACACCGCCGCCCATTGCCAGCGCGGAATACACCGATTGCAGGCGGATAACCTGATCTCGCGGACGCGCCGCGATAAACCGCATCCCCGCCAGATGGCAAACCGTGAAGGTACCGCAGTGCAAAATCTGAATCACGATCAGCCACGGCAATGCGGTAAATGCGCCCATCATGCCCCAGCGCACCACGCCACACACGGCGGATAGCAGCAACATATTGCGCGCCGACCAGCGGCTGAACAGCTGTTTACTGAAAGTGAAGACCAGCACTTCTGCGACCACGCCGAGCGACCATAAATACCCGATGGTGGTCGAAGAATACCCGATATCCTGCCAGTAAATCGCGCTGAAACCGTAGTATGCGGCGTGTGCGCCCTGTAATAACGTTACGCATAACAGGAACCGCCAGACCGGTTTTTCGCCGAGTAATGCTTTCCACGAAATGGCCGGCGCACCGCTGGTCCGCGGTTCTCCCACCGGTTTAACGCTTGGGCGCAGTAACATTCCCAGCAACATGGCAGCCACGCCTGCGGTCAGCGTATAGAGGATCGCGTTGTGCCCGTAGACCTCCACCAGTTTACCGGTGACCGCCGAGCCAATCACAAAGGCAATCGAGCCCCAGACGCGCACTTTGCCGTAATCCATATTGATCTGGCGTTGCAGCGTACCGGCCAGCGCATCGGTCAGCGGAACCAGCGGACCAAAGAACAGGCTGAAACCGGCAATGTTGATCATCAGCCACGCCCAGCCGTTGCCAAACCAGAACCCGACGGCAAACGCCAGCGTGAGCAACGCGAGGATGCGTAAACCGGTGATGAGATGCGAAGGGTCTTTGATGGAGGGAGAAATGATTAACGTGCCAAGAAAACGGGCGACTAAACCGGCGCCGAGCAACAGGCCGATGCTTTCGGAGGAAATACCCTCGCCTTTAAGCCATAAGCCCCAGAAGGGAAGAAAAATACCGTAACTGAAAAAATAGGTGAAATAACTGAGTGCAAGCCAGCGCGTGGAACGCAATTCCATAAATCCTCCGGTGTGAGGCCAATACTTTGACAAAGCTCACAATCGCTAGCAATCCGCAGACGCTTTCATACTCCAGTAATGTCTGCCAGCTCACAAATTCTGATAGATGCCCATAAAAAAACCCGCCGGAGCGGGTTTTAGCAGCTTTACGGCTTCGCAAATATTACGCGTAAACCGGGAAGCGTGCACAGATGTCGAGAACTTTCTGTTTAACGCGTTCGATAGTGCCTTCGTCGTTCACGTTGTCCAGCACGTCGCAGATCCAGCCAGCCAGTTCACGCGCTTCAGCTTCTTTAAAGCCGCGACGGGTGATAGCCGGAGTACCGATACGTACACCGGAAGTCACGAACGGGCTCTTCGGATCGTTAGGCACGCTGTTTTTGTTCACAGTAATGTTAGCGCGGCCCAGTGCGGCATCGGCTTCTTTACCGGTCAGGTTTTTATCAACCAGATCCATCAGGAACAGGTGGTTGTGCGTACCGCCGGAAACCACTTTGTAGCCACGTTCCAGAACCACAGCGACCATTGCCTGAGCATTTTTAGCCACTTGCTGCTGGTAGGTTTTGAACTCAGGTTCCATCGCTTCTTTCAGTGCTACCGCTTTACCGGCAATCACGTGCATCAGCGGGCCGCCCTGGCCACCAGGGAAGACAGCGGAGTTCAGTTTTTTGTAGAACTCTTCATCACCGCCTTTCGCCAGAATCAGACCACCGCGTGGGCCAGCCAGCGTTTTGTGCGTGGTGGTGGTCACGATGTGCGCGTGCGGAACCGGGTTCGGGTAAACGCCCGCAGCAATCAGACCGGCAACGTGTGCCATGTCGACGAAGAAGTAAGCACCAACGCTGTCGGCGATTTCACGCATTTTTGCCCAGTCAACGATACCGGAGAACGCGGAGAAACCGCCGATGATCATTTTTGGTTTGTGCGCTTCGGCCTGACGTTTTACGTCGTCATAATCGATGTCGCCGCTTTCGTCGATACCGTAAGGCACCACGTTGTACAGTTTACCGGACAGGTTAACCGGTGAACCGTGCGTCAGGTGACCGCCATGGCCGAGGTTCATCCCCAGAATGGTGTCGCCTGGTTGCAGCAGTGCGGTGTAAACCGCGAAGTTCGCCTGTGAGCCGGAGTGTGGCTGAACGTTAGCGAAATCTGCACCGAACAATTCTTTTGCACGGTCGATAGCCAGTTGTTCAACGATGTCGACGTACTCACAACCACCGTAGTAACGTTTGCCCGGGTAGCCTTCGGCATATTTGTTGGTCAGCTGCGAACCCTGAGCCTGCATAACGCGCGGGCTGGTATAGTTTTCTGACGCAATCAGCTCGATATGTTCTTCCTGACGAACAACTTCTTTTTCCATTGCTGCCCACAGCTCAGCATCATAATCGGCAATGTTCATTTCACGCTTTAACATCCGCATCTCCTGACTCAACAAACTAAAAATAAAAGCCCCTTCCGGGTTCTGCGCAACAGTGTAAATGTTTAAGCGCCCTTCGGATAGGGTCAGTTTGAGGTTTTTAGGCAAACGATTGGCTCCAGATACAGCAAGGCTTTGATCTGCGAACCTCTGCCCGTAATCAAGGGATAAATATTCATCTGAACATGTACAAATTTCAGCTTTGTGACTCAGCCCCCATCGCACTGCTCCATCACACCCTTCACCTTAAAAAGCCCTTACCCCTTTAGGGGGGTTTACAGAAATTGTGGGTTTATATAAGATGCATTTAAAATACATGTTTAATGAAATCGACAAAGACACGGAGTTCACTATGCTTGATTCAGCCACTATCGCTACCGTTAAATCCACTATTCCTTTGCTTGCAGCGACCGGTCCGAAACTGACCGCGCACTTCTATGACCGCATGTTCGAGCACAATCCCGAGCTCAAAGACATTTTCAATATGAGCAACCAGCGCAACGGCGATCAGCGTCAGGCGCTGTTTGATGCCATCTGTGCTTACGCCGCCAATATCGAAAATCTGGCGGCATTATTACCTGCGGTGGAGCGCATCGCGCAAAAGCACACCAGCTTTACCATTCAGCCGGATCAATACAACATTGTCGGCGAACACCTGCTGGCAACGCTGGATGAAATGTTAAGCCCGGGTCAGGAAGTGCTGGATGCGTGGGGCAAAGCCTACGGCGTGCTGGCGAATGTGTTTATCAACCGTGAAGCAGAGATTTATCAGGACAGCGCAGAAAAAACCGGTGGCTGGCGCGGTACGCGTGAATTCCGCATCGCCGAAAAACAACCGCAAAGTGAACTGATCACCTCTTTCCTGCTGGAACCTGTCGATGGATTGCCGGTGGTGGATTTCCAGCCGGGACAATATCTGGCGGTGTATATCCGCGATGCCTCGCTGGAAAATCAGGAAATCCGTCAGTATTCCCTGACGCAGGCACCGAACGGTAAAACCTACCGCATTGCCGTTAAACGCGAAGGCCAGGGCGCGGTATCAAACTTCCTGCATCACTTTGCGCAGCCGGGCGACATCATTCATCTGGCCGCCCCGCACGGCGATTTCTTTATGGATATCAGCGATACCACGCCGGTCGCGCTGATTTCTGCCGGTGTCGGTCAGACGCCGATGTTAGGTATGCTCAATACGCTGGCAGAACGCGGACATCATGCGCCTGTTCAGTGGCTGCACGCGGCTGAAAACGGCGCGGTTCATGCGTTTGCCGGTGAAGTGAAAAGCGCGCAGAAAAACCTGCCGCAGCTGGAGAGCCATGTCTGGTATAACCAGCCACAGGCAAATGATTTGCCGGGAGAGGACTTTCAGTATCAGGGGCTGATGGATCTGAGCAAAGTCAGCGAACAGCTGAATGATCCGGCGATGCATTTCTACCTGTGCGGTCCCGTCGGCTTTATGCAGTTCGCGGCCAAACAGTTGCTGGCGATGAACATCAGCGAAGCGAATATTCACTACGAATGCTTCGGTCCGCATAAAGTAATTTAATTCCTGCCCTGAAAAGAAAAAGGCTGACACAGAATGTCAGCCTTTTTTATCGCTGCGCCAGTTTGGATTAATGACGACGGCGACGGCGAACAAAGAACAGCGCAATCAGCAGGATAACCAGCAGCCCTGCAATGCCCATTCCCCAGTGCGCCAGCTCCAGCAACGGCGAAGGTTTACCGCCAGCGCGCAGTTCTTTCACCCGCTGCGGCGTCACACTCGCCTGATCGTTACCAAACTGCTGCAACAACTGATTACTCAGCGTGGCAACCTGTGTGTCTGACAATAAATGCTCAAACGCAGGCATCGCCACATCTTTGCTTTCCGCGCCGCGCTGTACGCCGTGCAAAATCGCCATCACCAGATTGTCGCTGTTCAGATGCCCCAGCGCAGTGTTGTTGATGAGCGATGGCAAGCCGCCATCCTTGCTGCCACGCCCGTCGGGCTGATGGCAACTGGCGCAATAGCCGTCATACACCTGCCAGCCGGTCATTTTGTCAGCATCAGCAGGACGCGGAACGCCACGCAAAGTATCGACATAATTCGCCGGTGAGCCGAACTGGTCCGCTGCCCTCGCCTGCCCTTGCTGACTGACCGGCGTGGTTTGTTTCAGCCACACGGCAATCGCCTGCAAATCACTGTCGCTCAGATGGCTGAGGCTGTGGTCGATCGCTTCCGCCATCGGCCCTGCCGCCTGCGCCTTGCCCGGCGCATGACCGGTTTTCAGGTAACCGGCGATTTCATCGGTGCTCCAGTTACCTGTTCCGCTGACTGCGTCCGACGTAATGTTTGGTGCAAACCAGGTGCCCAGACTGCTGCCGCCCAGCGCTTTATCGCCCTGCTCCGCCATCAGCGCATTACGCGGCGTATGGCAGGTGCTGCAGTGCGCCAGCGCTTCGCCAAGATACGCGCCACGGTTAACCTGATCGCTTTTCGACGGATCGGCTTTAAACGCGCCTTTCTCGAGGAACAGCAGATTCCAGCCAGCCATCGACAAACGCACGTTGAACGGGAACGGCAGCGCCGTCGGCGTTGACGGGGCATCCACCGGTTGCACGCCCTGCATAAAATAAGCGTACAACGCTTTCATGTCGTCATCGCTGATTTTGGCATACGAGGTGTACGGCATTGCCGGATACAGATTCGCACCGTCGCCGCGCACGCCGTCACGCACCGCGTGTTCAAACTGCTCCAGTGTGTAATTACCGATACCGTCTTTTTTAGATGGCGTGATGTTGCTCGAATAAATGGTGCCCAGCGGCGTTGCCAGCCCGAGGCCACCGGCGAACGGTTTGCCGCCTTCGGTGGAATGGCAGGCCACACAGTCACCGGCTATCGCGACGTATTCGCCTTTCTTGATCAGCGCATCCTGTTCCGGCGAAAGCGCGGCGTAAGCCGTGCCTGCCATCAGGCTCAGGCCAAAGGCCAGCAATGCGCCCGTCAGACGTTTTTGAGATAAACGATTCAGAGTCATTTCAGTCAGCCTATAGCGCAGTTTTGGCAAGATGATCAGCGGTACGTAACGCCAGTGCGACGGCGGTCAGCGTGGAGTTGACCGTGGCCGACGTCGGCATCACGCCGGTACTGGTGATGAACAGATTTTCGTGGTCATGGGTGCGTCCGAACGCATCCACCACGGAGTCTTTCGGGTCATGACCCATGCTCATCGTGCCGGTAATGTGCTGGTTGTTGCCGTAAACGCCCGGCTTACTGAAACGCAAATTGGTGCCGCCCATCAGTCTGGCGATCTCGGTATATTCCTTCACGGCTCGCGCCATACCGCGATGCACGTAATCGTCCATGTGATAAATCGCTGCCGGTTTAGGGATACCCAGTTTGTCTTTTTTGTCGCTGAGAATGATGCGGTTATCGTAGTTTGGCAGCTGTTCCATCACGTTTTTCAGGCTGGTCTGGTGCGACGCACGGCGACGGATTTCGTTATCCAGGCTGATGCCGTAAACGCCTTCCGCCAGCAAATCCTGCGTCACTGACTGCACTTGTGAAGAGTTGGCGATATCAATACGGAACGAGGCGTAATCTTTGCGGAAATCGCCGTCGCGCAGGCTGTTGATGGACGCCGGACTCATTGGGCCGCGCCCCGCCCACAGCGGTTCTTCAGTTTCAAACGTCAGCGAGTTGCTTGGGTGATCCATCAGGTGACGCCCGACGGTGCCGGAACTGTTTGCCAGTCCGTCCGGGTATTTATCGCTGGCGGAAATCAGCAGCAGTTTCGGACTTTCGATGCCGTTGGCAGCCAGAACGAAGTTTTTCGCCGTGACTTTATGCTCACCTTTATCGGGATCGTAATAATGTGCGGCGACAATACGCCCCTTTTCGTCATGCTCAAGGCGATACACCACCGCGCTGGTAATCAATTTTGCACCCGCCGCTTCCGCAGCCTGCGCAGCGATACCGCCGTGATATTGCGCATCAATCGGGCAGATGGGCATGCAGTTGTTGTTGCCACAACAGGCCGGACGCCCGTCGTAGTTACGGCTGTTACGTGCGGTGGTGTTCACGATCACGTCATAACCGCCCGGCGCCAGACGCTCGCGAAAACGCTGTTGCAGCCAGGATTCAGCGACCGGTTCCATCGGGAACGGCTGGGTACGCGGTGAACCGTTATTGGGTGCGCCGGACACGCCCATTTTCACTTCGGCTTCGTAATAAAACGGTTCCAGCTCGTCGTACGATAACGGCCAGTCACGCCCGACGCCGTAAAGCGTTTTGATCTTCATATCGTTGGGCAAAACGCGCCACGCCTGCGCCGCCCAGTGCCAGGTGGTGCCGCCCATAATGCGGATATATTCCGCCGGGAACGGATACGGCCCCTGCTGTTGCAGATAATCATTATCTTCCGGTTTATACACCGGATGCGGCGACCAGTCCGAGTACGGATACGGCGACATAAAGTCTTTTTTGCGCGGCGAATTACGGAAATTTTCGGTCAGCGTACCGCGATCAATACGCGGGCCGGATTCGAGAATAATGACGGAGATACCCTGTTTTGCCAGACGCTGTGCGACCAGCGAGCCGCAGATCCCCGAGCCGATGACGACGACGTCAGCGGAAAGTTGTTCACTCATTGCTTAACCCTTTTTGAACGTTATTTTCAGACAGGCTGTTTTGCCCAGGTACCGTAAGCGCCGTAGGCATAGCTCGGTGGATTGAGGTGATCGCGTACCGCGACATTCATCAGCGCGTTTTCATACGCCAGACAAACCGCCTGTTTGCCATCGCCGACCACGCCGAGATACCACGCCTGAAGGATGCTGCGCGGCAATTTCGCCAGCGCGGGCTGCTGTGTATCCAGCGCTTTTTGCAGGTCAGCGGCATCAATGTGACTGGCCGTGATAAACGCCTGCAACGCCTGAACCTGCGCGGTGAAGTCCGGGTACAGCTGCAACATAGTCTGGTAATAACGTTCAGAAAGGGCCGGATCCAGCTGGTCATGACCGGTCAGATACAGCGAGAGTTGGGTGAAGTCCTGTTTTGCCTGCGACAAGCCCGCTACCGGCGCGGCATAAACCGGGCTGAGCAAAAGCTTGTTCATCAGCGGAACGGAAAGCGCCGCCAGTGCGCCCCCTAAAAATACGCGACGGGAAATGCGTATGGGTTTTTCTGGTTGTGACATTGCAAAGCCTTTTGAATGGGTGTGAAAACCACGATCAACGGAGATCAATCCACACCAGTTCCGGCAGCCAGATACTTTCACCCTGAATTGTTTTAGTCGGTGATTACAACGTATCTGACAGGTTTATCGAACTGGTATAACAACAAACGTGATTTTACTCGCACTTTTTCAATGAAGTCACAATAAAAACCCCACAAACTTCACATAAAACTAACAAATAGCATTTTTTGTGATTGCAGGCGGAGAGGAACTTTGGGTGCTGATGAGCAGAAATAACGGCTAAAAACCGGATAAACAATGAGTTGAGAAGTGACTAGGTTAAAAAATGATTGGTATAACAAGATAGGAGGGAAAGGGAGAATAACAGAGGAAATACTCAGGGCCGGTAACATGACATTACCCGCCCTGATGAAACATTAAATCGCTTCTTCGTCCTGCTCGCCGGTACGGATACGCACTACGCGCGCCACATCGAACACGAAGATTTTACCGTCGCCGATTTTACCGGTCTGCGCAGTGGTCATAATGGTTTCCACGCAGGTATCCACGATGTCATCCGCCACTACGATTTCGATTTTTACTTTTGGCAGGAAATCGACCATGTATTCCGCACCACGGTACAGTTCTGTGTGACCTTTCTGACGGCCAAAGCCTTTCACTTCGGTCACGGTCATCCCGGTAATCCCAACTTCAGCCAGTGCTTCACGGACATCGTCGAGTTTGAATGGCTTGATAATCGCATCAATCTTTTTCATGGCGGACCCTTATAATCATTCGTTTGCTCTCCGCCTTCCTGAGCGGCAGCATGGTTCACAATCTGGTTTCGGATGCCAGAGGCATGCGAAGGCGCTAAAGGTATCATAGTTCAGCCGCAGGAATGTACCTCCAGCCTCTGAAAGTAAATTCCCGTTACTCTTTAAAATCGGTCGCTTCCAGCTCATGGCGTGACAGCAACTTATAAAACTCAGTGCGGTTGCGCCCGGCGATACGTGCCGCCTGCGTGACGTTGCCTTTGGTAATTTGCAGCAATTTACGCAGATAATTCAATTCGAACTGATTACGCGCATCGGCAAATGTCGGCAGCGCGGTGTTTTCACCTTCCAGCGCCTGCTGAACCAGCGCTTCGCTGATCACCGGTGCAGACGTCAGCGCCACGCATTGCTCGATCACGTTCACTAACTGGCGCACATTGCCCGGCCAGCTGGCGGCCATCAGACGTTTAAGGGCATCGGTTGAAAAGCTACGAACGAAAGGTTTATGCCGCTGCGCCGCCACGCGCAGCAGATGATTAGCCAGCAGCGGAATATCTTCAGAGCGTTCGCTCAGGGTCGGCAGTTTCAGGCCGACAACGTTAAGACGATAGAACAGGTCTTCGCGAAACTCGCCCTTCTCCATCGCTTTCGGCAAATCACGGTGTGTCGCAGAAATAATGCGCACATCAACATCCACATCATGATTGCTGCCCAGCGGACGCACCTTGCGCTCCTGCAACACACGCAGCAATTTCACCTGCAACGACAGCGGCATATCGCCGATTTCATCGAGGAACAACGTGCCGCCGGTCGCCGCCTGGAACAACCCTTCGCGGCTGCTTACCGCGCCGGTAAACGCACCTTTGGCATGACCAAATAATTCGGATTCCAGCAACTGTTCAGGCAACGCACCGCAGTTAATGGCAATAAAGGCTTTCTTGCCACGCGGGCTCGCCCCGTGAATGGCCTGCGCCAGCACTTCTTTACCGGTGCCGCTCTGCCCGTTAATCAGCACGCTGACGTCAGACTGCGCGACCATATTGGCCTGTTCAAGCAACCGCAGCATGATCGGGCTGCGGGTAACAATCGATTCGCGCCAGCTTTCATCGGCCGACGGGCTGGACTGTGCCAGCGCTTCATCGATGGCTTTATACAGCGCATCGCGATCGACCGGCTTGGTGAGGAAACTAAACACACCCTGCTGGGTCGCGGCCACCGCATCGGGAATGGAACCGTGCGCAGTCAGAATAATCACCGGCATTCCGGGCTGGAATTTCTGGATTTCAGCGAACAGCGCCATGCCATCCATTTCATCCATACGCAAATCACTCAGCACCAGATCGATACGTTCACGGTGCAGCACACGCAGCGCTTCCGCCCCGCTTTCGGCGGTGGTGACACGAAAACCTTCACTGGTCAGGCGCATTCCCAAAAGCTTCAGTAAGCTCGGATCGTCATCGACCAGCAATAAACTGGCTGCTTTACGTAACGTCATTTTGCGTTCGAATCCTTAGCCGGTGGCGTGTAAGTCTCGGCCGGTTTTACCGGATTATCCGAAGCCGCTTTAGCAGGCGCAGTCGCCTCATTATCCGGCAAATCGCCCTGGATCTGTTTGCGCGAAGAGAGCTGTCGCTCAATGTCCGTCAGGTTTTCCAGCTTACGGCGGGTATCGGCGAGATTATGTTCCAGAACCTGCTGCTGTTCAGTCATCGCCTGAAGTTTTTCTTCATTCACTGCCTGCTGGCGGACATTACGGGCTTTTTCATCGCCCAGCACGACCTGTAAATTCTGACGTTCTCGCCATAACTGCACCAGCGGACGAATTTGTCCCGGCATCTGGCCACGATACGCGCTGACTTTTGCCAGTAACGCACGGCGCTGCTGCTGATCGGGATCCGCACCGGAGAGCAGAATACTTTGTTTAAATACCTGATCCCAGGTCGTCGCTTGTATCTGCTGCGCCTGATAGCGCGCCTGCGCATCACTCATACGATCGGCGCAGTCCATCGCCCGTAACCAGTACAGTGAGTTCGTTACGGCGTCATTGTCATCGAGTGTCCAGAGGGTTTCACAAGGAGCGATACGAAAGTCGATCACTTTGCTGTCAGGGACGACCTGATCAGACACCTGCTGGAAATAACGGTTGTCGGCAGAATGCGGGACACAGCCCGCCAGCGCCAGTGGCGCACTGAGTAAAAACGCCCGGCTGCGCAGTACGGCGCGCACCAGACGGGTGGTGATATGGGTGATAAAAGACAATGCGCTCATCAGACGCACCAGTCAGCAAATAGCATCATTATTATTTCTTCTCAGCCGTCAGGGGTAATTCAATACGGAAACAAACGTCCGCATCTTCAACGGCAACCAGTTGCAGCTCTCCATGCATGCGGCGAATACAGTCCTGGGCGATACTCAACCCCAGACCGCTGCCTTTCACAGCCCCTTTTCGTTGCTGGCTACCCTGGTAAAAAGGTTCAAATATCATCGCGCGCTCGGCCTGCGGGATCGGGGTTCCGGTGTTTGCCACCTCGATAATAACCCGTCCGTGTAATTCCCGGCTGCGGACCCAAATAGTACCGGATTCAGCCCCGTAGTGCACCGCATTGGAATAGAGATTGTCCACCACGCGCCGCAATAATGTCGGCTCAGCCAGACAGGTCGGCGCATCAATCGTGACCTCACTGCGGATCTTCTTGGCGCGTGCCGGCAGGCTGTTAGCCGTCACGACATCATCAACCAGCGATTTCAGATCAACGGCCACACTGAGCGTCGGCACATCAGCCAGTTGGCGATTGTAATCAAGCAGTTGTTCGATAAGCGTCTGCAAATGGCGGCTGCTGCTGTTGAGGATAGCCACCACTTCTTTTTGATCTGACGTCAGCGGACCGGCGACTTCATCCGCCAGCAGTTCTGTCCCTTCACGCATGCTGGCGAGCGGGGTTTTAAGTTCGTGGGAAATATGGCGCAGGAATTCGTGACGCTGCGATTCCAGCCATGCCAGACGCTCGCTCAGCCAGACGATGCGCTGCACCAGAGAACGGATTTCGCGTGGCCCTTTAAATCGGGTGACATCCCCCAGATTACGCCCTTCCCCCAGCCGGTTAATCATCCGTTCGACGCCTTTTACCGGCCCGATAATCATGCGGGTGAAAAGCAGCACCAGCGCGCCACTGAGCAGGAAAAGCACCAGCGCCTGCCAGCCAAAGAACTGACCGCGTTCGGCAATCGCGCGCTGAAGTTGTTGTCCGCGTGAGAATACGACTTCCCGCGTCGCCTGTACCATTTCGGCATTAGTGCGCGAGAAATTCTCAAGACGCGCAGAAGCATCTTTATCCGGGGAGTTATTCTGGCAGGTCGGCTGTGTAAGCTGCGTCAGCAAGGTGCGGAGTGTCTGATAATAACGTAAATCCGGCAGTACTGAGGCATGAGCATCCAGCAGCTGGGAATATTGTTTGTGCTGATTCTGATAAAGGCGGGAAAGTGTCGGATCGTCGAGAACGCAATACTGGCGATAACTGCGCTCCATTTCCAGCGCAATACTGGACATCGATTCGCTGCGGCGGGCGTCACTGAGCGTAGTCCGGTTGATTCGCGCCGCCTGACGGCTCAGTTGATCAAGGCTGTCATAGGCCTGATAGGCGAGCACCAGCAAGGGCAGCAGCACCAGCAGGAAAGCCATCAGTACCAGCTGACGTAGCGAACCGGGGAATAAACGTCCTCTTTTCAACGCATTCATCTCATTTATCACAGATAAAGTCATGCTAGCGGACAACGGTTTAAACAGCCAGTGTCTGAGAGGATACGAAAAGTGTTTAAATGGGCGAAGTATGAGAAGTATGAGAAGTATGAAGGGTGGGTATTGCTGAACATCCAGACGGATGTTCAGCAAACCGGAAGAGGTGGTGCCTCACTCAACGTGTCGTTCGATGTTTGATAACGTGCTTGCGCAACGATTATCGGTCGGGTGAACGATAGGCACCGTTTCTTTGGCGTCATTCGGACATTATGAGCATATCAACGCTTTCGCGTGAGCCAATCATAATCAGGTGAATGAGCAACTGCGCTAATCTAGCACGTTCCGTGCCAATGTTTAATAAAAATTATCATATAGCTGTATTTAAAGGATATTTATAGTTAAATCATTTTCAGGCACCGGCAAAAGCACGGTTAACTTGATGAATAAACAACCTTTGCGTCGCCAAAAAACAACACAATTGAGAAATAAAAAAATATCCTTTAAATATCATAAAATTAAATGTCGCCAAAAAGAGACAACAATAACGTCCATTGTCGTCATTTTATGACATCTGGCTGTCAGTGGTTGATCACAACCTTTTTACTAAGCTGTTTATGGCTGTACATCGCCTGATCAGAATCTGCCAGTAAGGCCTGCACACCCGGATCGCCGGTCTCCAGCGGATTATCATAAACACACTCATCGCGTTGGGTGCTGTGTACAAGCATGATGGCATTATCGAGAATGGCATGTGCGCAGAAGATGGGAGTGCGCCGCTAGTTTTAAATAAGATTAAATTAGGATTTTTATTACCAATAATACTTTTCGATACATTGAAACGCCCGTAATACGCTGAAGATGGCATCATCTTCAGAGAAGTCTGTAAAGTAAAACAGGCGCCATCAGCAATAAAGGTAACAACCCGCATCCTCCGTTCTGATTTCCAGCCCAACATTACAATCCCTCAGACAATATCGGGCTGTTAATGTAAGAGGTTTTCCCCTGTAATTATTCTTAATATGTTATTAACTATATGAAAAACATGAACATGATATATTTTTCATCTGTTGTCGCTTTGTTTGACTCTCCCGAATCAATAACAATACGCACGTTTACAGGATGTAGAAAATGCCATTTCTCAAAAAAAAAACCGCAAAACTATCCCCGGAAGGACTACTGCTAGCTGAGCAGGAAAATAAAAAAATGCTCGAAATGCAGAGAATGGCCACCCTGCAAAGCTGGTCTGTTCTTCCTGAGGACCATGTCTTAGTCCACACTTTCCAACTGCACGAAAGTCCGTTCTGCCGCCAGGATGCCGCTTCTTTGTTTAATGGCTGGGATATCTTCAGCACATCACTGGTTGATTTAAAAGATATTAAAAAACTCACGGCAGAGACCTCAAGGTACACCGGGATGTATCACAACGTCGCGCTGGTACTTGAAGTCCCCCGACAAAATATACTCGGCACATTCCCGCGTGACGTTAATTTTATCAACCATGCAGGACGGGAATACTACAACCCCGCAGGAGCGGTGGTCAGACCCTACGAACTTGTGGACTGTATTAAGAGCGGCAGAGGGAAAGGGAAATTCAGATGTGCCGGTGGATACCAGCAACTATTAACGCCTGCAAATCTCATGACGCAAGATAATCTGATTCGTAAACAATACAGCCACAATGAAATACTCGTTATCGGACGCCCGGGCCTGAATTTATATGCAGGGCTGCCTCCCACTCAAAACATCCGGGTGACCAAAGTGTTAGGCGTCGATAGAACCCTGTTCCCTGACTACAGTAATGTCCATTTTGATCACATGAAGAGCACGGAAGAGATCGGAAAACACGTTGCCCGGCTCAACAACGTGCCCTTCGAGATGATCTGACTCAACGGCCGGCATCAATGCTCGCTAAAGCCCAGCGAATTAGGTGCCGGAACCGGTTGTTCGCAGTCTGCCGGATTATCAGCTTTCGCCGGATCACACATCACCGCCTGCGGCGGCAGGAAAATATGGTCGAGTATGGCACGCGCGGTCGGCCCGGCCACCACGCCGTCACCGCCGCCATTTTCCATGATCAGCGCCATCACCACCGTCGGATGTTTGTAAGGCGCAAACGCCGTGTAGAAGATGTGGTCACGTAAGCGAACCGGCGTCATTTTAGCGTTATAAACCTGATTCTCACGCAGGCTGAAAACCTGCGAGGTGCCGGATTTCGCCGCAATCTGATAAGGCGCGGTGTGGAATAATTTATAGCCGGTACCATTCGGGAAATTGGCCATGCCAAACATGCCGTTTTTCACAATCCCCCAGATCGGCGATTTCGGATCCGCTATTTGCTGCGTCGGCGGCATTTTATATGGCGTAATCACTTTGCCGCTTTTTGCTGAATAAAGCAGATGTGGCGTTTCCAGCTTACCGTTATTCACCAGCGCACTGAGCGCACGCACCATCTGAATTGGCGTCGCAACCCAATAGCCCTGCCCGATGCCGACAGAAACCGTATCCCCCTGATACCAGCCTTTTTTATGGACTTTCATTTTCCATTCACGACTTGGCAGCACGCCACTATATTGCTCGTCGAGATCTATCCCGCTCGACTGCCCGTAGCCAAATTTACTCAGCCAGGTATGAATACGATCGATGCCCATTTCATAGGCCACCTGATAGAAGAAGGTATCGGCAGACTCCTCAATCGCTTTGGTCACGTTCAGCATACCGTGGCCGGTTTTCAGCCAGTCGCGGTAATGGCGTTCGGTGCCCGGCAGCGTCCAGGTCGGCGCACCAAAGAAGGTGGTTTGCGGAGTGATCACCCCTTCAAACAACGCCGACGTGGCCATAAAAGGTTTGACCGTGGAAGCTGGCGGATAAAGCCCCTGCGTAACACGGTTGATCAACGGCAGGTCAGGGTTTTTCAGTAACGCACTGTATTGCTTAGTGGAAATTCCGTTCACAAACGGATTCGGATCATAACTCGGGCTGGAGACCATGGCTTTAATGCCGCCGTCCCGGGGATCCATCACCACCACCGCCGCACGCTGACCTTTCAGGACTTTCTCGATGTACTGCTGCAACCCCAGATCCAGCGTCAGATAGATATTTTGTCCGGCCTGCGGCGGAACCTCTTTGAGCAGGCGCACCACGTGGCCGTGGTTATCCACTTCCACTTCCTGATAACCGGTACGGCCATGCAGAATATTTTCATAGTACTTTTCAACGCCCTGCTTGCCGATATCGTGGTCAGCAGCGTAATTCTCCGAAATACCTTCGGCATCAAGACGTTTGGCATCTTTATCGTTAATTTTAGACACGTAGCCGACCACGTGCGCCAGCTCCGCGCCATAAGGATAACGACGCTGCTGATACGTGCTGATGGAAACGCCGGGGAAATCAAACTGGTTCACGGAAAAACGGGCGACTTCCACATCGGTCAGCGCCAGCTTCAGCGGGATCTGTGCAAAACGACGGCCGTGGATCATGGCGTCGTGGAAACTGTCCAGATCGTCTTGTGTGAGATCGACAATCGGTTTCAGTGCGTTCAGCGTGGCGTTAAGATCCGGCACTTTGCCCGGGATCACTTCAATCTGATAGAGGGTAATATTTTGCGCCAGCACCACGCCGTTGCGATCCATAATCAGCCCGCGGCTTGGGGCGATCGGCAGCATTTTGATGTCATTCTGATTTGAGCGGGTCTGGTAAAAATCGTGCATGCCCACCTGCAGATGGTACAGATTGAACACCAGCGCAGAAGACAGCAGGATCACGACCAAAAATGCAATCACGGCACGACGAACGAAAAGGACGGACTCGGCGGTATGGTCGCGAATTTCGTCGTTAAGTAAGGCCATAAGCGGGCAAATACCTTTTTTGTCTGCTTCTTGAAGCGGGCGAAATGAATAAACGGAGACTGGAAAAGTGCGAAAGGATAGCCCGTCATGCCACGGACGACTATAAGAAGTGTGCTAATGAACTGGCAGGAGTGTTTCTATTTATTGCAGTGCGATATTGCAGGGCGCTGAGACATGGCTCATGCGCCCACAGGGCTCAGAAAACGCCCGGATAAAGATTTTTACTTCGCGGTATTCACTTTGCAATCACCGTAAACATACCCTTCGGTCTGGGTTGCCACAACAAAGCTGTCTTTGACGTGAATATACATCAGGTTATCTTGCGCGCCCGCTTTCATGGGCTGATTATCTTTGCCGATGATATCCGTCAGTTCAGGGCTGGTGACCATTTTGCTGCCATCAGGGGAGAAACTGAACGTATTCCCCGCATCATAAACCTGGGCATTTTTGTTCACGACTTCAGAAACATCATTGCCATCATCAGACTGAGTATGATGAGTTAACACGCACTGATACTGCGTGACAGCCGATGCTGAAAACGACGCCAGCGCCAAAATCACCGTCACACAACTGCCTAACCTGACCATCAGATGAATCCATAAAGTGAGCAAGAGGCCCATGCTATCACTTGTCTGGCTGATAGAAAGAGCCTGTCGAAGAAATATTCACAGGCTAAATACTTTAAGCCAAATTATTGAATAAGCACCGGTGATGTGATGATTATCTGGACAAAAAAGGAAAGCTTTTTGCCTGTTTTCGTACTCTGTTTGTTTACTTATTATTTGTACTGCCGGTAAGGAAGTTTCTGCCTATAATTCGCAGATTGTACTTAAGCCAGATTGTTCTTAAGCCAGATTGTTCTTAAGCAAAATAGTACGTGAGCCGTCAGCAAAGGATCGAGATGAAATCGTTTAAAGTACCCGGTACGCAAATGCATTTACGCTTCCATGAATTGTCCGGGATGGGGGTTCCGCTGGTTTTTATTCACGGTCTGGGATGTGCGTCTTCCTGCGATTTTCCGCGCGTGGCGACTGATGCTTCATTACGTCCGCGCCGCTCACTGTTGCTCGATTTGGCAGGTTCAGGCTACAGCGATAAGCCCGATGATTTCAGCTACAGCCTGCAGGCACATGTTGATTGCGTGATTGTCTGGCTTGAAAGCCTCGGCGTACCGCAGGTCAACTTAATCGGTCATAGCATGGGCGGCAGTATCGCCATTATGGTAGCGGCGCAACGCCCTGATCTGATCCAGCGTCTGATTGTCGCCGAGCCGAATCTGGACGCCGGGGGCGGAATATTCAGCCGCGCAGTTGCCCAGTATTCTGAAGAAGACTATCTGCGCGAAGGCCACGGGCATCTGATTAAGGTGGCGGTTCGCGGAAATGATCACATCTGGGCAGGATGCATGGGCATTGCCTCACCGCTGGCGATCCACCGTCAGGCGGTAGGGCTGGTCAATGGCGAAAAGGTGCCGTGGCGCGAACAGCTTTATCACCTGAAAATGCCCGCGACCGTATTGTTTGGTGAGTTTTCACTTCCAGAGCCTGATGTCGCCGTTCTGCCGCTGCATGGCATTCAGACCGCTGTCGTGCCGCAGGCAGGTCATTCGATGATGTGGGAAAACCCGACGGGTGTGGCGGCGGCAATTAATACCGCGCTGAATGCACAGGCGTTGTAAGTCATAACGAAAAAACAGTGATATCTTCCTGATGCTCAAGCAGGTACGCAAACTGGCTGACTTGTTTGGGCTCAGGAGCAGAACGCAATTGCAGTGCCAGATTAATGTTTTCCAATATTCCTGCGCTTTCAACCAGCACATCACTGGCCGTGATACGTCCTTCGCTGACCAACCAGCCCGCAACGTCTTTCCATCGCCAGAGAGGCGAATTCCCCTTAAGCCGCTGGACAGGATTGGGGAAATTACGCGGACCTCTTGCACCTTCCTTCAATAACGCCACTGACTGCCGGGTCAGTCCCGTCAGCCCGGCAATATCACTCAGCCCGACTAAAACAGTATCCACTGACTCAACACGTGCATTCAGGCCTGCAGATTCAATGTCACGGATAGCTGTCATGATTGCTTTTGCCAGGGAATCACTTTCCCGGTCAAATTCCAGATAAACTGAGGTGCCATAAAAGGCAATCAGGGCATCGTCACAACCGCTCTCGAAGAGCGCATCTTCCAGCCTTGTAGTATCGGAGGTGACACCTGAAAGTGTCAGTGTGAAGTTATGAAGTGGCAAAGAATTTCCTTATTCAGGGGGCAGAAAAAGGCGGTTTCCCGCCTAGAATTACGGCTTATCGGGAGAGCAAGGTTCTACCCTTCTGACGATCTGAGCAGCATGATTTTCCGGATTTCGGGGAGTAGACCAGATACTCATCATATGTTCCCGATGAGCAGGTATTCCACACCGAATCCGACCAAAGCAGTGTGAGCTGCTGCCGCCACCGACAAAATGCCAGCCTTTAGAAATCGCATATTCAATGGCTGCGTGAATATGTTTATTAGGATGTGCCTTCATTGGCCTCCTGTTGCTGTAGTATAACCACCCGTTGACATTCGTCAACACCAGCGTGCATACGTCCTCATGCACGCCGGAAGTGTATCCCTGCAACAGGGACTAAAACCTTGAAAAAATGACAATTTGAAAAATATATATTGCGGCTTTTAATCCGCTTAAAATTTCCCTGCC
Source organism: Rahnella sp. PAMC25617 (assembly GCF_050606005.1). Lineage (NCBI taxonomy): Bacteria > Pseudomonadati > Pseudomonadota > Gammaproteobacteria > Enterobacterales > Yersiniaceae > Rahnella > Rahnella sp. PAMC25617. Next base: position 414,067 of record NZ_JBOCUM010000003.1, read on the forward strand.
AGAATCTTCTGTGCCTCTTCCGGCGTCAGGGGATAATCAAAGAAACGGCGGTAAAAGTCCTGGGTGGCCTGCACCATATTCAGATCCGGGAATAGCGCCGGATGCAGCTTCTGAGCCGCCCACTGGATTTGTAGCGCGGTCTCCGTGCCATAACGATCCCAGGGAAAAACGCCTGCCGGATTTCGCCACACGCGCCCCCGTTTCACCGCGTCCAGCAGCGCAAACTGACTGGCATACGCCGATGTTGAAATATCTCCGGCGCTGGCAGCCAGAATAATCACATCCGGCTGCCACGCCAGCAGTTGTTCAGCGGAGACCGACTGCATATTGCCCTTCAGCCCGTCGGCCGCATTACGCCCCCCAGCTGCGCGGATCCACTGGTCGATCAGCGTATCGCTGCCGTCCACTTTCAGCGGATCCAGTGACTGAATATGTAATACACGCGGACGCTGCTGTACGTTCAGGCTTACCGTTCTCGAGGCAATCGTCTGTAAATGATCGTCCAGATAATGAATGTAATCCTCTGCACGTTTTGCAGCCTGCGGCGTGCCCAGCACCTGCGCGGTGGTGCGCAGGGAATGCTTCATGGAATCGAAATCGGTGAATTTCATCTCAACCACCGGTAAACCAGCCTGACGCAGCGCAACCGCATCACGGTTACCGGCACTGACAAACACTACATCCACTCTCATCGCCAGCAGACTTTCAGCATTAAAGGTGGTGCCTTTTACCGACAGCGCCTGATTCAGCGACGGCTGAATGTGAAACATCCACGGCTGGCTTTCGGGATGATTTACCGTAGCAACGATTTCCCCTCCTGCGCCGAGCGTCATCAGCAGGGAATGATGCGCGTACCAGGCATCAGCGATCCGATCCACCCTGGCAGGCAGCAAAACCTGTTTTCCTGAATCATCCGTCACTTCGCGGGTTGCACTGATGCTGCCCAGACTGAAAAGACTCAGCCCGAGCGCCAGAATCAAACCTGTCGGTAATTTCATTTCTGTTCCTCAGAGGACTTAAAACTCAAGCTGCATCGATACCTGCGCCATGCGTGGCGCGCCGAGTTGTGCTGACGCATTACCCGCACCGCTGTAACCGTTCAGGCCACCAGGCACAATATTGGTCCAGTAATGGCGATTGGTCAGGTTAGTCAGATCGAAGCGGAACGTGGTGTTGGTATTGAACAGACGCGTGCGGTAGCTGCTTCCGGCATCAAACACTGCGTAGCTGCCAACCCAGTTATCGTTGGCGTTATCCGTCGGGCGTTTGCCGACATAATGCACGTTCGCGTCCAGATCCAAACCTTCAACCTGTGGCAGACTCCAGACTGTCAGCAGATTTGCGGTCACACGGGACAAGCCGACGATTTGTTTGTTCTCGCTGGAAGCCGACGCGGTATCACGCAGTTTTGGATCAAGGAAGGTCACGCCGCCAAAAATGTGCACGTCGCGGCTCACGTTGCCATCTGCCATCAGTTCCAGCCCACGGTTGCGCTGGTTGCCGTCGTTGGCAAACTCGCCGTCCTGCAACGTGTAAGCAAACGGACGATCAATCTGGAACAACGCCGCCGACAGATTCGCTTTACCGACACGCAATTTGCTGCCGACTTCAATCTGCTTGCTGCGGTACGGTGCGGTGATTTGCCCTGCGTTGGTCGAGCCAGCCGGCGCGGTATCGCCCTGCTGCAGGCTGTCGGCGTAGGTGGTATAAAGCGTCAGGTTATCAACCGGTTTATACATCAGACTGGCCGAACCGCTGAAACCGCTGTCGTTTGAGTCGCTGGTGCGCTGACGGGTTTTGGCATAGTTCGCCGAGGTCAGGAAGCTTTCGCTGCCTGCCAGTAACAGACTCCATTTTGGCGAGAAGGTCAGCGTATCGCCCACCGAGAATGCCTGCTGGGTGCTGGTCGCGGAATGATAACGGTCAGAGAAATCGGGGTAATCCGGCTCGGCGAAATGTTGCAAATCATTGATATTGCCGCTGCCCAGCGTCGCTGTACCGCCATTAATCGGGTTGTAGTTTTTCCACACGAAACCGCGCATACCCAAGGCTACATCATGCTGCAGCCAGCCGGTATTCACCGTGCCGTTCAGGGTCGCCATATAACTGTTGATGACAAAACGCGTCGCCGTCGCGCTCGACACCGTGGTTTTGTAATCGCCTTTATTATTGACCAGTGTATTGGTCACCGCCGTTGACTGGCGATCGGCAACCTGATGCAGGAAGCCAATATCCGACTGCCAGTTACCGTCAAAATCATGTTTGAGATGCGCGCTGTAGGTGCTGGTGTGATTGTCATCACCGGCATAAGTTTGCCCAAGATTACGCTGCGTCGGGTTCATGGCTTTCGGGAATGCCACGCCGCTCGCCAGTGCAAAGGTGCCAGGCAGGCCTTTTGTCACATAGCGGTAATAGCTGAAATTGGTTTCCAGTACGGTCTGATCGTTGAGCTTAAAATCCAGCGCCAGACTGGCAAGCTGGCGTTTTTTTCTGCTGCCTGAGGTATAACTTCCACCCTGATCATTGAGCAGATTCAGGCGATAACGTACGCGCTCGCCGCTGTCCAGCGGACCGCTTACATCCAGCGCACCCAGTCCGGAAATCCCGGTTCCCATACCCAGCGTCAGGCTGTTTTTCGTGGTGTAGCCCGGACGTTTGGAGACAAAATTAAACATCCCTGCCGGGTTTGCCGGCCCGTAAAGCGAACCCGCCAGCCCGTTGAGCACTTCAATTTGCTGGAATTGTTCCGCCGGATAATCGGTGGTCGATACGACATTAAGTCCGTCGATCATTGAGTTCTGCACCACGCTGCCCTGGATCCCACGCGTCTGCGGGCGGGCGCCGTCACCCTGTACCGATGGCAGGTATTTGTACACGTCTTTGACGCTTTTGACCTGCTGGCGGGTGATGACACTTTCCGGCACGGACTGTACGGAATAAGGCGTATTGAGCACATCGCGTTTGCCCAGCACGCCCATCGTGGCGCTTTGCGAACTGGAGGCGGAGGGATCCCCGGCATCGATGTCGGCATTTTTCGCACTGCCGTTAACCGTAATGGTGTCGGATGTTCCGGCTGCCAGCGCAGATCCTGCAGACAAAAGAAGGCCGCAAGCGCCAGCCAGAAGCGGCGCCTTTATTTTACTTTGCATTTGTGTTCAGTCCCTTAAGGAATAAAAAAACGGTGTCCGCTGTTCAGATCGATTTGTTGTACCTGTGTCTGATAAATGCGGGAAATCAACGCACTGTCCACCACTTCTGACGGCGCGCCATCGGCTATCAGCCGACTTTCGTGCAGCACTAATGCCCGGCTGGCGGCCATCAGTGCGTGTTCCGGCTGATGAGTGATCATCAGTAACGTGTAACCTTTTGCAGCCAGGGTTTTAAGCTGCGTCAGCAGATGCAACTGATGGCCGTAATCGAGGCCATTCACCGGTTCATCGAGCAGAATGACCGGCGTGTCCTGCACCAGCGCGCGGGTGATCAGCACCCGCTGGCGCTCGCCGCCGGAAAGATCGGTGTAAATGCGTGCAGATAAATGTGCGATACCGTTGTCTTCAAACGCCAGCTCAACGCGCGAAATATCCTGCGGCGACGGGCTTCTGACCATGCCATTTACGGGCAATCTTCCCTGCATGACCACCTGCCAGGCAGTGAAAGGAAAATGGGGCTGATGATGTTGTGGGACATAGGCAATATGACGGGCTATTTCGCGCCGTTTCAGGGTGGAAAGCGGCATTCCAACCAGTTCAATGTGGCCGCTGGCGGGCGCTATCAAGCGCAACAACAATTTCAGCAGCGTGCTTTTTCCCGCCCCGTTCGCGCCAAGTAACGCCACGCATTCTCCGGCCTTCAGGTCGAAAGAAATGTTATCGAGCAAGGTGCGCTGACCCAGCCGATATGAGAGATTTTTAACCGAGAGACGTTTAGCAGAAGCAGTCATGCCCAGCCCCGCCGGACAGTTTTCAGCAGCGCGATAAATGCCAGCGCACCGAGAAGTTCGGTGATGATGCCCAGCGGAATTTCGCCCGGTGCCAGCGTCCGCGCCAGACCGTCGCACAGCAACAGAAAACAGCCGCCCAGACAGACCGCTACCGGCAATAACCAGACGTTACTCGCGCCCACCAGCAGACGAGTCAGATGCGGGATAAGTAACCCGACCCAGCCCACCATGCCGGCAATACTGACCGTCAGCGCAGAGATCAGTGTCGCCAGAATAATGATGCCATAGCGGTAAAAACGCACCGGCACGCCAAGGCTGTATGCCTCATCCTCACTGAGTGTCATCACATCCAGCACCCGCCCGATAGCGGCCAGCAGCACAATGGCGACAACCAGCACCGGCGCGGTCAGCAACAGCGCGTGATTATCGACCGCACTCAGACTTCCGAGCATCCAGTACACAATCGCTGGCAACTGATCCTGCGGATCAGCGACGTATTTCACGATCGATAACAGTCCGGTAAACAAGGCATTGCTGATGATGCCGCCCAGGATCAGCATCAGAATGGACGATGAGGCAAACAGGCTGGCGATACTCACACCCAGCGCCACCGCCAGTAAACCCGCCGCACAGGCCAGCGCGGGGATCCACAAACCGTTTAGCCCGATCACGATGCCGAGCGCCGCACCGAATGCGCAACCGCTCAGCACGCCAAGCAAGCCCGGCGACACCAGCGGATTACGAAACACAGCCTGATACGCTGCACCGGAAACCGACAACCCGGCGCCAACCAGCACCGCTGCCACAATCCGTGGCAAACGTGAATCAATAATAATGTTATGCAGCAGCGCGTGATCCGGCGCTGACGCATCAGAGCCGATGAAATTCATCAATCTGCCAAATGAAACCGGATATCTGCCAATGGTCAGTGAATATATTATTCCGGCCAGCAACAGCAGCAGGCTGAGAATAAAACACCGGCGTGGCGTCAGAAATCGGGCGCGCTGGAGCGGTGACGCAGGCGCCGGTTCCGCAGAAAGAGTCATTTGTTAGCACTGAAAGTAAAAATGAGGAGTGCCGGAAGGGTACGACCAAATGCCGGTGAGCACAACGTTATGTACCAAATGATACAACGAAACCTTTGTAACAAAATTTGTAACCGCGACTGAAAAACTAAATGACGGATTAGTGATCCAGATCAACTAAAACCCGCGCCCCGCAAGGGCTGCAGCGGTGTTTTAAGTCCAATTCCGGGGTGTTTTTAGCCCAAAAATGGCGACTCATACCGTCATGGATGCATTTCATTCCGCAACTCATGCATCTCACTCCGCAAATGCGCCGCCCCACATCGCCAGACTTATCATAGCCACAGTTAATTGAATCTACTTCGCTCGGGAGAACCCACTATGAGTGACAAATCTGGCATCCAGAATTACAACCGCACACGCGTACTGACGTTAATCGGCACTATCCTGACTCAGCTTGCACTGGGTTCCGTTTATACATGGAGTCTGTTTAACGGTCAGTTGTCTGAGAAACTGGGTGAACCGGTGAGCCGCGTGGCACTGACCTTTGGGATCCTGAGCCTGTGTCTGGCGCTGGCCTCTTCCGTCGCCGGTAAACTTCAGGAACGTTTTGGCGTGCGCACCGTGACCATTGCCGCAGGTTTGCTGATGGCTGCCGGTTTTGCACTGACTGCACATTCTGACAATGTTCTGATGCTTTACATCAGCGCCGGTGTGCTGGTCGGTCTGGCGGACGGTGCCGGTTATCTGCTGACGCTGACCAACTGCGTGAAATGGTTCCCTGAACGCAAAGGTCTGATCTCCGCCTGTTCAATCGGCGCTTACGGTCTGGGCAGTCTGTTATTCAAATTCGTTTGCGGTCATTTGCTGGCGACAGAAGGCCTGCAAAATACCTTCATGATCTGGGGCGGCATCGCGATGGTGATGGTTATTGCCGGTGCGATGATGATGAAAGATGCGCCGAAACAGGAAACCGCAGACGTCACCCGCGAAGAAAACAGCCTGAATGACAGCACCAATGACACCCGAGATTTCACCCTGGCAGAAGCCATCCGCGCGCCGCAATACTGGATGCTGGCACTGATGTTCCTGACGGCCTGCATGAGCGGTTTATATGTGATTGGTGTGGCGAAAGATATCGGTCAGAGCCTGGTAAAACTGGATGCAATGACCGCCGCCAACGCCGTAACCGTGATTGCGATTGCCAACCTGAGTGGTCGTCTGGTGCTGGGTGTATTGTCCGACAAAATGCAGCGTATCCGCGTTATTTCCATCGCGCAGATTGTGTCACTGGCAGGGATGAGCCTGATGTTGTTCACTCAGATGAACGAAATGATGTTCTTCCTCTCGGTCGCCTGCGTCGCCTTCAGCTTCGGCGGGACTATTACGGTTTACCCGTCACTGGTCAGCGACTTCTTTGGCCTGAACAACATGACCAAAAACTACGGTCTGCTGTATCTGGGCTTCGGTATCGGCAGCATCTTTGCTTCCCTGGTCGCTTCCCTGTTCGGGGGCTTCGCGGTGACGTTCAGCATCATCACCGTATTATTGATCGTATCATTGGTTCTTTCTGCCACGATTCGCTTACCGAATAAATCAGAAGCAGGTCATAATACGCTCCAGCACGTGTAAAGCAGCAGTTGATCGCAGCATAAATGATGAACGGGAGCACAATTTGCTCCCGTTTCTTATGAATAAAGCAGTTAAAATCGGCCGCTGAATCACGCAACCCTTATGACAAAATGTGAACAGACCGGACACCTGCAAAATGAAACGCACCACCCTCGCTCTTTTTAGCCTGATGATCGTAATGACCACTTTCAACAGTTTCGCCCAGGCTTATCCCTCCAGCGCACAGGAAGTGGCTTCCGAAATTAACCGTAAAGCCAGTGAAAGCGGTACCCGCCCTTCCACAACCATCGACGCCAGCGCGCATACCAAACTGACCGCCAGCAGCGATTACCTGAAATAAATCCTTTGCGCTTGCCCGGCGTTTTGCGGTCAAACGTCCTCCTGACCGCACTTCATGAGATTTTTCAGACTAAGTGATCAAAATTAGAGCAGATATTTATCCCTATAATTTCTATGTTTGATATAATTTCTGCGGTGAATTGATTATCTGAATGATCAAACCTACACAAGGAGTGTGAAATGAAGGCAACTGCATTTTGGTTAATGATGGCCGGAGGCTCTGTCGGGATCGGCTATATGATGGCTTTGATGATGGAGTTTCTCTAATCCTGCAACGTTGTATGCATCAGAAAAATAAGGATATTAAATGAAATTCTACAGCCCTAAACGCATTATCCTCTATACCGCCGCTGCGATTGCGCTACTGATCATCATCGGTCTGGTCACGCATTTCACTGTCACCCACCTGGCCGCGTAACGTTTTTTCTTCCGTTTTCCGTTTTGCCACGTGGCGATACAACCGGTATCGCCGCATAATGCTGCCATTGAGCAGTCAAAGCGGAAGGATTGAAACATGACCTACAAAGGATTAATGATTGTTGCCGTCGTCATTGTACTGGCAAGCATAGGTTCTGAATCATTGATTCAGAAAGGAATTGCGCTGGCGGACGCCAAAATCGATCAGGTTATCTCACATTACGCCGACAAATAAGCCTTACATCTGCTGGACTAACCTTACCGGGTGATGACAAAACCATACACAGCGTTTGATATCTTAAATCCATCAAATGTTGTGTGATGTCCCTGTGTAATACCCCTGTAGAACCCTGTTATTTTGCCCGCCGCGTGCGGGCTTTTTTTTGCCTGTTTTCCGGCAAAGGCAGCCATTGGGATTGAATTGGATTGAATTGGATTGGATTGAATAAAAAGCTTATCTACAAAGCATTTGGGGAGATGAGCGATTTGCTCTTATTCACGAATAATTCGAGTTGCAGGAAGGCGGCAAGAGAAGGAGTCCCGATGAGCTTACTTATGTAAGTGATTCGGGTGACTGAGTGCGGCCAACGCACCTGCGGCTTGAAGTATGAAGGGAAGAAGTGCCGGTGCTTTCCCGGCCGTCATATTATGGTGCAAGCGTCCATCGTACACTCCAACGTTGCACGGCCTGAGCACGGCCTTTTCACAACAGAAAAATCGACTGGGAGATAAATAATTCAACCGGCTTTTCTGTTGTGGCTCCTGGAAATAAATTCAGAAGCTTTTAAATAATAAACCCCGGCGTTGGCCAGGGCTTATTTTTGTCATTGAGTATGTCGATACTGAAATATTTATTCTGTCTGCTCCGGGTTTAACCCATCTTCGCTATTGCAGAGTATTCACTTCAATATCTGGCGACATTACAGAACGACAACGTTACCGGCTGATGGGCCTTTCTGACCTTGTTCGATGGTGAACTCAACGTTCTGACCTTCGTCCAGGGTTTTGAAATCATTGCTCTGGATTGCAGAGAAGTGAACGAACACGTCTTTGCTGCCATCTGCAGGGCTGATGAAACCGAAACCTTTACCAGCGTCAAACCATTTTACTAAACCAGTCATTTTATTAGACATAGGAAATACCTTCTTCGTTTTTATTTTATGATGCCATAGGGCAATATAGGTCTGTTTTTATTTGAAATACTTATGGATGCATCAGAGAAGGAAATTCGTCGGAGAAAGGATTTGCTATATCACTTGAACCAGGAACTGCTTTACTAAAATGTCTTACATAAATAGGTCTTAACCACAAACCGTTGACGCTATTTACACATAGTGGGATTTATTAAGCAAGCGTTAATTTCATCGGAATTATATTCATGGGATTTGTATTTCTGTATGAAATAACGCACAGCCCGCCACTGACGGTGGCTGCAGCCTGATCAGGAGGATATTAAGCCTGCCAATATCTGACAGGCTTTAAGAATCTTTACCTTACATTAGCTGGCGTTAGCGCGTTTTACACAGTCCGCACGTCGCCCGTCTACCCGTTTTGCGAACCAGGCGGTGGTCAGTTTGCGGGTGATTTTTGGACTTTCCAGCGTAATCCCCGGCAGCATTTCACGCGGCTGACGTTTACCGGTGGTTTTATCCGCCAGTGCATAAACCTGCTTATAGAGCGTCGTGTCTTCGAATTCCAGCTGCTCACCCTTCTCCAGCGCTTTACGGATTGCGCCGTTGCTGATATCCAGACGTTTACTCAGCGTGCGGACCGCCAGCTCAGTGCTGCCCGGTTTATCGGTGCCGTAGTTTATCAGGTCGCCGTCCAGCGCCAGCGGAATGCCAGACACTTTACTGACCGCGCTCTGGAACGCGGCGTTACGGCTGGCGTACCAGCCGGCATTGAAATCAGCAAAGCGGTAAAGTGATTGCGAGTAGTTGGTCGGATAGCCCAGCAGATGTTTCACGCCGAACCACACACCGCCACGACGGCTGAAGACTTCGTGACGAATTGAGCCGTCAATTTTATACGGATATCCCTTAGCATTCTGCTCAGCGAACGCGATGCTGACCTGCATCGGACCGCCGGTATGCACCGGATTCAGGTTGCCAAACAACGTCTGTCCCATCGGCACCATATCAATGAAGTCATCGAAAATCGCGCTCAGTTGCTTCTCTGTTTTTACGTTATCCAGCCGCTCGCTGTAGGATTTTCCGTTCGGCGATTTTAACAGCAGCGCGGTATGCACCAGGAAATGAGGCACATGAACCGCATCGGCGCGACGGTCAATTTCTTTCCACGCAATTTTGCCTAAGCCCGGCACAGGCGCATCCGTATTGAAATTGGACTCCTGCTGCGCAACCGCCAGCACCGAACAGATGTTTTCGGTAGTCGCCGGAATGTTTTGCGTGGTGAATGCGACGGTAATGTCTGTCGCCCAGCCTTTTTTGTCCGGCGCGCTGGCAGGCATCAGCCGCACAATGTCCGCTTTCACATCATGCGGATTTTGCGCCGGTGCCTCACTTTTTTTCGTTGATGTACAACCGGCAAGGATCATCATAGCCAGCACTGGCGCAATGTGTTTTATCGAAAATGACTTATGCTTCAAAGTTATACATTCCCTGAATTAATGACTCTGAGAGTGACGTTAACGAAGATAGCCATGCTGATCTAGCAAAAAATTATCTTTATGCGTTAAGGTTAAAGCTCTGATGATGGAGATAAAGGAACAAGGAAATGATGCATTCTGCGACCCGGACAACACCCCTGCACCGCGTATTTTTGCTGCCTTTTATGCTGTTACTGATGATGTTTGCCCTCAGCGGCTGTGGCGATAAAGAGCCAGCACAGCGAAAAGCATTCATCGATTTTCTTCAGACCCGTATTCTGGATAAACCCGTGCTTGCCGTGCCGCAGCTGACCGAGGCGCAGCAGAAAGAGTTTGGCGATTACAGTAAAGATTACGCCATCATCACCGGCTTTCATCATCAGATGAATATTGAACTGGATTCCTCGCTGGTGCCGGTGTTTGCAGGGATGAACGGCGTGAACAGCGTCAATAACCTGCTTGAACAACGCGACGATTTAAAGAAAATGGCGGACAGCAGCGAAAGATGGAAAGAAAAAATCACGCTGCTGAAAACGCAGGCCGACACGCAACACGCGGCACTGAAACAGCCTGATGATCTGAAAAAAGTCTATGACCAGGCTTACGATAAAACCATCGTTCAGCCTTCGGCGATCACCGGACAGGTATTCGACTTACTGCCGCAGGTGCTGAACCTGATTGTCGAGAAAGCCGATTTCATCAAAAGTCAGGGTAAGAATGTCACCATCACTGGTAACCGTCTGCAATTTGCCAACCAGAAACAACTGGATAAATACAATGCTATCCAGCAAAAGCTGGTGCCGCTGAATGCGCAGCTGATGCAGCTGAGCCGCCAGATGCAACAAATGGTGCGTTAAACCCGCAGCCAGCATACAGACCGCCGTAAGGCGGTTTTTTCATGGCGGTGCTTTTGTTATGGTGTGCGGCAATTAAATAAGGAGACACCTATGAATGACGATACCCTGAACAAACGCGTTGATCAGCTCGAGCGCGTAAACCGTGAACTTCTGGTGCAGATTTCTGCCATGCGCCTGCTGTTTGGCAGCGTCGGCAATGTGCTCAATGCCAGCCAGGAAAACGCGTTTACTATCGCCGTGAATCAGGCGCTGGAAGCCAACCGCGCTGACGTCGCGAATCAGGCAGATCTGGATGAAGCTTCCCGCAAATTCCGCGAAGATGTCTTCAAGTGCACAGAGTCTTTGTTGCCGGGCTCGCGCTAAAACACAAAAAAGGCCCGGGCAATCTGCCTGAGCCTTTTCATCGCTATCCGCTATTAAAACCATCCGCTATTACAGCCATCCGCCATTACAGATTGATTACCCGGTTACGCCCTTCATTCTTGGCCTGATACAACGCTTTATCCACCGCTTTCAGTGCGCCGTCGATATTATCCCTGCCGGGATAGAAATGCGTTACGCCGAGCGAAATTGTGACGTTACCCGCGCCCTCAAAATGATGAGACTCGACCTGCCGTCGTAACCGTTCCGCCAGCTGGATAGCCTGCGTGACTGACGCGCCGGGCAGCAGTAAAAGAAATTCTTCGCCGCCCATGCGGCACAGCAAATCCCCTTCCCTTGAGCTGTCCAGAATCAGGCGTGCAAGCTGTGTAATCACCACGTCACCGACGTCATGGCCGTAAGTGTCATTAATTTTTTTGAAGTGATCGATATCCAGCGTAATGACCGCAATCCGTGAAACCTCTGTCAGTTGTTTATCCACTAACTCATAAAAACCGCGCCGGTTCAGCAGACCGGTCATCGGGTCGGTATGCGCTTCGGTGCTGAGCTTTTCGATGCGCTGATGCAACAGTCGGATCCCCTGCAACATCACGGTTTTCAGCTTAGACGATTCATAATACCAGGCGTTGATCTGCTCAATTTCCTGAGAAACGTCCTCTGAATCCATCGTGTCAGCACGGGACGCGAGCTGGCGAAGCGGCATCGAAATATAGCGCGTCAGCAACCAGATGCAGATGAAAACAAGAATCACAATCGGCAGCGTGTAGAGCAATACCTGCATCATCACGTTATACAGCAGCACCACATCGGCCCTGGCGGGATGCAGCACCAGCACTGTCCAGCCTGCCACTTCCATGGTGGCGAAACCCGCCAGCGACGCCTCACCTTGCAGATTGTCCATAAGCAGAAAACCCTGCTCACGATCGCCTAACAGCGCCTTATTCACATGGCCCTGCGGCACGCTTTCGATCCATCCCGATGCGTCGCGATACAACACATCGCCCTCGCGGTCGATGACATAGATATAGGCGTCTTTGCGGTAATTGCGGGCATTAATCAGCGTATCGACGATACTGCTTTTGCTGAGATCAATTTCAGTCGCCAGGTACCCCAGATAACCGCCGCGCGCATTACGAATGGGCGAGGAAAGCACCATGATGTGATTGCCTTGCGCGGTGCGAAACGGCGAACTGAGCACCGGATTTTGGGTTGAAAGTGCTGCCGTATTGGCGCCGGATACCAGTTTTAAACCGACCATCTCCGCCGAATTTCTTGAGGCCGCGCGCACCACACCGGTTTTATCCACCACCAGCACCGAGCTGAAACGCTTGCTCTGTACCTGTAAACGGTCAGCTTCTTCGGTGATGGCATCACTATTATCAAATTCATCACCCAGCAAATCCGCGCTGTAGGCCACCTGTTTTTGTGCCGCATTGAAAAACAAATCGGCCGTCAGCGACAGTCTGGCCGCATACGACTGACTCGCCCGCAATGACGATTCGATGAGAAGTTTTTTTTCTACCTGAAAAATTGCCAGATAACTGGTGAGCAAGGTAATAACCGTACTCACCAGCGCCAGAAGCAATATCAATCTCTTAAGATCAAAAGCAAACCGCCGGTGCTGCCGCATTCTCTGTCCGTTGAGCAAATGACCACGAATATTACAGAGGATAGCAGTATGTTTACTCATGGTTTTGATATGCCGCAGTCAGGACGGTTTTACTGGCGATTAAAAATTGCACATTAGCCTTTTTACTGCTCAGGGTTTGCGGATTAACTTCTGTAAACGCGCTTTCTGCCAGCGCTCTACAGTTCCCCGGAAAACAAAAATGCGTAAACCGCGCAGCAGCAGAATACCGCCCCAGATACATAGTGGCCATGCGAACCAGAAGGAATCCGGCGAGGTGTAATGGTTAAGCGCGAACAGACCCGCATTGACCCCCGCCCACAACAGAACAGAGCGGTAAAAACTGCTTTCCTCCGCCACCTGTTGCCTGGCCCTTTCAATCTGATCGTCAAGCGCGTGTTCCGGCGAATTGCCATCTCGCGTATCGTTTTCCGTCAGTTCTGAAACTTTGATGTCAAACGCTGCTGCGATAGCACCAAGCGTGTCGAGGCTGGCCTGTTCGCCGTTCTCAATGCGCTGCACTGTGCGAACGCTGAGCGAAGAAAGCTCTGCCAGTTGTTCCTGAGACCATGCACGGGAAATCCGAAGTTGCCTGATTTTGCTCTGATTCATAATTAATCCTTAGAGTGAATGTTGAACACCTAATAAGCATGCAACGCCGGATCAGAAATCAACACGACAGCAACCTGACACAGACACGACAGCCCGCTGACAGCCTTAGTGATCAGAAAGTTAGCCGGTAAAACTTACTGTCTACCGCCATCAGCGGAAAAGCTTCCGGCAACGCGGATACCGGTATCTCCTGAAATCCGTTCTTTTCATAAAAACGATGGGCCGCCAGAAATTTGTCGGTCGTGCCCAGAAAAACGTCTTTCACTTTTTCGGCCTGTGCATGTTGCAGTAACGCCTTCAGCAATAATGCCGCCACGCCGTAATCGCGGCCACGATAAGGCGCGCTCACAAACATTTTGCGCAGAGCCGCCTGGGCATTGCCGATATCTTTCAGGCCCAGCGTCCCCACCACTTTTCCGTCACAGCGGGCGATCCAGAAATCCCCGGTTCCGCGCTGATAAAACTGCGGAATATCGTGCAAATCTGGCTGCTGCTGTTCGCTTATCGGAATGCCAAATTCCTGATTCTGGATCGGCAAAATCACATCAATCACGCCGCGCTGATCTGCAGCAGAAAAGCGTTCAATTAAGACAGAATGACTCATCGCACACTCCCTGAGTTTAATTAGGACATAGCAGTGCCAGCTCCGGGTTTTCAGGGAATACCCGCTCGCTGAAAAAGTCGATTAATACCCGAAGTTTCGGTGTCATATAACCGCCCGACGGCCACAAAATAAAAAAGTCGGCACTGCGCTTCACGTGCTCATCCAGCACAGTCACCAGCTGCCCGCGGGCCAGTTCTTTGCGGATACTGAAATCCGGCAGACAGGCGATGCCCAACCCCTGCAGGGCAAAGCAATGACGTGTTTCTATATTATTGCAAACCATCGAAACCGGCAGCGCTAAATCCTGATATTCCGGCAAAGGCCAGGATTCGAGTTTTCCGCTATTCGGAAAGCGGAAATGCAGACAACGGTGATCGGCCAGATCATGCGGTTTCGCAGGCCTGCCGTACTGCTCAAAGTAAGCCGGTGCGCCGACCAGCAAATGATGGAAAGTGCCGAGCTTGCGCATCGATAACCGTGAATCAGCCATCTGCCCCGTTCGCACCACGGCGTCGAAACCTTCTTCCACCACGTCAACAATGCGATCGGTGAAATCCAGATCCAGTTCAATGTCGGGATAACGGCGCATAAACTCGCCCAGCACCGGCAACAGCAGCGTGCTGACCTGCGGCAGACTCAGCCGCAGCCTGCCGCGCGGACATTCCGCCAGTTGCGACAGCTCACTTTCTGCCGCCTCGAGCTCCGCCACAATGCGCCGGCAACGCTCGAGAAACAGCGAACCTTCCGCCGTCAGCGTCACGCTGCGGGTACTGCGGTGAAACAGCCGTACATTCAGTTTGGTTTCCATCCGCGAAATACTTTTACCCACCGCCGACGCGGAAATCCCTAAGATCCGCCCGGCGGCGACAAAGCTGCGGGTTTCCGCCACGTGCACAAACGTATTCAGGCTGCTAAGACTTTCCACCCTCACCTCCGATTGCGGACATCAGCGTCCGCATACTCTGGAAATCTACCCTACTTTTTCCGCAACAGGGAGTTCTCTATCGTGATTTAACTTTTTCAGAAACTGAGAGACGCCATGAATACTGCTGTACAAAAATCCCCGCTGCCGCTTTCGGCTTTACTGGCGATGGCGCTGACTGGCTTTATCGCCATCATGACCGAAACCCTGCCCGCCGGATTACTGCCGCAAATCGCCGCCGGTCTGAATGTTTCGCAGGCCATGGCCGGACAATTAATCACGCTGTATGCCGCCGGTTCGCTGATGGCGGTGATCCCGCTTGCGGCGCTGACCCGGGGCTGGAACCGCCGCACGGCATTATTGACCGCCATCGTCGGCTTTCTGGTTTTCAACACACTCACCACTTTTTCCACGCATTACATCCTGACGCTTGTGGCCCGCTGGATGGCCGGAGCAGCGGCAGGGCTGGCGTGGGGTTTGCTGGCAGGCTATGCGCGGCGGATGGTGCCGGTTGAGCAACAAGGGCGGGCATTGTCAGTAGCGATGGTCGGCACACCGCTGGCGCTTTCAGTGGGTGTCCCGCTCGGCACCTGGATGGGTTCTCTGCTCGGCTGGCGGCTGGCGTTCGGCGTGATGTCCGCGCTCACGCTGATTCTGGTGGTCTGGGTTATTCGAAAAGTACCGGACTATCCCGGACAGGCCGCCAGTCAGCGCCAGTCGTTGCTTCATGTGGTGATGATGCCTGGCGTGCGCAGTATTTTGCTGGTGATCCTGCTGTGGATGCTGACGCATAATCTGCTCTACACCTACATTGTGCCGTTCCTGCACTTATCCGGTCTTAGCGCACGGGCTGACCAGATATTACTGGTCTTCGGCATTGGCGCGCTGGCTGGCATTGGTATCACAGGCCTGCTGGTTGACCGGCGCTTGCGCCAGACTCTGCTGTTCAGCCTTCTGCTGTTCGCACTGATTTCGCTGACGCTGGTGTTTTTTAGTCAGACTCCCGTGATGGTGGTTTTATGCGTGGCGCTGTGGGGACTGACGTTCGGCGGCGCGGCGACCTTACTGCAAACGGCTATCGCAGATGCCACCGGTGAACACGCCGATATGGCGCAGTCGATGGTGGTCGTGGCGTGGAATCTCGCGATTGCGGGCGGCGGCTTAACCGGAGGGATTTTGCTGGAAACCGCCGGTGTTAAAACTTTTCCGCAGACAATGCTGATTCTGCTGGCGGCAGGACTGATTATTGCCTGGCGCGCTAAAAAGCACGGCTTCATGCCCGGTGCCCGCCATGACAAAACTGCACAAAATCCTAGTGAGCAGGAACAGGATCAAAGTTTAGAAACGGCTGGAAAGGTATAATTTCCTAAACCTTTCCGGAACCAGATGCCTGAATATCTGCCGGAAGCCACTTTTTCTGGCAGACTAAAAAACAGGCAAAACAGAAACAATGAGAACAATGGAAGCACGTAATAAAGCCGTTATACTTTTGTCAGTGATTCTCGCCGCAGCCCTGCTGCTAATCGCGTTCGAATGGCTGGCAGATCAGGCGGTGCCTGAACTGAAAGAGCAGGTTATTCACTATGTGGATGAACACATGGCGCACTAAAATGCCCTGATGGCAGGAGGAGTTATGGTAACGAAAAGGATGATGACCAAACACTGGAAAATGGTTGTAGTACTGCTGTGTATCTGTGGCGCATTGATGCTGTTGCGCTGGGCGGCGATGATCTGGGGGTAAAGTTTTGCAAATTTGCCCCATAACCACTGGTTAAATAATCAACAACCCGGCCGGCGGGCTTGAAACCTTCTGCTGCGCAAGCCAGAATATCCTTAGTGTTTTTTAAGAGCCTGCCGCCTGCTTATGAATAACCGCAAACCTCGTCGTCCCCACGGGCGATGGACCTATTACATTATGTACGAAGACATTCTGTGGCCCTGCCCGGTTCGCTGGGAGTGGGAAAATGGCTACGGCGGCTGGCTGCCTTTTTATTACTCACCGACGCTGGAATTTGTCGCAGGCGATCCGGACAAAGCCACCAAAGTGGCGGGCAACAAGGCCCGCACGCTGCGTAAACCGGTCAGAATTCACGCATACGAATACTGATTGCTTCTCTTCTGCAAAGCCTTACTCGCTTTCGATCAATCCGCTGGCACGTAACACCCGCCGCTTCACGGCCTCCGGCAATACCGCATTCACGCCTCCGGCACATCCCAGACTGAACCAGTGACGCGCACGTGTGATACCGGTGTAGATCAGCTCGCGGGTTAATATCGGGCTCAGATTTTCCGGCAGCAGCAACGCGGTGTGGGTGAACTCCGATCCCTGCGATTTATGCACTGTCATAGCAAACACCGTTTCCACCGCCTGCAAACGCCCCGGCATGACCCAGCGGATATCCTGCGTACCGTCTCCGGCCAGAAACGCCACCCGCAGCAGCGGCACGACTGAACCGTCCGCCAGCCGTTGCGGAATTTCCAGCGTGATGCCGATGTCGCCATTCATCAGGCGCTGGCTGTAATCGTTACGGGTCACCAGCACCGGACGTCCCGGATACCAGCCGACCGAAGCCTTGAGCAATCCTTCTTTATACAAAATTTCAGCGATGCGCTTATTAAGTCCTTCCACGCCCCAGCGCCCGCCACGTAAGGCGCACAGCAACTGAAACTGACTGTAGGCCAGCAGCACTTTTGTCGCCCAGCGGTTGAAGGCTTCCTGCGGTTCGTCGTCCGCAGGCCGCTCCCTGATCATCACGTTGAGATAATGCTGATAACCGACCGGCGGCTCGGTGCCTTCGCGTTTTGCCGCCGCAGGAAACTGCGCTGCGCTGCCCTTAACCACCCAGTTGCGCAGTTCGCTGTCATCGTCAGCGCTTAACGTCAGTTGTGCGAGATCGGCATATCCGTGTTTCCAGACCTGTTTCAGCGCGCTAACGTCCCCGTCGTTGACCGCTTCCGCCAGTTGGCCGATGCCGCTCTGTGCATCAAAACGGTAACTGTGGCGCAGCATGACGACCGCCTGATCCATCGCTGTGCCTTGCGGATCCACCAGCGTATCCGGGATCTGCTCACCGGTTGCACTTTGCAGCCAGTCGCGGGTTTGCGGCAGATAATGTCCGCCCGCCGCACGCTGACATAATTCACTCAGCAATGCGCCCGCTTCTACCGACGCCAGCTGATCTTTATCACCGAGCAGGATCAGGCGCGCATGATCTGGCAATGCCGCCAGCAGCGCCGCCATCATTTCCAGATCGACCATCGATGCTTCGTCTACCACCAGCACATCCAGCATCAGCGGATTTCCCGGATGATGGCGGAAATGGCGGGTATCCGGGCGGCTGCCCAGCAAACGGTGCAGCGTGACCACTTCCGTATTAATACTCTCACGCACATCATTGCCGTTACCGAGCCCGCTGAGATCCAGCTTAGAGACCGCACCGGCAATCGACTCATTCAGACGCGCCGCCGCCTTACCGGTTGGTGCGGCAAGGCGGATACGCAGCGGCTGGCCGGTATCCTCCAGCGCCAGTGTTTGCAACAGCGCCAGCAGACGCACCACCGTCGTGGTTTTCCCGGTGCCCGGTCCGCCGGTAATGATGCTGAACGCGTTGACCGCCGCCAGCGCACAGGCCAGTTTCTGCCAGTTAACGGTGGCAGAGTTCACCGCCGGGAATAATGCCGTCAGGGGTGCCTGTAAAGTTTGCGCCGGTAATGTGTGCAGCGCACTGCGGGTCAGACGCTGTTCTATCGCTGCGCGCACATTCTGTTCGTACTGCCAGTAACGGCGCAGATACAGGCGCTGCCCGCTCAGCACCAGCGGAGAATTCCCCTCGCCGTGCCCGACCAGTGTCGGGTGCGCCAGCGCCGCCAGCCATTCCTGCAAACTCAGCTCGTCCAGCACTGCTGCGGGGCGGATCACCGCGCCGTCAGCGTGATCGCCTTCCGGTGGCAGCGAGAGTGAAAATGCGCTGTCGTCGAGCGTGGCCTGCAAATCCAGACACACATGCCCGCGCCCCAGCTGATAGCTGGTCAGTGCGGTCGCCAGCAATAACAACGGATGCGCGTCCGGCGCTTCTTTTGCCAGAAACGTCACCAGTGCGCGATCCAGTTCCCGCAGCCAGCCACATTCCACCCAGCTCGCCAGCAGTTGCGCAAGCGCTTCACGGCTGTTGATTTTCATGCGTGTTCCTCCGTGCCGCTGAACAGAGCGTCGAGTTGTTCCATTAAGGCTTTATCCGGTCGCTGAACGCAGACGCCGTTACCCGGCGCGTGGCTGCCGCGCAGGAATAAATAGACTGCGCCGCCGATATGCCGGTCGTAATCGTAATCCGGTATGCGGGATTTCAGCAGGCGATGCAGCGCAAACAGATACAGTGAGAACTGCAAGTCATAGCGGTGATCGCGCATGGACTGCGTCATATTTTCCTGGTCGTAGCCGCTGGCGTCATCACCGAGCCAGTTGGATTTGTAATCCAGCACGTAATAACGCCCGTCATGTTCGAACACCAGATCGATAAAGCCTTTCAGCATACCGTTGAGATCTTCCGCAAGTAACGGCGCACGCTCCGCGCCGTCCAGCGTATATTGCTGAACCAGCGTGTCGAGACGTCGTGTCGGCACCTTTGTCAGCGAGAACCAGAACTCCATTTCAACCTGATACGGCGGCAGTTCTGCCAGGTTAAAAGTATTGCCTCCCGGCAGCGGTAAAGGCTGCGTCAGCAGCGCGGTCAGCCAGCCAGTCAGCGGCACAATCCACTTTTCCCAGCCACGCGTATTGCAACGCCGCGCAACCTGATCGGCAATCCTTTCCGGGTCTGCCGCCAGCGCTGCAAACCCTTCGTCACCCGCCCATTCCAGCAAACCGTGCAGGAAATTACCCGGCGCTGGGCCGCGCGGGAAGGCATACAAATTCTCGCCGGTCATAGGCTGCGACAGTTCATGCAGCGGCTCCTTCACTGGCTCTTTCGCGTTGTTTTGCGTTTTCTGATCTTCCAGATAACTGTCCTGCGCGGCGCTTTCGATTTCTCTCTGCGGCTCGCGGTTCAGGGTCTCCGGCATGATATACGTGCCTGCCGGCGCAATTTGCAGACCGGAGAAACTCGTCACCCACCAGCGCGGCCCTTTATGCAGACGCAGCGGCGGACGCGGCCCGAGTTCCGGCAATGTCTGCTCGCTGCGATACACTGCGCCGTCAGATACCGGCAACGGCCACGCGCGAATATGCGCCGTTTCCAGTGCCTGCAAACTGGCAGGAAGCGCCTCTGCATCCATCGTCTCGCCGCCGTTAAAAAGGTCACTGAAAAATAAATAACCGGGTGCGCTCTTTTCAAAGTCTTTCAGCGGGGCCATGCCCAGCCACAGCGCGTAACGCGAACGGGTCAGCGCCACGTAAAACTTACGCAGGTCTTCTCCCAGCCGCTCGCGGTCAGCCAGCACCAGTTGCTCATCGGATGCACTCAGTGCCACTTCCAGCTCACCTTCCGGCGTATGCCATTTCAGCGGTGAATCCTGCTTTTTCACGGCGCGGAATGCACAGGCAAAGGGCAGGAATACCAGCGGATATTCCAGACCTTTGGATTTATGCACGGTAACCACTTTCACCAGATCCGCATCGCTTTCGAGACGCAGTTTGCGGGCATCGCCGCCCTGATGTTCGTCCTGACATTGCTCCGCCAGATAACGGATCAGCGCATGTTCACCATCGAGCTGCACGCTGGCCTGTTGCAGCAGTTCAGAAAGATGCAGCAAATCAGTCAGCGCGCGTTCGTCACCACGCCCGAGCAGACGGCGCGGCACGTCGAATTCCCACATCAGTCGGCGCAGCATCGGCAGAATGCCCTGTTTGCGCCAGCAGGTTCGCAATGCCTGAAACTGCTGAACGTAGCGTTCCCACTCGTTTTCATCCTGATTCAGCCGGTCCAGCGCTTCCCAGCTCAGGTTCAGCGAAGGCGTCCCGAGAGCCGCGCGCAGCAGACGGTCGTTTTCCGGCGCGGCACAGGCCGCCAGCCAGTACTGTAATTCGCCTGCCTGCGCACTTTCAAAAATCGATTCTTTATCAGAAAGATACACGCTGCGCACGCCACTTTTTGACAGCGCGAGGCGTATCGCCGCCGCTTCACGGCCGGTATTCACCAGCACCGCGATATCCCCCGGCATCACCGGTTTTAATATTTCACCGGGCTGACCAAAACCGGCGGAACCCTGCTGGCCAAGGCGCAGCAACTGGACGATTTTTGCCGCACAGCCGTCTGCCATCAGCTGTACGTATTGCGTTTTAGGCAGCGTTTCCGTCTGATTTTCGGGGTACCACAGTGTCAGCGCAGTGGCTTCGGTATCGTCAATGACCAGTGTGTCGGCACGTCCTTTGGCTGCTACCGGCAGGAACGGCACCTGATTTTCATCACCCTGACGGAACAGGAAAGCGCCCTCGCCGGCGCGGCGGTTTTCGGCTAATTCGAACACTTCATTAACTGCCGCTACCATGGCGCGGGTGGAACGGAAGTTGGTCGCCAGCGTGTAGTGGCGACCGCCGGTATCGCGGCGGGCGCGCAGATAGGTATAAATGTCAGCGCCCCGGAAGGCGTAAATCGCCTGTTTCGGATCGCCGATCAGGATCAGTCCCTGCTCCGGCACGTTTTCTGCCACACGATAGACGGTATCAAAAATGCGGTATTGCAGCGGATCGGTGTCCTGGAATTCGTCGATCATCGCCACCGGAAATTGCGTGCGAATGATCTCTGCGAGCCGCGCGCCGTTGTCACTGCGCAGGGCTGAATCCAGACGGGTCAGTAAATCGTTGAAGCCCATTTGCGCCCGTTTCTGCTGCTCGAGGTCAAAACGATTTTTTATCCAGCGGCAGGCATGTTGCAGCAAACCGCTGCGCGCATCCGGCAAACTTTCAAGGCGGGATTTCAGGGTTTCCATCGCGGTCAGCGCCGGATGCGCAGGCGGTTCGCCCTGCTTCCAGCATTCCGCCAAACCTTCCGGTGTCAGACGCGTCCAGCCGGTTTTCAGATCCGGTATCACTTCATCGGACGTCGCCCAGGTGTACAGCTTTTCCAGCCACGGATTGAAAAATCGCGCCTGAATTTTTTTGCCATCGACCACTTTCGCCGCCACTGCGCCTTCCAGCAGGGTGCGAAGTTCCTGCGTCCATTGCGGCCAGTCTTGTTTCAGCGCGGCCAGTTCAGCCGCTTTCTGGTTGTTTACCGTTTCGACTACGTCGGCTGGCGTCTGTTCTGAGCCTAACTCTTCAGCGTATTCCAGCAACGGCATCACGCTGCGGTGTAAATCTTCCGGCGCACGCCACCAGCCACGCAGCGTACGGATTTCCTGCTCACTCAGCGGAAAATAGAAACTGCGCCAGTAATCGCGCACCACGTTCATCAGCAGTTCGGTCTGATCGGTTTCCAGCGTCTGGGTAAACAGGCTGTCGCTGTCGAACGCGTGCTCGCCGAGCATACGGTTACACCAGCCGTGAATGGTGGAAACGGCGGATTCATCCATCCATTCCGCCGCCAGTTGCAGCTTACGGGCACAACCCGGCCATTGCTCCGGTGAATATTCCTCGCGCAAATTTTGCAAAAATTCGTCGCTGTCTTTTTCCGCTTCAGGATTACCTAAAAAATATCCCGCCGCTTGCGACAAGCGCGCACGGATACGGTCACGCAGCTCTTTGGTCGCCGCATCGGTGAAGGTCACCACCAGAATTTCCGGCGGCGTCAGCGGACGACTGAAAGCATTATCCCCGCCGTGCCCGAGCACCAGCCGCACATACAGCGCGGCGATGGTAAAGGTTTTGCCGGTACCGGCGCTGGCTTCAATCAGGCGGCTGCCTGTCAGCGGAAAACTCAGCACGTTCAGGGTGGATGGCAACGTCTGCTCCGTCATTCCTTCGCTCCTTTTTTGCTGCGTGCCAGATGATTTCTCAGCGGTGCCAGCAGTGTATCGGCGAGACGGGCAAATTCACCGTCCGACCAGAGTGCGGCGAAATCCGGCCACGCGCGGGCCAGATAGGCGTTACTGTCACGCTCACCAAATTTCATGTTCGCCGGGTCATGATTTTCATAATTGTCGCGGGCGGCAAACCAGGCATCGCTGTCGGGTGCGCTGTGCTCCGTGCCCTCTTTTTTCAGCCAGACAAACGCGGTTTTCACTGCCAGCGGCAACGGACGCAGCTGACCCGCTTTCCACGTTTCAATCAGCGTTTCCCATAAATTGCGCGCCTGTTCAATATCCAGCGGCGGCAATTCAGCCGTGCCGTTTTTACTGACAATCACGGTGTGCATCGGCTTTCCGTCGAGATGCCCTGCAATATGCGCGACCCAGTAAGGCAGCAGCCGGTCGAAGCGGTAACTGCGCTCCTTCGTCATGATGCCGATACTTTCCAGCACCACGCGCGCGCGGTCGCCCGCCGCATTTGCCCGCAGTTCACTCAGCCAGTCGGAGAACATCATGCCGCCGGTGTCATCTTCCAGCGCCTCATTTGCCAGCGTTTGCGGCCAGTTATCGAGTACCTGCTGATAACTGGCAAACAAGGTGTCCATCGGCTCGGCCAGATCTTCACTCAGCACCGCAGCGAATTCCCCCGGTGCCAGCTCGCCGCGCCGTTCAATGCGTTCGAGTTGCTGACGTAAAACGTCCTGACGCGAAACACCCGCTTCCAGCGCCCATTTCTGCGCGCGGATCAGTTCGTCCTGCAAGCGCCAGTTTTCCAGCGCATTAATGTCGAACGGCTCCTGATCTTCACTGCCGGGATCTTCCAGTTCGAAATAGATATTCAGCCGCTGACGGAAGAAACTGCGCACCGGATCCGACAGAAAATCCGACAACTGACGCAGTGTCAGCGCACCTTCCTGTTCCACCGGTTGCAGCGGTTGTACAGCCACGGACGCAGCTTCCGCTTCCAGTCCGGCACGCCATTCGTGGGCATAGCTGAACAACGAACTTTCCTGACTGAAATAGTCGCGGTTGAACGGTTGCAGGCGATGCTCTACGGTCAGCGCATGCAGCAAATCTTCGCCGTTTTCGGCTTTCCAGCCTGCCGCCAGATGATCACGCAACTGCGCCACCAGCACGGACGGCGGGCGTTCGGTGTTGTCATGAATGCTGCGGCCTACCCAGCTGATATGTAAGCGTTCACGCGCTGAAAGCAGCGCTTCGAGGAACAGATAGCGGTCATCTTCACGACGCGAACGGTCGCCGGGGCGGTAATCACGCCCCATCAGATCGAAATCCATCGGCACGCGGTTACGCGGATAATCACCGTCGTTCATCCCCAGCAGATAGACGTGGCGGAAAGGAATGGCACGCATTGGCATCAGCGTGGCGAAGGTCACCGCGCCGCCAAAAAACGGTTGTGTCAGGCCGGACTGGTCAAACTGCGCCAGCCAGTGATCGCGCACCACCGACAACGGCAGTTCAGCCTGCAGATCGACGCTTTCGCAGGCTTCCAGCCAGGTTTCCAGTTCGCCGTGCAGACGCACTAAAATAAAGCCGTCTTCGCCGTCATCTTCGGCAAAGTATTGGGAAAGGATCGTGCGCAGGCGCTCGCCCCATACCTGCGGTGCGGCAGGTTCCCGCAACTGACGCCAGGTGTCATCAAGGCAGTTCAGCAGATGCGACAGCGGACCGATCAGCGCCGCATCCAGTCCGCCGATTTCATCCAGCGGCTCGATGTTTTCCCAGGCTTCACCACTGCCTACCGCGTAACCCAGCAGCATACGTTGCAGGCCAAAGAACCAGCTGTTCTGTTCCGGCGATAACGGCAGTTCAAGGCTCTGACGCTGTTCCGCATGCAGCCCCCAGCGCACATTGGCGGCGCGGATCCAGCGGTGCAGCAGCGGCAGTTGTTCTTCCTCAATGCCGAAACGCTGACGCACAGACGGTACGTCGAGTAAATCCAGCAAATCGCTGACCGCAAAACGCGACTGCGGCAGTTCCAGCAGGCTTTCCAGCGCACCGAGTAACGAGTTGTTCTGGCGCGGTCCCTGATCGGCAACGGTGAACGGGATGTAGCGCGGATCGCTGCGCTCCGTCAGGCCGAATACCGCCTGAATGTGCGGTGCATAGCCGTTAATATCCGGCACCATCACGATGATATCGCGGGCTTTCAGCGTCGGATCTGCCGCCAGCGCCGCCAGCAGACGGTCATGCAGCACTTCCACTTCACGCTGGGCGCTGTGGGTAATATAAAAACGCAGGGAATCGTCATGCTGAACATCTGCCGGAGGCCATTCATCGATCGTTTCAGCCAGCGGGCGCAGCTGCAAAATATCTTCCTGCAGCTGATGCAACAGGGTATCGGTACCGTTCGACGTAAAGAGATCGATGCGCGGGATCACCGGCGCCAGCTGCGAGGCATAGGATTCGTGGTTGTCATATTCATTGAGCAGACCGATATAGTCGCGCCCCTGCTTGCCCCACGCCGCCAGCAGCGGATGGGCATGCTGATGGAGTTCATCTTCGGCAATCACCTGCGGCATGCCCGGCTTACGCAACTGGCGCTTACGTTCCGCACGCAGCAGATCTTTATCGGCAATGATATCGCTCCAGTCGTGCTCGCACGGGTTATGCACGCACATAAAGATGTGTGTCCAGCGGCCCAGCACTGCCAGCACTTCAAGAGATTGTTGCGGTAACGAGGAGATGCCAAACACCACCAGCCGCGCGGGTAAACCGGCCGGACGCTGGTCTTCAGGAAGGGTCTGCGCATGTTGCAGGAAACGCTGATGCAGCGCCGCACGGCTGGTGTTGCGCTCGTTTTCAGGCACATCCGCCAGCAGCGCACGCCACAGTTGCGGCTGCCACAGCAGGTTTTCCGGCAACGGCTCGCTGCCTGTGCGGCTGGTGCGCAGGACGTCCAGCCCGTTGCCCCAGTCTTCCAGCCAGTCGGCGCGGTAAACCTGATACTGATCGAATAAATCCGCCAGCCGCTGTGACAGCTGATGCAGCTTACGCATATCGCCGTCATCTTTTAAGAAACGGGCCAGCGGTGCAAACACCGGTTCGGCAAGCAGTTCGGGCAACAGGCGGATCAGGCGCCAGGTCAGCAACGGACGGTCGAACGGCGACGATTCCGGCACCTGTTCTTTGCCGAGCACCGCACGGTAAACCTGCCAGAAAAAGCGCGCCGGTAGTTTGATATCCAGCGCCGCCGCAATGCCGCAACCGCCTTCTGCCACATCGCGCGCCAGCGCCAGTTTCAGCCACTGATTGATGCCGTTGCTCTGCACCAGAATCACTTCGTTTTCCAGCGGTGAAAGCGGATGCGCCGCCATCCACGAGACCAGCACGTCCCTCAGCGCTTCTGAGTGATTTCCGTGTAATACCATCAAACCTGAATTCACACCCGCATCCCTTGTTATCGCCTGTCAGGGTTGAGATTTTGCGTTGATTTGGAAAGGATTGAAAGGACAGAAAAGAAAAGAGGCAGGGCCAGAAGACATCCTCATCCCGCCGGAGAGTTAACTTTGTTTTTCGGTTATCAGATCTTTTTATTCAATCGTTTAACTAAGAGTTTTCATAAAATACTAAGAATACTAATGATTTTCTATTTATCTGAAATAAAAATCTGAGTTTTAGAAATATTAAGAAATGAGATTTTGTGTAATGAAACGTAAACTGATATAAAGACGGCGTCAGGCCTTTGACGCATAACTAAAACTAATTGATTCGTAAATAAGGACATTTACAATGAATATTAAAGCCATCTGCTGGGCTATCGTTCTGGCCACCTTTCCGGTGCATGCCGCTTTGCTCAGTCCGGCAGACAAGGACAATATTGAGCAACAACAAAGAGATCGCCTGCAACAACAGCAAATGCAGCGTGATGAGCTGGAAAGAAGCCAGACGCTCTCTTTACCCGCCCCCGCCCCGGCTAACGCTGACGAAAAACCGTGCTTTACTATTTCCACTATCAATATTACTCAAGCCAATCATTTATCTTCCAGCACTCAAGACAAGTTAACGAAACCTTTAATTGGAAAGTGTTTAGGCATTAAGAGAATTACCCAGCTCGTGCAGGAAATATCTGATGCCTATATCGAAAGCGGGTATATCACCAGCCGTGCTTTTCTTCCCGAGCAGGATCTCTCACGGGGAGAGCTGAATATTACCGTGATGGAAGGCAAGCTTCAGGATATTCAATTAGATAAACACAGCGACCGTATTTTGGCGATGGCTTTCCCTGGCCTTAAAGGCAAAATCCTCAATCTGCGCGATATCGAACAGGGCATGGAACAGATTAACCGGTTGCGCCAGACACCGGTCCAGATAGAGATCCTTCCGGCTGAACAACCGGGTTACTCCATTGTGAATTTAACCGCCACGCCGGAGTTTCCACTCAGCCTGGGTGTGGGATTCGATAACAGCGGGCAAAAAAGCACCGGCACCGGCCAGATGAACGGCTCTCTGATCGCCAGTAACGTGCTCGGACTGGCGGATCAGTGGTTTGTCAGCGGCGCGAAAAGCAGCGATTTCTCCAGCAGCCACGACGCCCGCAGCGTGCAGGCTGGCATGAGCGTGCCTTATGGCTACTGGCTGATGAATTACAGTTACAGCTACAGCGATTATCTCAGCACGGTGAATTCTCAGGGCTTCGGCTGGCGGTCAACCGGCGATTCCCAAACCCATCGCGTCAATCTTTCCCGCGTCGTATTTCGAAACAGCGATATCAAAACCGGCGTATCTGTCGGGATCAGCAACAATATGGCGCGTAACTATCTTAATGATGCTCCGCTGGCCAGCAGCAGCCGCAAGCTCAGCAATGTCAGCGTGGGCATCAACCATAGCCAGAAACTGTGGGGAGGATTGTCCACGCTGAACCCGACATTCAGCCGCGGCGTGCCCTGGTTAGGCGCGGAAGACGATCAGCATAAACCGGACGATGCGCCCAAAGCAGAGTTCTCCAAATGGTCACTGTCCGGCAGTTACTACAAGCCGGTCAGCCAGAAAGTCACCTTTCTTTCCAGCGTTTACGGTCAGTGGACCGGCGACCGTCTTTACGGCAACGAACGCCTGACGATTGGCGGCGAAAGCTCGGTGCGTGGCTTCAAAGAGCAATACCTTTCCGGTGATAACGGCGGTTACTGGCGCAACGAACTCAACACGGCGCTGTTCAGTATGCCTTTGCTGGGCGCAGTCAGCGCGGTGGCCGCTGTGGATGGCGGATATCTGCATCATGACAATCACGACGTTAACGCGGCAGGCACGCTGTGGGGCGGCGCGGTAGGACTCAGCAGCAGCGCCGGTCATCTCTCCAGCCAGTTTACCGTCGGCTGGCCCCTGCGTTACCCCGGCGACTTAGCGCCTGACCGCGTCACGGTGTATTACCACCTGAATGTCGTGCTGTAATTTCTGATAAGGATATCGAAAATGGAAAAGAATACGTTACCGCCGGTCGCTGTCTGGCGTCGTCTGATGAGTTACATCCTGATGACCTTTCTCGCCATTCAGCCGGTGATGCCTGCCGTGGCGGCAGGTGTGCAGGTGGCAAACGGCGCGACGCAGGTCGATCAGGCAGGAAACGGCGTGCCGGTGGTTAACATCGCGACACCGAATCAGGCGGGCGTATCCCATAACCAGTATCAGAATTTCAACGTCGGCACCGAAGGCTTAATCCTCAATAACGGCACTGACCGGCTGACCCAAAGCCAGCTCGGCGGCCTGATCCAGAACAACCCTAATCTGAAGGCCGGGCAGGAAGCCAAAGCCATCATTAACGAAGTCACGTCTGCAAACCGTTCACAACTCAACGGATATATGGAAGTGGCGGGGAAAGGCGCCAGCGTAATGGTTGCTAACCCTTACGGCATCACCTGTAACGGCTGCGGATTTATCAATACGCCGAATGCCACCCTGACCACCGGTAAACCGGTACTGGGTGCTGACGGCAAACTGCAATCCCTGGAAGTCACGCAAGGCGCGATCACCGTTGAAGGCAAAGGGCTGGACGCCAGCCAGAGTGGCTATTTCTCTCTGATTTCCCGCGCAACAGAAATCAATGCGCAACTTAATGCGCAGGATCTGACCGTGATCGCAGGAGCCAACCGCGTTGACGCCAGCGGCAAGGTCACGCCGTTAGCGGGCAAAGGCGACACCCCTCGCGTTGCCATCGACACCGGCGCGCTGGGCGGCATGTATGCCAATCGCATTAAACTGGTTTCAAGCGATAAAGGCGTCGGCGTCAATCTCAGCAATATCAATGCGCGTCAGGGCGATATGCAGCTTGACGCCAATGGCAGGCTGACACTCAGCAACAGCGCGACGGCAGGCTCGCTCGCTGCCAATGCGCAGGACATTCAGCTCAGCGGCAAGCATCAGGCGCAGTCCGTCGCGATGAACAGCCAGGGCGAAATGCAGCTGCATAACGCCACCATCACCAGCAACGAGAATCTCACCCTGACCAGCAATGGTCAGTTGCAGGCAAGTGGCAGCCAGATAACCTCTGGTCAAACGGTGAAAATGCAAAGCGCCCGGTTAACGGCGGATAACAGTACGCATATCGATGCACAGCGTGATGTGGAGCTGACCAGCAACGGCGACCTTGCCTTGCAGGGTAACCTGACTGCCGGGCAGGATGTCCGGCTCACGGGTAATAAGCTGAGTAATCAGGGAAATATTACCGCCAGCCGCAACACCGTTGTTCACGCCGCCACGCTGGAAAATAAAGGAAAACTTCAGTCTCAGGGCGATTTCACTCTGGACTTGAGCACCCTGAATAATTCCGGAGACTTGCTGTCAGGCGGGTCACTGGCGATGAGCACACAAACCGCCACCCTCAGCGGCACGGTCAGCGCAGGAAAGGATCTGACGTTTACCGGTTCGTCCCTGAACCTGGACGCTGACGGGCAGTTGCTTGCCGGACATGATCTGGGGCTGACGTTCAGTCAGTTTTCTCTGGCCGGTACCGCCAAAGGAAACAATCTGGTCTCCCTTCAGGGCGATCGTTTTACCGGTTCACAGAACAGTTCACTGACCAGCGACGGCGGGTTGTCGCTTCATCTGTCCGATGCACAAATTGACGGCCAGCTGGCCTCACTCGGCACGCTGACACTCAACGCAGACCGGCTGGTGACCAGCACGCAGGCGCACTTGCAGTCGCAACAGGACATGACCTTAACGCTGAAGGAATCGGCTGATTTGCAGGGAACGCAGGTCGCCGGGGACAATCTGGCGATTCAGGCCGTTACGCTTAATCATAAGGGACAAACGGCGGCACAACATGTCAGCCTGCGCGCGGACAACCTGAGTAACGGCGGCAACGTGTCGGCTGAGACGTTGCGTCTGAGCACGGATTCACTCATCAACAGCGGGATCCTTCAGGGCAACAGCGCCATGCAACTGGATGTCGCCTCGCTGAATAACCTGAGCAGCGGCCAGATTGTCACCGGTGGCGCGCTCGATCTTACTCTGCCACAACTCAATAATGCCGGTTTGCTGCTGGCGGACAGCTTCTCCCTGACCTCAGATTCACTCAATAACACCGGCACAATTCAGGGCTCTTCCCTGCTGGATATCCATGCCGACACGCTCGGCAATGCGGCGTCGGGTCGTCTGCTGAGCGGCGCAGATCTGACGCTCAGCGCGACGCAACTGGGCAACGCCGGCATCATTCAGGGTGAAAACGCCCGTCTCTTCGCCACAGATTTTACCAACAGTGGCAGCGTGCTGGGGCAGCAATCACTTGAGGCCACGGTCAGCCATCAGCTTGATAATACCGGCAAACTGATGAGCCATGGCGCGATGCAAATCAGCGCAGAAACGCTGGAAAACAGCGGTTCCCTGCTCAGTGAAGGCAGCCTCGCGCTGAACGGTAACCGGCTGACCAACAGCGGCACCGTGCAGGCCAGCCAGCTTAATATCCAGCAAACGCAGGTGGATAACCGTGGTGCGCTGACTGGTCTTAATACGCTGGCGATGACGTTGTTGCAGGATCTCAGTAACAGTCAGCAAGGCGCATTGCTCTCTCAGGGCGACCTGTCGGTTTCCGCACAATCCGTCGTCAATGACGGTATCTGGCAGGGGCAGAATATTTTGCTCAGCGGCCAGCAGCTCACCAACAACGGCACGATTCAAAGCGCCGATGCGCTGACACTCACGCTCACGCAGAACTTCATCAGTGGTAAAAACAGCAAACTGACTGCCAGCGGAACGGCGGCACTTCAGGCACTGGCGCTGACCAATCAGGGGCAGTGGATCGCCAAAAACCTGAGCATCTCCGGTAACACGCTGAATAATGAAGGCGAAATATCTGGTGTGGACGGACTGGCTCTCACGCTGCAAAACGCACTGACTCAGCAATCCTCCGGCAAACTGCAAAGTAACGGCAGCACAGAGATCACCGCCAGCCACCTTGATAACGCAGGACAACTGCAAACCCGCGCGCTGACACTGAATACTGCCCGTCTTGATAACAGCGGCACCCTGCAGGCGCGGGAATCAATGGATCTGACCCTGACCGGCGATGCACAAAACCATGCCGGTGGTGTGATCCTCAGCGACGGCACGCTGAATCTTAACGCAACGACGTTTAACAACGACGGCATCGCGCAGGGCACGACGCGCGCCACCTTTGAGCTCTCGCAGGGCATCAGTAATCAGGGACGTTTGCTGTCCGGCGGCCAGTTAAGCCTTGATGCCCCTGATTTCCTCAACACCGGCTGGCTGCAAAGTGACAGCCTTAACCTGAATATCACAAATACGCTGACCAACCGCGGCACGCTGATTGCCCAAAATCAGGCCACGCTCGGCGGGAATGCGCTGGAAAACAGCGGAACGGTTCAGGCAGGTGCGCTGACGCTTGATCAGGCCAGCGTGAATAACACCGGTACGTTGTTTGCCGCGCAAATGCTCAACCTGACGACACAGACGCTCGCCAACGCCAGCAATGCGAAAATTTTCAGTGCAGGCGATATCACACTGAACAGCCGCACGCTGGCGCAAAACGGCCAGATTGTGGCGCTGGGGAATGTCACGCTGACGTTGCTGGAAGCATTAACCCAAAACGGCACAGTGGCGGCGGGAAAGGCATTAAACGTCGGCACGTCAGGTGATTTCATCCAAAACGGCACGATGCAGGGGCAAAGCCTCTTACTGACCAGCGGGGGCAACTTCAGCAATCAGGGAACCCTGACGGGCGGTGACGGCACCTTCAGCATCCGTGCAGGAAACATCCGGCAGAATGCCAGCGGCAGCCTGCAATCTGGCGGTGATGTCAGCCTTGAAAGCCGCGCAGATATCGCCAACAGCGGGTTTATCGGCACTGCCGGGAACCTGCTTCTGAGCGCCACCGGCACACTGACCAACAGCGCCCTGCTCTATTCCGCGCTCGACATGACACTTTTGGCTGACCGGATCAGTAATATTCAGGGCGACATTCTGGCAGGAAACAACCTGTGGATGATGAAAGATGCCGCAGGGAATGCCAGCAGTGAAACGGTCAACAGCTCCGGGACCATCGAAACAACCCATGGCGATATCTCGATTTACACCGGCCATCTGCTCAATGAACGCAACGGGCTGAGTTTCTCCCATGAAACTCATCAGTATGTCCCGGCGGGTCAGGCCTATATTGACGTTTCACTGAAAGACATTGATCCCGCTTTACTGACCTACGATAAAGAAACCCTTTGCGGTGGCGGCGTCAACGACCACTGTACGACCCGCTATTTTGTACTGATCAGCCCGCAACTTGAGGATCAAAAAGTCCTCATCAGCGATGAAACATGGACGGCAACGGCGGGAGGTAATGCGGCCAGGATTGCAGCAGGCCGTGATCTCACCGTGCAGGCCAGTACGCTGGACAATAATGCCAGCAGCCTGCTATCGGGCGGTAACATGACGCTGTCGGGCGACCGGCTGAACAACAATTCTGTCGACACCGGCACCGTCTCGGCCTACCAGATTTATCATTACAACTGTGCAAAAGCCGCCGGTTGCCGTGAATCTGTGAGCGCGACGGAATATGCCACTCAGAAGGCATCATCAACTACCGTTCGTTTTGACCTGACCGGCGCACCGGTTTATGAAACCAGCAGCGATGCCGCCGCTTACCGCGCGGTGATCCAGGCCGGTGGCAACCTGACCGCTACCTTTGCCAGCGATATCAGCAACACTTCATCCTCTGCCCATGCCGGCAGCATCAGCCATGAACTTTCTGCCCCTGCGCTGAATTCCCTCAGCGCACCGGCTGAATTCACCGGTGCATCGTCGCAGGATCTGGCCAGCGCCTCACAGGAAGAGATCACCGCCCCGCAATGGCGTGACAGTATTGCCGATGCCTTGCAAACCCTGAACGGCGGCACGACGCTCAACAGCAGCGATTACCCGCTGCCCACCAGCAACAGCGGCTATTTCGTGGTGAGCACCGACCCGCAAAGTCCGTATCTCATTATCACCAATCCGAAACTGGACGGACTCGGACAACTGGATAACAGCCTGTTCAACGAAATCTATGCGATGCAGGGAATGAAAGCGCCGGTCGCGCCACGTGAAACCGGCCGCCAGTACACGGAAGAATCCTCGTTTATCGGCTCAGCCTATTTCCTCGACCGCCTGAATCTGCACCCTGATTACGATTATCGCTTCCTCGGGGATGCGGCATTCGATACCCGCTACGTCAGCAACGCGCTGATTAACACCACCGGCAGCCGCTACATCAACGGATTTGGCTCCGATCTGGCGCAGATGCAATATCTGATGGATAACGCTGCCCTCGCGCAACAGTCACTCGGTTTATCCTTTGGCGTGGCGCTGACCGCGGCACAAGTGGCCTCACTGGATAAAAGTATTTTGTGGTGGGAAAACAGCGTAGTGAACGGCCAGAATGTGCTGATCCCCAAACTGTACCTTTCCCCGAAAGATGTCGCCCCGGCTACCGGCAGCGTGATCGCCGGTAACAATATTCAGCTGGCGGGCGGCACGGTCACCAACAGCGGTTCGACGATGCAGGCCAGCTCCGGTCTTTACGTTTCGGGCCAGAGCACCATTGATAACCTCGATGCCGGGCTGATGAAAGCGGGTGGCGATCTCAGCCTGTTCGCGCTTGGCGACATCAGTAACATCGGCTCGACCATCAGCGGCCAGAGCGTTTCGCTGGTCAGCTTCGACGGCAACCTGATCAACAAGACACTGACCAGCCAGTGGAACGCTGCGGGTAAATCCGGCGTCGATACCCTCGCCCTCTCAGACACCCAGACCGGCGATATGGCCTCAATCACGGCGGGCGATTCCCTGTCGATGTACGCCGGTAAAAGTATCGATATCACCGGTGCACACCTCAGCGCAGGCAGCGATCTTGCCATGCAGGCGCTCGGCGATATCAATATCAGCGCCAACCAGACCCGTGAGCTTGACCAGCGCAGTTCTCGCGGCCAGAACACCCTGACGGAGAGTACCGACACGCAGGCCAGCAGCATTTCCGCTGGTGGCAGCCTCGCCATGCAGGCCGGTCATGACCTGAACATCAGCGCCAGTCAGATTGCCGCAAAAGGCGATGCCACGCTCAAAGCCGGCAACGACATTAACCTGCAAACGCAGGAACAGAGCGCCCGCAGCAAAACCAGCAACAGCGAACAACGCCTCAGCCTGGTGGATAACACCACGCTTAACGCAGGTGGAGATTTAACGCTGGTGGTCGGTCGTGACCTTAATTCGCAGGCAGCCAGCATGAGTGCGGGCAATAACGCCACATTAGCGGCCGGACGTGACGTTAATCTGAACGCCGAAGCCATCAGCAGCTACAGCGAATCTCACGGCAAGAAAAAACAGCAGATCGATGAGCAAATCCGTCAGCAAGGCACCGGACTGACCAGCGGCGGCGACACCCGCATTCAGGCCGGTCAGGACGTGACCTTCAATGGCGCACAAGTCGATGCTACGGGCGATCTGGCTGTTACCGCCGGACGCGACATCACCCTTAACAGCGTCACGGAAAGCGATTATTCCTTCTTCGAGCAGACGAAAACCTCGGGCGGTATTTTCTCAAAAACCACCACACACACAGTGCGCGAAGATTACGCGACTCACGAGAAAGGTACTCAGCTCGGCGGCGACAATGTTTCGATGATGGCCGGTCACGACCTCAACGTTAATGGATCCAGCGTCATCGGCGACAGCAATGTCAGCCTGCTGGCAGGCAACGACATCAACGTTCTGGCGTCCACCGAAGAACAATCCGCCTACCGTCTGGATGAGAAGAAAAAAAGCGGCCTGTTCAGCGGCGGCGGACTGGGCTTCACCCTCGGTACCACCGAAACCCGCCACCGCGTCAACGAAGACGGCACCACACAAAGCCAGAGCGCAAGCTCGATTGGCAGCCTCGGCGGCGACATCAGCCTGATGGCGGGCAACAACGTCCACGTCAGCGGCTCGGACGTGATCTCCACTCAGGACATGCTGATCAGCGGCAAAAGCGTGCAGATTGACCCCGGTCAGGACGCCCTGCACCGCAAAGAGACTTTCGAGCAAAAAACCACCGGCCTGAACATCGCCCTGTCGGGTACCGCCGGTGCAGCAGCTAACAGCGGCTATACCGCCGCACAAAGTGCCAGTGATGACAGCAGCGGCCGGATGGCAGCACTTGATGGCATCAAAGCCGGACTGAACGGCTATCAGGCGTATCAGGGTACCCAGCTCGACGGCAACAACAGCGGGGAAAATAGCTTTATCGGCATCTCGGCCTCCATCAGCCATCAGGAAAGCCGATCCGAGCAAATAACCGATCAACGCGCCGCCACTGGTTCGTCGGTGATGGCTGGCGGCAGCGCCACGATCGAAGCACGCGAGGGCGACCTCAACGTTATCGGCAGCAAAATCAAAGCTGACGGTGATCTGAGCTTGTCCGCGGCCGACGACATCAATCTGCTGGCGGCCGATAACACCCAAAAAACCACCGGCAAAAACAGCAGCGCCGGCGGCGATATCGGCATCAGTTTCGGCATCAGCGGTGAAAAAGCCGGGCTGAGCATTTTCGCCGACGTCAACGCTGCCGCAGGCAAAAACCACGGCGACGGCACCACCTGGACCAATTCCGAAATCGGCGCAGGCAACAACCTGAACATCAATGCCGGTAACGATCTGAACATCAGGGGCGCACAGGTTTCCGGTGAGCAGATCACCGCTGAGATTGGCCGCAACCTGACGGTCGAAAGCCTGCAGGACACCGAACATTTCGATTCGAAACAGCAGAGCGCCGCAGCGGGCGGCAGCTTCACCTGGGGCGGCGGTGGCGGCAGCGGGTACATCAGCCTGACGCAGGACAAAATGAACGCCGACTATGCCAGCGTCACCGACCAGAGCGGCATATTCGCGGGCAGCGGCGGCTTCGACATCACCGTCGGCAACCACACCCAGCTTAACGGCGGCGTGATTGCCTCCGGTGCCACGTCGGACAAAAACCGCCTCGATACCGGCACGCTGGGCTGGAACGACATCCGCAACAAAGCCGATTACAGCGTCGAGAGCAGCAGCGCCAGCATGAGCTCCAGCGGCAACACCGCCTCACAGTTCATGGGCAATATGGCTAACGGCATGCTCGCCGGGCTGAACAACGACGGCAGCGCCGCCAGCACCACCGGTTCCGCTGTCGCGGACGGCACGATCGTCATCCGCGATAAAGAGAAACAGACGCAGGATGTTGCTGAGTTAAGCCGCGACACCGACAACGCCCACAGCACGCTGGCGCCGATCTTCGATGCTGCTAAAGAACAGCAGCGCATCGATGAGAACCGCGCCATCGCGCAGATTGGCTCGCAGGTCGCGGACATCGTGCGCACCGAAGGGAAAATCGCGGCACAGGAAGCGGCGAAAAATCCCGACAATCTCGCCGCGGCGAAAGCCGCGCTGGAAGCCGAAGGGAAATCGCCAACCAGTGAAGACATCGCCAGACGCGCCTACGACACGGCGCTAAACGACTACGGCACCGGCAGCGATAAACAGAAAGCCGTACAGGCGATCACCGCCGCCATACAAGGTCTGACGGGCGGCGACTGGGGCTCCGCCGTGGCGGGCGCAGCCGCGCCTTACATGGCTGAATACATCAAAACCCATACCGCCGAAGGCGCTGAACGCATCATCAGCCACGCGCTGGCCGGTGCCGTCGTCGCCGACATGCAAGGCGGCAATGCGGCAGCAGGCG
Organism: Rahnella sp. PAMC25617; assembly: GCF_050606005.1. Taxonomy (NCBI): domain Bacteria; kingdom Pseudomonadati; phylum Pseudomonadota; class Gammaproteobacteria; order Enterobacterales; family Yersiniaceae; genus Rahnella; species Rahnella sp. PAMC25617. The sequence continues at coordinate 451,169 of NZ_JBOCUM010000003.1, forward strand.
CGGCCGGTGCCGGGCTTTCAGCCGCAGGCGCGAAGTACATCGCCGAAGCGCTCTATCCCGGCAAAGACATCAAAAATCTGAGCGAAGAAGAGAAACAAGGCGTAGTTGCGCTGGCAACGTTAGCCTCGGGGATCGCCGGTGGCGTAGTCGGAGGAGATGTAAGCTCGGGGATTGATGGGGCTAAGGGCGGGAAGAATGAGGTTGAGAATAACTCACTGAGTGGAGACAAAGCGCGGGCAGCGGTGAAAAAAAGCGCTGAGGAAATGAAAGCTCACGTGCGTGAAAAGATGGGGGACAATCTTGCTTCTCAGCTAACCAACGGCGTGCTGAACGCAGTGAGTGAAGCGGGTGATGTCGCGATGGCCGGTGGTGATACGATACTGGATGCGGCTATGGCACTTGCAAGCTGTGCAACAGGCGACAGTTATTGCAGCACAGCCATCAGTGACCTGAGCAAGAAAGATCAGGCCGCTGGAAACGTTCTTAATTCACTGGTTAGTGGTGATGCATGGAATGCGATCCAGACAACAGCAGTGAAAGCCTCTCAGGGCGATCAGGTTGCCCTGGAGAATCTGGCAGGAATATTGACGGGAATAGTTGTGCCGTCAAGTAAAGTGACGTTTAGTGGAAAAGGTAGTTCTGTAACAGAACAAACCGCGAAATCTACTAACTCATTAGCAGACTACGTAAAAGAGAATATAGCTCTTAGCAAAAAATCACGTGAGTCATCTAATTTTAGCCAGTTTATTAAGGCTGAAGGGGCTATTCAGGAATCGCTGGGGATTTGGCCACCTAATCGAGGTGCTTATGGACCCGTTGAGCAAGTAACTTTACCGACAGGAACGGTTGTTGATCGCTATGGTTATCCTGGAGGTAGTTTTGTATCACCTGTTGGTGTCCCGTTCGAGAATCGAGCGTTACCTTCATCTTATGAAACAACCAAACCATATTTCCAATACGAAATTATTAAGCCAGTACCAGATGTTCCTAAATCAAACATTTTGCCGTGGTTTGGACAAAAAGGTACAGGAACTCAGTATGAATTGCCTCAATCGGTACAATGGTATTTGGATAATGACTATATGAAAAAGGTAGAAAAATGAAAGCGGAAGAACTTATAACTCAATTAGATATCTTAGGTGTAAATAAGAATAGTTATTCTTTAGGAGCATTGCGAAACAGCGATTGTATCTGCGTTGTCAGAGAATCGGATTTTTGGGTTGTTTATTACGTTGAAAGAGACATACCTTGTATGCTCGCTTCCTTTGTTAAAGAAGATGATGCGTACGACTTTATTTTAATGCAATTTAGAAAATGGTTATGCTGATTTTAATCCCGGTCAAGTCGCCGGGATCTTTTATCCTTCATTCCTACTCAGCCCATCGTCAAGTACTCCGCCAGCCTTCAAAAAAGGGTAAGTCTTAGTCAGGAAAAAAATCGTTACTGGTCAAAAAAATTACAAACCAAAAAAGAAAATACACTAAAAAATCATCATTTATAAGGGAGTTTTCTCGTATGTATTATAAAAAAGTTCTAATGATCCTTATTACTCTTGTTTCCGGTTGCGCTCTCTTCCCCCAAAGAGTACATACTTTATACACCCCGCCATCTGATACGAAAAATGCAGCAAAAGTAAGATTTGTAGGTAACCCCTATTATTTTTCACTCAGCCAAAACACCTCTGAAAAATCAAGGGGAGATGAACTCATACTGGATCACTGGCCTAACTTTATGACTTCATTTATAAAAGATGCTGGTTTCGTAAAACCCCCTAAATATAATAATATCTACGCGGATGGATATTTTGAAACTTATCTTATACCGGAAAAAGAAACTCAAATATTTTATGGCTTAAATTGCCATATAAAAATGAAATTCATTCCAAAATCAAAGGCACTCTATCAGTTCCGAGCTAACACAACAGACAAATCAGGTTATTGCGTAATGTACGCCACAGAAATTGTTTATGATAAAGAAAACAATGCCTATATTGAAAAAAATATAAAAGGACTTGAAAAATGAAATTAATTATAGTAGCGACATTATCATTACTCATTACGGGGTGTCTAAGTAATATAGACAAAACGCGAGAAACTGTTTTAAGGGACTATTCTGAAAAGAATATTAATGAATCATTTGTGGTAGGCAAAACAACAAAGAAAGAAGTCATAGGTTTACTTGGAGCCCCTACATCTCCGGAGGTTTATAACTTCAAAGATACATGGATTTATTACTCTCAGAAAACAGAGCGCCACATTTTTCTTATAGTACCAATAAACCGGGATGTTAATAAAACACTCATCCTGACATTTGATAAGAACAAAGTGTTAACTAATGTTAAATTTATCGATAAATAAAACTGATCAACATGAAATTAAAAAACTATTTTCTTTTATTACTATTGGGTTCATTCACTATTCATGCTGACTCACTCCCAGCATATAACCCAATCGTCTTAAATCTCGCTACCATGTACGATTTCGATGCTGTGAGAGGGAATGTAAAGTCTATTCATAGCGTTATCAAAAAAAATAATGGTGAGGTTACATACGAAAGTGAATTAGCACTTGATAAATCTGGATGCATTGATAGTTTTTACGTAAAAAACCTTACAATTGGTTATAGTATGACAATGAGAAAAGCAACCGAGGGTTTATTGGGGACTGAAGTGTCAGATATGGGTAATACATCTGATATAGTTTTAAAACTAAACAGTACTTGTCAAATAATTTCCAAAACAGATAAGTTTGGAGCATTGTCATATACATATGACAAAAATGGACTTTTAGATAAAGAAATTAACAGTAAAACAGGTGATGTTATATCAAGCCATAAATCCAACTCAACTGGTTTACCTATTAAGGTTGAAGCATATCTCTCTGGGGAGATTTACTTTAAAAATACCTTAGAGTATCAAAATGAGAAAACAAAACCCTTCGACTACCAATTAAGGAACGCATTAAAAGATAAAATATTTAGGGTTGTAAAAACCTATGTCAGTACGACAAAGACCTTAACCCAACTGAATGCATAATAACATCTGTGGAAGACAAAAATTCTAATAAGATAACTTTAATATAAAAAGCTGTAATTGAATCCATTTTTTATTAAAATCAAACAAAAGGCGGGGTTATTCCCGCCATTTTATTTTATAAACACGCATATATTAACTTATCCCCGCGCCGCTTTAATCATCCCGTCCAGCCATTCCTGATGACCGTTGATCATCGGGTTAGGTCGCGTTATTGCCAGTTCGCGTGCGGGTTTTCCATTTTGGGTTTCCTGCGTCAGGATACGTACGCGGCCGCCGGACAGCTCTTCGATAAGCCACGCGTGATGCACGTCGAGACGGGTGTCGGCATCGCCTTCTGCCCAGCCGTGCCACGCCATTCGCGCTGGCTGGCCTTTGACCGGCGGGACGTATTCATTAACCTGCGCTTCCACCGGAAAACCGAAGGTGCTGAAACGAAAACGTGCGCCGTCGCTCAGGCCCGGTCCGCTGCCGTCGTGGAAGTCAATATCAGATGCATTACTGTAGTAAACCGGCCAGGCGGCCGTGTTATCGAGTTGTGCCCAGAGTTCTTCCACGGTCACACCGGTGATGATCATTTCGTTAGATGCGAAGTTGTCGGTTTCGCCGGGAATATAGCCCTGTGGCCAGTTAATCGCATTCATGTGTGTTTCCTTTTTATCTGTGGAACAGCCCGCTGGCTGGTGTTCACAAAGAATACGCATCGCTGAGATATTACGGAAATTACCGCTCGTGATGATAAATATTCATTATTTTTATATCTGAGCGCCGGACAAAAAAACAGGCAGAAGAAAGCTTCTGCCTGTCAGTTAATGCGCTGATGTAAAACGAATATCAGCTGATGCTGTAACGCTCAAGCCAGTGCGCGTAAGGCGCAGGCAGAACCCATGAAGGGTTGTCCTCGCCCAGTTCTTTCGCCAGCGCATACGGATAATGCGGGTTGGCGAGCATAGCGCGGCCAATCATCACCAGATCCATATCTTGTTCGCTGATACAACGCTCGGCGATTTCAGCGGAAGCGACGCCCCATGAACTTGCCACCGGTAAACCGGCTTCGGCACGTACGCGGCGCGACACCGGTGCCAGGAAACCAGCACCCCATGGGATCTGTGCTTCCCAGGTCGAGAAACCGACGCTGACGTTAAGCATATCCAGCCCTTTCTCACGCAGAATACGGGTCAGTTCGATAGATTCCGCCAGGGTTTCTTCATCACGGCCATCGTATTCGATCACGCCAAAACGCGCGGTGATCGGCAGGTTTTTCGGCCAGACGGCATTCACGGCATCGAAAGTTTCAATCAGGAAACGGCTGCGACCAGCGAAATCACCGCCGTATTCGTCGGTGCGGGTGTTGGAATGCACGGAGAAGAAGCTTTGCGCCAGATAGCCGTGGGCGAAATGCAGTTCCAGCCATTCAAAACCGGCATCGCGTGCGCGTTTTGCGGCAGCGACAAAATCGGCCATCACGCGCTGGATATCGGCTTTGGTCATTTCTTTCGGCACTTTTGGCAGATGTTTGCCGAATGCTACCGCGGATGGCGCAATGGTCGCCCAGCCACGCGGATCGCCTTCAGCAATATGGTCGTCCCCTTCCCATGGCAGATTGGCGCTGGCTTTGCGGCCTGCGTGACCAATCTGGATCCCCGGTACTGCGCCTGCGGCTTTGATGGATTTGGCGATCTTCGCCAGTTCAGCAGCCTGTTCATCGTTCCAGATCCCCAGACATCCCGGTGTGATACGGCCTTCCGGTGAAACCGCCGTCGCTTCGACAATCACCAGGCTCGCGCCGCCGCGTGCCAGCGTGGCGTAATGCACCTGATGCCAGTCATTCGGCACGCCATCAGTGGCGGAATACTGGCACATAGGCGGAACCGCAATGCGGTTTTTTAAGGTGACGTCTTTCAACGTAAACGGCGTAAATAGTGCAGACATAATATTTCCTCGGTGGATTGGCACATTCAGCACTCAGAGTGCTGCCAAAGAGCTATAAGCAGAAGTGTAGAAATATTATAGTGCGTATCAAATTTCGTTATAACTCAATCGGTGCCCTGCCCATGCGCAATCTGAAAAGTCTCGACCTCAACCTGCTAAAGACTTTCGATGCATTGCTCGACGAACGCAACGTGACCCGCGCCGCAGAGCGTCTTTCCCTGACTCAACCCGCCGTGAGCAGCATGCTGACGCGCCTGCGGGAAAGTTTTGACGACCCGTTATTTGTGCGGGCGCGCTACGGCATCGTACCGACCGAACGCGCGCTGGCGCTGGCTAAACCGGTGAAACGGGTGATGGCGGAAATCGAGGCGCTGTTGCAACCGGAAGTCTTTGTGCCCGCTGACTGCGAGATGACGTTTACCCTCGCCGCCACCGATTACGCGCTAAGTGTGATTATCGTGCCGTTCTTTTCCCTGCTACAGAAGCTGGCGCCCGGCATTCATCTGTCAGTCCAGCGGGTTGAGGATTCGACCATCCAGGGGCGGCTGGAGCGCGGTGAAATCGACCTCGCGCTGCTGACGCCGGAGACAACCCCGCCTGATCTGCATATCCGCCATTTATACGATGAGCGCTATGTTTGTACGCTGCGCAAAGGCCATCCGGCGCTGGAACAAGGGACGATTTCGCTCGAGACTTTTTGTCAGTACGATCATGCGCTGGTGTCGCTGAGCGGAGAGAATTTTACCGGCGTGACGGATACCGCGCTTCAGGCGCTGGGTAAAAAGCGCAATGTGGTGCTGTCGGTAAACAGTTTTCTGGTGCTGCCGCCGGTCTTACAGACCACAGATTTGATCGCCGTGGTACCGGAACGGCTGGTGCGCGACGTCACAGGGCTGGAAGTCATGCCGCCACCGCTGGACATTCCCGGCTTTACTAAAGTCGCCGCGTGGCACGAACGCTCGCATCTTTCTGCGGCGCATCAGTGGCTTAGACAACAACTGGCGCAGGTCTGTAGCGGACACTAATATCTGCTTTCTAAAACATCGATAAAATCTTCCAAAAAGGGTCAGCACCATGGAAAAACTGCCTGCTATTACCATCACTTATTGTTCTCAATGCAACTGGATGCTTCGCGCCGCATGGATGGCGCAGGAACTGCTGAATTCGTTCAGTACCGATCTGGCTTCCGTGACGCTGGTTCCCGGCACCGGTGGCATTTACGAAATCAAAGTCGATGATGAAATTATCTGGGAACGCAAACGCGACGGCGGTTTTCCGGATGCCGCGCCGCTCAAACAGCGCGTGCGCGATATCTGTTTCCCGGACAGACCGCTGGGGCATGTGGATAAGAAGAAGACTGGCGAAGAGTAAGTACTGAGGCTGCCCTTCATAAAAATGAAGGGCAATAATTTTTTTGCTGATTATGATTAATCAGAGTCAGATGTAAATTAAGTTTTATAAATATGTAATAGCATGCAAAGACCCTGGTAGTATTTCCTGAAACGGGTCTCATCATAAATTATATGATTCCTCGCATTATTACCTGCATAATTTATCTGAACTGCATCTATAAAATGATGAATAGCCTTTTAAAAAAAGTGGTTATCATGGTAATTTTCATTACACTTTAAAAACTTTAGGCTCATCATGGCTGAAATAATTCCAACTATTAATAGTTTCCCAGGTAAATCAACTTTCGGGGAGAAACGGCTTGCGAGAAAAATTGAAGCAACTCTAAATGATAACTGCTTATGCTGGTACGACATTCCTGTTGGAAAATCGCGACGTTATCCTGATTTCATCATTCTCAATCCAGAGCGCGGATTATTGTTTCTGGAAGTGAAGGATTGGTCAATTCAAAATATCCTGCAAATCGACAAATGTAGCGTTAAGTTTCAAGGTAATGATGGCGTCAAAATAAAATCTAATCCTTTTGAACAGGTCCGTCAGTCCGGTTACTCTGCAATTAATCAGTTAGAACGTGACATAAAATTACAGCAGGATAATGAACGATATAAAGGGAAATTATGTGTTCCCTATAGCTGGGGGGTTGTTTTCAGCAATATCACCCGAAGACAGCTAAACTCGGCCATCCCCCTTGAAATACAAGAAGAGATACTCCCTCCTCATCAGGTTATTTGTAGTGATGAAATGACTGAATCTGTCAGTAAACAAGATTTTTCTGACAGAGTGTGGAAGATGTTTCGTTATGATTTTAAAAAGCCATTAGAACCTTCACAAATTGATCGTATACGCTGGCATTTATTCCCTGAAATCAGGATCAACCATACTCAACTTGATTTGTTTGGAGAAGAAACGACAAAGGAGCAAAGTTCATCATATTCAGAACCTCCTGAAATAATTAAAATTATGGATATCCAACAGGAGCTTCTTGCTCGAAGTTTGGGTGAGGGGCATAGAGTTATTCATGGCGTTGCGGGTTCAGGTAAGACCTTAATTCTTTTATACAGATGCCTTCATCTTGCTGCAGCTATTTCTACGCCAATTCTGGTGATTTGTTTTAATGTCACACTTGCTGCCAAACTTAGAAACCTGATTGCCGAGCGCGGCTTGGCAAACAGAATAGAAATATTTCACTTTCATGGCTGGTGCAAAAATCAGCTCGATAAATTTAATATTAAAACTCAAAATACAGATAAAACCTGGGAACTGCAGGTGGATGCAGTAATACTGGGCGTCGAAAATGGCCAGATTCCAGTGGGTCAATATGGCGCAATATTGATTGATGAAGGGCATGATTTCGATTCAGCATGGTTATCTCTTATAACTAAGATGGTCGATGAAAAAACAAATGCACTTCTTTTCATGTATGACGATGCACAATCAATATATAAAAAACGAGCCGCGCTGGGTTTCTCTCTCGCCAGCGTTGGTATACAAGCTCTGGGCAGAACTTCAATTCTGAAACTGAATTATAGAAACACCAAAGAGATCTTGAATTTCTCCTATGCGTTTTCAAAACAATACTTTGACTCTCATGACGACGAGCATATGGCCTTTATGCAACCGGAAGCAGTTGGTGTAATAGGACATCGACCTGTCATAAAATCATTTACTTCACTGTCCGAGGAAATCTCTCACCTTATTACATGGATTAACAATGAACGTTCACGAGGAGTACAGTGGAATGACATCGCGATTATCTGCACCTCAATAAAAATCATTGATCGTTTGAAAAGTGAATTTTCTAACAAAGATATCCCTTGTAATTTTTTATCCTCTTCCTATGAAAAAAAGAAATACAATCCCTCCGAGGATAAAATATGTGTTATTCCATTACCCAGCAGTAAGGGTCTGGAATTTAATTCAGTTGCAGTAATAGACAGCAGCCATCTTATTGAGGTTGGTGAAGATCTTACAAATTCTGTTCGCCGGTTATATGTTGGCTTTACACGGGCGACTCAGAGTTTACTGGTTAGCTGGCACAAGAAAAATTCACTGAGCGCGATTTTAGAGAGAACATCTTCGATTAAATAAGTATCTGTTGGTGTCGCTGCGGCTTTCGCCGCAGCCCATTCATGTGTTAACCGGCTTTCAGCATATCTAAAATGACTCTTGCATAGCCTTTAGCGATGGCGGGACTGGAGAGATATTGCAGCATGATTTCCTGCTGGGCGGCGTTACAGTCCATGATGGCTTCATCAACTGCTTTTGGAAAGTCTCCCAGCATCACCTGCTCAGACGTATTATTGGCAAGTTGTGTCATAACCGTCTGGTTTTCAGAAATCTTGCCGCAAACAGTGTGTAAGCCGCTGATCAAATCTTTATCCGTCAGATTATCGGTAATAAACAGTTCGTTTAAACGCTCCAGCACATGCGACAGAAAATCCTCTTTCTTGTCTTTGGGTTTCGCCGAGCCGACGTCATTGCCGGGTTGCAACCGGTCGTCACGACTGCTGTCGGCAAGCCGCAGACTTTGCTCGCGTATTTTCGATAAACGGTAATGGCTCATCACCACGTTATGCAAATCCACGTCGTCTTCCTGCACGTTTTGCTCACGCAGTAACGGGCGCAGATGCCGTGCGAACAGGCTCAGTTTCTCCAGATCTTTATTATCGTAATCGACGATCTGCGAAATGAACTCGTAGAAACGGACAAAGCTGCCGAGGTCTTTTTTGAAGATTTCCAGCCGGTCTTTTTCCTTTTTGCAGTCTTTAAAGGTGTTCTCTGCATTGGCGATAATCACCGGATCCTGCGTTTTTTTGGTGCGTTCAAACATATCTTTCGCCTGCTTATAGGCTTCAATCGCCGAGGCATAGCGTTTCTCCCAGCGCACCACGGCCGGTCTGCTGATATTGCTGAGCGCGGCGCTGGACTTGTTCTTGCTGAAAAAAGCAGTGCAAAACTGTTCTACTTCATTCCACTGAAAAATCCCGCTGGTACGCAGCTTTTCAAACAGCTCGAAAACGAGCGCCGGATCGGATACGTCCATCAGTTCAGCGGTCTGATAATACGGCTGAAAGGCAGCGAGGATTTCGTCAGGCTGGTTATAGAAATCGAGAATAAAGGTGCCGGATTCGGCTTTGAGGGGGTAAATACGGTTCAGGCGTGAAAGGGTCTGCACGCATTCAACGCCGCCGAGCGGTTTATCGACATACATGCCGCACAGTTTCGGCTGATCAAATCCCGTCTGGAATTTGTTTGCTACCAGCATCACCTGATAATCGTCGCTGTCGAAAGCCTTGCGCATATCACGTCCTTTCAGGCCGGGATTCATGCTGGATTCCGTGAATTTCTGTCCCAGTTGCCCGTCACTGCTCGGGTCGTTTTCGGTGAATTCCACCTCACCGGAAAACGCCACCATGGCGCTGATTTTCTGGTAATTATTTTCAATAATGTATTTGTCGAATGCCAGTTTGTAGCGCACCGCTTCCTTACGCGAGCTGGTGACGACCATGGCTTTCGCCTGCCCGCCGAGTAAGTTCATGACGTGATTTTTATAGTGTTCGACAATCACTTTCACTTTCTGCGAGATATTGTGATCATGCAGCCGCACCCACTGACTCAGCCGCCTGCCGGCCTTTTTGCTATCGACTTCTTTATCTGCATCTTGCTGTTTCTGCGCCAGTTTATAAGCCACATGATAGGTGACGTAATTTTTCAGCACGTCGAGAATAAAGCCCTCCTCAATGGCCTGCCGCATGGAATAAACATGAAACGCCTGCGGCCGGTTGGTTTTAGATGCCGGTTCGTTCGGGTTGGGAAGACGGCCAAACAGTTCCAGCGTTTTGGCTTTCGGCGTGGCGGTAAAAGCGTAATAGTTGAGATTATTGCTGCCACGTCGTGCAGCCATCGTGGCGTCCATGATGTCTTCGGAAGACAGCTCAACGTCGTCGCCGGTATTTTCCAGCATCAGCACTTCTTTCAGCTGACGCGCCGTTGAACCGCTTTGTGAAGAATGCGCCTCGTCGGCAATGATCGCGTACTGGCGCTGTTTCAGGCTCACGCTGTTTTCAATCGCTTTCAGCACAAACGGGAACGTCTGGATGGTGACGATAATAATCGGCTGCGAGTTTTCCAGCGCGGCGGCGAGCTTCTCGGCTTTTGAGCCATCGCCGGTCTTATTATTGATGCGCCCGACCACACCGTCGGCATGTTCAAACTGATAGATAGTGTCCTGAAGCTGATCGTCCAGCACCGTGCGATCAGTGACCACAATCACCGAATGAAACTGCTTTTGTCCGCCGGCGTTATACAGCGTCGAAAGCTGATGCGCTGTCCAGGCAATCGAATTAGATTTGCCGGAACCCGCACTGTGCTGGATCAGGTATTTATGTCCGCAGCCCTCTTCCGTTGCGGCACGCACCAGTTTATTCACCACATCCCACTGGTGATATCGCGGGAATATCAGCGCTTCTTTTTTGTATTTCAGTCCCTGCCAGTCTTCTTTCTCATCGATTTGCAGATGCACGTAACTGCCTAAAATGGTCAGCAGGTTATCGGGCAGCAACACTTCATTCCACAGATAATCCGTCGCGTAACGGGTCTGGTCGGTGGGCGTCGGATTGCCCTTTCCGCCTTCCGGCGTGCCTTTGTTGAACGGCAGAAAAAAGGTCTGATCGCCCGCCAGCCGGGTGGTCATGAATACGTCGTACTGGCTGACGGCGAAATGCACCAGCGCCCCGCGTTTGAATGTCAGCAGCGGCTCCGGCTTTTTGGTCGCCGGATCTTTCGGCAGGCGGGTGTCTTTGTACTGAGCGATGGCGCTTTGCACCGTTTGCTTAAACTCGGATTTCAGCTCCAGGGTGGCGACCGGCAGACCGTTGACGAACAACACCAGATCGATACGCCAGCTTTTAGCTTTCACCCCGCTTTCCGCAAAATGCTCCGGGCTGGCATACGGGCTGTACACCAGTTCCGGCACCACGCGGCAGATATTTTGCCGGTAGCGCGTCAGCGTATCGGGATTCAGGTCGTGCTCGGGTTTGAACTGGCACAAGGTAAAACTGGCATTGCGGATCTTCAGGTCGTGACGCAATACGCCGAGGGTGCCGTAAGTACGCGAAAGTTTGTCCGTGGCGTTAGTGTCGGCTTTGCTTAACTGCGCTACCAGCGCATCGAGGAAATGACGTTCGGTATCCTGCGGATACACCCGCGCCAGCTTCTCCCACTCTTTCGGCTGCGTGGTGTGCACAAAGGTCAGAACGTCCTGCAGATACAGCGCCCGCTCGCGATCGTAGCCGTCCGGTTTACCGGTGATCCAGCCGTTAGCGCACAACTGCGCGATTATCTCATCCTGAAAAATCCGTTCTTTGGTCGGATCCGACATCATGCCATCACCTCGTCGGATTCGGTTTGCGTGGCAGGAACCTGCCAGTCACGCACGTCTATTTTGCCGGTGACAGCGGCGGAAATCAGGGCGGTACGGCGTTCTTGTATTAATTCAATAAACTCGTATGCACTTGAAATTAGTAGATCATATTTTTCTTTTTGTTTTACTATATAAGAAACAATCTCATGTATCTCAAGGCTCGGAGGTAATCCAACCTTAATACAGCCAACAGTGTCCGTATTTAAATTCAATTGTGTTCCCATCTTGCCTAAACCAAGATAGGCTTGCCCAGCATCAAAAATATAAAATAAGTATTTGTTATTAATTTTCAAAGAAGGGAAATATACAAACCCATCATGAATGCAAGCTTTTGAAGTAGTGATACACGGTTTACCGACAGTACCAGCAATACTTAGAAAGAGTTCACCACGTTCTAGTTTCACACTCAAAGATGACCCTAAACTTGAAAGTCGTTGTTGAGTATCTTTCAGATACATTCCAGCCAGAGATACATCTGCAATACGAGTCCATGCATATTCTCCCTCTTCATCAAAATATTTTTGATCATCAATCGGCCTTGGACTTGCTCCCCTTTTAACCTCAGATAAGTGCTTAATATAAATTACTTTCCAATGCTCAGGCACTTCCCCCAACCACTCAACTCCCGAATCTTTCATCGGCACATCAGGGTCCAGCCCTTTGGTCACCGCATGGCTGATCACCGCCTGACGTTTTTCTTTTAGCAGTTCAATCAGTTGTTGCTGCTTGTCGATCAGGGTATCGATTTTGGCGGTTTCGTGATCGAGGAAGGCGGCAATAGCTTCTTGCTCTCGCATCGGAACTTCAGGTATTAGAATATTTTTCATTTCTGAAGAGTTGGTGCTCCATAAATCAGCAACAATCCCCTTTCCATACCGATAAAACTCCTCTTGGAATGAATAACTTCGAAGTAAGTGATGGGCGAAGTACGGATAAATCCTCGTTGGTACCATAACAATACTAATTAGTGAAACAGAACCAACAAGAGAAGATACTCCTGAGGAACCTTTTCGATCTGAACGACTGTTAATTACAAAATCATTTTTTAAAACTAATTTTCTATTATCGCCAGCTTCAGTTTTTGCTGCATTTTCAAGTTGCGGGACAATGCCTTTCATTGTGACAGATAGAGGTGAATAATCCTTATCACTTACTTTCTCTCTGCGTTCTTCAAAAAAAGCAGCTAACCGCTTTGCTTTCCAACTCTTAGGTATTTCCCCCAGCCACTCAACCCCGGAATCCTTATATTCCCCATACGCCTTATACCGCCCGCTCATGAATGCACCTCTTGCAACAGCGCCATGATTTCGGCACTGATGGCATCGAGGTCGGCGTCGATCTCTTTCAGGTCGCGTGGCGGCTGATAGACATAGAAGTGGCGGTTGAACGGGATCTCGTAACCGACGACGCCGATCTCGTTGTCCTTCGTATCGCGTTTGTCGGCATTGATCCAGGCGTCACTGACGTGCGGTTTTACCTCACGGTCGAAATAGCTTTCGATAAGCTGGCTGGTAGCAACGGAGGGATCGAGCGGGACGTTTTCGTTATCGCGTAAATCACCGTCAGGTTCGAACTCGACCACGTTGCCTTTGTAGCGGAACGCGCCATACAGCGGCTGTTCACTCTCTTTCAGGACTTTCTTCACCACCGGTTCGGCTGCCGGATTTTTGGTGGTGATTGCGTCGATAAACTGCTTTCTCTCTCTGGTATCGAGCTTCACGCAAGCAACACTGAGCGCGGTTTTCAGTGAGTGATCAAACTGATTGAAATCGTTGCTGACGCTGTGTTTACCGCCGTCAGTTGCACCAAAGGCCATCTGGATCTGACGGGCTTTCTCCATCAGCGTGCGTTGCGCCAGCCACAGTCTGGGGTCGAGCAGGTCTTTAATCTGCTTCTCTTTTAGCTCGGGGAAATCGGCTTTAATGATGGCGCGGGCTTCGGTTTCTACCTGCGAAAAATCGCCATAAATCTGCGCATTCCACGGCGCGGCGAAATCCTGATACAACCGCTCCATCGGCGCGTTAAACGGCTTCGGCGCGAAACGTAAAGTGGCAATGGCCTGATCGGTGATTTGTGCAGAAAGGCGCAGCGGACGTTCAATCGTCAGGCGACGGTAGCCGAAATCGGTGCTGTTAAAGATTTTGCTGGCGAAGGTTTTTGGCGCGTCTTTTTTACTGCTGGCGGACTGACGGCCACGGCTGGATTTTTGTTCCGGCGCTTTCTCTAATCCCAGCTCATACAGCGGGGTCGGATTGATCACCGCAAAATCACCAAAGGTGCGGGTGATGAGTCTGATGTCATCTTCGCCCATCAGATTACGCTTCGACCCTAACGATTTGCGCATTTTACCGCACAGGTTTGAGCCGTCGATCAGCTGAACCTTGCCCTTACGTGCGCTGTCTTTGTTATTCGACAGGATCCACACATAGGTCGAAATGCCGGTGTTGTAGAACATGTCGGTCGGCAGCGCGACGATGCCTTCGAGCAGGTCGGCTTCCAGGATGTAACGGCGGATTTCGCTTTCACCGCTGCCCGCCCCGCCGGTAAACAATGGCGAACCGTTAAGAATAATGCCGATGCGGCCGCCGCCCTCTTTGCCGCCGTCGCGCATTTTGCTGATCAGATGCAACAGAAACAGCAGCGAACCGTCGGAAACACGTGGTAACCCGGCACCAAAACGGCCATCAAAACCTTTCAGGGTATGTTCGTCGCTGATCTCGGTTTCGATTTTCTTCCAGTCCACACCGAACGGCGGATTGGAGAGCATGTAGTCAAATTTATCGGCGGGAAGCTGATCATTGGAAAGTGTGTTGCCGAGTTTAATCAGGCTGACGTCCTGCCCTTTGATCAGCATGTCGCCTTTGCAAATGGCGTAGGATTCCGGGTTCAGTTCCTGTCCGAATGCCCGCATCACGGCGTTCGGATTCAGCTCGTGCAGGTATTCCATCCCCGCGGATAAAAAGCCGCCCGTACCCGCCGTCGGATCGTAAATGGTGCGGATGATCCCGTCGCGGGTAAGCGCCTCATCATCTTTCATAAACACCAGCGCGGTGGTCAGGCGCACAATGTCGCGCGGCGTAAAGTGCTCACCCGCCGTTTCATTGGACCCTTCGGCAAAACGGCGGATCAGTTCTTCAAACACCAGCCCCATATCGTGGTTGGATACCGCCGCCGGGCTGAGATCGGTCGCTGCGACTTTTTGCACCACTTTATACAGCAAATTGGCTTCGTCGAGCTGACTGATAAATTCGCTGAATTTGAAGTGTTCAAAAATCTCGCGGGCATCGGTGGAGAAGCTCTGAATGTAGTTCTCCAGATTATCCCGGGTGTCTTTTTGTCCAAGCTTGCTGAGGTTCATCGGCGAGGTGTTGAAAAACGCCAGTCCGCCGGTGGCGCGCAAAATCAGCTTTTCCTGCGCGTCTTCCGGCAACGCCATCGCATGTACTTTTTGCGCCTGTATCACGACCGCGTCTTTGCTGTTTTCCAGCACGCATTCCAGACGGCGGAGCAAGGCAAAGGGAAGAATGATGCGTCCGTACTGCGACTGTTTGAAATCACCACGTAGCAAATCAGCCACTGACCAGATAAAGGCCGCGGTTTGGGAAAAGTCCATTTTGGTCATAGTTCATCCATGGTGTGCAGGTTGATGAGAGATAAGCGCATTGTTCAACTTATTAAACTCAATAAACCTTACAAATACCATGGTTATTTAACTTTTATTCTTATACAACAACACCTTATGCGTATCACTTAAACAAGCAGGTAATTTAACGCTAAGATTTTTTTGTGATCGACTTCAAGTTTTTCCCTTTCCTGCCGATACCAAAAACTTAAGATTCCTTCCAGGGAAACGCCCATGCTAAAGACTATCCGTTCGCGCATTATCACCGCCTGTATCGCCATCGTAGCGTGCTCGCTGGTTATCAATACGTTCCTCAGTTACACCGTTGCTAACAAATACAACCGTCAGGCGACTGACAGTACGCTGAACGCGCTGACCTCCAGCCACACGCAAGGGATCAGCGACTGGGTGAGTTCTAAAACACGGATGATCGATTCACTGCAACAGGTTGCGCTGTCGGAAGATCCGATCCCGGTTCTCAAACAGATCGCCAGCGCAGGTGGGTTTACTAACGTCTACGTCGGATACGCGAATAAAACCGCGAAGTTCTCCGATCCGACCGGTGTGCCCGCAGATTACGATCCGACCGGTCGCCCGTGGTATACGCAGGCAGCCGACGCCGGACATCCGGTTGCCACGCCACCGTATATTGATGCCGGAACCGGTAAGTTGGTGGTGACTTTCGCCGTGCCTGTCATGGAATCTGGCACGCTGAAAGCGATTGTGGCGGGCGATGTATCGATGGACAGCGTGGTGAATAACGTTAATACCGTTCATCCGACGCCAGGCAGTTTCGGCATGCTGGTGGATAAATCCGGCGTTATCATTGCACATCCTGACGCCAGTCTGGCGCTGAAGCCCTTTACTGCACTGGCGCAAGGCGTGGATTTACCGGCGCTGTTAGCGGCGAATTCACCGCAGGATATTGAACTCAATGGTGTGGTGAAACGCGTGCGCGCCATGCCGGTGGCAGGCACGGAATGGTACACACTGGTGGCGCAGGATCAGAAAGAGTCCACGGCGGGTATGCGATCCCTGCTGACGTCTTCGGTGATTACGCTGATGGTGATTGTGCTGCTCTCGGCTGCGGTGATCGGGCTGATTATCAGCAAATCCTTCCGCCGCCTTTCTGTGGTGCGGGATACACTCAACGCCATAAGTTCCGGCGAAGATGACCTCACGCAACGTCTGCCAACGGACGGCCACGACGAGGTGACGCAAATCGCGCAGGCGTTCAACACCTTTGTCGATAAACTCAGCAAGGTAATGTCGGAGATCCGCACCACCAGCGAATCGGTCAAAATTGCCGCCGATGAAATTGCCGCAGGGAATAACGATTTGTCCGGGCGTACCGAATCCGCGGCGGCCAGCCTGCAACAAACAGCGGCGTCGCTGGAGCAAATCACTGCCACGGTTTCTCAGTCGGCGAGTTCCGCTAAACAGGCGTCCGGCACGGCGCGATCGGCCTCTGAAGCCGCCACACGCGGTGACGAAGTGGTGACCAGAGTCATCACGACAATGGAAAGCATTGAAACGGCGTCGTCGAAAATCGGCGATATTACCGGCGTTATTGACGGCATCGCTTTCCAGACCAATATTCTGGCGCTGAATGCCGCGGTAGAAGCCGCGCGCGCAGGTGAACAAGGCCGTGGTTTTGCGGTGGTCGCCAGCGAGGTGCGCAGTCTGGCACAGCGCAGCGCACAGGCGGCGAAGGAGATCAAAGTGCTGATCGAATCTACCGTCAGCAGCGTGGCATCGGGTTCAGCGCAGGTCCGGCTGGCCAGCGACAGCATGAGTGAGATCGTCAGTAATGTGGCGAATGTCAGCAGCGCGATGCTGGAAATCACTCACGCGTCTGAGGAACAGATGCAGAGCATTCACGAAATTAACCGCGCCATCACCCAGCTCGACGGCATGGTGCAGCAGAACGCGGCGATGGTTCAGCAATCCACCGGCGCCGCGTCGGCGTTGCAGGAACAGGCAACCGGACTAGCCATCGCCGTAGGACATTTCCGGGTGTAATCAACGCTAATCAGGACGGGTCAATGTCATGAAAAAGGCCGGACATCTGTAAAATGTCCGGCCTTTTTGTATGCGCGGCGCGGGCGTTATGCTTTTAATTCACGCTCAACCAGCGTTGTCAGCACGCCGATACCCAGCGGAATAATATCGTCATTAAAGTCATAACGCGGGCTGTGCAAAGACGCTGACGGCGTAGCGCCATCGGCACCTAACCAGAAGTACGCGCCCGGACAGGCTTCGAGTAAATAGGCAAAGTCTTCGGCAGCCATCGACGGCGCATTGTTGAAATGCACTTTCTGAATGCCCGGC
The DNA here is from genome assembly GCF_050606005.1 of Rahnella sp. PAMC25617. Taxonomy (NCBI): domain Bacteria; kingdom Pseudomonadati; phylum Pseudomonadota; class Gammaproteobacteria; order Enterobacterales; family Yersiniaceae; genus Rahnella; species Rahnella sp. PAMC25617. The sequence continues at coordinate 468,917 of NZ_JBOCUM010000003.1, forward strand.
GTGTTCTCCGCCGCGACACGCACAATATCCGCCTGCGCCGCATGATTTTGCGTCACCGGATAGCCATATTCCCAGCGCACTTCCCCTTTCACACCAAACGGCTGCGGCACCGCTTTGACGTATTCCTCAATCAGCTGCCAGCAGGTTTCACGGGTTTTACTGCTCAGGCAACGCAGTGTTCCCGACATTTGCAGCGTTTCCGGGATCACGTTGATCGCTTCACCGGCCTGAAGCTGGGTCAGACTGATCACCGTTTGTTCCAGCGGCGACAGACGGCGTGAAATCAGACTTTGCAGAGATAAAATCAGTTGCGCGCCAGCCACCACCGGATCGGCACCGAGTTCAGGCATCGCCGCGTGGCAGCCCTTTCCGGTGAGGGTGATATAGAAATTATCCTGCGACGCCATCATCGGCCCCTGACTGACTGCCACTTCGCCGACCGGCAAGCCCGGCCAGTTATGCAGCGCGTAAACCGCCTGCATCGGGAAGCGTTCAAACAGCCCTTCTTTCACCATCATTTCACCGCCACCGAAATTCTCTTCTGCTGGCTGGAAGATGAAATGCACCGTGCCGCGAAAATGGCGGTTCTCACTAAGATGTTTTGCCAGACCCAGCAAAATCGACGTATGCCCGTCGTGACCGCAGGCGTGCATCAGCCCCGGGTTTTGCGACTGGTGAGCGAAATCATTCAGTTCATGAATAGGTAACGCATCGATATCTGCGCGCAAGCCAATGGACGGCCCTTCGCCGTTTCGCAACGTGGCGATAACGCCGGTTTCCGCAATCCCTGTGTGAACTTCAAGACCAAATGACAGCAACAGCTCACTGATTATTTTTGCGGTGCCATGTTCATTCAGCCCCAGTTCCGGGCGCATATGGAAGTCCCTGCGCCAGTGTTTTGCCTGCTCAATAATGTGTTGGGAAATGACCGCCATAAACCCTCTGTGCTGTTCTGAATCCAAAGCGATGAGTTGCTCTCACCGGCACGCTAATGGGTTCAAAGTATCACATCCCGTCGTGAACAGATAAACGTGAAATCGGGTTGTTTGCCTGTGCCTGGCTCGTTGATTATTATCCGTGATCCCTGCGGTACAGTTCCCATTCATCGATACCCCGGCCATCTGCAAATACGCAGTCGGCACGGACACCGTGCGGCGTTTGCACACTCACCGATCTGCCGCCTTTCTCATGACAATAGACCGCCGCCGGATTCGCCATCCCGATCTGATGCCTTTCCGGTTTAGGGTGCTCACTGACACAACCCGCCAGTGCTGAAACCATGATGATAAAAAAGAATTTTTTCATAACGAGCCTTCATAAAAAGAATAAGCGACGGAGGATTCTATTCCCCGCCGCTTCCGGTTATCTACTCCCGTATTCTTAAAAGGCGTGCTGTTTTGGCTTCGTTTATCAGGCGTTCAGCTTTCAGGAAAGCGCCACCGCATCTGCTGCGGAAGATCCAGTATCACGCGAATATTGAAAGCTGCTATTTGCATTCCAATGCCGGGGGAAACCATTACTCCATATGTCGCGCCGAGGAGTTATCTGATGGCGTGGTGACTGGCAATTGCCAAGAGGGTCACATTTTTCAAACGCGCTTAAATCCACACAGTAAATACGTGTTACTCTTTTCGGCTTAAATCCCAAATACCTTCAACTCTCACTGAGGCACCGATGCTGGAGAATGTAATCATCAGATAATCAGTTAACCCACCTTTTGGGCTGAATTGATTATCAATGCGCTGAAATCGAATGCGGACATCTGCCGGATGTTTGCAAATTTTGCACATGATGATTAACAGGTTTTTCAGTATGAATTTATCTCGTCAGGAACAACGAACCTTACACACTCTTGCTAAAGGTGGATGTATTGCATATATCCGCGATACTTCAGGACGCGTGCTATCCATTGAATGCTATACCCGCGAAGGACAATTACTCAGCGACTGCACTCTTGCCATATTCAAAAAACTTAAAGCCAGGAAACTGATTAAGTCAGTTAAGGGTCAGCCCTACCGCATCAATACCGCCGGACTCAATAACGTACGCTCACAATCTGATAACCGTTAACTGGCGAAAAAAAAAGGAAAGCACTATGAAAAATTATGAATTCACCTTACACGTGACGAAATCTCAGGACGCCAGCGATATCAGAGAAGTGGAAACATGTGCTTTTGGTTTCGCGAAAGAAGCTGATCTGGTAGCTGATTTACTTATTGACGAAACAGCATTTCCAACCCTATCGCTGATGGCTAAACATAACGGAAAGGCCGTCGGACATATTCTTTTCACACGGGTAACCTTTCAGGGTAATAGCGCATCGCCATTGATGCACCTGCTCGCTCCACTAGCAGTCATACCGGAATATCAGGGATTTGGGGTAGGAGGTTTTCTAATTAATCATGGGATTCGTCAGCTTAAGGAAATCGGATGTCTGAGGGTCTTCGTTCTGGGCCATGCCGGATATTACCCGCGCCATGGTTTCGAGCCTGACGCAGGGAGTAAAGGTTATCATGCTCCATACTTTATTCCGGAACACCTCAAAGATTGTTGGATGACGCAGGGTCTTTCAGCCAATCCCTTTAATGCAAAGGGTAATATTCAATGTGCTCAGGCATTGATGCGACCAGAGCACTGGCGCGAATAATTCATTATTACGTTTGTCCTATCAGCCTGAAACCGTGCGGGTAGACCTCCTGCACGGCCTCAGAGGAATATTGAATATTTTTGCCCCCGGCTGACGGCAGAACCAATATCTTTAAAAAACCTGCACTTTATATAACCAGAAAAAAATCATGACTATCATTATTTTAGTCGTGAATGAATTCATCGATTAGGGAGGGGAATAGGGAACGGTATCAAAACAGGGGAGGCAATTCGGCAGAGACAGGAAGCTCTCTGCCGGAAGAAGCTGAGTGGCGGGTGATAGCGGAAATGGTCTGAATCAGAAGAAATGAACCCATAAGCTTGATATTGGCATGGCAAGGATCAGCGCTGGCAGCATATTGGCGACCGGGAAGATTTTGATGCCGCAAATACGGAAACCGGTGGCGAACATTAATACACCGCCGACGGCGGAGAAGTCCGCCTGCATTTCCGGCGTGGTCAGCGGCAGAATAAATACTGCGCCGTACGCCAGCAGCAACTGGATGATGAGCTGCGGCACCGCGACCACCGCCACGGCGAAACCGAGTGTGGTGGCAAAAATAGCGGCGGTGAACAAATCGAGGAACGATTTGGCGATTAGCACGCTGGTATCACCGGTCATGCCCTCATGCATGGAACCGAAAATCCCGGTACCGCTGGCGCAAAACAGCACGATAATCGCCACGTAGCTTTGCAAAAACTGTTCCTGAGACGCCTGATCACCCGGATCGGATTTCACAAAAACCTCCACCAGACTGCGCGCTTTACTGCCCAGCTTGCCGATGCCCTTCTCCAGATAACAGAGTTCGCCCAGCAGCGCACCGAGGATAACTGACAGCACCATCACCGGCATGTGGCTGACTTTAACTACCAGCACGACGCCCATACACATCGAGGCCGCACCAAAAATCAGCGGCATCGACGTCCGCAGACGTTCCGGCAGCCGGTGACTGAGTAACGCGCCGACAATCCCGCCAAGCAATACGGCGGAACCGTTGATATAAGGTCCGATAATCATGAGTTATTACTCCTGGTCATTAACTTCATAGTTCCGCCATTGCCTTCTTATTTTTTAGTAAAGCCTGGAATAAAGCGGTTCACATCCACGTCGAGGAACTCGCTGCGCTGGAAATTCGCTTTCAGGTTGTAAGGTACTGTGCAGTCGAAAATGGTTTTGCAGGCAATACCGTGGTCACGTATCGACGGGCTGAAGGCCGGATCGGAAGACGGATCAAGCGGATGGCAGCGCACGCCGGGAATAAAGACCGTGCTGACATCGCCCTGATAACGGGTGGTCATCGCCCAGATCACGTCGTTGAGATCGAAAATATCAACGTCTTCATCCACCAGCATCACATGTTTCAGCTCTGAGAAGGCAGCAAATGCCAGCAATGCTGCCTGACGCTGACGACCTTCATCCGCCGCAAAGCGTTTTTTCACCTGCAATACCGCGAGGTATTTACCGGTACCCGGTGACGGGCAGTGAACGTTCTGCACAAAGCCCGGCAACGCACGTTCTACCATTTGCAAAATACTGGCTTCGGTCGGGATACCGGCCATATTGGTGTGTTCATCGCTCGGCCCAATACAGGTTTGCAGGATCGGATGGCGGCGGTGGGTAATGGCTTTCACTTTAATCACCGGCACTTCGGCCTGTGCCGCACCGGTATAACCCGGGAATTCAGGCATCGCTTTGCCGGTATTGGTGTTCTGATCTTCGCGAACACGGTAGTTCGGCACCAGTTCACCTTCGATAACCACTTCGGCGTTGGCAATACCCCGCGCATTGACGGTCAGGGCATCCACCAGTTCCACGGCCTGATTACGCAGGCTGCCTGCGATGGACAGTTCATCAAAGCCCAGCGGCGTAGTTGGCGGCTCAAAACACGCACCAATTTCAATCGCCGGATCAACGCCGATGCTGATGGTGATGGGCAGCGCTTTGCCTGCGGCTTCGGCTTTTTGACGGAACACATCCAGATGGCGACCGGGCACAAAATACATGGAGATTTCATCTTTGCTCTGCACGCACAGGCGGTGAATGGTCACGTCATGCTCGCCGGTTTCAGGGTCAGCGGCGTAGCACATGCCGAGGGTGAAATACGGGCCCGCATCTTCCGGCGTATTGGTCGGGGCTGGCAGGATTTTCAGAATGTCGAAATCCGGATCGGTCGCCAGATGAACCACTTCCTGACAGACCGCTTTTTCACGCGGAATAACAATCGGCGGAATGGGATTCGATACGGAATCTTTCAGCATAAACGCCAGATTCTCCGGCGTGGTGCCAAACAAACGCGCCACACGTTTGCGCGAAGACAGCAGGCCAATCAGCACCCGCATGTCGTTATACCCTTTGACCTTATTAAAGATCATCGCCGGCCCCACCTGAGTCGGACGTTTGACGGTGCCGTGTGCGCCAACGTAGCGGTATACACCGGATAACTCCGCAATCGGGTCTACAGGTTCATCGGTGTAGATCAGTTCGTCGTCGTACTGGCTCAACACCTCCAGCGCGGAACGAAGATCAGTCACTTTTGTTTTTTCTTCAGACATCTCATGCCCCTTTAATTCATGTCATTGAGGATACAGCGGCCTGCTGTTCATCGCCGCTACCCCGCCAGTTTGCAAAGAATGGGTGATAAGAGTCCAATAACAATACGCGGCTTTTTAATAAGGGATTATTATGAGGAAATGCACCGGAGGACATATGGATTACCGACAATTACACTCGTTTGTGGTGCTGGCGGAAGTACTGCATTTTGGTAAAGCTGCGCTGCAACTCAACATCGCCCAGCCCGCATTAAGCCAGCAAATAAAGGCACTGGAACAGTCTCTGGGGATCCCCCTTTTCACCCGTGATAAGCGCCATGTAGCGCTGACCTTCGAGGGGCAGCAACTGGTAGAAGAAGCGCGCATCGCCATCACCCACTACGAGAAATTCCTCGAGAACGCCCGCAGTTTGCGGCTAGGACATAAAGGACAACTCAAACTGGGTTATGTCGGATCGTCGATTCTGGATCCGGCCCTCGCGCTGTTAATTAATGGTTACCGCAAACATAAACCCGATATTGATATTGTCATTGAAGAACATAACGTTCACGAGCAGCTAACACTTTTGCTCAATTATCAGCTGGATATCGCGCTGGTGCGTTCACCGGTGCCGCAGTTTCCTGAGCTGGAATATCTCGACGTTGCTACCCGTCCGCTGATTGCGGTGCTGCCACGCAGCCACCCGCTCGGCTCCGGGCAAAAAATTTCGCTCTCCTCGCTGTCAGATTCGCCGTTCCTTATCCAGAAAGATCCGCCGGGCGTTGGCCTCGGCTGGTCAGCAATAAATGCCTGTCAGCAGGCCGGATTCGTGCCGCAGAAAATTCAGTTCACACGCGATGTGTCGGTGGCGATCGGGCTGGTGTCGATGGGCATGGGCGTGACGTTAGTCCCGGAAACCCAGCGTTCAGTGATGATCCCCGATGTGAATTACTGCTTCCTGACCGATCCCGGTGCGACCACCACGCTGACGCTCAGCTGGCAGCGGCATCTGAAAAACAAAGCTCTGGCGGATTTCATCCGTTATGCGCGGGAACTGACGAAGCCAGTTAAGGGAAAAAAGCAGGACTAAAAGAGGAACAAACTGAAGAAGCCGGACTTCAGGATTAATCCCAACGCCATCGCCGACTATGCTTAAGGCTTCGTGATAAAAAAATGCCGCAAAGGCACCCGCGAAGTCACCCCCTTTTTGGATTCAAATTTTGTAATACCGGAGGTCTGGCATGAGCAACCATGACAATGAAACACATCAGTCCCACCTTAAAATGAAAGTGAACGGCCAGATCCGCCAGCTGGTCGTGGATACACGCACCACCCTGCTGGACGCCTTGCGCGAAAACCTGCAACTGACCGGCACTAAAAAAGGGTGCGATCACGGTCAGTGCGGTGCCTGTACCGTTATCGTCGATGGCCGCCGTATCAACTCCTGCCTGACATTGGCGGTGATGCATCAGGACGCCGACGTCACCACTATTGAAGGTCTTGGCACGCCTGACAACCTGCATCCGATGCAGGCCGCATTTATCAGACACGACGGCTACCAGTGCGGTTACTGCACGCCGGGGCAGATCTGCTCCTCAGTCGCCGTGTTACAGGAAATCGAAAGCGGCATTCCCAGCCACGTCACGCTGGATCTGGTTTCCCCTCCTGCGCGTACCGCAGAAGAAATCCGCGAACGTATGAGCGGCAATATCTGCCGCTGCGGCGCGTATTCCAACATTCTTGCCGCGATTGAAGACGTCGCCGGAGGGCAAAAACCATGAAGGCTTTTACCTATGAACGGGTAAAGACGCCCGCCGGCGCCGCCAGCAGTGCCTTACAGCATCCCGGTGCAAAATTTATTGCGGGCGGCACCAACCTGCTGGATCTGATGAAACTTGAGATCGAGCAACCTTCCCATCTGATCGACGTCAACGGTCTGGCGCTGGATACCATTGAACCCGACGGCAACGGCGGCTTGCGCATTGGCGCGCTGGTACGTAATACCGATCTGGCCGCTGATTTGCGCATCCGCCGCGACTATGCCGTGCTGTCGCGGGCGCTGCTGGCGGGAGCCTCCGGCCAGTTACGCAATCAGGCGACTACCGCCGGTAACCTGCTCCAGCGTACCCGCTGCCCGTATTTTTACGATACCAACCAGCCGTGCAATAAACGTCAGCCCGGCAGTGGTTGTGCGGCCATCAGGGGCTTCAGCCGCCAGCATGCCGTCGTCGGCGCAAGCGCGGCCTGCATCGCCACACACCCGAGCGACATGGCCGTCGCGATGCAATTGCTCGACGCCGTAGTGGAAACCATCAACCCTGACGGCGCGGTGCGCCTCATTCCGCTGGCCGACTTCTACCTTGCACCGGGCGATACGCCACATCTGGAAACCGTGCTGGCCACAGGTGAACTGATCACCGCCGTTATCCTGCCGCCCCCTGCGGGAGGCACGCATGTTTACCGCAAAGTCCGTGACCGCGCCTCTTACGCTTTTGCGCTGGTGTCCGTTGCTGCCATCGTACAGCCCGACGGCACTGGTCGTGTCGCACTCGGCGGCGTGGCGCATAAACCCTGGAGGCTGGCAGAAGCCGATGCACAGGTGGCGAACGGTGCGGGAGAGGTTTACGCGCGGTTGTTCGCCGCTGCGCAACCGACACCTGAGAATGCGTTCAAGCTGATACTGGCGAAGCGAACGCTCGCCTCCGTGCTGACTGAAGCGAGGGCATAACAAATGAAATTCGACACGCCTGCAACTGACAATCCGATCGACCAGATGAAAGTGGTCGGTCGTGCGCATGACCGCATCGACGGTCCGCTAAAAACCACCGGCACCGCGCCCTACGCTTACGAATGGCAGAATGAAGTACCGGGCGCAGCCTATGGTTATGTCCTTGGTGCCGCCATTGCCAAAGGCCGTATCATCGCGATGGATCTGCATGACGCCGAAACCGCACCCGGCGTGCTGGCGATCGTCACGGCGGCCAACGCCGGTAAGCTGGGCAAAGGCGACATGAACGCCGCCACACTGCTCGGCGGCCCGCAGATTGAGCACTACCATCAGGCGATTGCCGTGGTTGTGGCGGAGACCTTCGAACAGGCACGCGCCGCCGCGTCACTGATCAACGTTGATTACCAGCGTGAACAAGGTGCGTACAGCCTGGCGGAGCAAAAGCCTGCCGTCACCACGCCGCCGGAAGATACGCCAGACAAAACCGCAGGTGATTTCGCCAGCGCCTTCGCCGCCTCGCCGGTGCAGCATGACGCCATTTATACGACGCCGGATCAGAGCCATATGGCGATGGAACCGCACGCCTCGCTGGCCGTCTGGGAAGGCGACAAGCTGGTCCTGCGCACCTCGAACCAGATGATCGCCTGGTGTCGCAGTGAACTTGCCAAAACGCTGAATATTCCCGAAGAGAAGGTGCGGGTGATTTCGCCGTACATCGGCGGCGGTTTCGGCGGCAAACTGTTTCTGCGCAGCGATGCCGTGCTGGCGGCACTGGCGGCGCGTGCCGCGAACAGACCGGTGAAAGTGATGTTGCCGCGACCGCTGATCCCTAATAACACCACGCACCGTCCGGCCACTATTCAGCACATCCGCATCGGCACGGATGAAAAAGGCCGCATCACTGCCATCGCCCACGAAAGCTGGTCGGGCAACCTGCCCGGTGGTACACCGGAGACAGCCGTGCAGCAGAGTGAACTGCTTTATGCGGGCAAAAACCGCCTGACCGGGTTACGGCTGGCACAGCTGGATCTGCCCGAAGGCAACGCCATGCGCGCTCCCGGCGAAGCGCCTGGTCTGATGGCGCTGGAAATCGCTATCGACGAAGTGGCGGAGAAAGCCGGCGTTGATCCGGTGGAGTTTCGTATTCTGAACGACACGCAGGTCGATCCGCTCAATACCGAGCGTTTCTTTTCACGTCGTCAGTTGATCGAATGCCTGCGCACCGGCTCAGATAAATTCGGCTGGCACCGGCGTAACGCCACACCGGCACAGGTTCGTGACGGACGCTGGCTGATCGGTATGGGTGTCGCGGCGGGTTTTCGTAACAATCTGCTGGATAAATCCGGTGCGCGGGTGCATCTCGACGCGCAGGGCATCGTGACGGTGGAGACCGATATGACTGATATCGGCACCGGCAGTTACACCATCATCGCCCAGACCGCCGCCGAGATGATGGGCGTTCCGCTGGAAAAAGTGGTCGTGCGTTTGGGCGATTCCGACTTCCCGGTGTCTGCCGGGTCCGGCGGCCAGTGGGGTGCGAATACGTCCACCGCCGGGGTGTACGCCGCCTGCGTGAAACTGCGCGAAGCTGTCGCTGAAAAGCTCGGGTTTAATGCGGATGACGCCGTGTTTACCGATGAACTGATTTGTCAGGGCGAGCGCACCGCCCCGCTCGCCACAGCCGCAGCCAGCGGAACCCTCACCGTGGAAGACACCATCGAGTTCGGCGGGCTGGACAAAACGTTTCAGCAATCGACCTTTGCCGCGCATTTCGTGGAAGTCGGCGTAGATATCGCGACCGGCGAAACCCGTGTCCGCCGCATGCTGGCGGTCTGCGCTGCGGGCCGGATACTTAACCCGAAAACGGCACGCAGCCAGGTGATCGGCGCGATGACCATGGGCGTCGGCGCGGCGCTGACCGAAGAGCTGAATATCGATAAAGAGTTGGGATATTTTGTGAATCACGATCTGGCAGCCTATGAAGTGCCGGTTCACGCCGACATCCCTGATCAGGAAGTGATTTTCCTCGACGACACCGACCCGGTTTCTTCCCCCATGAAAGCCAAAGGCGTCGGCGAACTGGGCCTGTGTGGCGTCAGCGCCGCCATCGCCAATGCCATTTATAACGCCACAGGCATCAGGGTGCGCGATTATCCGGTGACACTGGATAAACTGATTGAGGGACTGCCGGAGATTGAGTGAGTGGGATAAGGGAAAATCCGTGCGCTTGCGTTACTGTCTTTTATAAGAGACAGTAACGCGGGATATTGATATATCTGGCTGACTTCAGGAAGAGGCAAAAACCATGAACGCGAAAGACACCGCAGGTGATTCGATCCCTGCATCAGTAAGCCGTGATGCAGAGATGATTGAGACGCTCCGCGCCAATCCGGAATATGCTGAAATTTATCTGCAAACGGCGTTAGAAGAAATCTACGAAGAGGGTGGCGTTCCGGCCTTCCTCACGGCATTACGTCGGGTCATCGAAGCACGCGGTGGAGTCGGTGAAATCTCTAAAAAATCCGGTATAACGCGGCAGCATATCTACAGAGCGTTATCAGAAAATGGTAACCCAACTATCGGTACGCTAACTGAACTCACACGTGCTGCAGGTGTTCGGCTTTCGGCTGGACAACATACCTGATTAAGTAACTCGAAAAATCTTACCGACTGTTTTATAAGGGAGCCTACCTACTGGCTCCCTTATTGCATCTTTTGCACTGATAACTATTTATCAGTCTTGCCCGTCTAATTCATGTCGCAAACACTGTTTGTCAGTAACCCGCGCGGTTCTATGAACCAGCTTACCCTGCCGGTCATAATAACGGCTCGGCCAGACAGTGTACGGAGGTACACCGATTGCCTGAGAAATCAGGATCTCTCCTTTGGGCCAGGGTCGGGAAAGTGCATTAGAAAGCGTGGAAGAACTCAGCCCCGCAGCGCGTGATACCGCAGCCAGCGTGGTGCCTTTCTTGCGTAGTGCTGCAATGATATCGGCGGGATGCCAGTCGTTGAGAGTATTCATGGATTGCTCCTTCAGATAGTTAATCACTACCACGGGAGCTGCGAAACCCTTTGGTGGTAGCCCAGACGAGGTTCGCAGTACCGGTTCTGAAGGCTACCGGCCAGCCCGAAGGCTGCCCCGCCTGAGCCACCATTGAGATACTGCTTGTGGATTACAGCCACATTTTCAATAGTTGCGTCAAAGCGACGGCACTCTCAACGTGAGGTGCCGCCTTCAGATTACACGAGCTGCGAAACTCGGCTGCGGATTGTGCCGCAGCGGTGTAGATTATATCGGAAATCAGAAGGGCTGACCAAGTAAGTCGTTGAAGTTGCGAGGTGGGTTCCAGGAAGTTTTTATGGAGGAAAAGATGGCTACTTATAAAGAAATAATTGCGGATGTGAAGTCCAGAACGGGTAAAACTATTCACACTCCTTGCTGGATTGCGCATGTCAAAGCAATGCATGGCTTGACCACACGACAAGCTCATAATCGACAAGATCCTGAAAAACGTGTGAAACCCTGCCCTGAGGAATGGATAAGCGAAATAGAAAAATCTTTGCTGAAATTGGGAATGATCGATTCCCTGTAATATTAAGGAGAAAAAATGCCGAAGCTTTTACCCGATTTTATTTCACGCCAGCAAATCATCGAGGCTATTCACGCTTATAACAGCGGCATCTCGCACAAGTTTGATGCTTCTCGTATTTATGACGTTATGCATGATGGGCTAAGCTACCCTCCAAAGGCCATCGTAGGTATTGCAGCGACCAAACTGACCGGAGTTGAGTTTACTCCAGAGGATTTCACAGGAGGAATAAAATCTAAATGCGTGAAATTACTTACAAATCAAGGCTTCGAAATCAGAATTAAAAAGGGAAAAGCATACTTTTCTACGAATAATGATCATCCTGATGAATTACATAGCACCGATCAGTTTTGGGAAGGTTCGACAAAACAAATCACTGTTAACCTTTATGAAAGAGATATTAACGCAAGGAAGTCCGCGATAGCCCACCACGGTACAAATTGCCAAGTATGCAATATTGATTTCTGTAAAATATATGGCGAAATCGGCGAAGGATTTATTCATATCCATCATTTGATACCCCTCTCAACAATCAAAGAGAATTATCGAGTTGACCCGATAAAAGATCTCGTCCCGGTGTGTCCGAACTGCCATGCGATGTTGCATAAACGGATCCCCCCTTTTACCCCTGAAGAGCTTAAAGGGATTATTTCTAAGGATGGATGAGCTGACTTTATAGTGTCGATAGTACGAGACGAAAATATGACCTTAACGTTGCTAATGCGCAGCTCTGCCAGCAGGCTATTCTGACCTTTTTTAGATATGCCTTTACTAGGCGATCAAAATTAATTAGCAAAAAAGGAATCTTATGTAAATTTTGAAGCAATAAAGGAGCTGATGCGAAATAGAAAATGGATTAAAACTAAGAAAGTATAAGATAGAAATGGTGCCGACTACCGGAATCGAACTGGTGACCTACTGATTACAAGTCAGTTGCTCTACCTACTGAGCTAAGTCGGCATTTTGGAGTGTTACCGGGGGACTACGGGGTGCTAAATTAGTGAAATATGACGCTGCCGTCAAGCCCCCTGCAGTGCGTTTGCTGCTTTTCTCATCACCCTATGCAAAATAGGGGATTAGCACCGGCTTCATGACTACAAATCCACCGGTGCTCACTGTTACGGACGGACTAAATCGTCGCCGTAACCAATCCATTTGTAGGTCGTCAGGGCTTCTAATCCCATCGGGCCGCGGGCGTGCAGTTTTTGAGTACTGACCGCCACTTCTGCGCCTAAACCAAACTGTCCGCCGTCGGTGAAACGGGTGCTGGCGTTGACGTACACCGCCGAGGAATCCACTTCACGTACAAACCTGTCCGCGCTGCTGATAGAACGCGTGAGGATCGCATCGGAATGTTCGGTGCCGTAGGTGCGGATATGCGCCACGGCGGCGTCCAGATCGGCGACAACCGTCACGTTCAGATCCAGTGACAGCCATTCATCTGAATAATCTTCTTCAGTTACCGCCAGCACTTTCGCCGGGCCGTTTTGCAGATACGGCATTGCGGATTCGCTGGCGTGTAACGTCACGCCAGCGCGGTGCATTTTGTCGCTCAGCTCCGGCAGGAAACGTGCGGCAATCGCCTGATGCACCAGCACGGTTTCCAGGCTGTTACAGGCGCTCGGACGCTGCACTTTGGCGCTTTCCAGCACGGTCAGCGCTTTGTCGAAATCTGCGCTTTCATCCACAAATGTATGACACACACCGATACCGCCGGTGATCACCGGAATGGTGGATTGTTCGCGGCACAGTTTATGCAGCGCCGCGCCACCGCGTGGGATCAGCATGTCGACGTATTTATCCAGACGCAGCAGTTCTGCGACCAGTGCGCGATCGGGGCTTTCAATCGCCTGAACCGCCGCTTTCGGCAGCCCGCACTCTTCCAGCGCCATCTGGATGACGTTAACCGTCGCCTGATTAGTGTGGTGCGTTTCTTTGCCACCACGCAGGATCACGGCGTTGCCGGTTTTCAGGCACAGGCTGGCGACATCGATGGTGACGTTCGGGCGCGCTTCATAAATCACGCCGATCACGCCGAGCGGCACACGGCGGCGTTCGAGACGCAAACCGCTGTCCTGCTGTGAACCATCAATCACCTGCCCGACCGGATCGCTCAGGCGGCAGACATCGCGCACGTCGCTGGCAATGGCCGATAAGCGCGCGGGCGTCAGCAGCAGCCGGTCTAATAAGGCTTCGCTCATGCCGCTTTCGCGGGCGGCGGACATGTCGAGTTCGTTGGCAAGAATAATGCTCTGGCTGTTGGCCTCAAGCATGTCGGCCATCAGCATCAGCGCACGATTTTTCTGCGCGGTGCTGAGGGTGGAGAGCTGCCAGGACGCGGCTTTCGCGGCCTTGCCCATCTCGTTAAGCATCTGTGGCTCCTTAACTGACAATCATGTCGTCACGATGCACGGCAACCGGGCCGTATTCGTAACCGAGAATTTCGCTGATCTGCTGAGAGTGATGACCGGCAATCATGCGCATCGCATCGCTGTTATAGCGGCTGACACCGTGCGCAAGATCGCGTCCGTTCAGATTGCGGATGCGGATCACTTCGCCACGCGAGAAATCGCCTTTCACTTCGCGGATACCTTTTGGCAGCAGTGAACTGCCGCGCTCCATCATGGCGGAAACCGCGCCGTCGTCGATGGTGATTTCACCGGCTGGCGGTGCGCCGAAGATCCAGCGTTTACGGTTCTCCAGCGGGGTTTCCATCGCGTGGAAACGTGTGCCGACGGACACGCCATTAATCACATCACCAATCACACCCGGCAGGTTGCCTGCGGCAATAATGGTATCGACGCCCGCACGGCACGCGACATCCGCCGCCTGCAATTTGGTCGCCATGCCACCGGTACCCAGCCCGGAAACGCTGTCACCCGCCACACCGCGCAGTTCGTCATCAATCGTCATGACTTCACGGATAAGCTCGGCCTGCGGATTGGTGCGCGGATCGGCGGTAAACAGACCACGCTGATCGGTCAGCAGCAGCAATTTATCGGCCCCGGCCAGAATAGCGGCCAGCGCGGAAAGATTGTCGTTATCACCGACTTTGATCTCAGCCGTCGCCACTGCATCGTTTTCGTTAATCACCGGCACGATATGGTTATCAAGCAGCGCATGCATCGTGTCGCGGGCGTTGAGGAACCGCTCGCGGTCTTCCATATCGGCACGCGTCAGCAGCATCTGACCAATGTGGATGCCATAAATAGAGAACAATTGCTCCCACAGCTGGATCAAACGGCTTTGCCCGACGGCAGCCAGCAGTTGTTTGGAAGCAATGGTGGCGGGGAGTTCGGGGTAGCCAAGATGTTCACGCCCGGCGGCAATGGCGCCCGAGGTCACAATCACAATCCGATGCCCTGCCGCATGTTGCTGCGCGCACTGGCGGACAAGCTCAACAATGTGAGCACGGTTGAGGCGGCGTGAACCGCCAGTGAGCACGCTGGTGCCCAGTTTTACAACCAGTGTCTGGCTACCACTCATAATCGTTCCATTAGTGTGAATAAGAAGTGCTTCTGTGTCTTTTTAACAGGGGAGAAGCGTTATGCCAACCGGCATAACGCTATAATAGCAGCATTCAGTATGGGAATGGGTAGTACAGAAAGTCAGGCGGAGAGCTTCACGGGTTCTTCGCTGAAATCATCAGCAGGTTCCAGTTTGAGGGACATCTCTTCAATCATCTTGTTGAGATTCTTGTGGAACCCTTTCAATGTCGTCTCAAGCTTCTCACGCACTTCAGCATCTTTAATGTTTTGCGCTTTCCAGATGCCGTCTTTATCGAACAAACCGAAGTGATAAACATAGGTAAAACGTTCGGCTTCAGCCTGCAACTCAATCCACCAGCCCCAGAACTCACGCTTTTCCGGCGCGGGCTTCACGTTCACACAGACAGCTAAGCAGTCAAAGAAAAAGCGGTCGTTCTCGCATTTTCCTTCTCTGATGTACGGTCCCAGTGTACCGAAACGTTTCATTAGCCTGCTTTTAGGATGACCGCTTGGTAACGTCATAGTACAACCTCCATAGAAAGACGATCCTTTTTAGCAAAACGTTAGGAATTAGCAACCATTAAGTTAACGCATATGCTTTTGCAACCACTCACAAATCTCATGCAAAGCCTTGTCAAAATGCTCATAAAGCGGCTCGTTCTGAATCGGTAATAGCTTGCCTTCAGATGAAGAATCCGCAATCAATCTGGCTTCCGCCTTCGGACTGAATATGTCGTTTTCCCAGTACGCGGCCAGCATTGGCGTCGGCGTTCTGCGCCCCAGCAGCCCCTGCATTTTCAGAGAATATCGATTAAGTTCGGTCTTGAGCGCCGAATCCGACGCGCTCGACATCCCCAGCCGGCTCGCGAGCACATCCATATACATATCGGGAACCTGTTCCTGACATTTCGGATCGCTCAGCAATGAATGCACCAGCGCGCCTAATGTGGCAACGGCACACACACGGCGCGGTTCGAGATAGGCCAGACGCACAGCAACGTTCGCGCCAAAACGATAACCGAGCAGGCTGACACGGCTGGCATCGACCCACGCCACATCGGCAAGCTGGTGCAATACCTGCTGATGCAGGAAGCTGGTGTCCTGGGTGAGTTTCCACTTCGACGAGAACCCGATCGACGGCATGTCGATGGTCAGCATCGCAATGCCCATCGGCGCCAGATAAGAACGGAACAGACGCTGATGGTCACTTTGCAAGGTATCCAGACCGCCGCACACCATAACGGTCGGGAACGGCGCTTTGCCTTCATTCGGCAGGTGCAGGAAACCGGTGATCGGCGCGCCGCCCGGAATTTTGAATTCGATCTCTTTGAGAGAATACGGCGAATGTTCTGACGATTTCTCAAAGGCTTTATTGGCCAGTACTTCTGACTGCTCTGCCAGCGTATCGCCTTTCAGATGCGGATAACCGGCGATGCTGTAAAGGTTCGCCGCCTTCAGCCAGTATTCGCTGGCAAGGTTCGGATCTTTTTCTTCTGCGGCTTTTTGCTGCCACGCCATCGCCTGATTTGACCATTCGTAAACCCAGTTGCCGTTACGGTAGCCAATGACGGTGTCCAGCAACAGCGGATCGCTGTGCTCGGCTTTGGAAACTGCAATCCGCGACAGCACTTCTTCGACTTCTAAAGGATCGACACCCCGCCACATCCACATCAGGCGGTTAATGGTTCTGTACCAGCAATTTACCGTGTCGCCTTCCAGCGCAGTGTGCATCGGCGGGTGCGTATTATGATGATGAACGCGACGAACCAGCGTCGAAGTTTCCGGATATTTAAAGGAAGGTTTAAACAGTTTTTCCGTAAGGTTGGCTGGAGCCATGATGCAAGATCCTCCGTTAGCAAGCAGCAGGTCGCCCGCAGGCGATCATTTCTGGACGGGATTATAACCCGACCACGTTGCGACAAGTGAGGGGTGAGGTCAAGCGGAAAGGATTTCAAGTCAACAAAAGCAAAACGCCCGGCAATAAGCCAGGCGTTTATAAACACTAAGGGAAAATTACTTACCCACTAATGGAGGCACAAAGATGACCCCCATATCCCACGGCTGTTCGATCCAGGTGTTCTGCGGAATGTCGATGACGTAATCATCGACCAGCGGTGCGCCAGCAGGTTTGGCGAAGATGGTGATGAAATGTGCTTTCGGGTACATTTCGCGGATCGCTTTCGCGGTGCCGCCGGTATCAACCAGATCGTCGATCACGATGAAGCCTTCACCGTCGCCTTCTGCGCGTTTCAGCACTTGCATTTCGCGCTGATTATCATGGTCGTAGCTGGAGATACACACGGTATCGACATGGCGGATGCACAGCTCGCGAGCCAGCAACGCTGCAGGGACCAGACCGCCACGGCTGACGGCAATAATGCCTTTCCATTGTTCTGCCGGCAGCAGGCGTTTAGCCATGGTGCGGGCGTGGATTTGCAGCATGTCCCAGGTTACAACGTATTTTTCGCTCATAAAGGTGTCCCAGCCAGTGAATTAACGGCTTCTAAATAAATAATGGGGGGAAAAAAGGTTGCGCGAGATTATAGTGAGTCCGTCTCACAAAAACCAGCGATTATCTGGTCAAAGCGCCCCAAAAAACCCGGAATTTCTCCCCGTCCCCGCGCACAGGTTAAGATTAAGTGATATTCTGTCAGGCCACTCGCCACACAGTCTGGCGGGGATTACTTAACCTTAAACCTACAGCATCTCAATCAGTTCCCCTGCAAACGGAGCCTGAATGAGCTGACTGTTACAGGAGACTTATAGTGTCTGAACTGTCTCAGCTTTCGCCACAACCGTTGTGGGATATTTTTGCCAAAATCTGTTCAATTCCGCACCCTTCTTATCATGAAGAAGAACTGGCAAAACACATCGTTGAATGGGCACAGGAAAAGGGTATCCACGCTGAGCGTGATGAAGTCGGCAACATTTTGCTGCGTAAACCGGCCACGAAAGGCATGGAAAACCGCAAAGCCGTTGCCCTGCAGGCGCACCTCGATATGGTGCCGCAGAAAAACAACGATACCGTTCATGATTTCACTAAAGATCCGATCCAGCCGTTCATCGAAGACGGTTGGGTAAAAGCCCGCGGCACCACGCTGGGTTCTGACAATGGCATCGGCATGGCGTCCGCGCTGGCGGTTCTGGCTGATGACAGCGTAGAGCACGGTCCGCTGGAAGTGCTGCTGACCATGACCGAAGAAACCGGCATGGCAGGCGCATTCGGCCTGCAACCAGACTGGTTACAGTCTGAAATCCTGATCAACACCGATTCAGAAACCGAAGGCGAAATCTACATGGGTTGCGCCGGCGGCATTGATTTTACCGCCACACTGCCACTGAGCCGTGAAGCGGTTCCGGCTGGTTTCACGACGCTGAAGCTGACCCTGAAGGGACTGAAAGGCGGCCACTCCGGCGCTGATATCCATTTAGGTCTGGGTAACGCAAGCAAACTGCTGGCGCGTTTCCTGGCAGACAACGCCGAGACACTGGGCCTGCGTCTGCTGGATTTCACCGGCGGCACACTGCGTAACGCCATCCCGCGTGAAGCGATTGCAACTCTGGCCGTTGCTGCGGATAAAACAGACGCACTGAAAGCGGCAGCACAGGAATTCCTGGCGACCATTCAGTTCGAACTGTCAGCGGTTGAGAAGAAAATTGCTCTGGTGGCAGAAGCGGCTGAAAGCAACGCGAAAGCGCTGACCGCAGAAACTCAGGGTAAATTCCTTGCCCTGCTGAACGCGACGCCAAACGGCGTGATCCGCATGAGTGATGACGTGAAAGGCGTGGTAGAAACCTCGCTGAACGTCGGTGTTGTCACCATGAAAGATGACGAAGTAGCGATCAACAGTCTGATCCGTTCTCTTATCGACAGCGGCAAAGAATATGTGGTCAGCATGCTTAATTCACTGAGTGAACTGGCTGGCGCGAAAAGTCTGGCAAAAGGCAGCTACCCTGGCTGGAAACCTGAGCCAAGCTCACCGGTGATGACGCTGGTGCGTGAAACTTACCAGACGCTGTTCAATAAAACCCCGAACATCATGGTGATCCACGCCGGTCTGGAATGCGGTCTGTTCAAAAAACCGTACCCGGACATGGACATGGTTTCCATCGGGCCAACCATCACCGGCCCGCACTCGCCGGATGAGCAGGTTGAAATTGCCAGCGTCGAGCTGTACTGGAAACTGCTGACGGCCCTGCTGAAAGCGATTCCTGAACGCGGTTAATACTCGATCGATCCCCTGCGAAGGGGAAAGCTCAAGATAAATCGTTTTGCTCCCTCCCCTGCGACTGTCTCTTGATCAGATCTCCTGATCAAGAGACTTCGTAGGGGGGGAGCTCAAATCCAAAAGAAGCTGCCGCTCTATCTGCGGATCTTGCAACGTCACATGTAACCCCACCAGCCTGACTCCCCTTCCGCCACGCCGCTGTTCCCAGGCATCACGCGCGACTTTCAGTAAATCTTCTTTATTCAGCACCGGCCACACGTGCTCCTGCGTGGTCTGCTGGAAATCATGAAATTTGAGTTTTACACCCTGTCTCGCAATGCGCAGATCCGGGCTGACGCGGCTTAAGCGCGTTTGCAGTTCGGGGTACAAACGTTCGATCAGCGCCACGCACTCTTCCCAGCTGTGAATATCTTCGGCCAGCGTACGTTCCACACCGACGGATTTACGCAACCGCTCGGGGGAAATCTCGCGCTCATCAATCCCCTGACAGCGTTCCCACAACACGCGTCCAAACTTGCCAAAGCGTTTGAGCAGTTTCGCCAGATCGTAACGCTGTACATCACCGCAGGTGATCAACCCCTGCTCCTGCAACCGCTGGGCGGTGACTTTGCCGACGCCGGGGATT
The DNA here is from genome assembly GCF_050606005.1 of Rahnella sp. PAMC25617. Taxonomy (NCBI): domain Bacteria; kingdom Pseudomonadati; phylum Pseudomonadota; class Gammaproteobacteria; order Enterobacterales; family Yersiniaceae; genus Rahnella; species Rahnella sp. PAMC25617. Next base: position 488,755 of record NZ_JBOCUM010000003.1, read on the forward strand.
TTACTCAGCGGCAAATCTTGTAAAAACGCGTCCACTTTATCGGGCGTAATCACAAACTGGCCGTTGGGTTTATTCAGGTCTGAGGCGATTTTTGCCAGAAATTTTATCGGCGCAATGCCCGCAGAAGCCGTCAGATTGATTTCATCGAAAATGGCCTGACGAATTTCAGCGGCGATAAGCGTGGCGGAACCATTGCATTGGGTGGCGTCGGAAACATCCAGATAAGCTTCATCGAGTGACAACGGTTCAATCAATGGCGTATAACGCGCGAAGATTTCACGAATGTGGTTTGACGCTTCTTTATAGGCGTCCATTCTGCCGGGAATGACTTTCAGATGCGGGCACAGTTTCAGGGCCATGCCGGTAGGCATTGCGCTGTGTACGCCAAATTTGCGGGCAGGATAATTGGCGGTACTGATGACGCCACGGCGGTCACGACTGCCGCCGATAGCGATTGGAATATCGCGCAGAGAAGGATCGTCGCGCATTTCGACGGCCGCGAAAAAGCAGTCCATATCCACATGAATGATTTTACGCATAGCCCTCCCCCAATGACTGTATAAGTATACAGTTGAGTGTGGAGATTTCCAACACAGAAAATGTTGGTTAATTTCGCTTAATTAATCACCATTCATGGCAAGGTAATAAATTTCCGATTGTGAAATTCATTATTCATTATTTGGTGATTGCTAAAAAATTAATCAGTATTAATATGGCATCGTTTCAGACAGGCAGTACATAAGAAGAAAATCAGTGGCGGTCTTACAGGCAGTTCCGCTGTAGACAAAATAATCGACATTATTACCAAGCAGGATTTAGAATGATCAGAATCGCGCTGTTTCTTGCGATGCTCCTCAGTTTGCCTTTATTTACAGCAAATTACGCCGTGGCCAGCGATGCTGTCCCGGTCAACGCGACGCTTAAAAAGCAATTGTTAGGCGCTCCGGTTTATATCCAGATCTTCAAACAAGAACGTAAACTCGAATTGTATGCCCAGCTCGACGGCGAATTTCGTCTGATCGGCAGTTACGGCATCTGCGATTTTTCTGGCGGTTTGGGAAATAAACGTCGCGAAGGTGATTTCAAAAGCCCGGAAGGTTTCTACAACGTGGATATTCACCACCTGAAACCTGACAGCCGCTTTTATCGCGCCATCAACATCGGTTTCCCCAATGCTTACGACATCTCGCAGGGCTATTCGGGTAAGTATCTGATGATCCACGGAAACTGTAAGTCTATCGGTTGCTACGCCATGACCGACGGCTACATGGACGAAATCTTTACCTATGTGCAGGCGGCATTCCAGTTCGGGCAACGTAATCTGCAGATCAGCATTTATCCGTTCAAAATGACCGATGCCAACATGAAAGCACACAAAAACTCAAGCTACTACAGCTTCTGGAGCCAGTTGCAGCCGGGATATGCGTACTTTGAGAAACACCATCAGCCACCGAATGTTGTGGTTACTGACGGTAAATATGAAGTGCTGCAGCCGTTGTCTAACACCCCGCTGTCCTCACAGCTGGCGTTCGCCCCGATGAAATAACGCGAACTCACCTGGGGCAATCTTGTTCCAGGTTTCGTTTGCGGTTAGCGGTTGCGTGGCAATCACGGTGACGACATCATTCGGTGTCGTCTGCTGCTGAAAATCAATTTCCACATCCTGATCCAACAACGTTGCCTTTCCGAAAGGTGCCCGCCGCGTGATCCAGTGCAAATTCGTCGAGCAGTATGCCATCACGAAATTGCCGTCCGACAGCAACATGTTAAACACCCCTTTCTGCCGTAACTCATCAGCCAGCGACGCGATATAGCGAAACACCGGCGGCCAGCTTGCAGGGCGGCGCGGATAACGTTGGGTGAGTTTATGCAGCAACCAGCAAAAAGCGTATTCACTGTCTGTCTGACCGACAGGGCGCAACGTGCCGGTATCCAGCTGGCGGTAACCGCGAAGCTGGCCGTTGTGCGCGTAAGTCCAGTTGCGTCCCCACAGTTCGCGGGTAAACGGATGGGTATTTTCCAGCGCCACTTCGCCACGGTTTGCCTGACGAATATGAGAAATCACCGCGCAGGATTTGATCGGATATTCCTGAACAAGGCGGGCAATGGGCGAATTAAAACTTGGCGTCGGATCTTTAAAAGTACGACAGCCATTGCCTTCATAAAAGGTAATGCCCCAGCCGTCTTTATGCGGACCAGTCCCGCCACCGCGCTGCACTAATCCACTGAAACTGAAACAAATATCAGTAGGGACGTTAGCGCTCATCCCGAGCAATTCGCACATCACCTGCCTCCTTTACGGCAAAAATCTTATGCCTTGACCATCTCTTTTTCGATTAAGAGAATCAGGATATGAATCACTTTAATGTGGATTTCCTGCACGCGGTCAGCGAAACCAAAGTGCGGAACGCGGATTTCCACGTCGGCTGAGCCGTCCATTTTGCCGCCATCTTTACCGGTCAGGGTAATGACTTTCATGCCTTTAGCGCGGGCAGCTTCGATAGCTTTGATCACGTTACCAGAATTGCCGGAAGTGGAGATCCCCAGCAGAACGTCACCTTTCTGGCCAACGGCTTCCAGGTAACGAGAGAAAATGTATTCGTAACCGAAATCGTTGCCGACGCAGGAGATGTGGCTGACGTCAGAAATGGCAATCGCCGGATAGCCCGGACGGTTTTCACGATAACGGCCTGTCAGCTCTTCCGCGAAATGCATGGCGTCACAATGTGAACCGCCGTTGCCGCAGGAAATCACTTTCCCACCCGCTTTGAATGAATCTGCCAGCAGCACTGCTGCACGTTGAATAGACTCAATATTTGCCGGATCGCTGATGAATTTATTCAGCGTATCAGCAGCTTCGTTCAGTTCAGTACGGATAATATCCTGGTACATAGCAGCCTCTTTTATGTCCATTTGCAGCCGGTTTACGCACGGCCGATAGCAATAAAACGTTCCGCTGTGCAGTTTAACGGAAAGCCGAAACAGCGAGAAGCAATGAAGCGGTAATGATTCCGATAGTTTCTATTTTTGACGCTTCGTGCGGCCGGTTTGTGAGCTGCGTTGTAATTAGTATGTAAACACATTGATAAAGAAATGAGCATGAACTAAAACCATTGTATCCCTACAACAGGTCAGACCTCCTACTACTCAGGAGCTTTACTATGATGGTTCTTAGCATTGTTGCATTTGTCGTGATCCTTGGTGTGTTGTTCTACCACAAGGTCAATCTTGCCCTTAGCAGCCTGATTTTACTGGCGTTTACCGCTGCCATGGGTGCCATTAATTTGTGGACGCTGTGGCTTCTGGTGCCGCTGGCGATCATTTTGCTGCCGTTCAATATTCCTGCCCTGCGTCGTTCATTGTTCTCAGCCCCTGCCCTGCGCACCTTCCGTAAAGTGATGCCGGCCATGTCACGTACGGAAAAAGAAGCCATTGAAGCCGGGACGACCTGGTGGGAAGGCGATCTGTTTGGCGGTAAGCCTGACTGGAAAAAATTGCAGGATTACCCTGAACAGCAACTGACCGAAGAAGAGCAGCGCTTTATTGACGGGCCGGTTGAAGAAGCCTGTCGCATGGCGAATGATTTCCAGATAACCCATGAACTGGCAGATTTGCCGCCTGAACTGTGGGCGTATCTGAAAGAACATCGCTTCTTCGCGATGATCATTAAGAAAGAATACGGCGGCCTGGAATTCTCCGCTTACGCTCAGGCACGTGTGTTGCAAAAACTGGCCGGTGTATCCGGTATTCTGGCGATCACCGTCGGTGTGCCGAACTCCCTCGGCCCGGGCGAATTGTTGCAACATTACGGCACACAGGAGCAGAAAGATCACTATCTGCCGCGTCTGGCCGAAGGTCTTGAAATCCCTTGTTTCGCCCTGACCAGCCCGGAAGCGGGTTCTGATGCCGGCGCTATTCCGGATTTCGGTATCGTCTGTAAAGGCCAGTGGCAGGGTAAAGAAGTCCTCGGTATGCGTCTGACCTGGAACAAGCGATACATCACGCTGGCCCCTATCGCCACCGTGCTGGGTCTGGCGTTTAAACTGAGAGATCCCGATCATCTGCTCGGCAACGAAACCGAACTGGGCATTACCTGTGCGCTGATCCCAACCGACACCGCCGGTGTCGAAATTGGTCATCGTCACTTCCCGCTGAACGTGCCGTTCCAGAACGGTCCGACGCGCGGCCACGATATTTTCGTGCCGATCGACTACATCATTGGCGGCCCGAAAATGGCCGGTCAGGGCTGGCGTATGCTGGTGGAATGTCTGTCTGTGGGTCGTGGTATTACCCTGCCGTCTAACTCCACGGGTAGCCTGAAATCTCTGGCGCTGGCGACTGGCGCATATGCCTATATCCGCCGTCAGTTCAAACTGCCTATCGGCAAAATGGAAGGCATCGAAGAACCGCTGGCACGCATTGCCGGTAACGCTTATGTGATGGACGCCGCTGCAACCCTGATTACCAACGGCATTATGCTCGGCGAAAAACCGGCGGTGCTGTCGGCTATCGTGAAATACCACTGTACTCACCGCGGCCAGCGCGCCGTGATGGATGCGATGGATATCACAGGCGGTAAAGGCATTATGCTCGGCACCAGCAACTTTGTGGCCCGTTCTTATCAGGGCGCGCCAATTGCGATTACCGTGGAAGGTGCCAACATTCTGACCCGCAGCATGATCATCTTCGGTCAGGGCGCGATCCGCTGCCATCCTTATGTTCTGCGTGAAATGGCGGCGGCTGAGAAAAACGATCTGGTTGATTTCGACCGTGCACTCTTCGGACACATCGGCCATGTCGGCAGTAACAATATGCGCAGCTTCTGGCTCGGTCTGACCGGCGGTCGCACCAGCGATACACCGGTTAACGATAAAACGGCGCGTTACTATCAGCACATCAACCGTCTGAGCGCCAACCTGGCGCTGCTGTCTGATATTTCCATGGGCGTGCTCGGCGGCAGTCTGAAACGTCGCGAACGTATTTCCGCCCGTCTCGGCGATATCCTCAGCCAGATGTATCTGGCGACGGCAACGCTGAAACGTTATGACGAAGAAGGCTGTAACGAAGAGGATTTACCGCTGGTTCACTGGGGCGTGCAGGATTGTCTGCATCAGGCTGAAGTGGCTATCGACGATTTGTTGCGTAACTTCCCGAACCGTTTCGTGGCGGGTGTGATGCGTCTGGTGATTTTCCCGCTGGGCCTTTCACACGCCGCACCGTCTGACCGACTTGATCATGAACTGGCACGTATTCTTCAGGTGCCTTCCGCGACCCGCAGCCGCATCGGTCGTGGTCAGTATCTGACGCCAAGCGAGCACAATCCGGTCGGTCTGCTGGAAGAAGCGTTGCAGGATATTCTGGCCGCTGAGCCGGTTCACAAACGTCTGTGCGACGCGATGGGTAAAAAGCTGCCGTTCACCCGTCTGGATATTCTGGCGCAAAAAGGTCTGGATGCTGGTCATCTGAGCGCCGACGATGCGCGTATCCTGAGTCGTGCGGAAGAAAGCCGTCTGCGTTCAATCAATGTCGATGAGTTTGAGCCGGACGCCCTGGCTGCGCAAAAACCAGAAGCGGAGAAAGACAGCGTAAAAAAGGCTGAGGCAAAACCCCGCCACACCGAAGCTGCCTGATTTAACGGTTAAGTCATAAAAAAGCCTGAGTGTTTACGCACTCAGGCTTTTATTATTTGTGAAGATACACAAGTATTACCCTAAATAGTTCGTGTTGCAGAAAGGCGGTAAGCTCATGAATCCCCGGGAGCTTAGATAACTAAGCGACCGGGGTGAGTGAGTGCAACCAACGCATCTGCAGCGCGAAATATGACGGGTAATTTAGAAGTAGTATTTAAAGCGGACACGCGCCCCATACCTCTGGTCACTGTCATCATCGCTGCTGTAAGTTTTATCCGCTTCCAGCATGGAGATGTACGCGCCCAGATAAACATTGAAGTTTTCCATGTTCATGACGTTCGGGATCAGGTAGCTGGCGTGAACGGTATGGATGTCGTAGTTGCCCGGCTCATCGAACCAGTCATCGTCGTAATCAGATGCGCGGACCCCCTCGATATTAAAGTCTTCAATTTTGTTGTGCGCGTAGATGTAACCCAGTTCGAAGTTTTTCCACAACGCATTGGCACCGACGGTGAAGTCCTTCTCATCTGACGCGTCCATATACGCCGTGCTCAGGTTTGCTATCACGCCATTTTCCGGGTCAGCTTTCTGGCCGTCCCAGGTCATTGTCAGGCCATAACCATTACGTTTGGACTGATCGACGAATTCGTTTTTATCGTTGGTGTAACCATACGCGTTGTTCACCACGTTGGTTTCCATTGCCGCCGCGACTGAGAAGGCATCCCCTTTCCAGGCAATGATCGGGCGCAGATAGGCAACGTTTTTGTCATTCTCAAGTTCGTTGCCATGATAGTTTTGATCGGCAAACAAGGCTGAACCGTTTTCCAGCAAGGTATTCAGCTCGAAATACCAGTTGCCGATATTTTTATTCAGCATGATGTTGCCGCCGCTGTCACTACGCCCGCGCCCTTCTTTCATCATATAGACATAGCCATAACCATCGGCGTACAAGTCGTTGGCGGTATTCCCGGAGTATTCGATGAAGGTATCCTGATTAAGCGGGAACATATCGTAGGCTTCGAAACGACCGATTTTTGCCATCCAGTCTTTTTCCTCACCGAAGAAGAAGGCGGCATCATCAAGATTCATCGAGCCATTCAGGTCAGCCGTTGGCTGTACAGAGAAACCGGAGAACTGGCCATTATCATTACGGCGATAACCATCCAGCCCGATTAATAACCGTCCGTTAACATCCCAGCGTTCATTATTTCCCGGCTTCCAGTTTTTATTGTCACTGGTTCGCACAGAGGTTAATTGCCCTGTACGACTTGCGCCGTCGATATTAAACTCCACATCGCCATACAGTTTTAAATTATCGAATCCATTAAGTGTTAATAATTTGTCTTTCGATATTCCATCTTTTTTAACTTCAACAGGATTAGCTTCTTTGACGATAGCAATTTCCTGTTCGCGTTTGATGTCCTGATGTTTGAGCTGCTCAATTTGCTTTTCTGCCGTTTCTGCTCGCGTTTCTGCCTGCTGCAGACGCTGTTCGAGCTGCGCCATGCGGGCTTCCAGACTGCTTTGAGACGCCGCAGCCACAGAAGAACCCGAAACGGCAAATCCAACGAACAAGGCCAGCGCTTTAATTTTTGTCATAAAAAGATATCCTTTTCACTATAAAATTTAACCGCTGCCCTTCAATTAACAGCGGTGTTTTATTTTTTTTGAAATAGTGCCCAGAGGTATTACGGCGAGGGATGAAGATAGTTTCCGGATTAATATCCTGTCAAAAATAAACTGGAAAAACGTGAAGTGAGAAAGGAAATAACTAAATTCCGCAATTACAGAATCAATAAACGTAAAACGGGAGCCTTTTTTGAGGCTCCCGCTTATTATTCACTAATGAAGTATTCTCTGTGAAAATATTTATTTCATGAATACTTTATATTCAGCCCTTCTTAGGACGCACTTTCGCCGTCAGCCCTTTCAGGAAATAACGCATTACCTGATCGCCGCAAGGACGGTAGTTTTTATGGCCTTCCTTGCGGAAGAACGCACTCAGTTCGCCTTCGGAGACTTTGAAATCTGCCGCAGTCAGCACGGAAATCATGTCTTCGGTTTTCAGCTCAAACGCCACACGCAATTTTTTCAGCATGATGTTGTTGGTCAGACGCTTTTCTACTTCCGGTGCCGGGAAGCGATCGTCTTTACCGCGTTTGAAGGTGATCAGGCCATTAAGGAAGTTCGCCATCACTTCGTCTGGCACTTCCATGTAGCCTTCTTCGTCTTCTTTTTTCAGGTAACGTGACATCACTTCAGGGCTGACAGGCGTACCGGTCGTTTTAAGGATCTCAATCAACTGACCTTCGCTCAAATCCAGCATGTAGCGCACGCTGCGCAAGACATGGTTATGCATCATAATTCTGTATTCCTGTTAAAAGTAAACCGAGGAAATGCCACCGGGTTTACCCCTACGCACCTCGAAGGCGGGCATTATACAAGAATCTTACAGGATTAGCTGAACTGACGGATCCGCGCAATAAGTGACTCCACATCGCCGATTTGTTGTGCAGTGATAATGAGTTTTTGTCCGAGGCTCAGCGCGTGTCGCTGGCAATCGGCGCGCATCGCAGCATCTTTAATGGTATCGAGATCGGCGACGTGCGCCAGTCCGATGGTGCGGCGGATCAACTCCGCGCCGCAATACCCGACGGCATCGTGCCAGACTTCCTGCAGGAAAACTTCCGCATAGCCCGGCTCCGCCAGCGTCGGATCCTGGGATTTATCCCGCGCCAGTTGCAGGAAACGCTCCGAGAAGCTCAGCCACAGTTCACGCACATCTTTCAGGCGCTGCTCACGGCCATCTGCCGCTTCACGCACCCCGACCAGTCCCGGCAGGCCACAGTAGCTCAGCAGCAGATTTCCCATTGCCGAACCCGGATCAAATCCCAGCGGACCGTAATAACCGAATTCCGCGTCGATGGCTTTCAGTTTACCTTCGGCGACGAAAATCGACCCGCTGTGAATATCGCCGTGCAGCAACGCTTCCGCTTTACTCAGGAAACGGTGTTTCAGCGCAGCCACCGCCAGTCGCAGCGGTTTATCCGCACGCAGCGCATCCACTTCCGGCTGCAATACGGCATCAAAATTATTGCGTTCGTGATCGACATACGGATCGGTAAAGAACAGATCTTCGGTGATCTGACACAATTCAGGGTTGGTAAAGCGGGAAACTTCGGCTTTTTTAGTCTGCGCGTTCTGGAAGAAATCCGAGGTATGGAACAACGTCTGTGCCAGATATTCTCCCAGCTGGGCAGAAGCCTGCGGGTAGTATTTCCCCTGCACCAGCTCGCTACGCCAGATGTGATGATCCGACAGATCTTCCTGCACCATCACCGCCAGTTCTGCGTCGTGATGTAAAACGCTGACCGTGTGCTGCGGGCAATACTGACCGTGAATGATCAGGGTTTCAGCTTCAATGCGCGCACGATCTAAGGTCAGCGGCCAGGATTCACCCACACAACGTACATACGGCAGCGCCTGTTTGACAATCACCCGGCTTTTACCCGCAGTATCGCGGATCTTAAACACCAGATTCAGGTTTCCGTCACCGATTTCATCGGCAGTGACCAGGGATTGCGGATCTGCCACGCCGCCAAACTGACGGGCATATTCAACGGCATCTTTGGCGGTAAATGTGTAGTAGCGCGACATCCTGACCTCTCGAATTCTTTTTTAGCCTTTAAAGCGTTTAGACGTCTATACATCCGTCACGCATGTTGGCAGAATAAGTGACCAGATGCAACCGGGCAACAAGGATTTAACCAATAATGCAAAGCCTCACAACCACCAGTTTACGTATTCGTGAAAACCAGCTGTGGATCCTCGACCAGCAAGCCCTGCCGCAACGGTCTGACTGGCGCGAATGTCGCGACGTCAGCGAACTGGTGGATCACATCCGCACCCTGCGCGTGCGTGGTGCGCCGCTGATTGGCTTGTCCGCCAGCCTGCTGCTGGCGCTGCTGGCTGAACAGGGAATGGCGCAGGATGAATTACATCATGCGCTGGACACGCTGCGCGCTGCGCGCCCGACCGCCGTGAATCTGATGAACAATCTCGACCGGATGAAAGTCGCGCTGCAACAACCTGATTACGTGAAGGCGTTATCAGAAGAAGCGTTGCGTCTGGTGGATGAGGACCGGGCATTGTGCGACAGCATTGCCACACATGGCGCTAAGCTGGTCACACCCGGCAGCCGCCTGCTGACCCATTGCAACACCGGCGGGCTGGCAACGGCAGGCGTCGGCACGGCGATCGGGGTGATCCGCCGCGCCCATGAACAGGGGAATGTAGAACAGGTGTGGGTGGACGAAACCCGTCCGCTGTTACAGGGCGGACGTCTCACCGCCTGGGAGCTCGGTGAGCTGGGCATTCCTTATCAGCTGATTTGTGATTCGATGGCCGCCAGCCTGATGGCACAAAAGCGCGTCGATGCCATCTGGGTCGGCGCTGACCGCATTGCTGCGAATGGCGATGTTGCCAACAAAATCGGCACTTACAGCCTGGCGGTTCTGGCGAAATATCACGGCATTCCGTTCTACGTCGCCGCACCGCATACCACGCACGATCCGCATTGTCCGAACGGTGCCGCTATCCCCATCGAACAGCGCGCCGCAAGCGAAGTCACCGGTGTTTCCGGCAGTTTTGGGTCCGTGCAATGGGCACCGCTGGACGCACAGGTTTATAACCCGGCGTTTGACGTCACCCCGGCAGAACTGATCAGCGGATGGGTGCTGGATGTGGGCGTGGTGACGCCGGATCAGGTTCGCGAAGGGATCTTCAGGCGAGCCTTACGTTAACCCTCTGGTAAATAATGCAGCGCCTGCAGGCGCTGTTTTTTTGAGCTAATGATAAAGAAAATCCATTAATGTAAGGAAATCGAAAAGCAATATCTGTTACGATTATCATTAGCCAATTTTAAATTTTACTCTCTCTCAGCGCCGGTATTCCGCGCCCGAAAGAGTAAAAATGGCTATTGAGATAATTCATCGTGTTAAGTGAAATATCTCCTGATACTTATTGGAATAACATTAAGTCAAATTATTTTAATTTGGCACGGGCAACCCTTGCCCGTTAATAAAAATTAAATTGACAAGGAATAGTAACATGAGGAAATCAGTTTTCATTTTGTCGGCAATGATTGCGGCAGGCACATTAACAGGGTGTGCAACAGAATCATCCCGCACGGTTGAAGTTCAGAAAGTCGCTTCTTATAACACGCAATATAATGGCCCCCGCAGTCCGATTTCTGTCGGCAAATTCGATAACCGCTCAAGCTATATGAGTGGCATTTTCTCTGACGGCGTCGATCGTCTGGGCAATCAGTCTAAAACTATTCTGGTGACTGACCTGCAACAAACTGGCCGCTTTAATGTTTTAGACCGCACCAATATGGCTGAAATTAAAGAAGAAGCCGGAATTAAAGGCCAGGCGCAAACGCTGAAAGGTGCTAATTACGTCATCACCGGTGATGTGACTGAGTTTGGTCGTAAAGAAGTCGGCGACAACCAGTTGTGGGGCATCCTCGGCCGCGGTAAGCAACAGATCGCTTACGCTAAAGTCAGCCTGAATGTTGTCAATGTTCAGACCTCTGAAGTGGTGTATTCCTCACAGGGCGCAGGCGAGTATTCCCTGTCCAACCGTGAAATTATTGGTTTCGGCGGTACTGCCAGTTATGACTCTACCTTAAACGGCAAAGTGCTGGATTTAGCAATCCGTGAAGCGGTGAATAACCTGGTGAACGGGATCGAAAGCGGCGCATGGCGTCCGGCTAATTAATAATACGGATATTATCAAATGACATTACGTAAAACCCAACGCGCCGTGTTAAAAGGTGGATTTTTTACCCTAGCGTTATTATTAGCGGGCTGTGCAAAACAGGCTGACACATCATTATATAACTGGGATAACTATCAGAAGACCGTTTACCAGTATTATCAGGGTGACAAAGTCGGCCCGGAAGAACAAATCGCGTCATTAAAAGAGTCGATTGAAAAATCCCGTGCAACCGGTAAAGCCGTTCCACCAGGCCTGCACGCCCAGCTGGGATTACTTTATGCCAATACCGGTCATACCGATCTGGCATTTCAGGAATTCAATACTGAGAAAAGTTTATTTCCTGAGTCAGCAACCTACATGGATTTCCTGCTGAAAAATAAAGGGAGTGTTAAATGAAACGTTTATTCCTGCTGACCGGTATGGTGCTGACGTTGTTGCTGACAGGCTGCGCGAAAAAAGCGTCTTACGATTACACCGCGTTTAAAGAAAGCAAACCGAGATCGATTCTGGTCCTGCCGCCGGTGAACCATTCGCCGGACGTGAACGCCAGCCACAGCATGCTTTCAACTGTCACGGCACCGCTGGCAGAAGACGGCTTCTATGTCTTCCCGGTGGCTGTCGTTGAGGAAACTTTCAAGCAGAACGGCATAACCGGTGCGGAAGATATCCGTGCAGTCAGCGCCGCCAAATTGCGTGAAATTTTCGGCGCGGATGCCGCGCTTTACATTGATATCACCAGCTACGGCAGCAGCTACATGGTGGTTTCCAGCGAAACCCGTGTCACCGCTAATGCCAAACTGGTGGATTTACGCAATGGCAAAGTGCTGTGGACAGGTAACGCCACTGCCTCTGACAGCGAAAATGACAACAACAACGGCGGGATCATCGGCATGCTGGTTCAGGCTGCGGTGAAGCAAATCTCCAGCACGATTTCCGACAAAGGTCATGATATCGCCGGGCTCACCAGCTACCGTCTGCTGAGTGCATCTCAGACCGACGGCCTGCTGTACGGCCCACGCTCACCGAATTATGGTAAGCAGGTAATGCGTTAAAGGCCTGAAGAAAGCCGTCCCTTGTGGGACGGCTTTCTGGCTTACTTGCCCGGTGCGTTAATGATCACATTAAGAGAGTTGTTGGAAATGCTCCAGCTCCCCTTCCCTTGTGTCAGCGTCGCGCCGGTGACAACGAGAAAGATACAGATGTACCGTTTCATTGTGCGGTCCTTGCAAAGACCGCTTCACGTCAACACCACCGGTGATATCTCCGTGAAACAAGCGCTGGGTTGCGCCTGCGTTGACGGTCATTGGACATCCTTTTCTGAAACCGGTGCCCGTTTGCTAAGACGGCGTAAAGGGCCGCCACAATCATACACTTGTTGTCGACCAACTTGACAAAATTGTTCAGAAAGCAGACTATGTTGTGGCTGGGTTGCGCTTGCGTTACATCAGTAACGAAGCCCGCTGGAAAGGCCGCTAACCTGACCAGCACAAAAAAACCACCTTCTGGTGGTTTTTTTGTTTCTGCAGTACGCAAACCTTACTCCCCCATCCTCGGGTACGCATCGGCAATCTTATCGCCGGTGAAATGCGCCACCCAGCCTTCCGGATTGTCGAACACGCGGATTGCGGTAAATGACGGAGAGCCGCCCATGTCAAACCAGTGGCGGGTGTTGGCCGGTACGGAAATCAGATCGTTCTTCTCGCACAGGATCTGGAAAATCTTACCATTGAGGTGCAGGCAAAACAGCCCTGCGCCTTCAACGAAAAAACGCACTTCATCTTCGCCATGCGTATGTTCGGAAAGGAATTTGGTGCGCAGCACCTCGCGCTGTTCGTTGTCCGGACGCATGCTGATCACGTCCCAGCTTTGATAGCCTTTTTCTTCGACCAGCTTGTCGATTTCATGCTGATAAGCGGCAATCACGTCCTGCGGCTGAGGATTCGCGCCTAAATCGCGGTCGGCCTGCCAGCGTTCGAAACGCACATCAATTTTGCTCAGTTCGGCGGCAATAGCATCGCCGTCGCGGCTTTCCCACACCGGTGCGGAAGGATCCTGGTCACTAAAAATCGTCAATGCACTCATGGTCAACCCTCTTATAAGAATGTTTCTAAGGCTATCTGATCAAAACGATTAACTTGCAGGTGATCGCTGAGTTCGTCAGCGTCATCACGGATCAGCTGACAGGTATGCCAGCCCGCCAGGCGCGCGGCATCGAGTTCCTGACGGATGTCCGATAAAAACAGTAAATCCTGCGGCGGCAGGATCAGTTGCTCGGCGATGTTCTGATACGACTCCGTTTCACGCTTGGCCCCGACGCGGGTGTCGAAATAGCCGCTGAACAGCGGCGTTAAATCACCGGCATCACTGTAGCCAAACAGCAGTTTTTGCGCGTCCACCGAACCGGAGGAATACACACAAAGTTGCAGACCTTCGGCTTTCCACGCTTCCAGTTGTGGCGCGACGTCGTCATAAAGATGCCCGCGAAAATCGCCATTCTCATAACCCGTGCGCCAGATAATGCCCTGCAAGACTTTCAGCGACGTCGATTTCACGTCGTTGTCCATGTAGGTAAAAAGCTGTTCGATCAGCGCTTCGACACTGGCCTGTGGCCGGTCGATTTCAGCGCGTAAGGCGTCCAGCGCCGCTGCGACGTCCGGCTGTTCATGCTCATGACGCAGGAACTCCGCCAGACGCTGACGGGCATAAGGGAATAACACCTGATGCACAAAACGGATATCCGTGGTGGTGCCTTCAATATCAGTGACGATGGCGCGGATCATTTAGCCTCCAGCAGGCGACGTTGCAGTTCACACTGGAACAGGAATTCCAGCCCTTCCAGATGGCGGCGCGCTTCGGCCACATCCCGTCCCCAGCAGGTCAGCCCGTGGCCGCGCAGCAGAAAACCATACTGCAACGGCGCGTGCTCTGACGAGGCAATAATCTTCTGCGCCAGCGCAGGAATATCCTGGCTGTTGTCGAAGATCGGGATCACCACCTGATCAAGGTGCGAGGTCTGGCCACTGAGCGATTTTTGCATCTCGTAGCCTTCCAGCACCAGCGCGCCGCTGCGCTCAACCCGCGATAACACGGTCGAATTGACCGAATGGGTATGCAGCACCGCGCCTGTTTCAGGATAGCGGGAATACAGCATCGTGTGCAGCCCGGTTTCCGCCGAAGGACGACGACCGCCCGGCGCAAAGCCGCTTTCCAGTTCCACCAGCAGGAAGTCTTCTGCGGTCAGGGATCCTTTGTCTTTTCCTGATTCGGTGATCAGGCAATGGGCATCGCCTTCGCGTACAGACATATTACCGCCCGTCGCTGGGCTCCAGCCTTTCTGACCAATCCAGTGACAGGCCGCCAGCAGCGCGCCCAGTTGCAAATTCTCTGTCATTTTTATCCTGTAAAACCGGTGCGTTGAGGGACTCAGTTTGGCGTGAAACAGCGATATATAAAAAGTTAAGTGCCTTAGACCGAATTGGCATTTAGCCATCTAAGCGTCTCGATTGCCAAATATTAACATCGTGTTATATTGTCAGCAACATCGCTATTTGCACACCTGACGCCTGTCAGGTCAACGGTCCAGGAGTATTGACCCGCCATGAGCACAGCAGCATTGATCCCCGAAAGTAAACTTCCTGCCTTAGGCACCACGATTTTCACCCAAATGAGTGCTCTGGCGCAGAAACACAATGCGATTAACCTGTCGCAGGGGTTTCCTGATTTCGACGGCCCGCAATATCTGAGGGATCGTCTGGCGTATCACGTCAGTCAGGGTTCGAACCAGTACGCTCCGATGACCGGCACCGCGCCACTGCGTGAAGCGATTGCCGCGAAAACCGAACAGATTTACGGCTACGCCCCCGACGCCAACACCGACATCACCATCACAGCGGGCGCGACCGAATCACTGTATATCGCCATCACCGCGCTGGTGTCGAAAGGTGATGAAGTGATTGCTTTTGATCCGAGCTATGACTGCTACGCCCCGGCGGTGGAACTGGCGGGCGGCGTGATGAAACGCATTCAGCTACAACCGCCGGAATTTAAAGTGAACTGGGCGGAATTCGCCGATCAGATCACTGACCGCACGAAGCTGGTGATTATCAACACCCCGCATAATCCGTCGGCCACGGTCTGGAGCGACAGCGACGTCGAACAGCTCTGGCAGACCATTGCGGATAAGCACATTTTCGTGCTGAGCGATGAAGTGTACGAGCACATTTGCTTTGCACCGCAAGGTCACGCCAGCGTGCTACGTCATCCCGAATTGCGTCAGCGTGCTATTGCGGTGTCATCGTTCGGCAAGACTTATCACATGACCGGCTGGCGCGTGGGTTACTGCATCGCACCGGCGATTATCAGCGCCGAACTGCGCAAGGTTCATCAGTATCTGACCTTCTCGATCACCACGCCGGTTCAGCTGGCGCTGGCGGATATGCTGCGTGAAGCGCCGGAACACTGGCAGGAATTACCGGCCTTTTATCAGGCCAAGCGCGACCGTCTGGCGCAGGGGCTGGCGAACAGCCGTCTGAAAGTGTTACCCAGTCAGGGCACCTATTTCCTGCTGGTTGATTACAGTGACGTATCCGATTTAGACGACGTTGCATTCTGCCACTGGCTGACTGAACATGTCGGCGTAGCGGCCATTCCGATGTCGGTATTCTGCGCCGCACCTTTCCCACATAAACTGATCCGGCTGTGCTTCGCCAAACAGGAAGCCACGCTGGACGCTGCCGCGGAGCGCCTGTGTCAACTTTAAAACTGTCCGTACTGCAACAGCCGCTGGTGTGGCTGGACGGCGAGGCAAACCTCGCGCATTTCGACGGCCTGCTCGGTGCGCTGACCGGCCGTGACCTGATTGTGTTGCCTGAAATGTTTACCACCGGTTTTGCCATGCAGGCACCGGGCAGCGCGCTGCCGGAATCGCGTGTGGTGCAATGGCTGCAACAATGGGCGAAACAACTCGGTGCGATGATCGGTGGCAGTGTGGCGCTGAGCACCACGGAAGGCGCGGTGAACCGTTTCCTGCTGGTTGAGCCGCAGGGCAACGTGCATTTTTACGATAAACGTCACCTGTTCCGCATGGCCGGTGAACACAATTATTATGTGCCCGGAAAACGTCGTGAAATCGTCGAATGGCGCGGCTGGCGTATTTTGCCGCAAGTCTGTTACGACCTGCGTTTCCCTGTGTATTCACGCAACCGTCAGGATTACGACCTGGCGCTTTACGTCGCCAACTGGCCTGCCCCACGCAGCCGTCACTGGCAGACATTGCTCGCCGCCCGTGCCATCGAAAATCAGGCGTATGTTGCCGGTTGCAACCGCGTCGGCCACGACGATAACGGTCATTATTACAGCGGCGACAGCCTGATCATTAATCCGCAGGGTGAAGAACTGGCGCGGGCAGAACCGGGTTCGGCGATGATTATTGAGGCCGAATTATCACTGGAAGCGTTACAGGATTACCGCGAAACTTTCCCCGCCTGGCGCGATGCCGATACCTATTTGCTGCACGATTAAAGAATCAAAGAACATGTCCCCGGCCTTCAGCGCCGGGTTCACATCTGACTCAGCCTTGCTCTCCTCTCCCCCTTTTTGTCAGCGCATGTAAACACATCCCTGTGTGGATCAATTCTTGCATTCAATACCCCCGCAAAAACATCTGACAGAGGAACACTGATGACCATCACCTTTATTGCACACTCCACGCCCGAACCTGCGTTGTACGGCGCGATGGCAGCGATACTTGCTGAACTCCGCGCGTTGCCGCTGTGTCACTTTCCCGTCAGTCATGATGCACAACGTTACCCGAATGCCCGTCAGCACGTCACGGCGCAGGGACACGCACTGACCAGCGGGCTGGTGTGGCTTGAGCGCCTGACCGGGCGCGGTGCGGGTGAAGAAACCGGCCTTGAATCCCTGATTTATCGGGCACTTAAAGAAGATATCGTCGTGCCATTGCGTGAGCCTTTATCCGCGGATCTGGCGGCACAAATCGGAGAACACGGCATAGAAACTGAGTCACTGACCGTGGTGCGCAATCAGGATAAATTCCAGCTGGAAGATTGCGCGACCGGCAAAATTCGCAGTAACGGCTGGGGGCGCGATGCCTTCGGGCGCTGGGCGTTAGGCTCCGTTTCGCAGCCGGTGATGCGGGCAGGAAAAACACTGCGCATGGCGCTGGTGGGCGATTTTGCCGAGCAACGCGACAGCTATCCGGCGATGCTCGCTGCACTGGGAGACGCCGCCGATGCACTGGCAATGAACATTGACGTGGTGTATGTGACAGCGGCGTTACTGGGCAGCCAGCTCGACTGCACGCTTTTCGACGTCGACGGCATTATTTTACCGGGCGCAACGTTAACGCAGGGCGATCATCAGGCCAGCGCGCTGGCGACTGCCACCTGGGCACTGGAAAACCGTACGCCGGTGCTGGGCATCAATCAGGGAATGCATCAGATGGTGACGGCGCTGGGCCAGAAAGTGCTCGGACAGGATCGGGTGGTGATGCACGGCCCGTCAACGCTGGGCAGTCTGCAAACCGGTTTGCCGCTCGCCGAACACACGCAGCCGCGTCCGGGGAATCATACGGTCATCACCCGCAGCGGCAGCCTGCTGGCGAATAAAATGGGCGATGAGTTTACGCTGCGCTATAACCAGCGCCGCTATCTGAACCCGCATTTACTGGCAGAACTGGAAAGTACGGGATTGCGCATTACGGGGTATGACGAAAGCGGGGAACAGGCGCAGGTGGCAGAGCTGGACAATCATCCGTTCTTCCTCGGCGTTCAGGGACAACCGGAACTGATGTCACGTCGCGAGCGCCCGCATCCGCTGCTGATGGCGTTTCTGCAACAGGTGCGTCAGGGCAATCGTGACCGGGATGTCAGCCACGCGGCGCTGACCCAAAGCGTGCGGTTAAAGCATCCGCACCTGCTGATGGGCTGAATGACAGAAAGGTCTAACTGCCGCGATACGTTGAATAAGAATAGGGACTGATCAGCAGCGGCAGATGGTAATGATCCTGCTCACCGTCGATCACCACATCAATGATCGCCGAGTGATACAGCGTTTCTCGCCCCGTTGCCGTGAAATACGCGCCGATATCCGCACACAACCGGTAATGCCCGGAAGCCACCGGTTCCGGCGTTAATTTTGCGGCGCGGCCATCGGCATCGGTTTGGGTTTCGCTGATGAGCGTGATGTTCCGCCCTTCAAGGCTTTCCAGCCAGACGCGCACATTAGCCGCAGGCTGGCCCAAAGACGTATCAAGAATATGGGTGGTGATGCGTGTCATAACGGGAATATCTCCTTTAAACGCAGCAGGGTAATTTCTTTGAGTTGTTGCGCCGTTTCCTGATCTTCAGCGTCCGGTGAATTATTCAGGCGCCGTTGCAGATTATCCAGAATCTCCTCTGAACTGCGCCCTTTCGCGCGTATCAGAAACACCCGTCCGAAACGTTGCTCATAACGCAGGTTGCCGTCATGCAGCGCATCGATCACTGCCTGCTGGCTGATATTGAGCGTCGCCTGTTCGCCACGGGAAAGCTGCGCTTCCTTACTGGCTCCGCTGGCGCGTTCGCCGATACGCGGATGTGACGACAGCGCCTGAGTAATATCTTCCGGTTGCCAGTTTTCACAGGCCGCTTCGGCGCGGCGCAATACGTCTTCCACAGAAGTATAAGGCCGTCCGTCACTGACAGTTTTCGCCCACGAAGGGATATTCACCAGCGGGCGCAACAGGGCAACGGCTTCAAATTCGGAAAGCGCATTGAATTTGGATAACGCATTGAATCTGGATAACGAGCCGGATCCTTCGAAGGTCATAAATGTCCCTCAGCAAAACTCAGCACCGTATTAATATACGCCTGCACCGCGTAAGCTACATCGCCGGTAGTGACAGATTCATCAGGATGATGGCTGATGCCGTCTTTACAACGCACAAACAACATGCCGACCGGCCAGCATTCAGCGATGGCAATCGCGTCATGCCCTGCCCCGCTTGGCAATGACATCGCCTGTCCCTGCAGGTGTAAAACGCTCTGACTCAGACGATGCTGCAAACCGGCATTACATTCCGTCGCGCTGATGCCGTAAAACTGTTCGGCAGCGAACGTCAGGCCGCGCCGTGCGGCGATATCCCGGCCTTTCGCCAGCAACGTTTCCAGCAGCGCAGAGAGATCATCATCACGCGGACCGCGTACATCCAGCGACAGCTTCACCTGACCCGGAATGACATTCACCGCGCCCGGCAGACATTCCAGGGTGCCGACCGTCGCCACCAGATTACGGCCTGCAGCAGTAGTGATGCTTTCAATCGCCAGCGTCCACTCAGCGGCGGCGGTCAGGGCGTCCTGACGCTGCCCCATCGGCACGGTTCCGGCATGACCTGCGTGGCCGGTGAATTCGCAATTAAGCCGACGCGCACCGTTAATCGCCGTGACCACGCCGAGCGGCACATCCGCCGTTTGCAGGCACGGGCCTTGTTCGATATGCAGTTCCAGATACGCGCAGAAATCGCTGACCGCGCGCTGTGACGCGCCGATTTTCAGCGGCTCCAGCCCGGCATTCTGCATCGCCTGTGCCACCGAAATCCCCTGCGCGTCCTGACGTTCCAGCCAGTCCGCCGGCCAGGTGCCGGTCAGCCCGCGGCTGCCCAGCAGCGTGATACCAAAACGCGTCCCTTCTTCATCGCAGAACCCGACAATTTCCACCGCCATCGGCAAACGGATGCCGTTGTGATGCAAATGCGCCACCACTTCCAGCGCGGTCAGCACGCCCAGCGGGCCGTCGTAACGCCCCGCATTACGCACGCTGTCGAGATGTGAACCGAGCAGGATGGCCGGAGCCGAAGCGTCCAGCCCTTCGTAGCGCCCGCAGATGTTGCCGACGCTGTCCTGCCAGACGCGCATACCGGCCGCTTCCATCCATTCGCCCACAACCTGATTGGCCTGCAAATGTTCGGCCGAGAGATACACGCGGGTCAGCTGACCCGGCGTTTCACTGATGGCGGCGAGTGCATCGCAGCGCGCCATCACCCGTTCAGCGGCACATTTTGCGCTGTCGGAAACCGCAGCCAGCGTAAAGGCTTCTGCCATTACTGACCTCCTGCATAGTGATCCCAGGCGGCCTGCGCCCCTGCGCCGTATTTCGACGCATAGCCGAGACGGTTAAGCACCGCTTCCAGCGCCACCAGCGTCTGCAACACGCAGTCTTTACGCGCGTTGTAACCCATGGTGCCGATACGCCAGATTTTCCCGGCCAGCGGGCCAAATGAGGTGCCGATTTCAATGCTGAAATCGTTAAGCATCATCTGGCGCACCTGTTCGCCATGAACGCCCTGTGGAATGACCACGCCGAGCACGTTATTCATGCGGTTATTCAGGTCGCCGAACACTTCCAGCCCCATGCCCTGAATCCCCGCCAGCAGTGCGCCGCCGTGCAGTTTGTGGCGGGCGATACCGGTATCGAGCCCTTCTTCCAGAATGATGCGCGCACATTCGCGTGCCGCAAATAACATGCTGGTGGCTTCAGTATGGTGGTTCAGACGCTCCGGCCCCCAGTAATCCATGATCATGCCCAGATCGAAATAGTTGGAGTAGATCATCTCTTCATCGCCGTCGGCGTGGTCGGCGGTACGGATGCCTTCTTCCACGCATTTACGGCGGCGGATTTGTTCTTCAAAGCGCGGGCTGATGGTCACCGGCGAGCTGCCGGAAGGACCGCCGAGGCATTTTTGCAAACCGGCAGATACGGCGTCTAAACCCCAGGCATCGGTTTCCAGCGGATTGCCGCCAAAGGACGCCGTGGCATCGGAATAGAACAACACGCCGTGACGGCGGCAGATTTCACCCAGTTGCTCCAGCGGCTGCAACATGGTGGTGGACGTATCTCCCTGCACGGTCAGCAACCAGCGCGGTTTCACGGATTTAATCGCATCTTCAATTTGCTGCGGATCAAACACTTCGCCCCACGGCGCTTCGATGGTATGAACTTCAGCGCGGCAGCGGCGGGCTATTTCACACAGCAGATGACCGAAACGACCAAACACCGGCACCAGCACTTTGTCGCCCGGACGGATACCGGAAAGCAGCACGGCTTCGATACCGGCGCGCGAGGTGCCGTCGATCAGCAACGTCCACGGGTTTTCGGTTTTATACAGCGCACGGTACAGCGCCATCACTTCGTTCATGTAGCCGGTCATTACCGGGTCATATTGCCCGACCAGCTGGCTCGCCATCGCCCGCAGTACGCGCGGATCGGCATTGATGGGTCCCGGCCCCATCAGCAGACGGGTTGGCGGGTTGATTTGTCCGGGAGAGATGAAATCTGACATAGTTAATCCTTTACAATGTTAGCTTGCAGCAGCCTCACTAAGGCCGCGGACGGATGCGATAAACTGTTTCAGCTCGGGGGTTTGCGGATTGGCAAACAACGCCCGGCTTTCGCCCTGTTCCCACACGGTGCCCTGATGCATAAACACCACGCGGTCGCCCACTTCGCGGGCAAAATTCATTTCGTGCGTCACCAGCACCAGCGTCATGCCTTCTTTCGCCAGTTGCTCGAGCACTTTCAATACTTCGCCGACTAATTCCGGATCCAGCGCCGAGGTGATTTCATCACACAGCAGCACTTTCGGGTTCATCGCCAGCGCACGGGCAATCGCCACACGTTGCTGCTGGCCGCCGGAAAGATTCGACGGGTAATAATCCATGCGATCCGCCAGCCCGACTTTCGCCAGCATCTGCGCGGCCAGTTCACGGCATTCGGCGGCGGACTTTTTCAGCACGCGCCGTGGTGCCAGCATGACGTTTTCCAGCGCGGTCATGTGCGGAAAAAGATTGAAGCTCTGAAACACCATACCGACGGAACGGCTGATGTCACGCGCCTGAGAATCGCGGTCAGTGATGGTCATGCCGCCCAGTTTGATGCTGCCTTCCTGATAGCCTTCCAGCCCGTTCATGCAGCGCAACAGCGTGCTTTTACCTGAACCGCTGCGGCCGATGATCGAAATCACTTCGCCGCTGTCGATATCCAGATCCACGCCTTTCAGCACGTGGTTCTGACCGTAATATTTCTGAACCTGATTGATGGTGATCAGTGGCATTACTGTTTATCTCCACGCAATGATTTTTCTAAATGCTGACTGTAACGGGACAGCGGATAGCACATCAGGAAGTAGCCCAGCGCCACTAATCCAAACACTTTGAACGGCTCATACGTCACGTTGTTCAGCATGGTTCCGGCTTTGGTCAGTTCGACAAAACCGATAATCGACGCCAGCGCGGTGCCTTTCACCACCTGCACGGAAAACCCGACGGTCGGCGCAATGGCAATCCGCAGCGCCTGCGGAGTAATGACACGCCATAACGTCTGACCGAAATTCAGGCCGAGGCAGCGCGACGCTTCCCACTGGCCTTTCGGTAACGCGGCAATGCTGCCGCTCCAGATATCCACCAGATACGCGCTGGTATACAGCGTCAGCGCCAGCGCGGCAGCCGTCCACGGACTGACGTTGATACCAAACAGGCCAAGCCCGAAGAAGGCCAGGAACAGCTGCATCAGCAACGGCGTACCCTGAAACAGTTCGGAATACAGACGCACAAAACGCGTCGGCCAGCGGCGCCTGGTCAGGCGCATGAGCAACAGCGGCAGAGTCACCAGCGTGCCGCCGATAAACGCGGTCAGCGACAACAGCAACGTCCAGCGCGCCGCCAGCAGGAGATTGCGCACAATGTCCCAGTCAGTGAAGGTCATCATCAGTTTTCACTCCCAAAGACACGGCGTCCGGCCAGCAGCAGCAACTGACGCATCGCCACCGACAACAGCAAATAGAACAACGTGGTGACCAGATACACTTCGAAACTGAGGAAGGTGCGTGACTGAATTAAGTTCGCAGCAAACGTCAGTTCCTCAAAAGACACCTGCGATACCACGGAAGATCCGAGCATCACGATAATGCACTGGCTGACCAGCGACGGATAAATACGTTTCAGCGACGGCGGCAGCACAATGCGCAGGAACGTCTGACTGCGCGTTAGTCCCAGCACGCGTCCGGCTTCCCACTGGCCTTTAGGCGTCACCTGAATACCGGCGCGGATAATCTCGGTGCTGTACGCGCCGAGGTTAATCAGCATCGCCAGCAGCGCCGCTTCACCGGCGGTCATTTTCAGGCCAATGGCTGGCAGACCAAATACAATGAAAAACAGCTGCACCACAAACGGCGTATTACGGATGGCTTCGACATAAATGCCCCAGACGGTCCGCAGAATTTTATGGTTGCCGCAGCGGATGGCCGCGCCGCAAATTCCTATCGCGACACCGCCAACCGTTGCCAGTACCGTCAGCTCAATAGTGGTCCATAATCCGGCCAGCAGTTCCGGCATATAAGGCCACAGCGCGCTAAAGTTAAGCTGATAGGTCATGAAAAATCTCCGTCAAAACCCTGATCACGCGCCGATTGATGCCGGCAGCGGTGCCTTCATCCATTTTTCAGACAGCGTATTCAGCGTCTTGTCTTTGATGCCTTCGGCGATCAGTTCATTCACTTTGTCTTTCAGTGCCGGTTCGTCTTTACGCAGACCGACATAGCACGGCGAATCTTTCAGCATCACTTTGGAAACCGGCGCTTTGGCCGGGTTCATGCGGGCTACCGCCGCCACTACCAGGTTACCGGTGGCGATGTATTCCACCTGACCGGACAGGTAGGCCGACAGCGTGGTGTTGTTGTCTTCGTAACGCTGAATTTTGGCATCCTTCGGTGCCACATCGGTCAGCGCCAGATCTTCCACCGCGCCACGGGTCACGCCGATGGTTTTGCCGGACAGTTCTTTCAGATCCGACAGTTTGTCACCCTGCGCACCAAACACGCCGAGGAAGAACGGCGCGTAAGCGTTGCTGAAGTCGATGACTTTTTCGCGCTCGGCGTTTTTGCCGAGGCTGGAAATCACCAGATCGACTTTATCCGTTTGCAGATAAGGCACCCGGTTGGCGCTGGTGACCGGCACCAGTTGCAACTTAAGTTTCATCTTATCGGCCAGATAATGCGCCATGTCGATGTCATAACCTTCCGGCTGCAAATCCTTGCTCACCGAACCAAACGGCGGGAAATCCTGCGGAACAGCCACGCGCAGCACGCCACGCTTCTGAATATCCTGCAACTGATCGGCCATAACATTCGATGCCTGAAGCACCAACATTGCCGCACCTGCCCATGCCAACAACCGTTTGTTCATGTTCATAGATTATCTCCGGTGAAAAGTTTTTGGAACGATAGATTCTTATATTTAAAACTTTGCAACGAATGTGCCAAAAATGACCCGGCAGAAAAAATGTGTGCAAAGTCAGGACATGACAAGGAATTAGCCATTCAGAGTAGAAGGGAGAAGGTTTTTTTTTGCCCTGAATCAGGGCAAAAAGTGAGAAAGGTTGAAAACTTTTATGCACCGTAATTGTGCGAAAGCACCAGAAAAGCGCTGAGATTGTCCCTGAATCGGGAATCAGCGCTGCTCCAGCTCATCCAGATCGTTATACAAATCGCTTATCTGATGAATGCGCTGACGGCCTGACGCGAGCATATCGTGCAACAACGCATTGCTGAGTAAATTCGCCAGGCTCATGGCAGAAGAATAACTGTCGAACGCCGACACGCTGTCGAGCGGCGCGGCCAGATGCCAGGTGGCGAGCGGAATAAGTGTCTGCGCCTGCGGCTCGCAAATCAGTAAAACCGGCACATCAAGTGACTGTAATTGCGTGAGAATCGCCTTCGCCATGCGGGGACGACGACGGAAAGCAACGAAAATCACCACGTCCTGCGCGGTGAGATCCACCAGTTCTTCCGCCAGCGTCTGCCCCGGCTGCGGCATCATCATCACGCCAGCACGCACCTGAATCAGTTGCTGACGCAGGTGCAGCGCCACCGGATAACTGTTACGAAAACCGAGCAGACGTACCTGCCGCGCCTGACTCAGGGCGGTGATCAGCGCGCCAAACTGTGCGCCATCAATCTGATTAATCCACTGCGTCAGGTTAGCCATTTCCTGTTTATAGTGCCGTGATAACAAGGTGTTACCTTGTACCGCGTCACGGCTGTCGGTCAGCGGCATGCCACTCTGGCGCAGGGTGCGCATTTCATCGCGCATATCGCGATAACTCGGGTAACCAAGACGTTTAAACAGGCGGCTGACCGTGGCCTTCGACACGCCGCTGAGCCGCGCCAGCTCTGCGCTGTTGTAGCTCATCAGGTCATCAATGCTGGCAAAAATAAAGTCGGCCACCCGCTGTTCCTGCGGCGTGAGTTCTGCGTAATGGTCACGCAGACGTTCATCAATCTGTTTCATCTCCGTCCCTTTTGTAACCAATGTTTCAGCAAATCAGCGGAACATACCATGCACTATGCTTGCCAATGCAAGCTAAATTATGAGTGAAAGTCCGAAGGTTTTGCCGATGTGGAACACCTCTTGCTTAACTTAATCCCTGCACGCCCTCATCCCTGCATGCGCGGGCAACATAAAAAAAGCGTTTCAAAAAGGACATCGCATGATTAACAGTAACAGCGCACCGCTGGGCATGGCGGTTACACCTCATCATCTGGCGAGCCAGAGTGCGCTTGCGGTATTGCGTGAAGGCGGCAATGCCATCGAGGCAATGGTGGCGGCGGCCGCCACCATTGCCGTGGTCTATCCGCACATGAACGGACTGGGCGGCGACGGCTTCTGGCTGATTGTGCCCCCGCAGGGCAATCCGGTGGCGATCGACGCCAGCGGTGCCGCCGGTTCGCTGGCCTCTCTCGATTTCTACGCCGGTGAAACGCACATTCCGCACCGCGGCCCGAAAGCGGCGCTGACGGTCGCAGGCACCGTCGGCGGCTGGCAGGAAGCGTTGAATGTATCGGCTGAATTCGGCGGCGAGCAAAAACCGCTTTCGCGCCTGCTGCGTGACGCCATCCGTTACGCTGCGGACGGCATTCCGGTAACCGCCTCGCAGGAAGCCGCCACCCGCGCCAAGCAACACGAGCTGAAAGATTTCCGCACCTTCGCCGATGTTTTTCTGCCTAACGGCGACGTGCCGCGCGCCGGGAACCGTTTCACCCAGCCGCAGCTGGCGCAGACGTTATCGATGTTGTGCGAAGACGGGCTGAACAGTTTCTACCGCGGTGAGCTGGCCGACAATATGGCCGCCGACATGGAAAAGCTCGGTATGCCGGTCACCCGCGCCGATCTTGCTGCTTACAAGCCGCAGCGCCGTGTGCCGCTGCGCCTCAAACACAGCAAAGGCGAAATCTACAACCTGACGCCACCGACGCAGGGGCTGGTGTCGCTGGCGATCCTCGGCCTGACTGACCGCCTGCCGCTGGAAACCATGGATGAAAGCGCGACGATCCACAGCATTGTCGAAGCCACCAAACTGGCGTTCGGCCTGCGCGACCGCTTTATCACTGATCCGCGCATGATGACGCAGGACGCGCAGAGCCTGCTGGATCCGCAGTATCTCGATGCCCTCGCCACCCGCATTAAAGCGCACAGCGCCGCCGACTGGGGCAAAGGTAAAGGTCCGGGCGATACCGTCTGGATGGGCGTGATGGACAGCAGCGGGCTGGCGGTGTCATTTATCCAGAGTATTTATCACGAGTTCGGCAGTGGTGTAGTGCTGCCGGGCAGCGGCGTGTTGTGGCAAAACCGCGGCGCATCTTTCAGCCTCGACGCCAGCCATTTACTGGCGCTGGCACCGGGCAAGCAACCGTTTCATACCCTCAACCCCGCCGCCGCACGTTTATACGACGGGCGCACCATGGTTTACGGTTCGATGGGCGGCGACGGTCAGCCGCAAACCCAGGCCGCGGTGTTTATCCGCCATGTGGTGCAGGGGCAATCGTTGCAGCAGGCGATCAGCGGTCCGCGCTGGCTGCTGGGGCGGACGTGGGGAGAAAGTTCGGATTCACTGAAACTGGAAGGCCGTTTCGCCTATCCGACGCAGGCCGGACTGAGACAGCGCGGTCACGACGTCGAACTGTTACCGGATTTCAGCGAAGCCGTCGGCCATGCCGGTGCGATTGTCCGCCATACCAACGGCATGTTTGAAGGTGCCTCCGACCCGCGCAGCAACGGCAGCGCCGCCGGATTTTGATCAGAGTTCGCTCATGAAAATTGATAAGGAAGCAGCATGAAAAATACCCCCGCAGCGACCGACTGGGCCGCTTATATCCGCCAGATGGAAAGCGTGCTGGCGCTGGAACTCGACGACACCCGTCGTCAGGAATTGCTGGTGCAGTTCAGCCGTATCGCCCAGATGGCACAACCGCTGATGGATTTACCGCTCGATTCGCGACTGGAAATTGCCGGGGTGTACAGAGCATGAAGAGTGTATCGCGCATGAAATCGTTTGATAGGTTTACTGTCAGTCAGTTACATCAGGCGATGGCGCAGGGCGAAATCTCAGCGACAGAAATTGCGACGTCCACGCTGGACGCCATTGAACAGGCTAATCCGGTCATCAACGCGTATACGCATATCACCCGCGAACGTATGTTACGTGAAGCAGCAAAAGTGGATAAAACCCGCGCAAGCGGTGCCGCACTTCCGCCGCTGGCAGGCATCCCTTATGCGGTGAAAAACCTTCTGGACGTGGCCGGTGAAGTGACGCTGGCGGGCGCGAGCCTCAACAGCAGCAACGCTGCCGCACGCCACGATGCGTGGACAGTTTCACGCCTCGCAGCACAAGGCGCGATGCTTTCCGGCATGCTGAATATGGATGCTTACGCGTACGGTTTCACCACCGAAAACAGCCATTACGGTGCCACCCGTAATCCGCGGGATCTGGCGCGTGTCGCCGGAGGATCTTCCGGCGGTTCCGCCGCCGCCGTGGCTGCTGGTCTGGTGCATTTCACACTCGGGAGCGACACCAACGGCTCGATCCGCGTGCCGGCCTCATTGAGCGGTATTCTCGGCCTGAAGCCGACCTTCGGGCGTATTTCACGTCGCGGCAGCCAGCCGTTTGTCGCCAGCCTGGATCATATCGGCCCGATGGCGCGGTGCAGCGAGGATCTGTCGCAGGTCTATGACGCGATTCAGGGCACGGATCCGCAAGATCACTTCCAGGCAGATAAGCCCGTTACCGCGACGTTTTCTCAGCTCGGACGCGGCCAGCAGGGTTTGCGCACTGCGGTGCTGGGCGGATATTTTTCTACCTGGTGCGACGATCACGCTAAAGTGGCGGTGCTTCAGGTTGCGCAGGCTCTGGAAGCACAGGAAGAAGTCGTGATGCCGCAGGCCGAACTGGCGCGTTCAGCGGCGTTTATCATCAGTGCTTCTGAAGGTGGTAATCAGTATTTGCCAAAACTGCGCAGCATTCCGGAGCAGTTTGAGCCATTATCCCGCGAGCGTTTACTGGCAGGCGCGATGATCCCGGCGGCGTGGTACGTCCAGGCACAGCGTTTTCGTCAACATTTTCAGGAACAAATCTTGCCCCTGTTCGATCACTGGGACATTCTGATCGCCCCTGCCACGCCATGCCCGGCAACACTGATTGGTCAGGACACAATCAGAATTAACGGTCAGGATCTGCCAACCCGTGCCAATATGGGCATGCTGACGCAGCCGATTTCGTTCCTCGGTTTACCGGTGGTCACGGTGCCGGTCACGACATCAACCGGTCTGCCGATTGGATTACAACTTATTGCGCCGCCGTGGCGCGAAGACCTGTGCCTGCGCGCTGCACGGGCGCTGGAATTACAGGGAATAGTGAACGTCAGCAGTTCTCCGGTGATGCCCGCGTAAAAACCTGCATCTCCGTTTTCCAGGGTGAAGTAAAAGAGTAAAGAGACGAATCATGAAAACTGAACATATCGACCGCCCGGCGATCCTTGCCGAAATGAATGCGGCATTTTATCGCTATGAACAGGCGCTGATCACCAACGATACCGCCGTCCTCGACGAACTGTTCTGGCACGATCCGCGTACCGTGCGCTACGGTGCGGGCGAAAATCTTTACGGCATCGAAGCCATCCGCGCGTTCCGCTCAGCGCGTTCCTCACAAGGTTTAAACCGGGATCTGGTCAACACCACCATCACCACATTTGGCGATGACATGGCAGTGGCCAGCACGGAGTTTCGCCGTGAAGGGACCGACAAAATCGGACGTCAGCAGCAGACGTGGGTGAAGATGGCGAGTGGATGGAAGATTGTGGCAGCCCATGTGAGTCTGATGGTTTGACCGAACCAATGGGCGGTTCAGCTTTGGAAAGCTGAGGAAACTGTTCTTTTCCAGGAATGGACGATGAAAGTTTCGGTTTCTCAATAACAGCGATCACTTGTCGCGCTGCGCCGAAACCGCCCAAAAGGGGCCAGGACGGGCCCCTCTTGGATCTCCCACGTCTTTTAACTGCGCGCTATCGCTCGCTGGCTATGTTTCAGGTATCACAGAGACAGGCTGGAAATCTTGCCGCTACGCGGTTCCCTCTCTCGGTCCTGAAGCCTCAGGTCTTCAGGCCGCTCCGTTCGGCAAGATTTCTGAATCGCCCGCACCATCTTAAAATTAACGGCAGACTGTTTTTCATCTTTTAGAAAAGTGGATTGGCGTGCTCAAAATTCAGCTGAACGGAGCGGCTTCAAGACCTATGGCTTGAAGACCGAGAGAAGGTAGTGCGAAGCACCTGGATTTTCGCCACCCACTAAAGCAACAGAACATGTCCGTCGTGCCCGCGACAGCGCGCAGTGAAAAAGCGCGGGAGTCCAGAGGGCGCGCGCTTACGCGTCCTCTGGGCCAGTTTGGGCGGCGAGCCCAAGGTTTTGAATTTGAATTTGAATTTCGAGATTAAACACCGAAATGTTTAACCCAATGATCCGCAATGTCCTGCCGCTTACACACCCACACCTTCTCATGTGACCCGATGTAATCGAGAAACCGCTGTAAAGCGCGAAATCTCCCGGGACGTCCCAGGATCCGACAATGCATTCCGATCGACATCATTTTCGGCGAGGTTTCGCCCTCTTCATACAACACGTCAAAGGTGTCTTTGAGGTAAGTGTAAAACTGCTCGCCGGTATTGAACCCCTGCGGGGAGGCAAACCGCATGTCGTTGGTTTCCAGCGTGTATGGGATCACCAGATGCTGTTTCGTTTCGCCGTTTTCCAGTTTCACCGGCGTCCAGAAAGGCAGGTCATCACCGTAATAATCGCTGTCATACTGGAATCCGCCAGACTCCGCGACCAGCTGGCGGGTGTTCGGGCTGTCGCGGCCGGTGTACCAGCCGGACGGCGCTTTGCCGAACAGGTCGCGCAGCACGGTGATGGCTTTTTGCATGTGCTCCGCCTCTTCGGCTTTGCTCATGTTCTGATAGTGGATCCAGCGCCAGCCGTGGCTGACGACGTCGTAATCCGCCGCTTTGATCGCGCTGACGATTTCCGGATTGCGTGCCAGCGCCATCGCTACACCGAAAACGGTCAGCGGTAAGCCACGTTTCTGAAACTCATTGTGGATGCGCCAGAAACCCGCACGAGATCCGTATTCGTACAGCGAATCCATCGACATATGGCGGTCGGGGAAACTGGCTGCACCGATGATGTCAGATAAAAATTGCTCGGAACCGGCATCGCCATGCAGAACGTTATTTTCAGCGCCCTCTTCGTAATTGAGAACAAACTGCACCGCAATGCGGGCGTTGCCCGGCCAGTTAGCGTGTGGCGGACGTCCGGCGTAACCGATCAGGTCACGCGGATATGCATCAGTCAAACCGTACTCAAAATCAGACATAGTGTTCTCTCAGATTCAGTCCGGCAAAACGACCAGACAAAGGTTTTTCCAGCGGATAATCCAGATCGCCGTGTTTACTGGTCGTCAGGCGTAAAGACGCCAGTGACTCGACCATTTTGACCGCCGCGCTGACGCCGTCGATCACCGGTATATTCAGCTCGAGCGTCAGTTCCTGCGCCAGATCGGCCATTCCGCCGCAACCGAGCACAATCGCCCCGCTGCCGTCAGATTTTTTCGCCGCGATACACTGCTCGCGCACCTTCTGCTGCGCCAGCCCGCTGCCGTCTTCCAGCGACAGCACCGGTAAATCGATGGCATGTAAGGCAGCACAATGGCGTTCGAATCCGTACTGATGCAGCAAATGCCGGGCGATGGTCAGCGTGCGCGGTAAGGTGGTGACAATCGAGAAACGCGTCGCCACCATTGTCGCCAGATGCATCGCCGCTTCGGCAATACCGAGAACCGGCGCGTGCGCCAGTTCACGGGCGGCCAGTAATCCGGGATCACCGAAACAGGCAATAATGTGCCCGCCGACACCCGCATCCCGTCCGGCTTTTATCTGCTGTAACACGCCCAGTGTGGCAATCGCTTCATCGAAATGCCCTTCAATGGACGGCGCGCCCTCTTCCGGACAAACGGCCAGAATTTGTGTCTCCGGCGCCGCCACCGAGCGGGCGGTTTGCGCCATCACGTCGGTCATCGCCAAACTGGTATTGGGATTGATCAGTTGTATACAAAGTGGATTCGCCATCAGTCTGAGTCCTTATCTGTGACCTGCATCCGGGCTGCAAAAATCTGCGCGAAATCAGGCGTCGGCCCTTTATTTTGCTCAAAGCGCAGGCTGGCGACGATGCTGTCAAAATGCTGCGCCATGCTGGCGGACATCGCCACGGCGTCCCGTTTTTTCAGCAGTTCCAGCAGATCGTCATGATCATGACAACGACATCCTTGCTGCCACGGCGCGCCCCAGGCGGCGATCGCCAGTGAAGATCGCAATGTGAGCTGAGAGACGGATTCGGTCAGCACTTTGTTGCCAGAAATGGCCTGAAGCTGGACGTGAAAAGCGGCGGACAGACGGATTGCCGCAGCGCCGTCGCGCTCATCATGGGCACGCTTTTCTTCCTGCACCAGCTTCTTCAGTGCGACCAGATGGGTCGACTGACAACGGGCAATCACCTGCGGCAGGTTGGCGCACTCGAGAATTTTACGGGTCGCGAAAACATCGCGCGATTCTGCGGCATCCGGCGCGGTCACATGCGCACCACGTTTGGGCAATATCGTCACCAGTTGCACTGCGGCAAGGCGCTGTAACACGCGGCGGATACCCGTGCGGCTGACCGAGAACACTTCCGCCAGTGCTTCTTCGGGTAATTTACTGCCGGGTAAAAGCTGGTGCTCAACAATAGATCTCACCAGCGCGTTGTAAATGTGGTCGTCCTTATCCTCGGTAAAATAGGCCGTATTCAGCCCGCTCCAACTGGTCATTGCTGTTACTCCGTATACCGTTTTGTGTATTTATCGTATACCTGAAATAGATTTTTTGTATACAAGAAGTGAAGTTTGGCCTGATTCATGCAGTGTTCCCGTGACTGCTTTTTAACTTTGGGCAGCCGGTCACCGGCTTCCGACTTTCACATGTTGTTTATGACAGGAGCACGATTTATGCCAAATCAGGAAATCACCTCCGCAACGGCGTCTTCCGAACAGGGTGCCGGGATCATCAAGCCTTATTACAGCCCGCGGCTGTGCAATGATGATTTAGCGCCGACCCGTGACCAGAACTGGAGCTGGTACAACATATTTTCCTTCTGGATGTCCGACGTACACAGCATGGGCGGTTATGTGGTCGCCGCGAGTTTCTTCACCCTCGGCCTGACCAGCTGGCAGGTGCTGCTGTGTTTGTTGTGCGGGATTTGTATCGTGCAGATTTGTGCCAATCTGGTGGCGAAGCCAAGCCAGCAAGCCGGTGTGCCCTACGCGGTGATTTGCCGTCAGGCATTTGGTGTATTCGGGGCGAATATTCCGGCGGTGATCCGCGGGCTGATCGCCTTCGCGTGGTACGGTATTCAGACCTATCTGGCGGCCAGCGCGTTAATGCTGGTGCTGCTAAAATTCTTCCCTTCCCTGACGCCGCTGACCGTGCCGCACTGGCTGGGCCTTTCTGCCCTCGGCTGGATTTGTTTCGGCATTATGTGGGTATTGCAGGCGATGGTGTTCTGGCACGGAATGAGCGCGATTAAGCGCTTTATCGATGTGGCGGGTCCGGCGGTGTATGTCGTTATGCTGATGCTGGCGGGCTGGATTTTGTATAAAACCGGGCTGAGTAATATCTCGTTTACGTTATCCACCAAAACCCTGACGGTCGGTCAGCAAGGCTGGGAAATGCTGACCGCCACGGCGCTGGTGGTGTCTTATTTCTCCGGTCCGCTGCTGAACTTTGGCGACTTCTCCCGCTACGGTAAAAGCATGAGCGAAATCCGTCGCGGTAACCGCTGGGGTCTGCCGTTTAACTTCCTGCTGTTCTCGATTGTGACCGTAGTTATCGTCTCAGGGACACAATCGCTGTTCGGGCAGATGATCACCGATCCTATCGAGACCGTCAGCCGTGTGGGTAACAGCGTTGCCGTGGCGCTTGGTCTGCTGACCATGATCATCGCCACCATCGGTATCAATATCGTGGCGAACTTCGTGTCGCCGGCGTTCGACTTCTCTAACTGTTCACCGCAGAAAATCAGTTTCCGTACCGGCGGGATGATCGCTGCTGTGGGTTCTGTGCTGCTGACGCCGTGGAACCTGTTCCAGTCACCGGAAATTATCCACTACACGCTGGATGTGCTGGGGGCATTTATCGGGCCATTGTTCGGGATTTTGCTGGCGGATTATTATCTGATCAAACGCGGTCATATGGACGTCGATGCGCTGTTTAACGCCACGCCTTCCGGCCGTTACTGGTATCGCAACGGGTTTAACCCGAAAGCGATTGCAGCCCTGGTACCCGCAGTGGTGATTGGTCTGGTGATAAGCTTTACGCCAGGCCTGCATCAGGTGGCGAACTTCAGCTGGTTTATTGGCGCATTCCTGGCAGGCGGTTTCTATCGTTACATCGCCCGCCATGATCGGGCGACCAGCGGCGCAATGGGCTATATGAAAATCGAAGCGGAATAACAGACTGATACAAGGGAGGAAACAGCCAGGATGGCTGAAACGACGAAGCCCTGAGTGATTTCTCACTCAGGGCTTCTGAATAGTGGCGGAACGGACGGGGCTCGAACCCGCGACCCCCTGCGTGACAGGCAGGTATTCTAACCAACTGAACTACCGCTCCGCGTTTTGTTCTGGTTAAGAACGGAGCGGATATTAAGGAATGCCCGCCCTTACGTCAATGCTTTTCCTGATATTTTCAATCAACCGCACAGTTTTTCTGCAGGCTGGATATTTTCAATCCAAAAGTCAGGAAAAGCGGCTTAAGAACGCCACAAACAACTGCCGCCCTTTTTCACCACCAGATCCAGTCTTTCTTCGTGCCACGCCAGTTCCTGCTCATTCGCCGCGATCACTTTTAACCCGGAAGCCGGACGCGCCACCCGCTGGATCCCGAGCCCGTCAGCGCCGGTATTTTGCTCGCCTTCGTGGGTGAATTTAATGCTGGTCTGGCCGCCGGTCATCATCAGATAAACTTCGGCAAGAATTTCGGAGTCAAGCAATGCGCCGTGCAGCGTACGTTTGCTGTTGTCGATCAGGTAACGATCGCTGAGGGCATCGAGGTTGTTACGCTTGCCGGGAAACAGCTTACGCGCCATCGCCAGGCTGTCGGTGATTTTACAGAACGTCTCGGTTTTCGGCAGATTACGGCCAAGCATGTCGAACTCGTAATCCATAAAGCCGATGTCGAACGTTGCGTTATGAATGACTAATTCGCTGCCGCGAATGTACTCGACAAAGTCGTCAGCAACGTCGGCGAAGGTCGGTTTATCCGCGAGGAATTCGTCACTAATGCCGTGAACGCCGAAGGCTTCCGGATCCACCAGACGATCGGGTTTGAGATAAACATGGAAATTGCGCCCCGTCAGACGACGGTTAACCACTTCAACAGCACCGATTTCGATAATCCGGTGCCCTTCGTAATGGACGCCGAGTTTATTCATACCGGTGGTTTCGGTATCGAGAACGACGATCCTGTTAGATGTGTTTTGTAAATCCATGGGTCATTTTCCAACGCTGACAGTCAATGGCAGAAACAGTCTGCCCGGCACGCAAAGAGACACGGCCGGGCACTTTATCTTACGCGGGGATTTGCTGCGTAATGCAGTGGATGTTACCACCACCCAGAAGAATTTCACGGGCCGGAATACCGGTGATTTTATA
Organism: Rahnella sp. PAMC25617; assembly: GCF_050606005.1. Taxonomy (NCBI): domain Bacteria; kingdom Pseudomonadati; phylum Pseudomonadota; class Gammaproteobacteria; order Enterobacterales; family Yersiniaceae; genus Rahnella; species Rahnella sp. PAMC25617. The sequence goes on from NZ_JBOCUM010000003.1 coordinate 524,280, forward strand.
ATCCGGATACATTTGCGCAAACATTGCTTCAGCCAGCTTATCGGTTCTCGCATCGAGCAGCGGGAAAATGATGTGGTTATTGCTGATCAGGTAATTGACGTAAGACGCTGCCAGACGGTTGCCTTCCACACGTTCAATCGCCGTACCCGGCAATACCCCAATCGTCTCTTCTGCGGTGGCGTGCATCACAGGAGGCGAAGGCATTTTCCAGATTTTCAGGCTGCGCCCTTTGGCATCTTTCGTTGCTTCCAGCACTTTTAACGCTGCGGCAGAACGCGCGTACTGCGGGTCCTGCTCGTCGTCAGTCCAGTGCAAAGCGACTTCACCCGGTCGCACGAAGCAGCACATATTGTCGATGTGCCCGTCGGTTTCGTCGTTAAATACGCCCTCTTCCAGCCAGATGAATTGCTTCACGCCGAGGTATTTCTGCAACTGCGCTTCAATGTCAGCTTTAGAAAGATCAGGGTTGCGGTTCGGATTGAGCAGGCATTCTGCGGTGGTCAGCAAGGTGCCTTCGCCGTCCACATGAATGGATCCCCCTTCCAGCACCAGATCCGTCGACACATAAGGAATGTGCTGATAGTTCGCCACCTGACGGGCAACCAGCTGGTCGCGCTCCCAGCTCGAATACAGACCGCCGTTGAAGCCGCCCCAGGCGTTGAATGTCCAGTCGATAGCCACACGCTCGCCTTGCGGATTGACCACAATGGTCGGGCCGGTATCACGCATCCAGGCGTCGTCGCTTTCCATTTCCACCAGCGTAATCTGCGCTGGCATCACTTCGCGTGCGTTGGCCATTTCCGCTGCCGGAACCGCCATAAATACCGGCGTTTTTGTCGCAATCGCTGCCGCCACATTGGCGAAAGCCAGCTGTGCCGGACGCCCGTTCGAGCGCCAGTTATCGGTGCGGTAAGGCCAGATCATCCAGACAGCCTGCTGCGATGCCCATTCAGCGGGCATCGCAAAACCTTCAGCCTGAGGATTGATATCAATAGAAGACATCAGTTATTTCCTTGTTGAACCGTCGGATGTCGCGATTGCGCCATACATTTCAGGACGGCGGTCGCGGAACAGACCCCACGATGCGCGCTGTGCAGCAATAGCATCCAGATCAAAGGTATGAACCAGCACGGCTTCTTCCGTTTTGTTGGCTTGTTCAACCAGCGCACCGGTCTGATCAGCAATGAAGGAAGAACCGTAGAAGGTCATTTCATAATCAGGAATGAATTTGCTTTTTTCCGTGCCGATACGGTTAGAGGCGATCACCGGCACCAGGTTAGCCGCAGCGTGGCCCTGCTGAACGCGGGTCCAGTGTGGCTGGCTGTCGATTTCCGGATACGCCGGTTCTGAACCGATCGCCGTCGGATAGAAGATGATTTCTGCGCCCTGCAATGCCAGGCAACGTGCGGTTTCCGGGAACCATTGATCCCAGCAAATGCCCACGCCGATTTTCGCGTAACGGGTATTCCACACTTTGAAGCCAGTGTCGCCCGGAATGAAGAATTGTTTTTCCTGATAGGCCGGGCCGTTCGGAATGTGAGTTTTGCGATAAACGTCCAGCACACTGCCGTCAGCATCAATCATGACCAGCGAGTTGTAATAGGCGTTATTGCACTTTTCAAAGAAGCTCAGAGGCAGTACCACTTCCAGTTCTTTCGCCAGCGCAGAGAAATGGCGGATCAGCGGGCTGTTATCCAGCTCCTGTGCCAGGCTGTAATGCTCAGGGCTCTGATCAATACAGAAGTAAGGCGCAGCAAAAAGTTCCTGAATAAGAATAACTTGTGCGCCTTTAGAATGAGCCTGGCGAACCAGTTTCTCAGCGTTAACAATATTCTTTTCCAGATCCCAGCTGCAGCTCATTTGTGTTGCAGAAACCGTAACATTTCTCATTAGACATCCTTAAAGCATTGGAAAATTGGCAGTGAAAAAACCATGAAAGTCGGAACTCACTCAGAGTTTTGAACTGGCACTCTGCAGTTTCCTATTATATTGCAAAAGACAGCGCTCTCCAGCCAAAAGAGTCATTACTGATGCCCAAACCTGTTACAAAGCCTCCTCAGCGCCCGCTTTCAGACAGTTACACCCCAAGATATTGCTGTGCCCGGCACGGCGGTTTATGTCAGACTTGGTTTTTACTTTTGATGACAGAGCCTGCCAGATATGACCAAACAGGTAGAAATTTTCACCGACGGCTCCTGCCTGGGTAATCCCGGCCCCGGCGGTTTCGGCGCGATATTACGCTATAAGCAACACGAAAAAGAGTTCAGCGCGGGCTTTCGTCTGACCACCAATAACCGCATGGAAATGATGGCGGCGATTGTGGCGCTTGAAGCATTGAGCACGCCGTGCGAAGTGACGCTGAGCACCGACAGCCAGTATGTGCGCCAGGGCATTACCACCTGGATCCACAACTGGAAGAAACGTGGCTGGAAAACAGCTGACAAAAAACCGGTGAAAAACGTCGATTTATGGAAACGCCTCGACGCCGCGATCCAGACGCATCAGCTGAACTGGATGTGGGTCAAAGGCCACGCCGGACACCCTGAGAATGAGCGGTGCGACGTGCTGGCGAAAGAAGCGGCGGGGAATCCGACGCTGGAAGATGTGGGTTATCAGGCTGAGAATTAAACGGCTGGCGTCGGTCATTTTTTTCTCAACTCAATCCCGATGTTCTTCCCGGTAACTCTTCGTCGCCCCCACCGCCTGCGGTATTTTTTGTTTCTGTGCGAGGACTTTTTTCGCGGTCGGTGTCAGCGGGAAAGTCCTTTTGCGGGCAATGATCAGCGTCATACATCCCAGCGCAGGAAGATGCGTACTCAGCAATTTTCCGCCATTCTTTTTCCACGGCAGCACGTGAAAACGCCGGTGAACCATCACTTCATAATTGAGCAAAGACAGCCAGTCGAGCAGACGCATCTGGGTAAATAAACGGCTGCTGTAAGGCTGGCGTTTACGAAACACCGGCATCAGTTTGCCGATACCTAAAAGACTGAGCGGATTAAAGCTGCTGAGCACCATCCAGCCGTCATCAATCAGCACACGATCCACTTCACGCAGTATGCGGTGCGGGTCATCCGCGTAAGCGAGCGTATGGCTGAGCAGGCAGGCATCCACCGATTTTGCCGCAAACGGTAAATAGTAAGGATCGCCCTGAACATGCAGCCCCTCGCCTTCCGGTGCGAAGTTCACCTGATGCGAGATCGGACAGGCCTGAGCATCGATTTCGGCACTTAATGCGCCGATTTTCAGCAGGTGGAACCCGTAAAGTTTGCCCCACCAGGGTTGCAGTTGTTGCTCAAGCGCGGCACGGTAGTAGTCGCCGCATGGGATATCTTCCCATGAAGCCGGTGCAACTATTTTCTTACGGGCGCGGGCTGGTCGCATAGTTTGTTATCTTCTTTCAAGCAGTTGCCAAAGAGAGGTTGCCATGAATCTTATCAGTATTCCTGCCTTGCAGGACAATTACATTTGGATGCTCGATGACCAGCAAGGGCATTGCCTGATTGTCGATCCCGGTGAAGCAGCGCCGGTTTTAGCCGCGCTGAAAAAGGATAATTTAACCCCGACGGCTATCCTCCTGACGCATCATCATCACGACCATGTTGGGGGTGTTGATGAGATTTGCAGCCATTTTCCGGGTCTGAAAGTGTACGGACCTCACGAAACTGAGAACAAATTTAGTCAGATTAGTCTTAAAAACGGCGATAAATTGGTAATTGGCGGTCTGGAATGGCAGATCTTTGCTACGCCCGGGCACACTCTTGGTCACATTTCATACTATAGCGCACCTTATCTTTTCTGCGGAGACACGATGTTTTCCGCCGGATGTGGCCGTTTGTTCGAAGGGACGCCGGAGCAAATGTACCAGTCGTTTCAACGCTTAGCAGCCCTGCCTGATGAAACATTAGTCTGCGCCGCACATGAGTACACTCTCTCAAATCTTAAGTTTGCGCGCTCCATTTTACCGCAGGATCATGATATTCATTCTCATGAGCACAAAGTGCAACAAATGCGTGAAAAGGGACAATCTTCCCTGCCTTCTACCCTCGGTCTTGAGCGTAAAATTAACCTCTTTTTACGTTGCGATGATGTTGATTTACAAAACAAATTAAACCTTAACGGTTCCTTAAAGCCTGACTGGCAGGTTTTCGCGCAATTAAGGGCACTGAAAGATAGCTTTTAGCCCCAAAGGTTGTGTTTTTTTTCGAAGCAAAGTATTATCGCTCGTCTTTTAAGCAACTATGACACACACATGAAGGCAAACGCGATCCTAATAATCGCCTCCATGTTGCTCACAGGTTGCCAGGCGTCCAGGCAGGGCGTGAAGGTACCGGAACAACATGCACAGAGTTTGTCTTCAGCAAGTCAAAGTGAAGCAGGACAGTACACAGATGATGGCCGTGCGGCCTCTGGGGGATGGTTGGATGGAAACGACACCGTCTCCCAACAAAATTTGTGGAACTTCATAGGCGACGAGCTGAAGATGAAGGTTCCGGATAATCCCCGGATCCGCGAACAAAGAGTTAAATATTTAAAGAATAAGAGCTATCTCCACGATGTAACATTACGGGCAGAGCCGTACATGTACTGGATCACCGAGCAGATTAAGAAACGTAATATGCCGATGGAACTGGTACTGCTACCCATAGTGGAGAGCGCTTTTGACCCTAAAGCAACCTCATCAGCTAACGCTGCAGGGTTGTGGCAGATTGTGCCTCAAACGGGTCGAAACTATGGTTTGAAACAAAACCAGTGGTATGACGGTCGCCGCGATGTTGTGGCTTCGACAACCGCTGCGCTTGATATGATGCAACGCCTGAACAAGATGTTTGGTGGCGACTGGTTACTGACCGTTGCTGCGTATAACAGTGGTGAAGGCCGCGTAATGCAAGCGGTGAAAGCGAACAAAGCTAAGGGTCGTTCGACTGACTTCTGGGCGCTGGCGCTTCCACGTGAAACATCGATTTATGTGCCGAAGATGTTAGCCCTGAGCGACATTCTCAAGCACAGTAAAAAATACGGTATCAACCTGCCGAAACCGAGTGAAGACCGTGCCCTGGCGCGTGTTGAAGTCGGACAGCAGATGCAACTGACCCAGGCGGCGGAGATGGCGGGCATGTCCCTGACCAAGCTCAAGTCGTTTAACACTGGCTACAAGAAAAATGTAACCGCGCCAAATGGCCCGCATTACATCGTTCTGCCGAAGGCGCATGCCGACCAGTTAAAAGATTCACTGGCTGATGGCGATATTGCCGCAGTACAGGAAACCAAACTGGCCAGCAACACTCCGTCAGGTGCAAAACAGTACAAGGTTCGCTCCGGCGACAGCTTGTCTGGCATTGCAGCCCGGCTGAATGTGAAGACCCGTGATTTACAGCGTTGGAACAATTTGCGCTCAGCAGGCGCGTTAAAAGTTGGGCAAACACTGCAGGTGGCGGATAACAGCGTCAGCGATACCAGTGCCAATGGCGGCAGCATCACTTATCAGGTGCGTAAAGGCGATTCATTGTCGAGCATTGCCAAGCGTCACGGCGTCAACATCAAAGATGTGATGCGCTGGAACACTAATGCCGACAACCTGCAGCCGGGCAACAAGTTAACGTTGTTCGTCAGCAACAAGATGAGTCCTGATACCTGATTCGTAACGGTACCGGCAATAAAAAAGCACCCTGAATATTCCGGGTGCTTTTTTTATGTCTGCGTTTTTTGACTGTGTTCTTTTGAGCCGCGTTCTTTTGTTCAACAAAAAAAGCGCTACAACGCCAGCGGTTTACTTGCCATAAACTCAACCCGCAACGGGTTATGGTCTGAAGCCCGTGTTTCCATTACCGACGCACTGGTGACGCTCAGGTCTCGGTAGAAGATGAAATCCAGCGGCCTGCCGAACGCCCGCTTACGGTAGTCAGAAGGAAAACGCACTTCCTCCAGATGGATATTCCCCGCAAAGCCGTACAGTGCGTTAATACGCTGTTTGCTCCAGGCGTTGAAATCCCCCGCCATAATCACCGGCCCTTTATGGTTAGCAATCTGCTCACCAATAGGGTCGAGCTGTTTGCTGTAGACGTCGATACCGATGCTGAAATTGACGGCATGAATATTCACTACCATCAGCAAACGACCATCCAGAAGCGGATAGACAGTCACTAATGCCGATTTAGACAGCCTCAGAAGTGGCTCACGCTCACGCAACGGGCAACAATAAACCGGATGCGCGGCAGAGAGTGTCATCACGCCAGAGGGGTGCTGAGGCAGCATAAACGCCGGCACCTGATCGGCAGCCAGATAGTTGGATGTGGCAAAGCGGATCAGTTCGGGCGTCGTCTGCGCCTCCTGAAGTAACACCAGTTGCGCATCTTTGCCGTAATCGCGCAGAACTGACAACCAGTCAGCCCGCTGCTGTTTAAAGATATTCCACACCATGACGCGCAGAATATTCGAGTTGGGTAGCGCAGCACCCGGCGGCAAATCCGGCCCTAAATGTGCGAGGGCACCCGGAAAGATTTGCTCAGCGGGCTGACCTGCGACATACCTCATTGCATATGTTTTTTTCCGCACGCTAATCGCCTGTTTACCCGTTATATCGTTGCTATATGAGAGAGATTCCCACAGCGAAAGTTCAGTATACGCCCGCAGGCGCTCAGGCCAAATCTGTTTACATTGGTATACAACCTTGTCACATCTACAGGCTAGCACAAAAACTAAAACGGCCCGCCGAAGCGAGCCGTGAAGACACAGAATGCAGGATAAATCAGGCCAGCGCCGCTTTCGGCTTGCGGTCGAGATGCCCGCTCAGACGGATAAGTAACAGCGCGCCCGCGACGATCACCGCGCCAATCCACGGCGTTTGCGCCAGACCAATTGTGGAAACCACCTGCCCGCCAATCACCGAACCTAAAGCGATACCGACGTTAAATGCTGCGATGTTCAGACCAGACGCCACATCGACCGCATTCGGCGTTACCTCTTCGGCTTTCTGCACCACGTAAACCTGCAATCCCGGTACGTTGCCGAAGGCGAAAATTCCCATCACCAGCAGCGTGATTAACGCCGGAATACCGAAACCTGAAGTGAACTGGAAAATCAGCAACAGCGCGGCAAGTGCGGCAAAAATAATCGTCAGGGCTTTAACGGCTCCGTGGCGGTCAGCCAGTTTGCCGCCCCAGATATTGCCGATGGCAACCGACACGCCATACGCCAGCAGGATCCAGCTGACCATACTGGCGGAGAAACCGGCCTGTTCCTGCATCATCGGCGCAAGAAACGTGAACGTAGTGAATACGCCGCCGTAACCCAGCGCGGTGATGGCGTAAATCAGTAACAGACGCGGGTTCATCAGCACTTTGACCTGATCGGCAATACGCGCTGCCGGTTTGTTTTTGATGTTATTCGGTACCAGGATCGCGCTGGCGATAATGGCAACGACACCAATCAGCGACACCGCGAGGAAAGTTTCACGCCAGCCGAAATGCTGACCGATAAATGTCCCGAGCGGCACACCCGTCACCAGCGCCACGGTCAGACCACCAAACATCAGCGCGATGGCAGAGGCCGCTTTTTCTTTCGACACCAGACTGGTGGCAATGGTCGAGCCAATAGAGAAGAACACACCATGCGCCAGGCCGGTCAGCAGACGCGCCATCACCAGCGTGCTGTAATTCGGTGACTGCCACGCCAGCAGGTTACCCAGCGTGAACAGCACCATCAGACCAATCAGCAACGTTTTGCGCGGTACGCGGCCCGTCAGTGCGGTCAGAACCGGTGCGCCAATCGCCACGCCGAGCGCGTAAATGGACACCAGCAAACCGGCGGACGGGACTGAAACGCCCAGTTGCTGTGCGATGGTCGGCACCAGGCCGACGATAACAAACTCTGTTGTTCCTATAGCGAACGCACTGATGGTCAGTGCTAATAGTGCAAGCGGCATAACCTTTACTCCACATGAATATCGATTTGATGGCGGCTATTATCGGCTTGTGCTTAAATGACAGAAATAACCAAAATATCAATTTATTTATGCTGGAGTAACAACAATGCGAGCCAGTTCTGAAGAGTTGATTACCTTTGTCACGGTGGTGGAAAGCGGCAGTTTCAGCCGCGCGGCAGAACAGCTGGGGCAGGATAATTCCGTGGTCAGCCGGACGTTGAAACGTCTGGAACAAAAACTGGGCATCACCCTGCTCAACCGCACCACGCGTCAGATCAGCCTGACGCACGAAGGCGAGCGCTATTTCTTTCGCGTACAGAAGATCCTGCATGAAATGGCGGCAGCAGAAGACGATCTGCTGGAGAACCGCGACGATCCGCAGGGGATTTTACGCATCGATGCAGCGACGCCGGTTATTTTGCATATCATTTCACCGCTGGTGGCTGAATTTACGGAACGTTTCCCGAAGATGTCGCTCGCGCTTTTTTCTTCCGAGAGCAATATCAATCTGATCGACCATAAAGTGGATGTGGCGATCCGCGTCGGTGAGCTGGAAGATTCCAGCCTGCGGGCGCGCAAGCTGATGCTCAGCTATCGCAGCGTGCTGGCGTCGCCGGATTACCTGAAAAAATGGGGAACGCCGCAAAGCGCTGATGATCTGCTAAAACACCGATGTCTGGGTTTTAACGAAGTGGTGGCGCTGAACAAATGGCCACTGCTGTGCGCGGACGGCCAGCAACTGACGGTCACACCGTTTATCAGCTCAGGAAGCGGTGAGACGCTGCGCAGATTGTGTTTACAGGGCAACGGCATTGCCTGTCTGTCGGACTTTATGACCGATGAGGATGTTGCACGGGGAGATCTGGTGAAACTGCTGGTACCGGACACCCTGCGTATCGCCATGCCTTTCCACGCGGTGTATTACAGCGATCAGACGGTCAGCACAAGGATCCGGTGTTTTATTGATTTTCTGAGTGAAAAGCTGGGAACTCGCGGGAGCTGAATATCCCCCCAGAAGACTTTTGATTTGAACGCAATAATCAGCGGGAGGAAAATTGCGACCATGGCCGGCAAGCCAGTGGGACAAAATCACCGGAAACCGCGTTAAAAGCATATTCTTCAAGTTCTGAAACACCCGCAGGCAGCGCCAGCGCACGCATCTCAGAACCATCGGCTAAATACCATAACTGCGTGTCCGTGGCGGGTTCAGACGTAAAAGACCTGAAGGCAGGATCGAGGCGGATCCGGTCCATCTGCCACACGCTGCCGCCCTGCTGTTTCAGCCACGCTTCACGCAGACACCACAGTAGCCAGAACGCCATTTGCGGTTCCGCTTGTTCCATCAGCCACAGAAATTCAGTGTCACTGAATGCTTCGCGGGCGACGTCATGATAACGACGGCGCGGACGCATTTGCTCCACATCGCCTCCGGCTTCACCCGCCTGACATAACAGCAGTTGCAGATGATTTTTGCTGTGGCTGAGAGAAAAATGCGGCAGGGATACATCGGCAAAAAAGGGTTTTCCCTGCGCGGAAAACTGCAGTTCCGGCAAGGTCTCACAACCGCAGAAAACGGACAATGCTTCGGCCAGCAGCACCCTGCCCGCACGCCATTGCTGGCGGCGGGCGGGGTTCATTGCGGCACTTTTAGCGATCATGTCTGCGGACAAGCGGGACAACGAAAAAGGGTCATCCAGCGATGCAGTGATGAGACGCGCAGAGTTCATTGTTTACTGCCAGCGACGGAAAACTAAAGAGGTATTGATCCCACCGAATGCAAAGTTATTCGACTGAATAAATTCAGTCTGAATATGGCGCGATTCACCCATGATGTAGTCCAGTTCGCCGCAAAGCGGATCCGGCTGCGTCAGGTTGATGGTCGGCACAAACCGGTCTTCACGCATCATTTCCAGCGACATCCACGCTTCCAGCGCACCACAGGCACCGAGCGTATGGCCGAAGTAACTTTTCAGCGATGAAATGGCCGTCTGATTACCAAACACGGCAGCAGTTGCGTGGCTTTCCGCGATATCGCCGCGATCCGTTGCCGTGCCATGCGCACTGATATAGCCAATTTCAGAAGCAGGAATACCGGCATTTTTCAGCGCTTTTTCGATACAAATCTGCATGGTGGATTGCTGCGGCTGGGTAATATGCGCCGCGTCGCAGTTGGTGGCGAATCCGACGATTTCAGCGTAAATTTTCGCGCCCCGCGCCTGTGCATGTTCGAGCGACTCAAGAATAAGCGCCCCGGCGCCTTCGCCAATGACCAGACCGTCACGCTGTGTGTCAAACGGACGCGGCGAAAGTTCAGGGTGATCATTCTGCTGGCTGGTGGCGAACAGCGTGTCGAACACGGCGGCTTCAGACGGGCAGATTTCTTCCGCACCGCCCGCCACCATCACAGTCTGGTAACCGTGTTTGATCGCTTCATAGGCATAACCGATGGCCTGACTGCCGGAGGTACAGGCGCTGGACGTCGGGATAACACGCCCTTTCAGCCCGAAGAACAATCCTGCATTCACGGCCGTGGTGTGCGGCATCATCTGCACATACGTCGTGCCGGTGATGTTATTGGTGTGCTTCTCCGTCAGCATGGTGGCGAATTCACTCACCGGACCGGTGCTGCCGGTCGATGAACCGAACGCAATGCCGGTCTCGCCATCGGTCAGAACCGGGTCCTCCAGCAAACCGGCCTGTTCCAGCGCCAGTTCCACTGCACGCGTTGAAAGTAGCGAGACGCGCCCCATCGACCGGATACGTTTGCGGGTGTAGTGCGCAGGCAACACAAAATCATCCACCGGTGCGCCCAGATGAGTGTTCAGACCCTGGTAGATCAACCATTCATCCATATGACGAACGGCATTTTTACCCTGCTGCAGACGGGCAGAAACCTCGTCCCAGTGGTTGCCGAATGCCGTAACCCCTTTCATGCCGGTGATCACTACACGATGACTCATACCATGCCTCCGTTGATGGAGATTACCTGGCGTGTCACATAGCCCGCGATATCCGACATCAGATAGCTCGCCAATCCGGCGACTTCTTCGGCACGTCCCATACGTTTAAGTGGGATCATGCTCATGGCAGCATCCAGCGCCGGCTGTTCCATGTCGAGCATACCGGTGTCGATCAGCCCCGGCGCAATACAGTTGACGGTGATTTTGCGTTTCGCCAGCTCCAGCGACAGCGCCTTGCAGGCGCCGATAATCCCGGCTTTGGCCGCACTGTAATTGACCTGACCGCGGTTGCCCGTGATACCGGAAACCGAGGAAAGTGCGATAATGCGCCCGCCCTGACGCAGGCCGATCATCGGCATTACGCAAGGGTGTAAAACATTGTAGAAACTGTCGAGATTAGTGTGGATCACGCCGTCCCAGTCTTCGTCAGTCAGCGCAGGAAACGCGCCGTCGCGGGTAATACCGGCGTTATTAATCACACCGTAATACGCACCATGCGCTTCTATGTCCGCGTCGATCACGTCGCGGCACTGCTGGCGGTTGCTGATGTCGAACTGCACAATGCGCCCGCTACCGCCATTTTCAGTTATCTGTTGCAGGGTGTTATCTGCACCTGCTTGATCGCTGTGGTAGTGAATGACTACCAAAAAACCCTCACCTGCCAGCCGACAGGCAATGGCTTTGCCGATCCCCTTGCTGGCACCGGTCACTAATACCGAACGCGTCATTCCAGTTTCCCCTGTGTCAATTTAATCAATTCATCCTTGTCTGGCTGGTACGTATTCAGCCTTCCCTGTGCAACCTGAAGGTTGTCTTGTTCTCGTTTGATGCAGATAACGCCTTCAAAGCTGGCGAGTTTTTCGTCGCGCAATACCATCGCCACGCTTATCCGTAATTCACTGCCTGCTGTAAATTCCGGCACGCTGCATTTTATCGCCCTGCCGCCCAGCAGCATGCCCACCTGCGGCGATAACCCGCTCTGCGCGCCGTGCCAGCCACTCCACACGCCAATAGTTTGCGCGATGAGCTCAATGGCGTACCACGCGGGCAACGCACCACGAGCATTGAGAAACGGTGCCAGCACGCCGTTTTCTGAAACCACGACGCTGCACAACGCCGTTTCTTCTGTCACGTCGATGATGTTTTCCAGCAACACCATCGGCGATTCATGCGGTAAATAATCTGCTGCGTTTAAGGCATTCATGACGGTCTTCCGATCACCAGGCTGGCGTTATTGCCGCCAAAAGCAAAGGAGTTGGATAAAATGACCGGTTTCTCCGCCATTACTGTGGTTTCCACCAGACGGATATCCGGCAGGCTGATATCCCGCGGCGTTATGCTGAAATCCTGTCGCGGCAACGCAAGATGTTGCGTGAGGATAAGCCAGCTCAGCGCCGCTTCCGTTGCGCCCGCCGCACCCAGCGTATGACCGGTGAGGTGTTTGGTAGAACTGCACGGCGTCCGGTTGCCAAACAGCCGGTGGATCACCGCGGCTTCCACCTGATCGTTAAGCGGCGTGGCAGTGCCATGTGCATTGATGTAGCCCACATCCGCGGGACGCAGACCGGCCTGTTCTAACGCCATAACAATGGCACGTTCGGCGCCCAGCCCTTCAGGATGCGGCGCAGACATATGCCAGGCATCTGATGATTCACCGGCACCAAGCAGCGCAATATCTGCCGGTTCACGTGTCAGCAAAATCAGGGCTGATGCCTCACCGATATTGATCCCATCGCGGTTTTGCCCGAATGGCGTGCAATGACCGCGGGAATAAGATTCCAGGCTGTTGAAGCCGTTTACCGGCATCCGGCACAAACTGTCAGCCCCGCCGACCAGCGCGGCATCAGCCAGCCCGGATTCAATCAGGCGTTTTCCGCTGATAATCGCTTTCGCACTGGAAGAACAGGCCGTCGATAAGGTATAGGCGGGACCACTCAGATCCAGCAGTTGCGCCATAAACTCTGAAGGATCACCCAGCTCCTGTTGCTGATAGTCATAACCCGCAGGGAATTCACCATGCTGCTGAAGATAGCGTACCGCGTCTTCACCTTCAGCAATGCCTGACGTGCTGGTGCCCATTACGATTGCCACGCGATCTTTGCCATAACGGGCGATCGCGTCATTTACCGGCGCTTCAATTTGCGCCAGCGCGGCCAGTAACAGCTGATTATTGCGGCTGCGGTGCGCAGAGAGAGCAGCCGGGATGGCAGGCAAGTCACCCGTCACACTGCCCAGCCAGACCGGCCGGTCTTCCGTCAGCCAGCCTTCCTGCACGGTCATACCCGGCGCTACGCCCGCCATCAGGCTGGCTGCGATTTGCGCGTTGTTATTTCCCAGCGCGTTAACCATGCCCACGGCCGAAAAGTAGATCATGTTATTCACCGACATTCTGGATAGTTATCTGGTAGTGAAACGCCATCTGAGTAATCGAAACGGGCTGACGCGTGCCGCCCTGCACCACGTAATCAATACGGGTGACGGCATGGCCTTCGTTATCCAGTAATGTCCGGCGCAAAGGCTGCTCATCGAACGTCCAGCCCGCTGGCAGCAACGGTTGCCAGCTCTGTACCGGCCAGTAGCTCAACATAATATCGGCCAGAACCTGATTAGCGGGAGGTAAACCCTCCATTTTTATCGCCTGCCCGAGGTGGATACCTGTTTGATCGTAGACCACTTTGAACAGGCGGATCCCAAGCGGAGACAATCCGGCCAGTTGCAGCGATTTGCCATCCGCATTAAGCAGCACCAGCAATGACTGCTGTTTGCCGTTGACGGTAGCCGTCAGTAACTGTTGCTGACTGACCGGCTTATCTAATAAGGGGGCGGGAAGTTTCACCTGAACGCCGCGTTTTAGCCACGCCTGAGGCTCAGTACCGGAAGGGGAATTTATCGCACAACCGCCCAGCATTAAGATCAGAAGCGCCAGCACCGGCCACATCAATCGGGTCATTTTTTACGTCCTCGTTTTTTTGCCGGCAAGGTCAGTGGCGACAGCAGGAAAGCCGTTAATATACCGGCGCTCAGTACGATTCCGAAACTGCTGATCGCCTGTGTCGAGCTGAACACCAGCATGCCAAACGTCAGTAATGTCGTCACCACGGCCATGAAAATAGCAAACATTGATGTGGTGGGCGTGCCGCGCGGATTGGTGAAAAACAGGGTGTAATTGATGCCAATCCCCAGCACCAGGATCAGCGCCAGCAGGGAGAAAAGATTGAGGTTGTGACCGCTGAAACCCAGTGCCGCGACGCCCATTCCGAGCGAAAGCAGCGTCGGCACCAGGCAAATCAGCCCGTGCGGCAGACGAAAACGCCAGAGATAAATAGCCGCAATGACCGCCACACCCAGCGCCAGCAGATACGTCAGATAAACGCGGTATTGTGAGAAAAGGCTGCTGAATTCTGTTTTGCGGTCGATCCAGCCCGTTCCAGGTGTGGAAGCCGCCAGCGCCGCCATCGCTGCGCTGTCATGCACGCCGCTCACCGGAATTAACGTGGCGCTGCGCCCGTCCGGCAGCGTCAGCCACAGCAAACGCCAGCCCTCACTTACCACACTGTTAAGCCATTGCGGCACATCAACCGTTTGCGCACTGAGATCGGGTTTCACCACCGTCACCCCCGCCTGCTGCAACTGCGCAATAATTTGCGGGGTGCGCTGGCGGAGCAGGGATAAATCGCGCTGCTGTTGTGCTTGTGAAGGCAGGCTGAGCGCACGGAATCCGTCAATTACGCCCTTCTCTTTGGCCTGCGCCAGCTTTGGCCGCAAAGCTTCCAGACGTTGCAGTGTCTGTTCTGCGCTGTCGCCATACACCAGCAGCCATTTCTGATCGTTGGTCTGTCCGGTCAGCGCGGCGATCTGCTGTTCCTGCTGCTGTAAATCCGCAGGAAGGGATTGCAGATCGGCGATGTCATCATTGATTTTCAGCCGCGATATTCCGGCCACCACCAGCACTAAAACCAGCAAGGGTAATCCGAACCTAACGGCTTTGCGACTGCGCCACGCCAGCAACCAGCGCATGATGATCCCCAGTCCCGGGGCTGGCCCGACCGGCAAACGCTTCGATAAATACGGATACCAGCACATTACGGTGATGCAGGCGGCACTCAGCCCGGCGGCGGCAAAAACGGCCAGCTGTTGCAGGCCGGGGAACGGCGCAATCAGCAACATCAGATAGGCGGCCACCGTGGTCAGCAGCGCCACAGATAAGGCGGGGAAGAGCTTTTTCAGACTTTCCAGCGGGGAATTCACCTCACCGTGTACACGCCGTTCCGTCAGGAAGTACAACGTATAGTCGGCGGAAATGCCGACAATGCTGGTACTCAGCACCAGCGTCATCACGTGAATTTCGCCAAATATCCATAAGGTAAAAACGGTGCCAGACAGCGCGCCGATAGCGACAGATAGCAGGCTGAGCAACAACGGCAGGACAGAGCGGAACATCAGTAAGATCAGCGCAAACACGCCCAGCACTGATACCGCGCCAATCGTGGAGAGATCGTGCTCAGCCTGCTGACTGGCATAATTACTGTAGAAAATCGTGCCGCGCTCGAGGACTTTCGCGCCCGGCCAGCGTGCTTCAAACGCATCTTTCGCCGCACTGAGCGCCGCCACTGTGTGTTTTGCCGAGGTGATGTCATACGAAGAGGCTTTCAGCTCACCGTGCAGCAGGTACCAGTTACGGCCCTGTTTATCGCGGGCCATCAGCCAGCCCTGATCCAGCGTCATACCGGCGCTGTTTTGCTGTTGCGCCATTTGCGAAGCACGCACCAGCAGCAGCGGATCGTTTGCCAGTTCTTTGCCACTGACGCCTGAAAACGCCGAATAGACCTGACCGAGGATCCACTGACTTTGTGCCTCAGCGCCCGATTTCAGGCGCTGGCGCGTCGCGTCATCAAGCAACGCATTGCGATGTTTGAAGAAGAAAGCGCCCCACTCCTGCTGACGCTGCGCATCCATCGGCCCTGCGATCCGATTCAGCTCCGGCAACGTTTGCAGTTGCGTAAGCCAGTCATTGGCGGGCTGAACCCCGGCCCCCGGCGGCGGACTGACCAGCCACATCAATTGCCTGTCCAGCCGCTGCGTGAATCCGTCAGAAAATGCCTGAGGAACATCCGCCGTCTGCTGCTGAGGCAAAAGCGCCAGCACGCTGCTGTTAATCTGACTGCGCGGCAGCAACCAGAACAGTGCCGCCACCATCAACGCGATAATCAGCAGCCAGCTTTGCGCCAGTTTTCTGTGAAGATCAGGATGCAAAATGGCGTTTCTCGGCGTCGGTCAGCGTGGCAGGTGTCGTTTTCTGATTGAAGAAACGAATGTGTGTGGCATCGCCCTGCATATCATTGATATCAATATTGTTCAGGAAAGTTTCGCCATTAAGCGTGATGCTGCGGAACAGTCGGTTCAGCGGTGACACTTTAGGCGTCAGGACGAGTTTCCAGGCACCTTTGCCCAAATCTTTAAAATCGAGAGCAAAGTTTTCTTCCAGCACTTTGCGGTCTGCGTGGAACAGCGCGCTGAGCAAGGAGTTGAACTGGAACATCTGCGGGTTATTATCTGCCGTCACTACCTGCGGTTCCTGCCCCGCCATGATTTGTACCATGCGTTTTTCTGTCAGCAATAACGTCAGGCTGAACGGTTTTTCCTGCTGCCACCACAACCCCTGCTGCTGAGCAATCAGCAGATTGCCGCTGGAATTGAGCGGTTGTGCCATCCCGCTGATGGTTCTTTGCTGCGCAAAATCAGCACGCAATACCGGCACCTGACTGAAGCGTTGCTGTAATTCTTCCAGCGTGACGGCGTGCGCGGTTACGCTTAAGAAGGTCAGTACGAGGAACAGAAAAGCTTTCACAGACTGACTCCTGTTTTATCGAAAAGCACCTGCGGCGAGACGAAGCACATTTCTTTCGTAGTGGCATCTACCGCGACCTGCAATGTGTAACCCGTCGTCGTGCGTTTACCGGTTTCGATGTCATAAATCTGATAGCCGATACGCAGACGATTTTCAATTTCCTCAAGCTGAGCATGAACCGCAATACGCTGCTCAAAGAGCACCGGTGCGATGTATTTCAGGCGGGTATCCACAATCGGCCAGACATAACCGGATGCCTCCATCTGACGGTAACCGTAATCAAACTGTTTGAGTAACTGCTCGCGCGCGACTTCCAGATAACGGAAATAGTTGCCGTGCCAGACCACGCCCATCGCATCGGCATCATGGAAAGGCACAGTGATTTCGACACGGGTAGAAAATCGCGGATCGTTAAAACGCGGATCAAGTTTGGAAGTCATATCAGTCAGGTTTCCTGTCAGGGGCGACATCCGCGGGATGCTGCCAGAAATCATAAAAATTGAACCAGTCGTGCGGCGCGAGCAGGCTGTAATATTCCAGCCGTGTGGCATAGTGATCGACAGCGGCCTGCAGCGCAGGCAGACGCTTGCCGCGCGGAAGGATCAGGGGATCCGCAAAAGATTCACAGTAAATATGCAGCCGCTGTTGCTGCATGATGCCAAACATCAGCATGACCGGCGCACGCAGCGCCGCAGCCAGAATAAAAGGCCCTTGCGGGAAGGCCGCGGGCTGGCCCAGAAACTCGCTGTAAATGATGCGGGAATGCTCCCCGCGCTGATGCTGGCTGGCAGACGTGCGGTCGCCGACAATCGCTACCCATTCACCGACATCCAGTTTTTCCTGCAATAAAATAGCCGTTTCCGGCCCCATCTGGCTGACCTGAATGAGATTAACCACCGCCTGCGGATTAATTTCTTTCATCACCTGATTGAACCGCTCGGCGTGTTCGGTAAACACCAGCGCATTGACGGTGATCCGGTAATTGAGCGCACCAATCGCCCGGCAGGATTCGATGTCGCCCAAATGTGAAGCGAGGATCAACGTGCCGCGCCCGGAGGCAATATGTGATTCACAAATTTCGGGATTGACCAGCACCGGATCAGTCAGAGTTTTATCGCCCTGCCAGCTCGCCAGTTTACTCAGCATAGATTCACCAAAGCGCATGAAATGGCGGAACGTACTCAGCGGATAAGGCAGGGAAATGTTGCGCTGTGCGGCTATAGTGCGGACACGTGCAAGCCAGTCCGCAGAGGCATTGCGCTGTTTGCGGCCAGTGAGCCAAAAATAAGTGATGACCGGATAAAGTAGCAGACGAAAAGCTTTGTAACCCAGCGTCCGGTAAACCGCCAGCATCAGGCGAATACCCCACAATCCTTTACGTTCCTGAGTCACTGACCAGTGTTCCGGCCGGTCTTTACGCTGGCGCAGCAAATAAGGAATGCGCGGCAACATGCCAAAAAACAGCCGGGTGTGCATCCAGGAAATTTGCAGGTTGTCCTTTACGGCATCGAAATGCGAGAGGCCGTCTTCGGGGTAAGTCACCCGCGTGGGCAGGAAACGACTGCGCGTGCCCTGCCAGTAAAGACGCACCATGATTTCCGTATCGAAATCCATCCGCAAACCCAGCGTCTTTTTCTCCATCAGTTGCAGGCAAGGCCTGAGAGGATAAACGCGGAAGCCGCACATGCTGTCTTTTACTGAGAATGACAGGGTTTCGATCCATACCCAAAAATGCGTGATATAGCGGCCATAGAGACGCGATTTCGGCACGCTGTCATCGTAAACCGGCTGACCGGAGATCAGACAATCCGGGTAGCTTCTGGCTTCCGCCAGCATTGCGGGGACGTCAGAAAGCTGATGCTGACCGTCGGCGTCAACCTGTAGTGCATGAGTGAAGCCTTTTTCAGCAGCCAGCCGCAGCGCCGCCATCACGGCACCACCCTTTCCCTGATTTGCCGGTAAGCGCGTCAGACTCATCCATGGTGTGATGCAAGCCAGACGTTGTAGCTCGTCTGCCGTTTGCGCGTCGCTGCCATCGTCCACCACGATACAGGGCAGATCGAACGGCCGGAGACTTTCCAAAACACCGGCCATCATCGGCCCGTGGTTGTAGCACGGAATAATCAGGCAGGGAGAAAATGGGGCTGGCGGCATCATGGACATAATGTGATTTTCCCACTGCTGGCGACGGCATCAGCTACGCTATACCGGAATACCAGCTGGTTTTTTTCTTTAAGCCAGTCGATGTGCAAATCTACGGTTTCTTCAGGTAAAAGTGGCCGCTGGAACTTCACCACTTCCATACCAGCAAACGCTTTATTCATTCCCAAAATCGTTTCTGCGTAGTTCATGACCCAGTTCACCTGTGTCACACCAGGAAGGATTGGCGACGACGGGAAATGGCCCCTGAACCAGAGTAATTGTGCAGGCAACCTGAACGTAAGAAGCAGGCCGGTTTCGCTGGTGAGTTGCTGGTTCAGCACGTCAGGCATAATCATAAAAACATCTCCTGTAGTTCAGCAGCCGAGCGCTTGCCTTGCTGGTTAAGGGGGATCGCCGGAACAATGCGCCAGTATCGTGGCAGCGCAACGGGCGATATCCAGCTGCGCAGGCTCTGACGAAGATTATCCAGCAGTGCTGCCTGACCTTGCGCATCCAGTAACTGTTCTCCGCTGCGGCTTAACACCAGCACGGCAGCCATATAAACCCGCCCGCGCTTTTCAACAGTCAGCACGCTGGCCTCTGAAAGAAGATCCAGCTGGCACAAACGTTGTTCTATTTCAGTCAGGGAGACCCGTTGCTCGGCTATTTTAACGATCCGGTCTTTGCGTCCCAGCAACTCAAAATGACACGGGTCGGCAGGCAACATTCGAATCTCATCGCTGAGCATGAAGCAGCACGAAGGCGAAACCAGTGGCGAAATCAGGGAAGTATTGCCATCAGGGCTGAGCGAAAAAACGTTTTCGCCAAATAGCGTCCAGACCTGTTCTGGCTGATGCTGCTGCCGAAAAGCGATAACACCGGTTTCTGTCGTGCCATAGATTTCCGTCGGCACGTCGCCGCAGGTTTGTGCGACTAAGCGTGCAGACTCATGTTTCAGCGGTCCGCCAGCTGAAAAAACGTGCCGGAGTTTTGGCATATTCAGCGCCGGATCCAGTCTTTCCAGAAATGCCGGGCTGCTGATGAAAACCAGAGAATGTACGGAAGCCAGAGAGTGTAATTGCTCATGATATTTAACACTGGTGGTCACAAACGGCAGTCCCAGAGACAGCGGCAACATGAAAGCGAAACTCAGGCCATACATATGATGAGGGGCAACGGTGGCGGCAAAACGCGCGTCAGCAAATTCTGTTCCCCAGCGTGCGCCGAGCCACTGACTTTCAAGATCAAGACAGGAAACCGGCTTGACGATTTTTTGTGGTTTCCCCGTCGAACCGGAAGTAAACAGGATGACTGAGGCATCTTGCGGCCATGGTGGCAGAACCTTCAGAGTATCTTCCGATGCGAACGGAAAACGCAGTACCGGGCAATCCGGTGACAAAGGGAGATCGGTAATCAGCGCATCAAATTCACTTTGCTGTTCAGCTAATACGGCGGGACGAAAATGACCGGGCAGAACCGGCGTTTTTCCGCTATAAATCACCGCCAGCAGCGCGACCGCGAAAGAATAGTTATCTTCCAGACATAGCGCCCAACGGCTATGAGAAGTCCTGCGGAGCCCGGCAATAAGAGATAGCACATCGCGACGAAACTCGTGTTGCCGCCATTCACGGCTTTCATTCCATGCGACGAGATGATCCTCAGATCTTTCCGCGCTCAACCATTTACACATCGGCAGGGTTATCACTGACGCAGACGCTTTCTGACTATCCATTCAATACCCATCAATAAGCCAATCAGCAGATAACTGATCCCGCCGTTATAAAGAGCCCATAAATCCGTATCGCCTTTCAGGCAGGTATATAAGGCCATTGACCCATTACATAAAAAGAAAACACACCAGACTTGCGTAACCCGACGTGTATACATCACGCCCCGTGGCGGTAATTCCGGTTCGCTTAAACGGGCAAGTCGCTCAACCAGAGATTGCCGGGCATAGAGAGAGCTGAAAAATACTCCCAGCAATAATGCATTCACCGCGACCGGGTAATACAGCAACATTGATGTTTCGCGGAGCAAAACGCTGGTTGCCACCAGCACGATCCCCACGATGGCAATCGCTTTTCCAAAAAAAGTAAGCTGGGATAATTTTCCGCGAAAAGTCAGTAACCGCAGAATAAATATGGCGATCAGCAAAGGTGCCAGAATGCCGGTTCCCCAATTTTTTAATCCGCACCAAACGGCTATCGGATAAGCAATCACCGCCAACGGCATTGCCCATCGGGCAATTTTTGCCAGCAATGGGAATGATAAATGCCGGAGCTTATTCACAAATATCAGGACTCAGGCGTGTTAAGCAATTCATCAATCGCATCAACAACATCCTGAACTGTTCTTACAGACTTGAACATTTCAGGTTTAATCTTTCTGCCCGTTATCTTTTGCAAATGAACAACCAGATCCACAGCATCAATACTGTCTAATTCCAGATCCTCATAAAGCTTCGCTTGCGGACTGATATCACTTTCATCAATTTCAAATAGCTTGATTAATAGGACGCTAATTTGCTGGTAAATTTCTTGCTTCTGCATAGGAATCTCTTTAACCACGCTGTACTGATATAAATCTGGCCAGACTTTCAACGGAATAGAAATGTTCGCGCATTTCCTGATTTTCAGCCGAAAGGATCACACCGTATTGTTTTTTCAACGCCAGGCCCAGTTCAAGAGCGTCAATGGAGTCCAGCCCCAAACCGTCACCAAAAAGCGGCGCCTGAGTTTCTATCTCATCTGGTGTCATACCTTCCAGATTAAGCGTCGTGATGATCAGGACTTTAATGTCGTTACTTAATGAATCCATGACTTATTTCTCATTATCTTGAGTATTTCCACGCATCAGCTCAGTGCGCAAATGTTGTGTCAGACGTCTTGCAGCCAGAGCCGGCGAAAGATCGCTTTCATAGAGAAAGTCTTCAGCTTTTACCTTATCGGCAACAGTAATAACAAACTGAGGTTTTACCGGGGGAATTTGATACCACTTTCCCCGTTTAGTCAGCATAGGCGGCTGACAGGTAATATGAACAATTCTTACATCACAATTTGCTCTCAGCGCAATGTTTGCCGCACCACGCTGTAAAGTTAACGGCTCGCCAGGCACGGTACGTGTACCTTCGGGGAAGATCAGCAGCGTTCCTCCCGCTTGCAGGCGTGTTTCACAAGCCTGCAGCAGCGTATCCGATCCGGAGTTAACCAGATATCCGGCAGCTTTAATCACGCCACTCAGAAACGGGTTTTTCAGCAAAGCTTGTTTGACAATGCAATCACAGCGCGGCATTTGTGAGGCCAGAATGACATAGTCAAGCAAGCTGGGATGATTTGCCACGATCAGACAGCCGGTATCCTGTTGAAACTTTTCATCACCTGTAAAACGGTAATCCATCACCCCAACCAGGCGCAATCCGCCGAGGAAAAACCGAAAGCTGCTGCGGATACTGTTCAGCGTCATGCGGTGCAATCTGTCTGGCTGGCGTATGATAAGCCGCAACAGATTAAACCAGATAAGCGAAAGCAACAGTCCGCCAATTCCGAAAAGTGCGAAAAAGAATCCGGTCGCCAACCATCTCCAGATACGGTTCGCCAGAGAAGACACCCCTTGGTTCAATTGAGATTCTCTCATTGCATGTCACGTGACCATTGCCAGCCGTGACGATTACCTGCATTCACCTCAAATGAAGGGGAAGATGAAAGATAACCGCGCAGGAATTGAAGACTCTGCGCAAGAGGCACTATCTGATGTTCACCGGGCATAGAAACACGCTCACACTGCAAAGTATTGCCAGCCGTTAATATTATTGCTACCGCATAAGGAAGAAACTCAGAATTTACCGATTCATTATATATCGCAGGAATTTGTCCGTCGAAATCGACCAGCATAACGCGGGAAGCCCCCGCAGATAACATTGATTGTGCTTCAAGTATTCCCTGTTGAAAACTATCATGTCCCGCGGCTAATGAGGTGACTGGCAAAGGTTTTTTACCGGTAATGGTTAACCAACCCGCCGCGGTATTGTGTACTGACATCGAAAACTCTGTCGGCGAAACAGGCTCTTCATTCGCTAAATTATGCAAAATTCGCCCTGTTTTTTCGAGCTCACCGTGACGACTGGTAAAAATGGCAGCGTCGACTTTATAATTTTCGAGCAATAAAAGACCGGAATCCACTGCGAAACGACTTCCGATACTCATACGACGCGCAGTCATCATGGGAATTTGCGTGCTTTTAGGGATTTCACCCGAGAATCTCTCTGCATCAGGCCGGTGGGCCCACTGGATCCAGTGTTCGCAGCTGTCAACTCCCGGAGCAAGAGCCCGCCAGTCAAGCATATCCAGTGTTAATTTCATGATGAGTGATCTTTGTGAATTATTAGAAATATGACTTTATGATATTTTATTGAAAGTTGCATCTGTAATTTGTGGACATATAACCCTGAACTATAGATTTTACTTAAGATTCCACAACAAGTTATTTTTCATCTCCACTTATTTATCCTAATATAAACAAACTTAAAACGAACTACTTATTGAGACAGGAGATTAACGTTAAACTTCTGAGCTTCTTGAATAGGAAATAATATTACTGATAACAATTACCATTGTGTAAATATAGTTATTCCGGGTTAATTAAGGCTATTTAACTGAAGTAATAACCAGCTTTATAAATATCGGGCGAGATTATCTGAGAATAAGAAAATCATACGAAGGTTAAATTCGTTTTAGCTCTGGAATTCTAAAAAACATATGCAAAAAACCCCTGAATCTTTCGATTCAGGGGTTATGCAATAAGTGGCGGAACGGACGGGGCTCGAACCCGCGACCCCCTGCGTGACAGGCAGGTATTCTAACCAACTGAACTACCGCTCCACCGGTTCTTTCACACGCATCAGCAATCGGCTGATGCCTGCTTGTTCCTGTTATTTTCCTTGTCAGGGGAAAAGGAACACGTTCTTTACTAATTTGATGCCTGGCAGTTCCCTACTCTCGCATGGGGAGACCCCACACTACCATCGGCGCTACGGCGTTTCACTTCTGAGTTCGGCATGGGGTCAGGTGGGACCACCGCGCTACTGCCGCCAGGCAAATTCTGTTTCATCCATACCGCATCATGTCATGATTTCTCAACACACTCCGCCATACGAACC
>NZ_JBOCUM010000004.1:0-45365 GCF_050606005.1 Rahnella sp. PAMC25617
TCGATTGCCAAAGCCGCCGCTGAACGCGGTGCGCAGGTTACGCTAATCGCCGGACCAGTCACCCAGCCGACACCGCCTAACGTCCGCCGGATTGATGTGGAAAGTGCGCTGGAAATGCAAAAAGCGGTGCAGCTTTCTGCGGGTTCTCAGCATATTTTTATTTCCTGCGCTGCCGTGGCTGATTACCGCGCAGAAATTATTGCTGATGAGAAAATCAAAAAGCAAGGCGATGAAATCACTGTGAAAATGGTGAAAAACCCCGACATTGTCGCGGGCGTTGCCGCCATGACAGAGAACCGGCCATACGTTGTGGGGTTTGCCGCTGAAACCCAGAATGTGGAAGAATACGCGCGGCAAAAAAGGATCCGCAAGAATCTGGATCTGATCTGCGCTAACGATGTTTCACTTGCCGGGCAGGGTTTCAACAGTGATTCCAATGCCCTGCATCTTTTTTGGCAGGACGGGGATAAAATTTTACCGCTCAGCGATAAGTCCCTGCTTGGTCAACGTTTATTAGAAGAGATTGTCAGCCGTTATGATGAAAAAAATCGACATTAAAATTCTCGACCCGCGCATCGGTTCGACTTTCCCTTTACCGGCTTACGCAACACCAGGGTCTGCGGGTCTGGATTTACGCGCCTGTCTGGACGCGTCTGTAGAACTGAAACCGGGTGAAACTACGCTGCTGCCAACTGGTCTGGCTATCCATATTGGTGATGCTAATCTGGCGGCGGTGATTTTGCCGCGCTCCGGTCTGGGCCATAAACACGGCGTCGTGCTGGGCAATCTGGTCGGTCTTATCGACTCTGATTATCAGGGCCAGCTGATGGTATCGGTATGGAACCGCGGTCAGACCACATTTATTATTGAACCGGGCGAGCGCATTGCTCAGATGGTATTTGTCCCTGTGGTTCAGGCAGAATTCAATCTGGTGGAAGATTTTGACGCCAGTGAACGCGGCGAAGGGGGCTTTGGCCACTCAGGTCGCCAATAAGAACCTGTTCAGCACCGCAGATTTTGACGCGATATTGAACAGATCCTTATCACTATCAGACCGTAACAACGCGAAGGGAACGAAATAAGCCGCAGGATCACAGCGATTCATGCGGCAGTTGTGCGGTTTCTCCATGGTTTTAGCCGTTTTTTAGCAAGGGTCTATTCAGACATGGCAGAGAAAGAAACGACAAAAAGGAACAGGCGCGAAGAGATTTTGCAGGCGTTAGCGCAAATGCTTCAGTCCAGCGATGGCAGCCAGCGGATCACAACCGCAAAGCTTGCCGCCAGTGTAGGTGTTTCAGAAGCAGCTCTTTACCGTCATTTTCCCAGTAAAACGCGGATGTTTGACAGTTTAATCGAGTTTATCGAAGACAGTCTGATCACTCGTATCAATCTCATCCTGCAGGATGAAAAAGATACGCTAAACAGAATCCGTCTGATTTTGCTGCTGATTTTAGGTTTTGCCGAACGTAATCCGGGGCTAACCCGCATCATGACAGGTCATGCCCTGATGTTTGAACAGGACCGCCTGCAAGGTCGCATCAACCAGCTGTTCGAGCGAATCGAAGCGCAATTGCGTCAGGTTTTGCGGGAAAAGAAAATGCGTGAAGGCAGCGGGTTTATCAGTGATGAAACCCTGCTCGCCAGCCAGTTACTGGCATTTTGCGAAGGGATGCTGTCACGCTTTGTACGCTCTGAATTCAAGTACAAACCGACGCAAGACTTCGATACCCGCTGGCCGCTTATCTCCGCTCAGTTGCAATAAAAACACGACGCAGCGACAAACGTCAGATATCAAAAAGGGCCGAAAGGCCCTTTTGTTTTTCCGTTACGGCTGAATCATTTTTCCATTTTTATCCAGCATCGCAGTCAGTAAGGCCGACCCGTCTTCCCCTACCCGAAATGCACCATAACGCGCGCTGGCGAAACGCTCACCGTGACTTTCCTGGAAAAAGTAAGCATCAGTCCCCACAGTCAGCATTCCGGACTTCATGTGATAGTTAACCCGCAGTTCATCAGGCTTCAAAGGCTCACCGCTATCAAACCGCGCCTGAGTCACCTGCCGCTGTACATTAACGGTCACAATAATTTTGCCACTGACAGGCAGACACGGGGTCTGTGGAACAGAATCACAAACCTGACGTTGCTGGTAAAACTCCTCCTGCAAAGATCGCGTTATGGAATAATTGAGAGCCATGTAATCCCCCTGCATCAGGGAACGCGGATCAACCGGCGCAAGCTGCAATATCATCACCGCGCCCTGTTTAAGCACCTGCTCTTTTTGCCAGATACCCGTATTCACTGCGGTCAGCGTCAGCAGTATCACCAATCCTGCCAGCCATTTTCTCAGATTACCGGTTCGCATAAGTTTGCTCCTTACGCGCGGAGATCAGCTTTTTGGCTGCAAATACCAGCGCCAGCAACACCACGCCTGTGACAAACATCAGAAGAGATTTATGCAATAAGCTGACGCCGAGGAAGTAATACCAGTCAATGACATACAGCGCCAAAAAACAGCCGCTCGCGGCTAAAATCCCCTGACTTCCCTGATAACGGGCCATCAGTAACAACCACAGGCCCAGGCCGATCCCCGGCGCATAAAAGGCTGCGGCACCACACAAAACCGCCGCCGCCAGATACAGCATGGCTGATGGCATCTTTTTCACCCCAGTCTGATACAAACACCCCAGTATTAAACCTGCGGCAATGCCTGTGCCGGTACCCTGCGAAAGAGTGAAATACCCTGCTGGCTGCCAGAAAAAATCGAAGAGAAGCGAGGAATTAATACCGGAAAAACACTGCAATACCAGGCCGGAAGGAATACCCCAGAGGAAAGGAGAAACCGCATCAGCCCATGATGTGGCTTTTAGGTTAATTTGTTCTCTGATAATCCACAGCCAGAAAATCACTATGGCAGCGACCAGCGCTGACACTGTCCAAAAACTGGCGGCCGGCGGTAAATACATGCCAGCCAGTAAATTGCCGGAAAGGATTAGCAAAAATGTCAGCGCGGTTATCGCCATAAAGCGGAAAGTACGATCTGACATGGCCAGCGCCATCAACGCAAGCACAGGCAATGAACAGAGCGAGCCCACCAGGAAAGACATTTCCCAACCAGGCTCAAAGAGAATATAGAAACCAAAGCAGAGGCCACAGGTTGCCGCTATCGCCCATGCCAGCCCGATATGATGCTTACTCACGCCCTGTACGCGCAAAAGTCCGCCCGCGACAAAGGCAAGGAGCAGCGAAGGGATAATCACCGTGGCAGCGTTGGGATCATTGAGCAGGCCGACAACATACAGCACCAGTATCAGCAGAAGTAAAATAATCATCGCCGCCACCCAGCCACCGACACCCAGCGTCAGCCGCAGATACCAGGGAAGGTGAGAGGAGTGATCGTATTGCTGAATCTCTTCAATTTGCGTCTGATTAAGCAAATTATGCTGACGTAATTGCTCCGTCAGTAAAGCGACCTCCGTGGAGGAAACCTCGACCGGCTGGCGCTCATAGAGTTTACGCCGCCAGGAGAGCATCAGGGCACCACATCCCGTCAGCCATAAAGCCATCAGACAGCCCAGCATAAACAGGCCACCCACATCGTAAGAACTGTCGAACATTTGCATGATCAATACGCATCCAACGGCAGCTAAACTGACCGCCCCCAGCGTCAGCATGCAAAGATCAGGATGGCGATAGCGGTAGAAGGAGTATCCCGCCAGCAAAACAACCAGCCATAACGCGGTAATAAAGGGATGATGGTTACCGTAGCTCCAGCCGGATATATTTCCCGCCACGATGGACGTCAGCATCAACAGCAGAAAACCAGCCATTACGCGGGAGAACCAGCGACTGGCAAGCCAGGACTGAGGATTGTGTTTTATGCTTTGCAGGGCAAGCACTTCACGCGTGACCAGACACAATATCTGCACAATCAGATAGCTGTAGAGCGCAGTTGCAGGGAAATAGTCGAGACCGTCAAATGCCGCGCTGTCCAGCAAAGACATTGACACCGTAGCGTAATAGAGCTGAAACGTAAGATTGGCAAGTAACCAGGAGCAGAACCACAGACTGTTCTGTCGGCCGATGACGGCTAAAGGCAGGAAAACAAACAACCAGGCTCTGAACAACTCCCAGCTGTCGGCGCCCGTCTGATAAATCTGGCCATAGAGGGCAAACAGCGCACCAAAACTGAGGCCGGCCGCCAGCAAGGCGCTGCGTGCAAGTCCGTCATACCAGCGCCACCAGACTACGACGGCAAGCGCAACGATCAACAACTCTGCCAGCGCAAGTTTTGCCATCTTCGGCATATTTGCCCAGTTCCAGGCGACAAAAAAGACGGCACCCGCGACCAGCGACAACAAACCCAGCAGCGAGAGTAACAGGACCAGAAATTTTCGCCATTCCGGATAATCAGGCCGGACACCAAAAAAATCATAAATACGCTGGCATTCCGCTGGCGTCAGGATGCGGCTTCTGACCAGGTGCTGCGTCTGGCGACAGAGAAACTCTGCCGCCCGGGAAGGCATCCATGCTTTGCTGCCCGCTTCAATTTGTGTCATGACATCCCTGCCTTATGAAGTTTTACCCGATGTTAAACGCCATACTCCTGCCGGTAAGCCCGCACAGCAGCCAGATGGTCAGCCATTTCCGCTTTTTCTTCCAGATATTCAATCAGGTCGGCCAGCGTAATAATTGAAATCACTTTGCAATGATAGTCGCGTTCAACTTCCTGAATGGCGGAGATGTCTGCGCGTCCGCGTTCCTGACGATCCAGAGAAATCAGCACACCTGCCAGAGTGGCGTTATTGGCATTGATGATTTCCATCGATTCACGGATAGCCGTCCCGGCGGTGATCACATCATCCACCAGCATGACGCGCCCCTGCAACGGACTGCCTACCAGCAAACCGCCTTCGCCGTGGTCTTTGGCCTCTTTGCGGTTAAAGCAGTATGGCACATCGCGCTCATGGTGCTCAGCCAGCGCAACCGCCGTGGTCGTCGCGATTGGGATCCCTTTATAAGCCGGGCCAAACACTAAATCGAAATCAATTTTAGAATCCACCAATGCTTCGGCATAAAAACGTCCCAGTAACGCCAGATCACGGCCGGTATTAAACAAACCAGCATTGAAGAAGTAAGGGCTGATGCGTCCTGACTTCAGGGTAAATTCGCCGAATTTCAAAACCTGTTTGTTCAGTGCGAACTCAATAAACTGGCGCTGATAGGCTTTCATTGATGGTCTCCTCGATAATGTCTTATTTCTAATTGTCAGCCCGCAGGCCATAAAAAAGGCGACTTCTCAGTCGCCTTAAAAAATTATTCCGCCAGCGCCGCTTTCTGCGCCTGGAAGATAGTGTCGATGCCCCCTCGGGCGAGGGCCAGTAAACCGAGTAGCTCCTCATGACTGAATGGCTCGCCCTCTGCGGTGCCCTGCACCTCAATCATGCGCCCATCTTCCATCATCACGACGTTCATATCGGTTTCAGCTGCCGAATCTTCAACATACTCAAGGTCACACAGCGCTTCGCCTTTAACGATACCGACAGACACCGCGGCAACCATGCCTTTCATCGGGTTAGCTTTCAGTTTACCCGCAGCCACCAGCGCATTCAGCGCATCGGCCAGAGCCACACACGCACCAGAAATAGACGCAGTACGCGTACCACCGTCAGCCTGCAACACGTCGCAGTCGAGGGTAATGGTGAACTCACCCAACTTTTTCAGATCGACAGCAGCACGCAGGGAACGGGCAATCAGACGCTGAATTTCCAGCGTACGGCCGCCTTGCTTGCCTTTTGCAGCTTCACGCGCATTACGCGTGTGGGTAGAACGCGGCAACATGCCGTACTCAGCGGTGATCCAACCTTGTCCCTGACCTTTCAGAAAACGCGGAACACCTTCCTCCACCGTGGCGGTACACAGCACTTTGGTATCACCAAACTCCACCAGCACGGAACCTTCAGCGTGTTTAGTGTAATGGCGGGTCAGTGTTACGGGGCGCACTTGTTGTGCATTTCGGCCTGCTGGACGCATGGATAGTTCTCCGGGTCGCGAATCATGTTTGGCTGCGCATTATACGGACTTCGCGAGGTAATGCCTATCATGACCGGCACGGCACGGCTATAATCGCTGCATCTTTACATTAACAGGTACGCATACATGATCAGAAGTATGACCGCTTATGCCCGACGCGAAATTAAGGGTGACTGGGGCAGCGCAGCGTGGGAACTCCGCTCGGTAAACCAACGTTATCTCGAAACTTACATCCGTCTGCCCGAGCAATTCCGCAGCCTGGAGCCGGTCGTCCGTGAGCGTATTCGTTCTCGCCTGACCCGCGGTAAAGTCGAATGTAATCTGCGTTTTGATCTCGATCCGGGCGCACAGAGCACATTGCAGCTCAATGAAAAGCTGGCTAAACAGCTGGTTGAAGCCGCGCAATGGGTAAAAATGCAAAGTGACGAAGGTGAAATCAATCCGCTGGAAGTTCTGCGCTGGCCGGGCGTCATGCTGGCCGAAGAACAGGATCTGGATGCTATCAGCAACGAATTACTGGTGGCTCTGGAAACTGCGCTCGACGATTTCATCAGCGCCCGTGAAAGCGAAGGTGCCGCGCTGAAAACCATGATCGAGCAACGTCTCGACGGTGTCAGTGCTGAGGTGATCAAGGTTCGTGCCCAGATGCCAAACATTTTGCAATGGCAGCGCGAACGTCTGGTCAGCAAGCTGGAAGATGCCCAGGTACAGCTGGAAAACACCCGTCTTGAGCAGGAACTGGTGCTGATGGCGCAGCGTGTTGATGTTGCAGAAGAGCTGGACCGTCTGGAAGCACACGTCAAAGAAACGCACAAAATCATGAAGAAGGAAGAAGCCGTTGGCCGTCGTCTTGATTTCATGATGCAGGAATTTAACCGCGAGTCGAATACGCTGGCGTCTAAATCCATCAACGCCGATGTCACGACTTCCGCCATTGAGCTGAAAGTATTGATCGAGCAAATGCGCGAGCAGATCCAGAATATCGAGTAAAACGTCAAAGCGTATTATTAAGTCTTACTAACATTAGAAAGTCCGCATCCTGGCGGGCTTTTTTTTATTCTCAGGAGTTATCATGAAGGCGCCTTAAAACGCGCTAGCCATTCCCTTGTTCTGGCCAGCTGTATCATTTGCAATATGGAGATTGGCATGAACGAACACCATCAACCTTTTGAAAAACTTCGTCTGAACAACGAAAATGGAAGTGAGTATTGGTCAGCAAGAGACCTGTCCTCTTTATTGAATTATAAAGACTGGAGGAATTTCCAGAAGGTTCTATCCAGAGCTATGCAAGCCTGTGAGACAAGTAATCAGGAGATAGCAGACCATTTCGTTAACGCCACCAAAATGGTTACTCTTGGTTCAACAGCATTGCGTGAATTAGATGACGTTCATCTGTCGAGATACGCATGTTATCTGGTTGTCCAAAATGGTGATCCCGGCAAACCCGTCATCGCTGCAGGACAGACTTACTTTGCTCTGCAAACCAGACGGCAAGAATTAGCTGATGATGAAAACTTTAAGCGACTCAGGGAAGATGAAAAGCGTCTGTTCCTGCGTAACGAGCTAAAAGAGCATAACAAACAATTAGTCGAAGTCGCTCAACAGGCCGGCGTAGAAACCACTCTGGATTTTGCCGTGTTTCAGAATCATGGCTATCAGGGGCTGTATGGCGGATTAGACCAAAAGGCTATCCATCAGCGAAAAGGACTCAAAAAGAGCCAAAAGATCCTCGACTATATGGGATCAACCGAACTGGCCGCCAACTTGTTCAGAGCAACTCAGACAGAAGAGAAGTTGCGGCGCGATGAGGTAAAATCAAAGCAAAATGCTAACCAGACACATTTCGATGTGGGTAGAAAAGTTCGCCAAACTATCGAAGAATTAGGCGGAGCCATGCCGGAAAATCTCCCCGCTCCGGAACACAGCATCAGGCAAATTGAATCAGCCGCAAAGCGTCTGAATAAAAAATAACGACAACAGGTTCATTGCCTCACGGCACAAAAAAAACGCCTCCGGTCATCACAACCCGAGGCGTTTTTTTATGCTTTAACAGCGAGGGAAATTAGTTTTCCCAGCGTTTCAGCAGTACGCAGGCGTTCACGCCACCGAAACCGAAGCCGTTTGACAGGGCATAGGTAATCTCATGTTTCTGCGCGGTATTACCGACAATGTTCAGACCTGCAGCTGCTTCATCTTTGTTTTCCAGATTCAGCGTCGGAGGAACAATTTGGTCACGCACGGCCAGAATGGTGAAGATGGTTTCCAGACCACCAGCCGCGCCCAGAAGATGCCCGGTCGCAGATTTGGTGGATGTCACCGCCAGCTTACCGTCGGTGCCGAACAGGGTTTTAATCGCATTGATTTCACCCAGATCCCCCACCGGGGTAGAGGTGGCATGAGCATTCAGGTGCTGGACATCTGAAGGCTGGATACCCGCCTGACGCAGCGCGATTTTCATGGCGCGACCCGCGCCGTTGCCATCTTCCGCACCCGAAGTCATATGGTAAGCGTCACCGCTGGTGCCGTAACCGACAATCTCAGCCAGAATTTTCGCACCACGGGCTTTCGCGTGTTCCAGCTCTTCAATCACCAGCATGCCCGCACCTTCGCCCATGATGAAACCATCACGCGCGCTGTCGAACGGGCGGGAAGCTTTTTCCGGATGATCTTCATGGCCGGTGGACATCGCTTTCGCCGCAGCAAAACCACCCAAACTCACAGTATCGATAGCCGCTTCTGCACCGCCACAAAGCGCAACATCCGCTTCGTCATTACGAATCAAACGTACAGCATCGCCAATCGCCTGAACACCTGCCGCGCAAGCCGTTACCGGTGCGCCAATCGGGCCTTTGAACTGATGCTTAATGGAAACCTGACCAGACGCCAGATTCACCAGGAATGAAGGGATCGTGAACGGGGACAAACGCTTAGCGCCACGGCTATCGTTAGTACGTACAGCATGCGCAATCGCCGGGAAACCACCGATACCGGAACCGATTACCGTTGCGGTACGTTCCTGCTGTTCCTGCGTTTCTGCTTTCCAGCCCGCATCAGCAACGGCCATATCAGCAGCAGCCATCGCGAATAGAATGAAACGGTCCATTTTTTTCTGGTCTTTGGGCACCACGAACTGGTCCGGATCGAATCCTGACTCAGGGTCCTGTTCTTTGGTTTGTACCTGACCACCAATTTTCACGGACAGGGTTTCAACAATCTCTTCCGGTAAAACTCGGATACCGGACTGACCGGCCAGCAGGCGCTTCCAGATCGTTTCGATATCACAGCCCAGAGGACTCACAGCCCCCATGCCGGTTATAACTACTCGACGATGAGACATAAATATTCCTCTCTGTCTGTTTAGGACTTAAGTTTCTGCGGGCGCTTTGATGAACCGGCCAGAAACGGGTTTCTGATAATAAGGCTGACAGTATGTGACGAATTACGATTTTGTAAACCCGTAACCAAAAATTTCGTTATGGCTATTTTGCCAGACTGCGCAGAACCAGGCTGGTAATCGCCTGAACGCGCTCTTCCAGTTGTTCCGGCGTTTTTTGTTCCAGCAACAACGGGTGCGAAAACGGCGTGGTCACGCTGGTGATCGCCATGCAAACCTCATCCAGCGGCGTTTTACGCTCAAACTCACCAGATTCGCGCCCGTCTGTGACCACTTTCTCAACAATGCTGTACATCATTGCCCGGTGATTTAGTGTCGATTTCCATTGCTGAGCCGCTGCTGTCGCGGCCAGATCATGTAATTTCCGATCCTGGAAAAAGAGATCCAGACTACGTGTCAGCAGCGTTTTAAAAATAGATCTCAGGCGCAGAGTCGCACTTTGGTCGCTTTGTGCAATCAACAGGAGTGCTTCATCTATCTGCCCAACACGTTGCGAACAAATAGCTTCGCCAATAGCCTGTTTAGACTCAAAAAACTTATAGATATAAGCACTTGAAACGCCAATCGATTTTGCCAGATCGGCAACCGACGTTTTGGCAAACCCATAAAGACGAAAGTGCTCGAAAGCAGCATCAATGATTTGCTCACGCCGTTCGTGCCCGGCAGGTCCACGCTGTGTTAACGCAACCGGAATATCGGGTTTCATACATGCCTCCGGGCAGATAAAACTATTATGCAGTGCGTCAATGAGTGACGATTTTAAATAATCGTAACTTATAAACAGAGAAAATTCACCTTTGATAAGAATGTCGGGCGTACACAAAGAGTAAAAGGATGGCTAAAGTAACAAGCAATTGCGATTTTTCTAATCTAAAATAACCCGACATTCTTACCCACCCTTTTACACAGGCAAGTTTCAGGGGTAATCGCATTAGATTTAGTAATTTCAAAATCAATGCAAAAGAAAAACTCAGTCGAGAGGCAATGGGAAACTCATTACTCTACGCGGCTATCGCTTTCTCATTACTGATTCGTCTGGCGCACATCGATGTTACTCACTGTTCTTTATATTATTGGGATCACCGCAGAGGCTATGACCGGTGCTCTTGCTGCCGGACGGCGTAAAATGGACTCCTTTGGCGTCATTATTATCGCATCAGCGACGGCAATTGGTGGCGGCTCTGTCCGCGATATGCTGCTGGGGCACTATCCTTTGGGGTGGGTTAAGCATCCGGAATACATTGTCATTGTGGCCGTCGCCGCACTCATGACCACCTGGCTTGCACCGCTTATGCAACACCTGCGCCGGCTCTTTTTGGTACTGGATGCGCTGGGGCTGGTGGTGTTTTCTATTATCGGAACACAAGTGGCGCTCGATATGGGACATGGTCCTATCATCGCTTCGGTTTGCGCAGTCATCACCGGCGTTTTCGGTGGCGTCCTGAGGGACATGATGTGTAATCAGATCCCACTGGTCTTCCAGAAAGAGATATATGCAGGCGTTTCATTTGCCTCTGCCTGGGTGTATATCGGCCTGCAATATTTCTCGTTACCGCACAATCTGGTGGTAATCATTACCCTGCTGGTCGGGTTTATTGCTCGCCTGATTGCATTACGGTTCCGCCTTGGATTGCCTGTCTTCAATTATCCGCATTCGGACCATTAACCCGGTTTTTATAGCTCACTGAAAGGCAGGCAAATGCGCCTGCCTTAACGCCCCGGCGATTGCCATCACCTGCGGGTGATGAATAAACTCAAAAATCTGGTTCGCCCGCGTTTTCCCGATTCCTGCTGTTGCTTCCCACTCCAGCGAGGTCATTGCTTTCAGCTGGTTCCAGGAATGCTGGCGCTCTGCAAATTTCAGTGCAAATGTTGGAAATCCCATTGCTGAAAGCCAGTGGCGAAAATCTTTTTCCCGCGTCAGGGAAATCTGGGCCATCAACTTTTGAGCCTGTTTAACACCAATGCCCGGAACCGCAGCCATCTCTTTTTCGGTGATATCCAACCAGCTGACCAGCGAATCAGCAGGACGAGCATCGAGCAGTTTTTGCCAGGTTGCCCCGCCAAATCCGGCCATATCCAGCGCTTCCGGTCCGCTGAGCCAGACCAGCCGGGATAGGAACTGCTGCGCGCAACCAGGCTCAGGCGTGAAACAAGAAAGCGCGTTGTATTGCTGTGGGTCTGGCAGTTGCAGCCCCGTGCGCTCACTCACGCGCCACACAACTTCGTCAAGACGCGGGATCCCTTGCCCGGCCAGTGTAATGGCCACCTGGTCTCCCGGGAGCACATCCCAATTTCTGAAACGATTTATGGATCCCACATTCACCTTATTCACCCATTTGTCGTCCAGCCTGAGGCTTTTCAGATTCAGAATGATGGTGACTTTCCCGCTTCGCCCGATAGTCGTCGTGATACCCGCGACTTCTGTGAGCTGTCTTACCGGTGGATATTTCCACGCCACAGCCCAGGTCGCTGGCTTATTTTTCCAATATTTTCCCGCAGGCTCCTCTTCCTGACGGATGACGACGCCATCGGTCGCAAAAGGCAGTGGCCGGAGAAACCAGGTATCACGCCATTTAGCGACTTCATCAACAGATTTCACGGGCAGTGTGTATTGAGAAACCACAGGAAAACCGAACTGGCTGAGTTTCCCGAGATGCGAGCTCATACTGAGCGGACCATCCGGCCACGACCAGATGAAAATACCCAGCTGATTCAATATGTCAGAGGCCGAAGTGCGCAGCATTGCCCCCGCGACTTTCGATCGCGCATTCACGCCGCCATCAGCACTTTGCTGATGACCGGTCATCTTCAGATAGAGCTCGCCCTGTAACACCAGTTGAGGTGCCAGGTTGGGAATAGTAAGGGGTATAGCCGCAATCAATGCAGCTTTTGCCGTCCAGCTTTGTCCTTTTTCACCATCACCGCGGCTGAGCAACGCGGCGAGGTGCCCGTATCGGTAAATCAGCGTCACTGCTACGCCATCTACTTTGGGCTGCACCCAAAGGTTTTTACGCCCCTTCATCCAGTATGCAACAGCTTGCTTGTCTTTCATTTTATTCAGCCCGGTATGAGAAACCGGATGAACGGAAATAGCATCTTCTGCGCGGGGGATCACTGGTGCAGGAAGTACCTGACCAGCACATTGCAGCCAAAAACTCTGTTTCTGGCGTAAATTGTCATAGACCGAATCCTCAACCGGACTGATGCCTGACTGATGGTAAGCGGTGTCCCATTGTGCGAGTTGGGCCGTGAGCTGACGGGTTTCCTTTTCCAGATGTGTCGCTGGCCAGGCAGGACATGCACGCTCAGACAACTCAGCGCTTAGAGAAGAAAAATGGATAAATAACAGACTGATAATGATGAGCTGGCGCATAAGCACCTCCTTGTGGGCGCCAGTAAACGCCGCAGAGATATCTTCCGCCAGTCGCAATTTTGATTCCTGCGAGATGCATTCACCGTTATTTAGTGAGTTGCTGTAACGAAAAGAAATTTTGGAAGACGGCACGTAAATCGACAAAGAAAGGCTATTTTCTCGTGCGAAGTTGCGATGAAATACGTCTGGGCACTGCACCGAATGCGGCGAGCGTGTATACTGTGCGAGAGATCACTCTTCGCATACTTCCTATCAACCCATTCAGTTGAAACGTCATCATGGTTCAAGGCACGCTATATATTGTCTCCGCCCCTAGTGGAGCAGGTAAATCAAGTCTGATTCAGGCTTTACTTAAAACACAACCGCTCTACGACACACAGGTTTCTATTTCTCATACCACCCGTTCAATGCGACCGGGCGAGAAACACAGCGAACATTACTTCTTTGTCTCTAAAGAAGAGTTTCTCGAGATGATTGAACGTGATGCCTTTTTAGAACACGCAGAAGTTTTCGGTAATTACTACGGCACTTCGCGTGAAACCATTGAGCAGGTTTTAGCTTCTGGTGTGGATGTTTTCCTGGATATCGACTGGCAAGGCGCTCAGCAAATCCGGAAAAAAATGCCTCAGGCACGCAGTATTTTTGTATTGCCGCCATCCAAAGATGAGCTTGACCGCCGCCTGCGTGGCCGCGGTCAGGACAGCGAAGACGTTATCGCAAAACGTATGGCACAAGCTGTTGCGGAAATGACGCACTTTGCTGAATACGACTATTTAATTGTGAATGATGATTTTGATCTGGCGTTATCGGATTTAAAAACCATTATTCGCGCCGAACGTCTGCGTCTGAGCCGTCAGCGGCTCCGTCATGACGGATTAATCACCAAACTATTGGCAGACTGAAGTCACTTTCAGTATTATGCCCAGTCTTTCGTCACCCTGTGGAGTAGCACATATATGGCACGCGTAACTGTTCAAGACGCTGTTGAGAAAATTGGTAACCGTTTTGACCTGGTGTTGGTGGCTGCTCGTCGCGCACGCCAGCTGCAATCTGGTGGTAAAGATCCACTGGTCGCTGAAGAAAACGATAAATTCACCGTTATTGCCCTGCGCGAAATCGAAGAAGGCCTGATCACTAATCAGATCCTCGACGTTCGTGACCGTCAGGAGCAACAAGAGCAGGAAGCCGCAGAGATTCAGGCAGTGACTGCCATCGCTGAAGGCCGTCGTTAATTAACGAAACGGATCTCACTTGTATATCTTTGAAAGCCTGAATCAACTGATTCAAAAATACCTGCCGGAGGAGCAAATTAAGCGCCTCGTGCAGGCTTACCTCGTGGCGCGGGATGCGCACGAGGGGCAAACACGTTCCAGCGGTGAGCCGTATATTACTCACCCGGTGGCCGTGGCCTGTATTTTGGCTGAAATGAGGCTCGATCATGAGACTCTGATGGCGGCGTTATTACACGACGTTATCGAAGACACGCCTGCAACTTACCAGGATATGGAACAACTGTTTGGCAAGAGCGTTGCTGAGCTGGTTGAAGGCGTTTCAAAGTTAGACAAGCTGAAGTTCCGCGATAAGAAAGAAGCACAGGCGGAAAACTTCCGCAAAATGGTCATGGCGATGGTGCAAGACATCCGCGTCATTCTGATCAAACTCGCTGACCGTACCCATAACATGCGCACGCTGGGCTCTTTGCGCCCGGATAAACGTCGCCGCATTGCCCGCGAAACGCTGGAAATTTACAGCCCGCTGGCACACCGTTTGGGTATTCATCACCTGAAAACCGAGCTCGAAGAGCTGGGCTTCGAAGCACTCTATCCAAACCGTTATCGCGTCATCAAAGAAGTGGTGAAAGCCGCGCGTGGTAACCGTAAAGAGATGATCCAAAAAATCCTCTCTGAGATAGAAGGCCGTTTAACCGAAGCCGGTATTCAGTGCCGTGTCAGTGGCCGCGAAAAACACCTGTACTCTATCTATTGCAAAATGCACCTCAAGGAACAGCGTTTCCATTCCATCATGGATATCTACGCCTTCCGGGTGATCGTTAAAGACCTCGATACCTGCTATCGCGTGTTAGGGCAGGCTCACAGCCTCTACAAACCACGTCCGGGTCGGGTCAAAGATTACATCGCAATCCCAAAAGCCAACGGCTATCAATCTTTGCATACCTCACTTATCGGCCCGCACGGCGTGCCGGTTGAAGTGCAGATCCGTACTGAAGATATGGATCAGATGGCAGAGATGGGGGTTGCGGCTCACTGGGCTTATAAAGAGAACAGTGAAACCAGCACGACGGCGCAGATCCGCGCTCAACGCTGGTTGCAGAGTTTGCTTGAGCTGCAACAAAGCGCAGGCAACTCCTTTGAATTTATCGAGAGTGTGAAATCGGATCTGTTCCCGGATGAGATTTATGTCTTTACCCCGGAAGGTCGTATCGTCGAATTGCCTGCGGGCGCGACGCCGGTCGACTTTGCTTACGCAGTGCATACCGATATCGGCCATGCCTGTGTGGGCGCGCGCGTTGACCGCCAGCCTTATCCGCTTTCACAGCCGCTCACCAGCGGTCAGACTATCGAAATCATTACCGCTCCGGGTGCCCGCCCGAACGCTGCCTGGCTGAACTTTGTCGTCAGTTCACGCGCTCGCGCCAAAATCCGCCAGATGCTTAAAAACCTGAAACGTGATGATTCCGTTTCGCTGGGTCGTCGTCTGCTGAATCACGCGCTGGGTGCCGGTAAAAAACTGTCAGATATTCCGCCAGAAAACATTAAAAACGAACTCGATCGCATGAAGCTCGTGGCGATGGATGATCTGCTGGCTGAAATCGGTCTCGGCAACGCGATGAGCGTTGTTGTTGCTAAAAATCTGATGGGCGATCAGTCATCAATGGCATCGTCAGGCACGCGTAATCTGCCGATTAAAGGCGCAGACGGCGTACTGATCACGTTCGCAAAATGTTGTCGTCCGATCCCTGGTGACCCGATTATTGCGCACGTCAGCCCGGGCAAAGGTCTGGTTATCCACCATGAGTCCTGCCGTAATATTCGTGGCTATCAGAAAGAACCTGAGAAATTCATGGCCGTTGACTGGGATGACCATCAGGAAACGGATCAGGAATTTATCGCCGAAATCAAAGTCGATATGTTCAACCATCAGGGCGCACTGGCGAACCTGACAGCAGCAATTAATGCTGCTCAGTCGAACATTCAGAGCCTGAGCACCGAAGAAAAAGACGGTCGCGTCTACAGCGCCTTTATCCGCCTGACGACTCGCGATCGCGTTCATCTGGCGAATATCATGCGTAAAATTCGTATCATGCCGGACGTCATTAAAGTTACCCGCAACCGAAACTGATTGTTATGACCCCAGAACGTTATGCGCGTATCCGCGAAATGCTTGCGGCCCGACAGCCAGACCTGACGGTCTGCATGGAACAGGTGCATAAACCGCATAACGTTTCTGCCGTCATTCGCACGGCAGATGCCGTCGGCGTTCATGAAATCCATGCCGTCTGGCCTACTACCCGAATGAAAACACTGGTCTCTTCGGCGGCGGGCAGCAACAGCTGGGTTCAGGTCAAAACACACAAAACCATTCAGGAAGCCGTCGCCAAAATGAAGGCGAAGGGTATGCAAATACTCGCTACGAATCTTTCTGAAAAAGCTGTCGATTTCCGTGCCATTGATTACACCCGTCCGACCTGTATCTTGCTCGGACAAGAAAAAACGGGTATCACTCCAGAAGCTTTAGCTCTCGCGGACAGCGATATCATCATTCCGATGATCGGGATGGTGCAATCTCTGAACGTATCTGTCGCCTCAGCACTTATCCTGTACGAAGCACAGCGCCAGCGGGAAAATGCCGGTCTGTATCGCCGTGAAACCAGCCTGCTGAGCGAGAAAGAGCAGCAGCGACTGCTGTTTGAAGGTGGCTATCCGGTGCTGTCGAATGTGGCGAAGCGCAAGAAACTGCCACGCCCTTTCATTGACGATCACGGTCAGATTGTTGCCGATGACGAATGGTGGTCTGCGATGCAAATGACGGTTAAAAAAAGATGAAAGGCCGCCTGCTCGACGCCATCCCGCTGACGTCGCTTTCCGGCGTCGGAGCCAGTCAGGCAGATAAACTCGCTAAACTCGGCCTTGAAACTATTCAGGATTTACTGCTTCACCTGCCTTTGCGTTATGAAGACCGTACCCGCCTTTACACCATCAATGATTTACAGCCTGGCATTTTCGCAACTATAGAAGGCGAAGTGCTGCGCAGTGATATCAGTTTTGGCCGCCGCAGAATGCTGACCTGTCAGATAAGCGATGGCACTGGCATGGTGACGTTGCGGTTCTTCAATTTTAACGCCGCGATGAAAAACAGTCTGGCAGCAGGCCGCCGTGTCACCGCGTATGGCGAAATTAAACGCGGCACCATCGGCGCTGAAATCATTCATCCGGAATACCGCATTCAGGGTGAAAACAGTGAAGTGGTTTTGCAGGAATCGCTGACGCCGGTCTATCCGACAACGGAAGGTATTCGCCAGGCAACACTGCGTAAACTGACCGATCAGGCTTTAGAATTACTCGATACCGTACCTATCGCCGAATTATTGCCGGAAGAATTAAGCCGTTCGCTGATCCCGCTTCCTCAGGCGCTGCATTTACTGCATCGCCCGCCGCCTGATATCCAGCTCGCCGATCTTGAGAAAGGTCATCATCCTGCTCAGCGACGCCTGATTATGGAAGAACTGGTGGCGCATAATCTCAGTATGCTGGCCGTTCGCGCCGGTACACAAAGCTATAAAGCACTGCCATTGCACCATGACGATCGCCTGAAAAAACAGTTCCTCGCTTCTCTTCCTTTCAGCCCGACAGGCGCGCAGCAGCGCGTGGTGGCTGAAATCGAGCAGGATTTAGCGAAAAGCTACCCGATGATGCGTCTGGTTCAGGGTGATGTGGGTTCTGGCAAGACGCTGGTAGCAGCTCTAGCGGCACTCTGCGCTATCGCTCAGGGGCAACAGGTCGGATTAATGGCGCCGACAGAATTGCTGGCCGAACAACATGCCAATAATTTCCGTCAGTGGTTTGAACCGCTGGGAATTCAGGTCGGCTGGCTGGCAGGAAAACAAAAAG
This sequence comes from Rahnella sp. PAMC25617, assembly GCF_050606005.1. Classification (NCBI taxonomy): domain Bacteria; kingdom Pseudomonadati; phylum Pseudomonadota; class Gammaproteobacteria; order Enterobacterales; family Yersiniaceae; genus Rahnella; species Rahnella sp. PAMC25617. The sequence goes on from NZ_JBOCUM010000004.1 coordinate 17,930, forward strand.
GTAAAGCCCGGCAGGCGCAGCAAGACGCGATTGCCAGCGGTCAGGTTTCAATGGTGGTGGGCACGCATGCCATCTTCCAGGAGCAGGTTTTGTTCTCGTCACTTTCTCTGGTCATCATTGATGAACAGCACCGGTTTGGTGTACACCAGCGTCTGGCGCTGTGGGAGAAAGGCCTGCAACAAGGGTTCCATCCGCATCAGCTGATCATGACGGCGACGCCTATCCCGCGAACTCTGGCCATGACTGCCTATGCGGATCTTGATACGTCAGTGATCGACGAACTGCCGCCAGGCCGTACGCCGGTGACAACCGTCGCGATCCCCGATACCCGCCGCAGTGATATTATCAGCCGCGTCAAAAGTGCCTGCGAGCAGGAAAACCGTCAGGCTTATTGGGTGTGTACGCTGATCGAAGAATCAGAAATGCTCGAGGCTCAGGCAGCCGAAGCCACCTGGGAAGGACTGAAAGAGGCCCTGCCAGCGCTCAATATCGGGCTGGTGCATGGGCGCATGAAAGCGCAGGAAAAACAGGCCGTCATGCAGGCGTTTAAACAAGGCGAAGTGCAACTTCTGGTGGCGACGACCGTTATTGAAGTCGGCGTTGACGTACCAAATGCCAGCCTGATGATTATCGAAAACCCGGAGCGTTTAGGGCTGGCGCAATTACACCAGCTGCGCGGCCGCGTCGGGCGCGGTGCCGTGGCTTCCCACTGTGTTCTGCTCTATAAAACGCCGCTGAGCAAAACTGCGCAGAAGCGTTTGCAGGTACTGCGTGACAGTAACGATGGTTTTGTCATTGCCCAGCAGGATTTAGAGATCCGCGGACCGGGCGAATTACTGGGTACGCGCCAGACTGGCAGTGCAGAGTTTAAAGTCGCGGACCTGTTACGCGACCAGGCAATGATCCCCGACGTGCAGCGTATAGCGCGCTATCTGCAACAGCAGTTCCCGGATCACGCCAAAGCATTGATAGAACGCTGGCTGCCGGAAAGAGTCAGATACACCAACGCCTGATCCCCTTCTCCACTCTCTCTTATCGTCGAAGCATTATTAAAAATGATGTTTTTGCGCCTTCACATTCATGCAAATTTTAATGTCACCGCAGCTGAACTGCTTTCTTCGTTGGTTATTTGATGACCTTCACAGAGTGAGGCAAAGTCGGTAACCGGTTTCATACCCCATCACTACACTGATGATAATTAAGGCAACCCTGTCTGATGTCCTCAACATAAGGTCAAATCATCATGAGTATCAGCCAATCCCTCTTTAACTTTATAGAACAAAAGATCAGCCCTTTTGCTGCCCGCCTTTCCTCGCAACGCCACGTCATGGCGGTACGTGACGGTTTTATTTCAGCAATGCCGTTTATGATTGTCGGCTCTTTTTTACTGGTTTTTGTCCACCCGCCATTCTCGCCTGAATCTTCGTGGGGTTTCGCCAGGAGCTGGCTGGCGCTTTCGGCAAAATATGAAGTACAAATTTTGACGCCGTTCAATATGACGATGGGGATTATGTCGATCTACATCGCGGCATCGATTGCCTACAATCTGGCAAGAAGTTACAAACTTGACCCGTTTATGACGGCGATGCTGGCGCTGATGTCTTTTCTGCTGGTCGCTGCGCCGCAGGTTGATGAGAAAATGTCGACCGTCGCGCTGGGTGGCGTGGGCATATTTACCGCCATTCTGGTGGCGATTTATGTGACTGAGCTGACGCGGCTGCTGAAAAAATACAATATCGGCATACGCTTACCTGAACAGGTTCCTTCAAACATTAAGCATTCATTCGATTTGCTGATCCCGATTATTGCGGTGGTGGTGACGCTTTTCCCTTTGAGTTTGCTGGTGCAGTCAGGGTTTGACATGCTGTTGCCACAGGCGATTATGGCGCTGTTCGAACCGCTGATTTCCGCCGCTGACTCACTGCCCGCGGTACTTCTCGCCGTGCTGATTTGCCACCTGTTGTGGTTTGCCGGCATTCACGGTTCAGCCATCGTTTCCGGCATGTTGCAGGCTTTCTGGTTAACCAACCTTGGCCTGAATCAGACAGATCTCGCCGCAGGTTTACCGATGACGCACATCATGACCGAGGCTTTCTGGAATTTCCTGATCGTTATCGGCGGCTCCGGCGCAACCATCGGGCTGGTGTTGCTGTTTTGTCGCAGCAAGTCGGCGCATCTGCGCACAATGGGCAAACTCAGTCTGGTACCCAGCTGCTTTAACATTAATGAGCCGGTGATCTTCGGCACGCCAATTGTTATGAACCCGGTATTTTTCATCCCCTTCCTTCTGGCACCGATGGTGAATGCCGTCATTGCCTATACTGCGGTTAAAACCGATCTTCTGCCGCATATGATTTCACTGGTTCCCTGGACATCTCCGGCGCCGATTGGCGCAGCCTGGGCAATGGGCTGGGATTTCAAAGTGTCGATTCTGGTCGTCATGCTGATGGCGCTTTCGATGGTGATTTACTATCCGTTTTTCAAGGTTTATGAAAAACAGCTAATGGCGCAGGAGAAAGCCGCTGAAGCGGAAGAGGTGTTTACGGAAAAAGCAGCACAGTAAGCGATAAATCAGAAGGAAAGGCAGGCACAGAAGCGAAACTTCTGTGCCTGTTTTTTTAACTGAAAGCCGGGAATATTGGCAGCATCAGATACAGTTTAATGACGATCGCATTGGCAATATCAATGAAGAATGCCCCAACCATCGGCACAACCAGGAAGGCCAGATGCGAAGGACCAAACTGGTTGGTGATCGCCTGCATATTCGCAATCGCCGTCGGCGTTGCACCCAGTCCGAAGCCGCAATGTCCGGCAGCCAGTACCGCGGCATCATAGTTTTTGCCCATTACGCGATACGTTACGAAAATCGCGTAAAGCGCCATCGCGATGGTCTGTACGATGAGGATTGCCATCATCGGCAAAGCCAGTGACGCCATTTCCCACAGCTTCAGGCTCATCAGTGCCATCGCAAGGAACAACGACAGGCTGACATTACCCAGTACTGAAACGGCCCGGTCAAAAACACGATAAAAACCGAGCCACGCCATGACGTTGCTCAGGATCACGCCCACGAACAGAACACAGACAAATGTCGGAATTTCGAAGGCAGACCCCTGAAGCAGGCTGTCAAAGTAAGTTCCAGCCATCAGACATATCGCGATCAGCGCGATCGTTTCCACCATCACCAGCGGGGTGATCATCCGCCCGATGGTCGGTTTTTCAAATGCGCTGGGATCGGCGGCATCTTCCGGTGTGCCGTTTGGTGTTGAAGAATGGCTGACCAGATAACGCGCCACCGGCCCGCCGATGATTCCACCTAACACCAGGCCGAAGGTCGCGCAGGCCATAGCAACTTCCGTCGCGTTTTCAAAGCCATAACGTTCGATAAACAGCTTGCTCCACGCTGCACCTGTTCCGTGACCGCCAGAAAGTGTAATCGAACCGGCCAGCAAGCCCATCAGCGGATCAAGCCCCAACATTTTCGCCATCCCGATACCGATGGCGTTTTGCATCAGCAACAGGCCGATAACGACAAAGACCAGAAGAAATAAAGATTTGCCGCCTGCACGCAAGCTGGAAAGATTGGCATTCAAACCAATTGTCGCAAAGAACGCCAGCATCAGGGGCTCTTTAAGGGACATATCAAAGCCGATTTCCAATCCGAACATCTGATTGGCGATCAGCAACAGCAAAGCGACCAGCAACCCGCCGGCAACGGGCTCAGGAATAGTGTATTTCTTTAGAAATTTGACCGACTGGACGCATTTTCGTCCTAAAAGGAGTACCAACGTGGCGGCAACGAGCGTGCCGTAGGTGTCGAGTTGAATCATTGAAAAACTCCATTTTAAAAAAATATCCAAAAATATTATTGAGTTATAAACATCTCATTTAAGTATCATTTCCCCAGAGGCTGAATTAGAAGTCATTAAAGCTGCGATAAGCAAGAAAAACAGATCGTAAATCTCCCCTTAACCCAAACATTCCACCCAAAATTGCCGATAGCAAACGATTGCTTTTATCGGTGATTTCAATAAAAATGCCCGCTTTGCCGCTTATTGGAATGCCACAACATGAGTTCGCAAACCGCAGAACAAGAAACACAGCAATCTGACCTCTCACGCCAGCAAAAAAGTGAACTGATTTACCGCCTTGAAGATCGTCCGCCACTTCCTCAGACGTTATTTGCCGCCTGTCAGCATTTGCTGGCGATGTTTGTTGCGGTGATCACACCGGCATTGCTGATTTGCCAGGCGCTGGGTTTACCCGCGCAGGACACGCAGCACATCATCAGCATGTCGCTGTTCGCCTCTGGCCTCGCTTCCATTTTGCAGATTAAAACCTGGGGGCCTGTCGGTTCAGGTTTACTCTCCATTCAGGGCACCAGTTTTAACTTTGTGGCACCGCTTATCATGGGCGGAATGGCGCTGAAAAATGGCGGTGCCGATGTCCCGACCATGATGGCAGCGCTGTTTGGCACCCTGATGCTGGCTTCCTGTACTGAAATCATTCTTTCCCGTTTCCTGCATCTCGCGCGCCGCATTATCACGCCGCTGGTTTCCGGCATCGTGGTGATGATTATCGGGCTTTCACTGATTCAGGTCGGACTGACGTCTATTGGCGGCGGTTACTCGGCCATGAGTGATCACACTTTCGGCGCGCCGAAAAATCTGTTGCTGGCTGCCGTGGTGCTGGTGGTGATTGTTCTGCTGAACCGTCAGCGCAATCCTTATCTGCGCGTGGCATCTCTGGTGATCGCGATGGCCGTGGGTTATCTGGCGGCCTGGATGATGGGGATGTTGCCCTCCGTCGCGCCAGCTGCACAAACAAACTGGATAACCTTACCGACGCCGCTGTATTACGGTCTGGGCTTCGACTGGAATCTGCTGATCCCGCTGATGCTGATTTTCATGGTCACGTCGCTGGAAACTATCGGTGATATTACCGCGACCTCAGACGTTTCGGAGCAGCCGGTCAGCGGCCCGCTTTATATGAAGCGCATCAAAGGCGGCGTTCTGGCAAACGGCCTGAACTCAATGCTGTCTGCGGTGTTTAACACCTTTCCGAACTCCTGCTTCGGGCAGAACAACGGCGTGATTCAGCTGACCGGTGTTGCCAGCCGCTATGTCGGTTTTGTTGTCGCTCTGATGCTGATCATCCTTGGGCTGTTCCCTGCCGTAGCGGGTTTTGTGCAACATATTCCTGAACCGGTTCTGGGCGGCGCAACCATCGTGATGTTCGGTACGATCGCGGCTTCCGGCGTGCGTATTGTTTCCCGCGAGCGCCTTAACCGCCGCGCAATTATGATCATGGCGCTTTCACTGGCCGTCGGTATGGGTGTTTCCCAGCAACCGCTGATCCTGCAATTCGCGCCCGACTGGCTGAAAACTCTTCTGTCTTCGGGAATTGCTGCTGGTGGTATTACTGCGATTGTTCTGAATCTGGTCTTCCCTCACGAAAAGTAATCACGGGATGTAATCCGCGTGCAACAGCGGCAGCGGGTCTGGAACCCCTGCCGCTTTTTATTGTCTCCATTCTGCTAACCTGTTGAGAAAAGTCGCTGTTTGCGGCATAAACAAAGAATCTTTTTTCCGCTTTCCCGCTACAGGGCTCCAGACGATGAGATTTATCGGTAAAATTTTGCTGACGTTCGCCTTACTTCTGGTGCTGGCGATCGTGCTGGTGTACGTCCTATTACAAACCCGCTGGGCGGCTGGCGGGGTCAGCCGCTGGATCAGCGATAACAGCGAGTACCGCGTCTCCGTAGAGAAAATCGACCACAACTGGTCGTCTCCGGGTCGTGTGACGTTAAACAATGTCGTCTTCGGGCAAAAGAATCAGCCGGAAATCCTGAACGCTGGCGAAGTCGATCTGGATTTAAGCTTGCGACAGATAACCGAGCCACGCTTTTTCGATCGCGTCGTTCTGGCTAACGGTCGCCTCAGCGTCAGCCCTTCCTCAATGAATTTACCGTTGCAGGCCAATACGCTGCAGCTCAGCAAAATGGCGCTGACCGGGAATATCGCCGGATTAGATATTCAGGGACAGCAGATTAATGCCGGCATTTCGCCGTGGCAGCCAAAACCGGCTCAGCTACTGGGTGACAAAGCCGATTTCCAGCTGAGTGCCGCGAATCTGACGGTCAACGGTCTTCCGGCCGAAAATGTGCTGATTCAGGGCAATATCAATAATAAGAATCTGACGCTGAGTAATTTTGGCGGCGATCTGGCGCGCGGTCAGCTGACAGGTAAAGCCACACAGGCCGCTGACGGTAGCTGGAACATTGAAAACCTGCGCCTGAGCAATGTACGCCTGCAAACCTCTAAATCACTTGCTGCTTTTTTTGATGATTACCAGACATTGCCCAAAGTGACTATCCAGCGCCTTGACCTGATCGACGCCCGCTTGCAGGGAACAGACTGGGCATTCAGCGACGTTGATTTGTCTGTGCAGGATCTGACCCTGGAAAAAGGCGACTGGCAAAGTGATGACGGGGAAATCACCCTGAATGCGACCGATATGATTGATGGCAATCTGCATATCCAGGATCCCATTATCAGTCTCGACCTTTCGCCGAAGGGCATTGCTATTAAACAGGCGACGGCGCGCTGGGAGCGCAGCTTGCTCCGTACCACGGGGAACTGGTTGCGCGCCAACAAACGACTGCAACTTGATGAAGTTTCCGTTGCTGGCCTGGAATATACGTTGCCGGAAAACTGGAAACAGCTCTGGAATCATGCGTTGCCGGATTCGCTTTCTGAAGTCTTTGTCAGCCGGTTTATTGCCAACCGAAACCTGATTATTGATATCAACCCGCAGTTCCCTTTCCAGCTGACCGCGCTTGATGGTCTGGGCAATAATCTGTTGCTGGCGCGTAATCATCAGTGGGGGATCTGGAGTGGTACGCTAAATCTGAATGCCAGCGAAGCCACATTTAATCGTAATGACGTGCGTCGTCCTTCCATAACCCTGAATGCAAACGACAGTCAGGTGAATATTTCCGAACTGAGCGCCTTTACTAAAGAAGGTTTACTGGAAGCCAGTGCGACCGTTGACCAGCAGCCGCAACGTCATTTCTCATTGAAGATGACCGGTCGCTCCGTACCGGCAAATCAGCTGGAAAACTGGGGATGGCCACATGTGCCGCTGGAAGGTAACGTCAATATGCAGCTCAATCTGCACGGGCAAATGCCGGCAAATGTCGATTACAAACCGACGCTGAACGGCACATTGCAGATAAACGGCAGCCAGACCATTGACCAGAGAATGGTGAACGGATTGGTTTCCGGAGCGCCAGCCGCCGTTGCGCCATAAATCAGTTTGTCTGCCTATAACGCAAAAAGGCACCGCAGTCGCGGTGCCTTTTGTTTGGGCTAAAGCAAATCAGTTAATTTCGGGTTCGAGCGGTGCGCCGGGTGCAGCAGGAAGCACCAGATAGGTACCTTCAAACACCGCGCCGTCTACCTCATCGCCGTATAAATTCACTTCGAGTTGCACGCGCGCCTTACGCCCGCGAGCCAGACGATCAAGGTCGCCGCTGACAGAGCCTAAATCCGCCACCGCACGCGGCCTGCCGGTCACCGGTGAACTGTAACGGATATGGGCATCCGCCAGCACAATGGTGCCGCCCAGATGCCGTTCACGCAGCAGCAGCCAGATCAAACCCCAGCCAGTCAGCGTTGCCAGCGAGAACAGACTTCCCGCAAATAACGTATGGTGCGGATTCTGATTGCCGGTTTCCGGCATCGTGGTGACAAAACGCTGTCCGGTATACTGGCTGATCCGCACACCCATTTTCTCACTCAGCGGGATATGGTCGTACCAGGCTTGTTGCAGTTGTCCGCACCAGTCGGGGCGATGAAGAATATCATCCAGCGTTTCGATCGGTTTAATCATCAGGAAGTGACGAACCGGTGTAGTTTGCGGGGTGGTAATTTCCCCCTGATTCACAAAGCCCAGTTTGGCAAAAAAATCCACTGCGTCTTCGCGGGCGCTACAGACTACGCGCTTTACCCCTTCCTGACGCGCCACAGACTCCAGGGTCATCGCCACCAGTGTTCCTAACCCTTTGTCCTGTACATTCGGGTCAACGGCCAGGAAGCGGATTGAGGCTTCGTTATCGGCATTAATGTATAAACGGCCAACAGCAACCGGCTCGCCGCTTTCATCCACGACCATCTGATGATGCGCAATGGAATCGTAGGCATCACGTTCGGAACCTTCAGGCTGACGCAGTGGTTTGCGCAGCATTTCCCAGCGGAATCGGTAATAGGCGGCCAGCTCTTTTTCGGTCGTCGGTACTCTAAGGTGATACATAGATGCGTTCTCTCCGGCGTTATGCCTTATCGATCAGACTTGTAGCCAGAAGGTCACCGGCCCGTCGTTCACCAGTGCCACTTTCATATCCGCAGCGAAACGCCCGGTTTCGGTCACAATGCCTTTCTCACGACACTGCCCGCAAAAATACTGATACAACCGGTCGGCTTCCTGTGGTTCAGCACCGCGTGAAAACCCCGGACGCATGCCTTTTTGTGTGTCAGCCGCCAGTGTGAACTGCGACACCACCAGCAGGCTACCGCCCGCCTGCTGTACGTTAAGATTCATTTTGTCATTTTCGTCACCGAAAATTCGGTACCCGATCACCCGTTCGCAAAGGCGTTTAGCTTTTTGTTCGTCATCGCCCTGTTCAACACCCAGCAAAACCAGTAATCCCGGCCCTATCTGGCCGCAAACGTCGCCATCGATAGTCACGCTGGCATTCAATACCCGCTGAATTAACGCAATCATACAAATCCTTCGAACTGATTATTCTTCTGCTTTGTATTGAGCAGACTGCAATTTTCTCACAGAACGGAACTCGCCAAGCGTGACGGTAATTTCTGCGCCAAGAAGCACGATACACCAGCTGACATAGACCCAGAGAAATAAAATGGGGATCACAGCCAGTACACCGTAAATCAACTGATACGATGGGAAAAGCTGAATATACAAGGTGAAGATTTTTTTACTCAGCTCAAATAAGGCACCGGAAACCAGGGCGCCAACCAGCGCATCCTTTGCCGGAACTCTCACCGTTGGCACGACCTGATATAAGAGCCAGAACGTCACCCAGGAAATCAGTAACGGCAGGATCCGCAGCGCATGGTCGATGAGGGAATGCACGCCGCTGAGGTTAAGCCAGTTCAGGGAGAGTAAATAAGAGCTGACCGCCACGCTGGCCACCAGAAGAATGGGCCCGAGCGTTAATACCATCCAGTACACCGCAAATGAGAACACAATCGGACGCTTGGTTTTGCTGTCCCAGATTTTATTCAGCACGCTGTCCACTGAAGCGATCAGCAGTAATGCGGTGACAATTAATCCGCAGGTACCCACCGCCGTCATTTTGCTGGAGTTGGCAACAAACTGTTCGAGATAACGCTGAATGGTATTGCCCGTGGCGGGCATGAAGTTAGAAAAGATGAAGGTTTTCAACTGTGCACTGATATCCGAAAAGACCGGAAATAATGCAAACAGCGAAAACACCACGGCAATCAGCGGAACCAGAGAAAGCAAAGAAACATAGGCTAAATGGCCCGCCAGAAGCGTCAGGCCATCCTTATCTGAGCGCTTTAAGAGCAGGACTGTGAATTTCCATAATGATTTTGGGTAGTGGCTCAATGCCCTTTTGTGCATCCTTACATCCTTCAGGAAAAGTATTTCGGTACCGTCTGGTTATCTTCCACCCACACAGCTTCAATGCCTGCCGCACGGGCAGCCTCGATGTTTTCAGCAACATCATCAAAGAACACGGCCTGATCCGCGGTGAATCCTTCTTTCTCCAGCACATGCTGGAAAATTTCCGGTTCAGGTTTGCGCATACCCAGATTTTGCGAAAGATACATCGCATCGGTATTGGCTTCGATTTCCGGATAGTGCTGCGGCCAGAAATCCAGGTGTAAGCGGTTAGTATTCGACAGCACGACAACGCGATGACCTTCTTCGCGCAGCTTTTGGAATAACGTGATGACTTCAGGACGTAAACCGACGAAAACGGCGTGCCAGCCCGCACTGAACTGCTCAAAACTGAGCGCAATGCCCATTTCATTACACAAATCGGCGGCGAACTGCTCATCGCTGATTTCACCCCGCTCGTGCTGCTGGAACACCTCGCCCATTTTGAAGCGCTCGGTCAGCGTAGCCAGTGGCGTTCCGCTGAGATGGCTCCACACGCCAAGGACACGTTTGAAATCAATATCAATAATGACGTTTCCCATATCAAAAATGTACAGCATTGCACGCTCCTGATTTCAAAGATGACTTTTAACTTTAGCGGTAAAACGTACACCTGAACAGTGACAGAGTTGCGCTGTTGAGCTCAGCGTTAGAAAAAAGACAAAAAAAAACAGGGTACCCAAAGGCACCCTGTTTCTGTGTAACGGCACGCGTTAAAGAAGATTAACCTTCTTTAGGACCACGCATTGCACGTTTACGATCGTTCTCGGTCAGGTGACGTTTACGAATACGTACAGACTGAGGAGTCACTTCGACCAGTTCGTCATCATCGATGAATTCCAGAGCTTGCTCCAGAGACATTTTGATAGCAGGAACCAGAGTCGTTGCTTCGTCAGTACCGGACGCACGCATGTTGGTCAGTTTCTTACCGGTCAGGCAGTTCACGGTCAGGTCGTTAGAACGTGAGTGAATACCGATGATCTGGCCTTCATACACTTCTGCGCCGTGGCCCAGGAACAATTTACCGCGGTCTTGCAGGCTGAACAGTGCGAACGCAACTGCTTTACCCTGACCGTTGGAGATCAGCACGCCGTTCTGACGCTGGCCGATTTCGCCCGGACGAACGTCATCGTAGTGGCTGAACGTGGAGTACAGCAGACCGGTACCAGAAGTCATGGTCATGAATTCTGTACGGAAGCCGATCAGGCCACGTGCAGGGATCAGGTAATCAAGACGGATACGACCTTTGCCGTCTGGGATCATGTCTTTGACATCGCCTTTACGCTCACCCATGGCCTGCATTACAGAACCCTGGTGTTGCTCTTCGATATCCAGTGTCACGTTCTCGAATGGCTCTTGCATGCGGCCATCGATTTTACGGTTGATTACTTTAGGACGGGAAACCGCCAGCTCGAAACCTTCACGACGCATGTTTTCGATCAGAACCGACAGGTGAAGTTCACCACGGCCTGAAACGCGGAATGCATCAGCATCTTCAGTTTCTTCAACACGCAATGCAACGTTGTGCACCAGTTCTTTGTTCAGACGGTCAAGGATCTGACGTGAAGTCACATACTTACCTTCTTTACCACAGAACGGAGAGGTGTTTACGTTGAAGTACATGGTTACTGTTGGTTCATCAACGCTCAGCGCTGGCAGAGCTTCAACATTCGCCGGATCACAGATTGTGTCGGAGATGTTCAGTTCGCCCAGGCCGGTGATTGCGATGATGTCGCCCGCTTCAGCAACGGTGGCTTCGATACGCTCAAGACCCATGTGGGTCAGAACTTTACCGACTTTACCGTTACGGGTTTTGCCTTCGCTGTCGATGACAGTGATTTGCTGGTTAGGCTTAACGGTACCGCGTTTGATGCGGCCGATGCCGATGACGCCAACATAGTTGTTGTAGTCCAGCTGAGAGATTTGCATCTGGAAAGGTGCATCCATCTCAACTTGTGGCGGAGATACGTGGTCAACGATCGCCTGGTACAACGGGGTCATGTCTTCGGCCATATCGTTATGGTCGTTACCCGCGATACCCATCAATGCTGATGCATAGATGATTGGGAAATCGAGTTGTTCGTCGGTTGCGTCCAGGTTTACGAACAGGTCGAAGACCTGATCAACAACCCAGTCAGGACGCGCGCCAGGGCGGTCAACCTTGTTGATTACCACGATCGGTTTCAGACCATTAGCGAATGCTTTTTTGGTCACGAAACGGGTTTGCGGCATTGGGCCATCCATTGCATCCACAACCAGCAGCACCGAGTCGACCATTGACATCACACGCTCTACCTCACCGCCGAAGTCGGCGTGTCCTGGGGTATCCACGATGTTGATGCGGTAGTCTTTCCAATTAATGGCGGTGTTTTTTGCGAGGATGGTAATCCCACGCTCTTTCTCCAAATCGTTGGAGTCCATTACGCGTTCAGTGGCTTCTACACGCTCTCCGAAAGTACCGGATTGTTGTAGCAGCTTGTCGACCAGGGTGGTTTTACCATGGTCAACGTGGGCAATAATGGCGATGTTACGCAAATTTTCGATCACAGCTTTGCCTCAGGCATTAGAAATAGCGCGCTATTGTACACGTATTAAGCGAGGTTCTAAACAAGATCACAAGGATCTTGATGAAACAACTTGTGGATGGTTACTTTGTGATCCCTTTCACGGTGCAAAAAGATCACTGAACCATTATGACGCACCGTTTTGGTGCCATGCATCTCAGAGATAGCACCATTATAGTGCAGAAATTCCGTTATGGTGCATACTTATCGAGTGCAAGAGCCCTGTAAAATGGCGTTGTTTGCATTTTCTCAAAGTTGGCACACTTTTCGCTAATAGTTTTTAGGGTAAAAAAAAGTTTTTACAGGGTGACGCGTCTGACCAGTCAAATAATAGCGCTGTTCAGTCCACACGCCAGTTCAAGTAAAGCTGTTATTTCCAACTAAAGACCAAAAATGGTTATTCGTTCCACGACGATAATGAGAAATTCGGGAGAACTAGTATGTCCGCTGAACACGTTTTGACGATGCTGAATGAGCATGAAGTGAAATTCGTAGATTTACGTTTCACAGATACCAAAGGCAAAGAACAGCACGTCACCATTCCTGCACACCAGGTTAGCGCTGACTTCTTCGAAGAAGGCAAAATGTTTGATGGCTCTTCAATCGGTGGCTGGAAAGGCATTAACGAATCTGACATGGTTTTGATGCCAGATGCGAGCACTGCTGTTCTTGACCCGTTCTACGAAGAAACCACGCTGATCATTCGTTGCGACATCCTTGAGCCAACTACGCTGCAAGGTTATGACCGCGACCCACGTTCTACCGCAAAACGTGCAGAAGACTTCCTGCGCTCTTCCGGTATCGCGGACACCGTTCTGTTCGGGCCAGAGCCAGAATTCTTCCTGTTTGATGATGTGCGCTTCGGCAGCAGCATCTCCGGTTCTCACGTGGCTATCGATGATATCGAAGGCGCATGGAACTCCAGCACCAAATATGAAGGCGGCAACAAAGGCCACCGTCCTGCAGTTAAAGGTGGTTACTTCCCGGTTCCTCCGGTCGACTCCTCCCAGGATCTGCGTTCTACCATGTGTCTGACCATGGAAGAAATGGGTCTGGTTGTTGAAGCTCACCACCACGAAGTGGCAACCGCGGGTCAGAACGAAGTGGCAACCCGCTTCAATACCCTGACCAAAAAAGCGGACGAAATTCAAATCTACAAATACGTGGTTCACAACGTGGCTCACGCATTTGGCAAAACTGCGACCTTCATGCCAAAACCAATGTTTGGCGATAACGGTTCCGGTATGCACTGCCACATGTCTCTGTCCAAGAACGGTAACAACCTGTTCGCTGGCGACAAATACGGCGGCCTGTCTGAAATGGCACTGTTCTACATCGGCGGTATCATCAAGCACGCTAAAGCGATCAACGCCTACGCTAACCCGACTACCAACTCCTACAAGCGTTTGGTCCCGGGCTACGAAGCGCCAGTGATGCTGGCTTACTCTGCGCGTAACCGTTCTGCATCCATCCGTATTCCACACGTATCAACGCCTAAAGCGATGCGTATCGAAGCACGCTTCCCTGATCCAGCGGCTAACCCATACCTGGCGTTTGCTGCACTGATGATGGCTGGCCTGGACGGTATCATCAACAAGATCCACCCTGGCGATGCGATGGACAAAAACCTGTATGACCTGCCACCGGAAGAAGAAGCAGAAATTCCAAAAGTTGCAGGTTCACTGGAAGAAGCGCTGAACGCACTGAACGAAGACCGCGAGTTCCTGACCCGTGGCGGCGTGTTCACTGACGACGCTATCGATGCTTACATTGGTCTGCGTAAAGAAGAAATGGATCGCGTGCGTATGACTCCGCATCCGGTTGAGTTCGAGCTGTACTACAGCGTCTAAAGACAGCGTTTAATTCTCGAATTAGCTGCTGAACTCAGCGCCCGTCCTCTGACCGGCGCTGAGAGAAATACCCGACTGGAGGCCTGGCGGTAAGAAAGCCTTCAGCGTCAAAATCAAGTAAGACGATTTTATTTGTTGCCGTGGAAACTTTCAGCCCATCTCCGGATGGGCTTTTTTCTCCACACTCTTTCCTGCTTAACCCCTCTGACCCGTGTTTTGGCCGGGTAGCGAGACAAATTGCACCCATCAGGTGCGGGAGACTGCGGTATGGCAACTGGCAAGCTGCCCGATGCTGGGCAGATCCTGAATTCTTTAATCAACAGCGTTCTGCTGTTGGACGACGATTTGGCTGTGCATTACGCCAACCCGGCGGCTCAGCAATTACTGGCGCAAAGTTCCCGCAAACTTTTTGGCACCCCGTTGCCAGAGCTGGTGGGATATTTTTCGCTGAACATCGAGTTAATGCGTGAAAGTCTGACAGCCGGACAGGGCTTTACAGACAGCGAAGTGACTTTAGTCGTCGATGGCCGCGCGCATGTGTTGTCACTGACCGCACAGATGCTGCCGGAAGGTTTTATTCTGGTCGAACTGGCGCCGATGGATAATCAGCGACGTTTGAGTCAGGAACAATTGCAGCATGCTCAACAGGTTGCAGCCCGAGATTTGATCCGCGGTCTCGCGCATGAAATTAAAAATCCGCTTGGCGGTTTGCGTGGTGCGGCACAGTTGTTATCCAGAGCGCTGCCCGATCCGGCTTTGCTTGAGTACACCAAAGTCATTATTGAGCAGGCCGACCGTCTGCGTAATCTGGTCGACAGATTGCTGGGTCCGCAACGTCCGAGCCAGCATGTGACACAAAGTATTCATCAGGTTGCGGAGCGCGTTTGTCAGCTGGTGTCGATGGAAAAACCCGATAACGTTCAGCTGGTACGGGACTATGATCCGAGCCTGCCGGAACTGGCACACGACCCTGATCAGATAGAACAGATTTTATTGAATATCACCCGCAATGCCTTGCAGGCGCTGGGGGAGGAAGGCGGCACAATAACATTGCGTACGCGGACTGCTTTCCAGATTACGTTACACGGCGTGCGTTATCGTCTGGCGGCACGCATCGATATTGAAGATGACGGCCCCGGCGTACCGGCACATTTGCAGGACACTCTTTTTTACCCCATGGTCAGTGGCCGCGAAGGGGGCACCGGACTGGGCCTCTCTATCGCACGCAGTTTGATTGACCAGCATTCGGGTAAAGTTGAATTTAACAGTTGGCCAGGACATACCGAATTCTCGGTTTTCCTGCCTATTCGCCAGTGAGGTTCTTATGCAACGAGGGATAGTCTGGATCGTCGATGACGATAGCTCCATCCGCTGGGTACTTGAACGTGCGCTCACTGGAGCCGGTTTGACCTGCACCACGTTTGACAGCGGCAATGAAGTGCTTGATGCCATTGCGACTCAAACCCCTGACGTTTTGTTATCAGATATCCGTATGCCGGGGATGGACGGTTTAGCGCTGTTAAAGCAGATTAAACAGCGCCACCCGATGCTTCCGGTCATCATAATGACAGCGCACTCCGATCTGGATGCGGCGGTCAGCGCCTATCAGCAAGGCGCATTTGATTATCTGCCAAAACCTTTCGACATCGACGAAGCAGTGGCGCTGGTTGAACGCGCTATCAGCCATTATCAGGAGCAACAGCAACCGGCTCGCAGCCAGCCGGCAAGTGGCCCGACGGCGGATATTATCGGCGAAGCGCCAGCCATGCAGGACGTCTTTCGCATCATCGGCCGTTTGTCCCGCTCTTCAATCAGCGTGCTGATTAACGGGGAATCCGGTACCGGTAAAGAGCTGGTGGCTCATGCTTTACACCGTCACAGCCCGCGCGCCAAAGCGCCTTTTATCGCACTGAACATGGCGGCAATCCCGAAAGACCTGATCGAATCCGAACTATTCGGCCATGAGAAAGGGGCGTTTACTGGCGCTAACACCATCCGTCAGGGACGTTTTGAGCAGGCCGACAACGGCACGCTGTTCCTTGATGAAATCGGTGATATGCCCCTCGATGTGCAAACCCGTCTTCTGCGCGTGCTGGCTGATGGTCAGTTCTATCGTGTGGGCGGCTATGCGCCGGTGAAAGTGGATGTGCGTATTATCGCTGCGACTCACCAGAATCTGGAATTACGGGTTCAGGAAGGAAAATTCCGCGAGGATTTATTCCACCGCCTGAACGTTATCCGTGTCCATCTGCCACCGCTGCGCGAACGTCGCGAAGATATTCCGCGTCTGGCGCGTTATTTCCTGCAAGTGGCGGCGAAAGAACTGGGCGTGGAAGCGAAGAACCTGCATCCGGAAACGGAAACCGCGCTGACGCGTCTGCCGTGGCAAGGCAACGTGCGCCAGCTGGAAAACACCTGTCGCTGGTTAACGGTGATGGCTGCGGGTCAGGAAGTCCTGATTCAGGATTTACCGAGCGAACTGTTTGAAACGTCTGCCCCGGAAACCGGCGGTCAGAGCTTACCGGACAGCTGGGCGACGCTGCTGGCACAATGGGCCGATCGCGCCCTGCGTTCCGGTCATCAAAACCTGTTGTCAGAAGCGCAGCCTGAAATGGAGCGCACTTTGCTGACCACGGCATTGCGTCACACGCAGGGACATAAACAGGAAGCCGCACGCTTACTGGGCTGGGGACGCAATACGCTAACCCGCAAGCTGAAAGAACTGGGTATGGAATAACCGGGCCTGAAATAAAAGCCTTGTGCCAGAAAGCAAAACAGCCGCTCATGCGGCTGTTTTTGTTGATAGCAAAGAAATCAGATCACGCGGGAGAATTGCTGCTGACGTACCTGACGGCGCAGATAAATATCAAAGCACATGCAGATGTTGCGGATAAGCAAACGCCCGCGCGGCGTTACCTGAATATGCGTCTCGCTCACCTCAACCAGCCCGTCTTCAACCAGCGGTTTCAGCAGCGCCAGGTCATCGGAAAAATAGTCGGTAAAGCGGATGCCATATCGCTCTTCGATATCCGCAAAGCTCAGCTCGAAATGGCAGATCAGCGATTTAATGACATCGCGACGCAGGCAATCATCATCCGTCATTTCCAGACCGCGCCATAACGCATTCCCCTGCTCTTCTACTCTGGCGTAATACGTTTTGAGGTCTTTCTCGTTCTGCGCGTAAGTATCGCCCAGCATGCTGATGGCTGACACGCCCATTCCCAGTAAATCGCTGTCGCCCTGCGTGGTATATCCCTGGAAATTACGGTGCAACTTGCCTTCACGTTGGGCAATCGCCAGTTCGTCATCAGGACGCGCAAAGTGATCCATGCCGATAAAGCGGTAACCGGAGGCGGTCAGCGAGGCAATAGTTTCCTGCAGAATTTTCAGTTTCTCTTCTGCGCCCGGCAAATCAGCGTCTTTGATTTTGCGCTGAGCGGCAAACAGTTTTGGCATGTGGGCGTAATTGAACACGCTCAGGCGATCCGGGTTCAGTTCTGCCACGCGTTGCAGCGTATACGCAAAACTTTCCGCCGTTTGCTTCGGCAGGCCGTAAATCAGGTCGATGTTGGTGGAATTGAAACCCAGCGCTCTGGCGCGTTCAATCAGCGCAAAGATAAAATCTTCATCCTGCTCGCGATTCACCAGACGCTGCACTTCTTTATTGAAATCCTGCACGCCCATGCTCAGACGATTAAAGCCTTCGCTGCGCAGATGGTCGAGCACATTCAGCTCGATTTCGCGGGGATCCACTTCCAGTGACATTTCTGCATCGGGGAGAATATCAAAGTGTGCCCGCAGAAGGCCCATCAGACGGCTTATCTGCGCTTTATCGAGGTAAGTCGGAGTACCACCGCCCCAATGCAACTGACTGACCTGACGGCCCTTAAAGAGCGGCGCACGGTGACTTATCTCTTTCTCAAGTACGTTGAGATATTCTTCGGCTTTATGCTGCTGACGGGTTACCAGTTTATTGCAGCCACAGAAATAGCAGAGCTTATGGCAGAAAGGGATATGCACATACAGAGAAAGGGAACGCTCAGGGTAACGGACAGCCGCTTGTTTAAAAGCCGCATCGTCGTAGCTTTCGCTGAATTCGAGTGCTGTTGGATAGGATGTGTATCGCGGACCTGAATAGTTGTACTTCTGGATCAGCGCTAAATCCCAGACGGTTGTCTGTTCTGACATGGGTGACTTACTCCTTCCGGCGTCGGATGCTGCCGGTTTCCCTTACAGGCAGGCTTTTAGCCTGCCTTACAAAGGTCGCTCTGCGCAAACGTGCTTTGGTTTTCGATAACCGTCGTAGTTTACCGAATAACCAAAGGAGATAACATGCAAAGAGTAAGGCTATTGCCGGAATGACCCAGCGCATCGCTTAGAAACCTTCTTTTGGATTCCCGCGTTTAAGCAACTGCATCATATCTTCGTTCTTCTCTTCTTCTTCGTCATCTTCATCGTCGCCGAGTTCGATACCGAGAATTTCCATCAGAACATCAATACGATCCAGAGTCTGGTCAACATAAGCCTGATCTTCTGCACTCAGCGCTTTGCCGTCGTCGATAAGATCAAGCAATGAATCCAGACGCTCATCGTTTTCCAGTAATGTCAGTTCTTCTTGCGGAGACATTTTAGGTTTTGCCTCTGGCTTCGGCTGAGCGGCTTTCTTCGCTTTCGCTGCATTGTTGGTGACGGTTTCCACGATCAATGGCACCGCTTTTTTACTGCCGATACGCGGATCGGTTTTTTTAGCGCCTGCGCCGCTTTGATTCTGGGCTGCGTCCGGATTTGCGCGTGAGCCTGCTTTATGGCCACGACGCTTATTGTCACGCTTGCGTTCGCGCGCTTCGATATCAAGCTCTACACGACTTTTCTTCTTCGTTTTAGCTGTCGCGGTATTGGCGCGCGGGGCTTTCGCTGGCTGTTTCATGGCATCTGCTCTTAGGTGTGTACATTTAGTATAGATTTGCGGCGGAATCTAGCAGAAAGCGGACAAAGAAAAAAGGCAGCAAGTTAACCTTGCTGCCTTTTTCTTTCCTTCAGAAGAAGGATATTCCTCAAACACTTTCCCTGTATAGCGTCAACGTCCCGGTTTTTCCTTTGCCTTTCAGAGCCTCCGGCTCCGTTTGTCCTTAAATCGCGATGCATTTCCCGTGATCCCTGAATGCAATAATCGTCCTTGTTTCCGTTCTCGCCTTCACCGCGTAAGAAATACTTTACCCGACTGGCACAAAGGCTCAAGATACCCGCCAGCCGTCTTGTCGGTTTTATAACGATATAAATTTTATCTTATTGAAATTGCATAATATTAAAAATTTCGGCGACAAAACAAGCGAAATAACCCGCATCATGAATAGCAAATGTCTTACATCATGAAGGCAATTTCCCCCGCCTTCATCTCTGTGGTCCCTTCGCCTCATCATTCGGATTTTAAAAACACGAACGCATCTCGGCTCTGTTGCAGTTATAATCGCCAGCCAGATACTCATGCCTCACGGAGACGCACGCTTTGACCAGCCAAACTTACAACTATCATATGACCCATTTCGTCATGAGCGCCCCGGATATCCGGCATTTGCCATCTGACGCAGGCATTGAAGTCGCATTTGCTGGTCGTTCAAACGCCGGCAAATCCAGCGCACTGAATACTCTGACGCAGCAGAAAAGCCTCGCACGTACCAGTAAAACGCCTGGCCGTACTCAGCTCATCAACCTGTTCGAAGTGAAGCCGGGCATCCGTCTGGTCGACTTGCCGGGTTATGGCTACGCGGAAGTACCGGAAGAAATGAAGCGTAAATGGCAGCGCGCATTGGGCGAATATCTGCAAATGCGCAACTCACTGAAAGGTCTGGTGGTGTTGATGGATATCCGTCATCCGCTGAAAGATCTCGATCAGCAGATGATTCAGTGGGCTGTCGATGTGGGTACGCCGGTGATGTTGCTGCTGACGAAAGCCGACAAACTGGCATCCGGCGCGCGTCAGGCGCAGATCAAAATGGTCCGCGAAGCCGTGAAAGAATTCATGGGCGATATTCAGGTGGAAGCCTTCTCTTCCCCGAAGAAAATGGGCGTCGATAAACTGAGTGACAAACTGAACACCTGGTTCAGCGAAATCCCACCGGAAGTGCTGGAAGAAGAGCTTTTTGACGAAGGCGAGTAAATCTAGGCTTAAACGAAGAAGTCTGTAAGTAAAGAACACATCAGGGTAGCCAACAGGCTGCCCTTTTTTATGGGCGGGATTTTATCACTGTAGTCAGAAAACAGGCGTAACCCTGTGAAAACTCCAATAAAAAACGCCCCAGACATAAATGCCTGGGGCGGCTAAAATATTCAGCCAAATCCGATTACGTGAAGTAAAAGGTCTGAAAGATAGAACATCTTACCTCTGTACCCTACGAGAGAAACTTTACCCTATTTCATGACGGGGAAAAAGAACTTTTTGTAGTTTACTTACACAAAAATCGTGGATTATGCGATCACCTTCATGGTCTGAGCACATAATCATGTAGCTTAATTACAAAAAAAGCTTAATTACTATCCACTTAGTGAGCCTGATCCCAATTCTCACCAGTACCGACGTCCACTTTCAACGGAACCGCCAATGTCATACTGGCTTCCATCAGGCTGCGAATTTTTTCACTCGCTGCAGCAACATCATCTTTATGCACTTCAAACACCAGTTCATCGTGAACCTGCATGATAATGCGGGCACGCGGAGCATCTGACTGTTTCAGCCAGGCATCGACGCTGATCATGGCGCGTTTGATAATGTCAGCCGCAGTACCCTGCATCGGGGCGTTGATCGCGGCACGCTCGGCACCTTTACGGCGCATCGCGTTGCTGGATTTGATGTCCGGCAGATACAGACGGCGACCATCGAGCGTTTCAACGTAACCCTGCTCAGAAGCCTGAGTGCGGGTACGTTCCATATATTCCAGCACGCCCGGATAACGCTCGAAGTACAAATCCATATAACGCTGGGATTCTTTGCGTGGAATATTGAGCTGACGCGATAAGCCAAAGGCGCTCATGCCGTAAATCAGACCAAAGTTAATCGCTTTAGCGCTGCGACGCTGTTCACCAGATACTTTCTCCAGCGGTGTGCCGAAAACTTCTGCGGCGGTTGCGCGGTGAATATCCTGGCCTTCAGCAAAGGCTTTCAGCAAGCCTTCATCTTTCGATAAATGCGCCATGATGCGCAGTTCAATCTGCGAATAGTCGGCCGCCAGAATGATATAGTCTTTTGGCGCAATAAACGCCTGACGGATACGGCGCCCTTCATCATTACGCACCGGAATGTTTTGCAGATTAGGATCACTGGAGGACAGACGCCCCGTCGCGGTCACCGCCTGATGGTAGGACGTATGCACGCGGCCAGACTGCGGGTTGATCATCAATGGCAGTTTATCGGTGTAAGTCGATTTCAGTTTTGCCAGACCACGATATTCCAGAATCACTTTCGGCAACGGATAATCCAGCGCCAGTTCAGCCAGAACTTCTTCATTAGTTGATGGTGCGCCACCCGGAGTTTTCTTCAGGATCGGCAATTTTTGTTTTTCATACAAAATAGCCTGCAACTGTTTGGTCGAAGAGAGGTTGAAAGGCTCTTCAGCCAGTTCATGCGCTTTGTTTTCCAGCTCATTCAGTCGAATTGCCAGCTCTTTCGAGTGAGCCGCGAGGATGTTCTGATCAATCAGAACCCCGGTACGCTCGATATGAGAAAGAACAGGCACCAGCGGCATTTCAATATCCGTGAACACTTTGGTCAGGGATTCGCTTTCCTGAATGCGTGGCCAGAGTGCCTGATGCAATTGCAATGTGACATCGGCATCTTCTGCCGCATAAGGCGCTGCCTGCTCAAGGGCTATCTGGTTGAAGGTTAGCTGGTTCTTACCTTTACCCGCAATCTCTTCAAAGCCCACGGTTTTATGGCCGAGATAGCGGTCTGCCAAACTGTCCATGTCATGGCGGCCAGATACGCTATCAAGCACGTAGGATTCAAGCATGGTATCGAAGGCGATACCTTTCAGTTCGATGTCATAACGCAGTAAAACACCGCGGTCGAATTTGAGGTTCTGCCCGACTTTCAGCTGCTTTTCATCTTCGAGTAACGGCTTGAGTTGTTTCAGTACATCATCGCGATCCAGCTGCGCCGGCGCATCCAGATAGTCATGTGCCACAGGAAGATAAGCCGCTTTACCCGCTTCTGTAGCGAAAGATAAGCCGATCAGATTGGCAGTCAGGGTATCCAGACCATCCGTTTCGGTATCGAAAGCGAAAACATTCGATGCGTTCAGATAACCGATCCACTCATCGAGAGTCGCCTGATCCAGAATGGTGACATATCCCTCCTGCGAGAGCTGGTTTGGTTCAACAGCGGATACTGACGTCGTTTCTTCTGCCGGAGCACCTTTCTTCGCTGCTGCCGACGCTTTACCTGCCGATTTTTTGGCGCTCAGCCAGGTGCCGGATTCAACATCTGCCAGCCAGCGTTTGAATTCATAGCGGCCAAACAACTTGTGAAGTTCATCGGCATCGGGTTCAGAAACCGTTAGCTCAGCACAAGTGAGATCCAGCTTAACGTCAGTTTTAATGGTCGCCAGCTGATAAGAGAGGTAGGCAACTTCTTTGTTATCTGCCAGTTTTGCCGCCATGGTTTTTGAACCGCGGAAACTGAGTGTCGATACTTTATCCAGATCGGCATATAACGCATCAAGGCCACCAATGCCTTGTAACAATGCCTGTGCCGTTTTCTCACCAACGCCCGGTACGCCAGGAATGTTGTCCGAGGAGTCACCCATCAGAGCGAGGAAATCGATGATCAGTTCAGGCGGAACACCGTATTTCTCGACAACTTCATCTGGCCCCAGAATCGCATTGTTCATGGTGTTGATCAAAGTGACACCCGGCGTCACCAGCTGTGCCATATCTTTATCGCCGGTGCTGATCAGAACCGCATGACCGGCCTGTTCGGCTTCAAGTGCCAGCGTACCGATCACGTCGTCCGCCTCTACGCCGGAAACCACCAGTAATGGCAACCCCATCGCTTTCACCATTTGATGAAGCGGCTCAATTTGAGAACGCAGATCATCCGGCATCGGAGGACGATGGGATTTATATTGTTCGAAAAGCTCATCACGGAAGGTTTTGCCTTTCGCGTCAAAAACCACCGCAACATGGCTTGGTGTGTATTGCAGCAAAAGACTGCGCAACATATTCAGCACACCGTACATCGCGCCGGTCGGTTCACCCGCAGAGTTGGTCAGCGGAGGGAACGCATGATAAGCGCGATAAAGGTAGGACGAACCGTCCACCAGGATTAATGGATTTTCTGCTATCTGGGCCATAACTCTTCTTTATTCGTGATCAGACATGCCCTAAGGATGCCATAGCCAGCGGGAAAGACGAACCTTGAGAAGGAAATTCATTACGAAGTTGCGGGGGATCTCGAAGGATCATCCTGTGGATAACTTTGTGAATAGTTTTAAGAGGAAATTAATTCGGATGGTTAATCCGAAAACTCATCAGGATTTTAGCTACGTGATTCATCAGGTTATAGGATTGCTTAATGAATATTGATGTAATAGAAGCTTAATAGCTATTGTGGATAGTAATATTTACCGGGAAACTTTCTGCGGGATATTTTTTATATTTACGCCTGCAAACATTTCCTTTTTCTCATTTCTTCGAAAATATAACGCCAGCCCGAAAGCTGGCGTTGAGATCAGAAATTCTTATTTTTTGGTCGCTAAGAAGTTGATCACATCAGAATATTGTTTGACGTACATATCCATTGAGCTGGTATCAAGTCCGTCATTTTTAACCATATATTTTCCGTTCACAAATACGGAAGGAACGCCTTGCAGACCCAGGTCAGCAGCGGCTTTCTCCTGTTGAACAACCAGAGATTTCACAACAAAGCTGTTAAGTGCAGCATCGTAATCCTCGCCTTTCACACCCGCCTGAATAAAGACTTTACGGATATCATCAGCATTCTGAATGGATTGCTGTTTCTGCACAGCATCAAACATCAGCGGACTCACTTTGTCTTCCACACCCAGGGCAATCGCAACAGCCCAAGCTTGAGTTAATTGTTTACCCAATGGCCCCAGGAATTCGACGTGATATTTGGCATATTTAACATCTTTAGGCAGGTTCTTGCGGATGTTGTCAGAGACATGCCAGACTTGTTCAAACTGGTAGCAGTGCGGGCAATAAAATGAGAAGAACTCGAGTACCTGTGGCTCATTAGCAACGGTTTTATCTAAAGTAACGTACTGTGCGCCATCAGAAAACTGCGCGGCAGACACACTGAAGGCCATAACCATACCTACCAGTGCCAAGAATATCTTTTTCATATAAAGCCTATCTCCATTTAATTAAACTTCAAACATTAATCATGACTTAATACATTGGCATCAGCTGTAAAGGAGGTGCCTGTAATTTCTTAACTTGCTCAGTAAACGCCGCTATCTGACTACGCCAGAAATCTTCATCCTGCATCCAGGGGAAACTCTTAGGAAATGCAGGATCCTCCCAGCGACGGGCAACCCAGGCCAGATAATAAACCATACGCATAGCCCGCAGCGGTTCAATCAAAGAGAGTTCGCGCGTATCTAAATCAGCAAACTCTCCGTAAGCTTCCAGCAAGATATCTAACTGGAGCCTTTGCTCACTTTGATCCCCATGCAACAGCATCCAGAGATCCTGAATTGCCGGACCATTACGGGCATCATCCATATCGACAAACAATGGCCCGTCACGCCAGAGAATATTCCCCGGGTGGCAATCGCCATGTAAGCGTAGAGGTTGCCAGTCAGTATGCCAATAATCGCCCGTAGTGCGAATCAGCTGGTCTGTTGCGGATAAGAAGGGTTCACGCAAACTCTTGGGGATCAGCGGACATTGCGCGAGAACTTCACGCGGCCGGTCGAGATACTCATCAAGTCCGATAGTTGGCCGTGCGGTAAACAGGCTTTCATTGCCCACCTGATGAATGCGCCCAAGAAAACGTCCTACCCACTCCAGCTGGTCGAGATTATCGATTTCATACTGACGCCCACCCACGCTGGGAAATACGGTAAACATATATCCCTGGTAGTGGTGCAGTGTGTTTTCGTTGATAGAAAGAGGGGCAACAGCAGGAATTTCAGCATCAGCCATATCAAGAGAAAACTGATGCTCTTCGTGGATTTGTTCTTCGGTCCATCGCTCAGGACGGTAAAACTTCACCACATAGCGTTTTCTGTCTTCACCAAGAAACTGGTAAACGCGGTTTTCATAACTGTTTAATGCAGTGAGGCCGGACTCAGCAATAAGACCGACACTCTCTAACGCATCAAGGATAAGATCCGGCGACAATGCCTGAAAATTAAAAGCTGAATTGTTCATAACTTCATTCGGATTGGCCGCACAGAAAAATGACAATGGGAAATAGTATCATCTATTTTTGGCGGTTCGCATGAAGTTCACATAAGTTTACATCAATCCTTAATCACGCCACGGGCACGTAAAAGTGCAGTTTTAAAGTCATCCTCATAGTCTTTCTTTAAACCCGGGATTTCAGTCGTGCTGTCAGTACCACGCATTTTCAGGTGATAAATCAATGTGTCATCACTGAGTTCGCCTAATGTCCCCTGGTATCCACATTCTGTGGCCAGCTTCTGGATGAACTCCATCAGGTTCAGATCGCAATCCTCTTTCCATGCCGGATGCAGCAGTTCGATCAGCTCGTTTACGCGATGTTCTTTCATGATAATCCTTCTCCACTTGTTTTCAGACCTTAAAAATAACAGGGTTATTTCGTCAGGGAAAGTACAAGCTCACTGTAAAAAAGTTTAACCTGCCCGGTATAAATTAAGGCGTTACAATGACGGTAATAATGAGGTTCTGAAAGGCGGATATTATGGATCGCAGTAACATCACTGGCGTTATTTTAGCAGGCGGTCGGTCGAGCAGGATGGGCGAAGAGAAAGGGCTGATTGATATTAATGGTCAGCCTTTATTTGAACATATCGCCCAAAGATTACATCCCCAAGTAGGAGAAATTCTGATCAGCTGTAATAGGAGTTCTGAACGCTATGGCAGAAATAACCAGACCGTCCCGGACCTCAAACAGGATTTCTCGGGGCCACTCGCCGGTATGCTTGCTGCGTTATCAGTGAGTAAAACCGAATGGATACTCTTCGTTCCCTGCGACGTGCCAGATTTTCCCATCGACCTTAGTGAAAGATTATTTGCCGGGCTATCAGGGCAGAAAGCAGCTTATGTGCGTGATCCGGAGCGTGAGCATCCAACGCTTTGCCTGTTAAACCGGAGTCTGATCCCGGCACTGACGTCGTATCTTGAAAACGGCGACAGGAAGCTCATGATTTTCCTTGATAATATCGGAGCAAACTCGGTGCTGTTCAGTGAGTCTGCTGCGTTTTTCAATCTTAATACGCCTGAAGATGTGGCGCTTTGGAAAACCCGCAACCAGGATCATTCAAGATGATAAACCAACCAATCCCATTACTTGGGATCGTCGCTTATAGCGGTACAGGAAAAACAACACTGCTGAAACAGCTCATCCCCTGGCTTCGTCAGCGTGGTATCCGGACCGGTCTGATAAAGCATACCCATCATGATGTAGATGTAGATACGCCAGGGAAGGACAGCTTCGAGCTACGTAAAGCTGGCGCAGACCAGACAATGGTTGCCAGCAATAGCCGGTGGGCGCTGATGACTGAAACACCCAGACATGACGAGCTCTGTCTTGGGTATCTGGCAACACGTTTCGACAGTAATAATCTTGATATGATTTTGGTTGAGGGATTTAAACATGAAGATATCGATAAAATCGTGCTGCACAGGAAAGAAACGGGAAAGTCACTGGAGAGTCTGATTGATATTCACGTTGTTGCAGTCGCAACTAATGATCTGTTCGCGCCGGTTTCACAGGCTATCAGCATTCTGAATATAAATGAGGTAGATAAAGTGGGGGATTTTGTTATTCAGTGGTTGGAAAGTCAGCAGAACTAGAGGTTCTGCCCTCTTTTATTTCCCCAAATTCCCCATAGCAAAAAGCCCTGTACGTTAGTACAGGGCTTTCCACTTATTTGATGCCTGGCAGTTCCCTACTCTCGCATGGGGAGACCCCACACTACCATCGGCGCTACGGCGTTTCACTTCTGAGTTCGGCATGGGGTCAGGTGGGACCACCGCGCTACTGCCGCCAGGCAAATTCTGTTTCATCCATACCGCATCATGCCATGATTTCTCACACACTACGCCATACGAACCAATCTCGGAACAGTCAGCTGAAAATAAGTGGAA
>NZ_JBOCUM010000005.1:0-21040 GCF_050606005.1 Rahnella sp. PAMC25617
TTCGACTGGGCTGATGTTCATGCACAAATGACGCGGGAAACAGGACGTTACGATCAGGGCTACCGACTGTACGGCGTTGTCTGCAAACCCGGGACAACTGAAATTATCGACAGTTTTGTGCTCAGCTGGGCGGTGGGTCATCCTAAGTTATTGCGCGGATTATGGAGCCACTGCTGTCACTACATGCAGCACAAACCGGTTCCGACACAACCGTTTTACGATGAGCGGCCAAATAGCTGGTGTCCGCGAAATAATATTCACTGGCCCGAAGCCATTGACCGCGAATCTACGACGGCTGCGGATGCGGCAAACTCATCAGCAGGGTGAAATATGGAAAATAATCAACGTCCTGATGGTCCCTGGCGCATTGAGCCTGAAACCCTGGAAGCCGCGCTGGAGACAGAATTCGCGGGGCGGCCTGCTTTAACGCCTGCCTTAAAAAATTGGGTTGAAGATTTACCCGGGCAAAATGAGAAACAGCAAACCGCCCCTCGACTTACCTGGGTTAATGAAATAAATGATATCTGGATGGAAATCCCACGATTTGAAAATATATTATGGTGGGGAGCGTGGGTAGGAGGAGTGTCATTAATAATCCCTCTTATTATGATTTCATTTTTTATGACATTACCTAACTTCTTTTTTAATGTGTCAATAACTATATTTTGTTTAGTTAGTTATATTTGTTTTGTGTCATTATTATTTTTTAATTTCAGAACTGTTTTATTTTCTCCCCGAGGAACTCCAATTCGTTTTAACCGTCAGCGCCAAAAAATATATGTATACGAGTATCAGCGTAAGTGGAATCCCTGGGTTCGTTGGCCAACGACAATCAAAGTCTTCGACTGGGCTGATGTTCATGCACAAATGACGCGGGAAACAGGACGTTACGATCAGGGCTACCGACTGTACGGCGTTGTCTGCAAACCCGGGACAACTGAAATTATCGACAGTTTTGTGCTCAGCTGGGCGGTGGGTCATCCTAAGTTATTGCGCGGATTATGGAGCCACTGCTGTCACTACATGCAGGCGAAGCCCGTGCCCACCGCCCCGCTGCTGACAAAGGCGCCCGCAAGCTGGACGCCGTTTAACACCGTCCGCTGGCCTGCTGATATCGACCGGGAGTCGACCACTGCACCGGAAACAACCTGCACTGAGAGCAGCCGTTAATGCCTACAGCGATGTCATTATCAGAATTGTTAAACGCAAAGTGCGATGAATACCGCTACCTGCTGCTGGATCCGTTGAAAAGTGTTCCATCCTGGAACGCCCTGCATCTCAATCGCCTTAATGACGTATTTGGGAATGATGTCCTGTACAGAGTACTTCGGCCTGACCTTGCATACGCACCTCAGTATTGTCCGATGGTGATGCTGCTGGCCCTGCCCGGGATACTTTGTAATGAGGAGTTATTGCTTAAAAGCGAAGACTATTCCCGCGATGAAAAGCTCTATGAAAAGCGTTATATCTGCGGCTGGATAAGTTCGCCGCTGGCACCTGAGGCATTTGCCGCAGAGCTGGCAGGCTTATGTAAACAAGTACAGCGCGAAAATATCGTGCCTTTTTATGAGCCATTACGTCTCGAACTGTTAACTGCGCTCAACGGAAAAAATGAATTCTCCCGCCTTATCAGCAACATCAGCCAGTGGTGCTGGATCTCCTGTAGTGGTCGTATGCAGGTATTGTCCGGCACAACTGAGGGGGATGAATGGCGGATGAAATGGGGTACAGAGTGCGCACAGAATAATGTGCGTGATATCTGGCGATTGCTGTCTGCGTGGCACAAAACCGGTGGCTCACTGCCTGCCGATGCCGCAAAGCAAGCGGCGGATGCCTGGGCGAAGTCCGAACTGGCCAGACTTCCCCATAAAGCTGACACAGTATGTCTTGCACTAAGTTACCTGACGTTACCCGACAACATCACTGCACACCCCGAGGTATTGGCGCTGTTAGAACAGGTTGCCAGCCATTCGGATCTGTATTTGACCCGGTTATTCCCCACGCTTTCGGATGCCCTCTTGCAGACGCTTATCGGGCCATAGCGCATAAAAAAAGGAATTTTGACGATGAGTTCACAATCACAAGCTTCTCAGAACAGTGCCGCAAGCGAACAGGTAGCGGGCACGCCATCAGGCTGTAAAGCCTGCAAGCGAGAAGGTGTCGCTATTTTCCCCCTGCGTGTGGCCGCCGTTCCAAAACCATTGGTCAATACCGGCTGGGCGCCTTCGGTGCCGAAGCAGGATTCCGAACTGACGGGCGGCGAGTATAAATACGCACTACGCACACTGCGGGAAGGATATTTGTATGTCCTGCTGGATAACACCTACTGGCAAGGCTATCAGGTGACGCCTGAAGGTGCCTTGCGCATGTTCAATGCTGAAGAAATGCCTGAAGGAGAAAAAGTCGAATCGCTTAGCGAAGCCTGTCTGACGCAGAACCACGAGATCGTGGCGGGTTTTATCAATATCGATCCAAAATATACACAAGCGGCCGTGGCATTTAGCAGTGATCCGTGGAGCAAAACGGTGCTGGATGAATACCAGAATGGAACACGTCCCGCCAGCCGTTTTACTCAGATAACCCTGTCTGAGGGAAATGTCACTGCTGCAGACACCAGTCGTAGTCTGACACTTGACCCTTCGCTGTCTGCCCTCAAAAGTAATGTGCTGGAATTCGCCACGGATTCATTTCCCAGTATCGCGGGCAAGGAAGGATTACCGAATGGCGCGCATGGCTTTTCTCATCGTATGGATCCTCAAAAGCAAACGGCACTGGGGAACCGCATCGCCCAGTTAACGCACCAGTATAAGGCGCCGGTGACTGCATTAGTGCTCGACGATCAAGTCGGAGTAATTCAGGAATTAAACACCGGACGACTGGATTGCGTAGAGGCACTGGCTGCATATACAGCTATAACCAGTAATATTCATAAGAAAATGATTTCTGATGCCATTCTGCAGATTAAACAATCAACAGCGGCGCAGATGAAAACAGACCCGAATATAAAGGGGGTTTACACGCCGGGTTACACCACGTCGTACTCCACTTCCCGTGAAAACCAGGTTGCAGCAGAGGTATATAAAGCCACGCGTCGTATGGAAGATTATTATGACGAACCCGCGCGGGCAGAGTTTGCCCGGGATTATCAGTCCACCGTTGACGGCTACAACCGCAAAATTGTCGCCACCTGGAAGGATCTGAATGCCGCCTACCGTTCTGCGCTCTGGCTGGCCATTCTCAAGAACGACTATGCCCCGCAAAACAGTGCTATCAGCTGGGTGGCACAGCTGACCACCATTACCCGCTGTCTTCAGGGCAGTGTCGCGGGTTTTGATATGGAAAACAGCGGCAAAGACAGCGAGACCCCGGAATGGGCAAGATGGCTGGAAGATCCGCAAAGCCCGCCGTATATGGCCCTGATGCGCAGCCAGCCGGGTGTAACCGATTTACCGTCGCAGGTCTTCGGCGGCAGCCTGACCTATGCCAACCTGAAAGCAGTGCTAAACAGTAAGGAAGTTAGCGATTATATCAACAGCCCCGCGTATCAGAAAATAATGGCAAGCTTGATCACCTCCATTTCCGGCGCATTCAGCAAGCTCGAAAACACATTGTCTGCACAGGCAAAATCCGGGATGGTGCGAATGTTACAAGCCGTAGCTTATACATCAGCAGATGTGCCTGCCGCGACCCTGCTTACCGGGAAGCTCACTATCCGCGAATATCAGCACATGCTGCAAATTCAGCTTGATGCCCACGGTAAACCTGCCTGGAGTATCTCGGGCGAAGAAAATGGCCGCGTAACCAGTACCTCGCGTTTGGGGCACTGGACGCAAATCACTGACCCGGCCATCCTTGAGCAAAAAATTACGGTGAAATTAGGCGCACCGCTGAATAAGGCTCTCCCGGCAGCTGTCACATCCGACGCCATCGACCGCTCCCTGCTCTCCGGTGAAATTGAGTTGGGTGAAGCTGATATGCGTAATGCAGCACGCAGTCAGTTAAAGGTATCAACAGATCTCCAGAGCGGCTTTATTGGGGTGATTCTGGCCGGAATTTTGCTATATGCCACTTTTAGCGATCTGGATGAGCTAAAGAAAGCCATACCGGGCGATACTCAGGCAGAGATGGGGCTGGCTTCCAAGTCTTTAATCATCATGGCTTCCGCGGTAGAAATTGTCGGGCAAAGCGCAGCTGTCGCGGGATTATTCAAGAATGGCGATCTTCTCATTCGGGGCGCAGGAGTGATTGGCGGCTTCGCAGCGATAATTGACGGTATTGCGTTGGGGATTAAGGCTTATGACTTAATGCAAGCAGGAGACTCAACAGCAGCTCTCTTATATGGCATAGCTGCTGGGTTAACAATAATTTCAGGTGGCGCAGCAGTTTGGTTTAGTTATGCAGGTATTTTTACAATCTTTGGTCCGATTGGTTGGTGCATTGCCCTTGGGATAGCTGCCGTTACATTGGTAGCTATTGGCAATCTTTTTGTACGTTCTCCGCTTGAGCGTTGGTTATCGCATACATGTTTCGGAACCGATCAAAATGAGGACGATGTACACCCTATGTGGCGTGTGGAAAATCCTGCAGACCTCCAGGAGGCAATGAAACAACTGCATATTATCGCCAGTGGCGTGTCGGTACAGCTAAGTGGTGACTGGGTCACGGAAATAATGAATAACACCCGGATTTTGGGTAACCGCATGCTGGCTGCCAGGGTCATGCTGGCGGACTGTAACCCGGCAGGCTCCGACTGGCTCGTCGAACTGACAGCCACCGGCGGCAACGGCAGTCGCCTGATACTGGCGCGAAGCGCTTCACCCGCAAAACTGGCCGGGTTTACGCCCCCGGAGCAGCAAACCTATCAGACCATGCCAGTTCTGTTTAACACAGCGATGAGTACTATGCCGGGGGCGCTGCCTGTCACTGAAGTGAAAGCGGCGAATTCTCTGGCTGAAACCTGGGGCGTAATATCGTCGCAAACACACAGCGGACTGCAACTGGACGGTGAGTTTCCGCTAAATACCGCACGTTTTAATAACGCCGAGCTGGTTGTGACCTACTGGCCGGACAAAACCCGGCAGGATGACAGCCTACAACTTACTACCCAATTGGACAGCTAAACCTTAAAGGATTGCCCTCAAATGCCTCTATTTACCATGGACGAACCTCAACCGAGACTTAATCCACCTATCAAGAACTGGCGGGAAGATATGCCGGAAAACCACGAACCACAGCTTATCCCTCCTCGACTGCGATGCTTGACGACGCTAAGCGATATTTTTCTAGAGGTCCCTCTTTACAGCACTGAAATTTCTTGGGGAGGAATGATATTTAGTGGGATATTATCATCGGTTCTTGCCATTGGCATGAGTGTTTCAGGCTTCGCCATCCAGGCTGGGCATGATGGTTATGGAATGATAGTTGTTGGACTAGGAGGGGCGTTTGTGTTGTTTAGCATTGCACTTTTAGCCTTTAAGATGTTCCTGGTACAGCCTCGCGATCAGCCAATCCGCCTGAACCGTAAACGTCAAAAAATCTATATTTTCCAATATAAACGTACCTTTTTTCCATGGCTAAAATGGCCAGTCACCATCCGGTCATATAACTGGGCGGATGTGCGCGGCGAAATCCGTTATTCCAGTGATCGTTATAATATGGGCTTCCAGCTTTTCGGTTCGGTTTGCGAGCCGGGCACAAATAAAGTCGTTACCCGCTTTCTGATCGCTAAAGAGCGCAGCTCACAGGAAATGCTGTGCCAGATCTGGAGTTATCTCTCTGTCTATATGCAGCATGACTCGGTCACAGCAGATCCGGTAGAAACCGGCCGGCCTGACGACTGGCGCCCGCGCAAGGCAGACCGCTGGCCGGAAGATATGGAACGGGAGTCAACAACGGCACCTTAAAGCGCCCTGTAACCTACGCAAGATGGATAGCTAAACCTTAAAGGATTGTTTCCAAATGCCTCTATTTACCATGGACGAACCTCAACCGAGACTTAATCCACCTATCAAGAACTGGCGGCAAGATATGCCGGAGAACCACGAGCCGCAACTAGTGCCACCTAAGCTACTCTGGTTAACAACGCTAAATGATATCTTTGTTGAAATACCTCGGTATAGCACGGAAGTTGCATGGGGGGGAGTGCTTATCTGGGGTATTATTATTTCCATTTTCAGCATAAGTTTTGGGATATTGGGGTTTGTTCTACAGATTGGACACGATGATTATGTGATGATTTCTCTAGGGTTGATTGGTACATTTAGTTTTTTGCCATTGGCTTTTTATTGTCTAAAAATGTACTTTGCTCAACCTCGAGATCAGCCGCTTCGCCTCAACCGGAAACGCCAAAAAATCTATATCTTTGAATATAAACGTACGTGGTTTCTCTGGCGCAAATGGCCAACCACCATCCGGTCATATGACTGGGCGGATGTTCGCGGCGAAATACGTTATTCCAGTGATCGTTATAATATGGGCTTCCAGCTTTTCGGTTCGGTTTGCGAGCCGGGCACAAATAAAGTCGTTACCCGCTTTCTGATCGCTAAAGAGCGCAGCTCACAGGAAATGCTGTGCCAGATCTGGAGTTATCTCTCTGTCTATATGCAGCATGACTCGGTCACAGCAGATCCGGTAGAAACCGGCAGGCCTGACGACTGGTGCCCACGCAAGGCAGACCGCTGGCCGGAAGATATGGAACGGGAGTCAACAACGGCACCTTAAAGCGCCCTGTAACCTACGCAAGATGGATAGCTAAACCCTAAAGGATTGCCCTCAAATGCCTCTGTTTACCATAGAAGAACCACAGCCGAAACTCAATCCACCCATCCAAAACTGGCGGGAAGATATGCCGGAGAACCAAGAACCACAGCTGGTGCCCCCTAAGCTACGCTGGCTAACAACGCTTAACGATACCTTTCTGGAAGTACCCCGTTATAGTACGGAAGTAGTATGGGGGGGGGGATGTTAATATGCGGGATTTTCATTTCCATTTTTACCTTTGGTATTGGGATATTGGGTTTTGTTTTACAAATGGGACACGATGATTATGTGATGATTTTCTTAGGCATGACTGCGGTATGTGCTTTTTCTCCACTCGCGCTTTTTACCCTGAAGATGTATTTTGTACAGCCTCGCGATCAGCCAATCCGCCTGAACCGCAAACGCCAAAAAATTTATATTTTTGAGTACAAACGTACATTTTGCCCATGGCTAAAATGGCCAACCACCATCCGGTCATATGACTGGGCGGATGTTCGCGGCGAAATACGTTATTCAAGTGATCGTTATAATATGGGCTTCCAGCTTTTCGGTTCGGTTTGCGAGCCGGGCACAAATAAAGTCGTTACCCGCTTTCTGATCGCTAAAGAGCGCAGCTCACAGGAAATGCTGTGCCAGATCTGGAGTTATCTCTCTGTCTATATGCAGCATGACTCGGTCACAGCAGATCCGGTAGAAACCGGCCGGCCTGACGACTGGCGCCCGCGCAAGGCAGACCGCTGGCCAGACGATATGGAACGGGAGTCAACAACGGCACCTTAAAGCGCCCTGTAACTTTCGCAAGATGGAAAAGCTAAACCTTAAAGGATTGTTTCCAAATGCCTCTATTTACCATGGACGAACCTCAACCGAGACTTAATCCGCCCATTAAAAACTGGCGGGAAGATATGCCGGAGAACCACGAACCACAACTGGTGCCGCCGCGGTTACGCTGGTTGACAACGCTTAACGATACCTTTCTGGAGTTAGCCCGCTACAGTAGTGAAATTCTATGGGGAGGGGTATTAATGAGTGGAATATTATTGTCTTTTCTCGCCATCGGTTTTGCGATTTCGGGTCCTTTTATGCAAGAAGGGATTAAGGGTTATTGGATGGTCTCAATTGGTTTAGCTTGGGCGTTTATTATATTTACCCTGTCACTTTTTATGCTAAAAATTTACTTTATGCAGCCTCGTGACCAACCTATTCGCCTGAACCGCAAACGCCAAAAAATTTATATTTTTGAGTACAACCGTACATTTTGCCCATGGCTAAAATGGCCAACCACCATCCGGTCATATGACTGGGCGGATGTTCGCGGCGAAATACGTTATTCAAGTGATCGTTATAATATGGGCTTCCAGCTTTTCGGTTCGGTTTGCGAGCCGGGCACTAACAAGGTTATTACCCGCTTTTTGATTGCAAAAGAGCGCAGCTCACAGGAAATGCTGTGCCAGATCTGGAGTTATCTCTCTGTCTATATGCAGCATGACTCGGTCACAGCAGATCCGGTAGAAACCGGCCGGCCTGACGACTGGTGCCCACGCAAGGCAGACCGCTGGCCGGAAGATATGGAACGGGAGTCAACAACGGCACCTTAAAGCGCCCTGTAACTTTCGCAAGATGGAAAAGCTAAACCTTAAAGGATTGCCCTCGAATGCCTCTGTTTACCATGGAAGAACCACAGCCGAAACTCACTACACCCATTAAAAACTGGCGTGAAGACATGCCGAATAACCACGAACCGCAATTGGTGCCCCCTCAGCTACGCTGGTTAACGATGCTTAACGATATCTTTCTGGAGGTACCCCTTTACAGTACGATAGTTTGGGGAGGAATGCTTGCAAGTGCAGTTTTAATGTTCATTCTTGGGGTTGTCGTTGGGGCTTTTGGTTTTGTCATTCAGGGCGGCTACGATGATTATGCGATGACCGCAATAGGATTGGGTGGAGCATTTATATTCTTTTGCTTAATGCTTTTTTGCCTGAAAATGTATTTCGTCCAGCCTCGAGACCAGCCCATTCGCCTGAATCGCAAACGCCAAAAAATTTATATATTTGAGTACAAACATACGTTCTTACCCTGGCGTAAATGGACCACCACTATCAGGTCATACAACTGGGCGGATGTTCGCGGCGAAATCCGTTATTCCAGCGCACGTTATGATTCCGGGTATCAGCTTTTCGGTTCAGTCTGTGAACCCGGCACTAACAAAGTCGTTACCCGCTTTTTGATTGCAAAAGAGCGCAGCTCACAGGAAATGCTGTGCCAGATCTGGAGTTATCTCTCTGTCTATATGCAGCATGACTCGGTCACAGCAGATCCGGTAGAAACCGGCCGGCCTGACGACTGGCGCCCACGCAAGGCAGACCGTTGGCCGGAAGATATGGAACGGGAGTCAACAACGGCACCTTAAAGCGCCCTGTAACTTTCGCAAGATGGAAAAGCTAAACCTTAAAGGATTGTTTCCAAATGCCTCTATTTACCATGGACGAACCTCAACCGAGACTTAATCCGCCCATTAAAAACTGGCGGGAAGATATGCCGGAGAATCACGAACCTCAGCTGGTACCACCGCAGCTACGTTGGTTGACGACGATGAACGATACCTATCTGGAAGTCCCTCGTTACAGCGCTGAAGTCTCCTGGGGAGGGGTGCTTGCATGGGCAATTTTAATGTCGATTATTGGCATTGGTGTTGGGGTTTCTGGTTTTGCCATACAACATGGCCACACTGGTCATGGGATGATAATTATAGGATTGGGAGGGACATTTGTTTTTTTTGCTATGGCCAGCTTTGGCTTGAGAATGTACTTAGCCCAGCCCCGAGACCAACCCATTCGCCTGAATCGGAAACGGCAAAAAATTTATATCTTCGACTACAAACGTGCGCAACTCCCATGGATGAAATGGCCAACAACCATCCGCTCTTACGATTGGGGCAATGTTCATGGCGAAATTTGCTATTCCTATGCAAGGTTAGACTCGGGGTATCAGCTTTTCGGTTCAGTCTGTGAACCCGGCACTAATAAAGTCGTTACCCGCTTTCTGATAGCTAAAGAGCGCAGCTCACAGGAAATGCTGTGCCAGATCTGGAGTTATCTCTCTGTCTATATGCAGCATGACTCGGTCACAGCAGATCCGGTAGAAACCGGCCGGCCTGACGACTGGTGCCCGCGCAAGGCAGACCGCTGGCCGGAAGATATGGAGCGGGAATCGACCACCGCACCTTAAAACGGTTTGCATCGGCAACTGACTTCTTCTCTCAGAATTTTTTCTGCTCAAATCTAAACGTAGAACTGTGCCGTCTTATTATAAATTAAAATGTTTTTGTTTATCTAAAGGAATTTTAAATGAAAAAAATAAGCTTAATGCTTTGGATTGGTTTGCTCATTAATATACTCATTACATGTATTGCATGGTTTAATTTATCTGAAACAGCAGGCGGGTACGATTATGACAATTCACACCTGGTGTGGTCTATTGTACTTCCGTTATTTATTGTTGCGTTGGCCATGCAAATTGCAAGTATTGGCTTGTTATTTCTGGCACCAAAAGCGGGGCGAATTATCGCAGGCATTGGCGCATTTTTCATGCTCCCCATTGGCATGGTGTTTTTCATTGGATATATGTCAAGTTACGAAAAAAAATCTAACCAGGGTATGACTGTATTCTCATCACCTGAAGAAGAAAACAATATAAACACTGAGGGGAAAACAGGTTTAAATACACCTACAGAAGGAAGTACGGAAGAAAACACAGAGATGAATGAAAGTGTGAAACTATACTTCAAAACAACGCCATTTTTTATTAATGGCGTTGTGTTTATTGTACTCGGAGGGGTGATAATGGTCATGGGCCTCGGGACCGGTAGTATTTTGGTAGGAGCCGGCGTGCTGGCTTTGGTTAATGGTTTCCGCCTGAACAATCGGGTAGTTATTGGGTTATCAAAAAATGAGTTAATAATTACACCTGGGCTATATTCCGAAACCTACCGGGTCCCATATAATAATGTCAAAGTCACGCATATGGATAACCGTCTTTTTAAGTTACACATACAAACACCTGACGTGGATAAAGTCTGTACTCTGCGTAAGGCCTGGCTTGAGGGGGAGCGTGACTACGTTTCGTCAGCCATGGCAAATATTTTGTCTAACCTGACTGAATCTCACGCCGCTTAAATAATAAATCATGGTGATTTCTATATTGCCTCAAAATAAACTCTGAGGCGAAAAACGACAAGAGCAGGGAAATATAGCAACCTGTAACTCATTACCTGCCTCTGCCATTTAACCCCCCTGAGTTCTCTAATACAAGAAAAACGCTATGGCCGTAGATTTAAAAAACATCCCTGACACCTGCATCAGACCGACCCCACCTCGCCTGTCGCGCTGGATAGTTTTTCTTATTTTTCTAATTGGCCTGAGCATTGTTTATTCCAGGCTGGTGACAGGAGAAAATAATGTATTAGTGTCCGTGGGCATCCCTGGAATTATTACGGGATGCTTATATTTTTCGTCTTATTTGATTTATCTACTTAAGCAAATATTTGCCAGCGCCTACGATAAAGAAAGAGAAAATACTATTATTCAGGAAGTTCGCCGGGGTCGTCGTGCATTACAGATATTAGCAGCCGAGTGCTGTACCGCACACTCTGAGCCAGAGACACCCCTGGCTTCTGTATCGGCCAATTTGCTGCGTAATGACAATGTACTCTTTACCCAGCGTTCCTGGCGCGATGAGGAGAATATTCGTCTGAGCCAGTTAGCCCGAATAGCGGGTTTATCCGATGAAAAACACCTTGAAATGTTATTTATCTCACTGGCAAAACAATTAGCGCAAACACTTGCGCTATTGCCTGCAGATAAACCCCTGATGCTGCTATTTGAATCATCGTCATCAATACCTGAGGAGAAAGCAGAGGCTCTGTGGTGGCAAGCCTGGAAGACAAGCGGGATCCAACAATCCTGCTCGCGTATATCTGGCAGCGGAATGCAAGTTGTCGATGAATGGCTGGATCATCGCATTCACAGCGATGCTTTGTTGCTTGTCGTGTCATGGCAATATTCGCCAGTGAATACGCCCATGTCAGCAGAGGCGATTACCGGCATCTTGCTTGGCAACCGCCTGACCCAACATGCTATTTCACCTCTGGCCTTTCTTCATCGCCCCGAAGCCGTCGGGACATCACCGGATGCATTTGAATATGCTCTCGGGCAGGCGCTTGACTGGGTTCCTCTCGCGCCCGCCATACCCGGGCATATCTGGCTGGCTGGCGTAACGACTGATGACAGCGAGCATATACCTCTGATGAAGGCCATCAGTTCTGCTTCGTTGAGTGGTGTTGACCAACAAACCGGTGTACATGATTTTACCGATTATCTGGGCCTCCCTGATAAAGCGGCCTCCTGGCTTGCTGTTGCTGCAGCGGCTCAGGCAATACAACAACATCCTGCATACCATCTGCTGATATGTCGCGAACAACAAAATGGAAAGGTCTGGAACATGATTGTATCCCCGGCAATTTCTGGCCAGGAAGGCGAAAGATGAAACGAATTCTGTCCTTAATTAAAAAACCTGAACTGGTGTTCTGGTGCCTTATTTTAATCGGCTTACTCACAGGTCTCATGATGGTCTGGACCCTCTGCTGGCATCCCGAAAAATTAAACCTGATTCGGGCAACTCCAGGCTGGTACGCGTGGTTAAGCAGTTCGGTTGCCGCGTGCGTTGCCATATTTCTCATCGCCTTTTTCCTGTTTTGGGGAACACGCGTCGAGGGTCGCCGTAGTTTCAGACATGAACGGCAGAATATTTCCGGCGATGATGTTTTGACCCCCAAAAAGCTGGACTCAAAGCTGCCCAATAAATCCCAGTCCGACCTCGCCCAGCTCAAAGCTCGGCTGCGCCGCCGCTACGGTCTGTTCTGGCGTTATAAAGTACGCCTGTTGATGATCGTCGGTGAGGCCAGTGAAATCACTGCCCTGGCACCTACACTGGCAGAACAGGGCTGGCTGGAAGGTCAGCGTACCGTGCTTATTCACGGTGGCAGTCTGCATGAAGCTGCTGACGATGCGCGTCTTTCTGAATGGCGGAAACTGCGTCGCACCCGTCCGTTTGATGGCATTCTCTGGGCCGTCACCGAATCTCAAAGCAAAACGTCGCAGTGGATGGACGACGGTCTGCGCTCGCTTGAGAAAACCGGCGAAGCATTGCGTTATCAGGCGCCGGTATATCTGTGGCAGGTTTGCGAAAGCGACTGGTC
Source organism: Rahnella sp. PAMC25617 (assembly GCF_050606005.1). Lineage (NCBI taxonomy): Bacteria > Pseudomonadati > Pseudomonadota > Gammaproteobacteria > Enterobacterales > Yersiniaceae > Rahnella > Rahnella sp. PAMC25617. The sequence continues at coordinate 13,019 of NZ_JBOCUM010000005.1, forward strand.
ACAGGATGAACGTATCGAGCAGCCGGTCGGGGTTATTTTCCCGGCTAATGCCACCTCACAATCGGTAGAAAGAACGCTGAAATCGCTGATACCCCTGATGCGCGAGCAGGGAATGCAGCAGGTATTGACCCAACAGACACACGATTTTCTGCTGCGTCTGGCGCAGTCGTTAGGCGAGTCTGGTGCAGCCCGCTGGGGTCAGATACTTTCACCCTGGTCTGCTGATTATGCCGCACGCATTCCAATGCGTGGCCTGATGTTCAGCTTGCCGCAGACCTCAGCAGCCTCTGCCGGTGTACATGATAAAACCTGGACACCGCCTGCAAGCTGGCAGAGCGTACTGGATGACTGCCGGTCTGCACGCGGTCGTCGCGTCGGTCTGCCGTGGGAGCAAACGCTCTGCTACGGTGTGCTCGCGCTGATCGTCCTGTGGGGCATTGGCAGCGTGGTGTCCTTTGCTGTGAACCGTCATCAGATGGTCTCTGCCGCTGAGCAGACGCAATACCTCGCCAAACCGCAGCCTGTTTCCGATGAGCAATTAATTGCCTTGCAGACACTGCGCAATGATATCGGTCGTCTTCAGGCTCGCGTTACTGAGGGTGCGCCTTGGTATCAGCGTTTTGGTCTGGACCACAATGCGCAGCTGCTCACAGCCCTGCTGCCATCATATGGCAGCGCTAATAACCGCCTGATCCGCGATGCCGCAGCTGAAAGTTTGCTACATAAGCTCAACGAACTTGCCAGCCTTCCCGCCAACAGCCCGAAACGTGCTGCGCTGGCAAAGTCAGGCTACGACCAGCTTAAAGCATATCTGATGATGATCAGACCGGAAAAAGCAGATGCCGCGTTTTACGCACAGGTAATGAAAACGACACAACCGCAACGCCCCGGCGTGTCTCCGGGATTGTGGCAGAGTCTGGCTCCTGACTTATGGCAGTTTTATGCCGCCAACCTGCGCACGCAGCCAGACTGGAAGATTAAGCCGGATCTGGCGCTGGTTTCCCAGTCGCGACAGGTTTTGCTGGGTGAAATCGGTCAGCGCAATGCTGAAAGTACTTTGTATGAAAATATGCTGCTTTCAGTACGCCGCAATTACGCAGACATGACACTGCTGGATATGACGGGTGATACAGATGCGCAGCGTCTGTTCAGAAGCGATGAAGTGGTACCGGGTATGTTCACGCGCAAAGCCTGGGATGAACAAATCCAGGAGGCGATCGACAAAGCGGTATCTTCGCGTCGCGAGGAAATTGACTGGGTGTTGAGCGATAACCGCCGGGCGATCTCTGAAGATATTTCACCGGAAGCGTTAAAGAAACGCCTCACTGAACGCTATTTCACTGACTTTGCGGGTAGCTGGCTGAATTTTCTCAATAGTTTGCGCTGGAATGAAGCTAAAAATCTGTCAGATGTTATTGATCAGCTTTCATTGATGAGCGACGTACGCCAGTCCCCGTTGATCGCCCTGATGAACACGCTGGCATGGCAGGGACAAACCGGACAGCAAAACGAAGCGCTGTCAGATTCTCTGGTGAAATCAGCCAAAGCACTCATCAATAAAGATTCACAACCTGCTATTGATCAGCACGCCAGCGGGCCTGTCAGGCCTCTGGATGAAACCTTTGGTCCGCTGCTCGCCCTGATGGGAAAGGGCAGTGCGCAGAACATGTTGTCATCGGACAGTTCGCTTAGCCTGCAAACGTTGTTGACCCGTATTACCCGCGTGCGCCTGAAACTTCAGCAGGTGGCGAATGCTTCTGACCCGCAGGAGATGACGCAAGTGCTGGCACAAACGGTGTTCCAGGGTAAAAGCGTAGACCTGACCGATAGTCAGGAATATGGCAGCCTGATCGCTGCCAGCCTCGGTGAAGAATGGAGCGGTTTCGGCCAGACCATGTTTGTACAGCCACTGACACAGGCATGGGAGGCCGTATTACAGCCCTCTTCGGCCAGCCTTAATGACCAGTGGAAAAACGCCATTGTTAACAACTGGAAATCCGCCTTCGACGGACGCTATCCGTTTGCTGCCAGCAAAAGCGATGCTTCTCTTCCGATGCTGGCAGAGTTTATTCGCAAGGATAGTGGCCGTATCGACAACTTCCTGACCCGTGAGCTGAGCGGTGTTCTGCACAAAGAAGGGACACGCTGGGTGCCGGATAAAGTGAACAGTCAGGGTCTGACCTTCAATCCGGCATTTCTGGCGGCGATCAACCAGCTCAGCCAGATCTCCGACATCCTGTTCACCGACGGCAGCCAGGGAATGCGCTTTGAATTGCTGGCCCGTCCGGTTCCTGATGTTGTCGAAACGAATCTTTCGATCGACGGACAAAAATTGCGTTACTTCAATCAGATGGAAAGCTGGCAAAGCTTCCGTTGGCCGGGCGATACCTATAAGCCGGGCACCATGCTGACATGGACCTCGACCTCCGCCGGTGCCCGGTTATACGGTGATTATCAGGGGACCTGGGGACTTATCCGCTGGCTTGAACAGGCTAAACAACAAAAGCTGGATGAAGGCCGTTATCAGCTGACATTCACCACGTCAGACAAACAACAACTGCAGTGGATATTGCGCACTGAACTGGGTAAAGGCCCGCTGGGTCTGTTGCAGCTGCGTAACTTCACATTACCGGCACAGATTTTCCTGATTCAGGCTAGTCCTTCATCTGCTGAACAGCCTTTTGATCCCGATGCAATCGCCGAGGAGCCGTAATGACCACATTAACCACCCTGCTTACCGCCTGCGCGGCAGAGCCTGAATCTCTTTTATCTCAGGCAGAAAATCAGGTTGCCCTTTGGGATAAATGGTTGCAGCCAATTACACCGGATCAGCCCGCGGGCGAAGATCCGGGTTACGACGATGACTTCCAGCAAATGCGCGAAGAGGTCAACAAACTCTCCGGTGCGGATACTACCCTGACCTGCGAACTGGCAGAAAAACTGCTCGCCAGCCAATGTAAAGACGTCCGCGTGGCCACTTATTACATCTGGGCGCGTCTTCATCGTGACGGTGAGGCCGGACTGGCTGACGGACTTTCTCTTCTGGCCGGGCTGATTGCCCGCTACGGGGAAAACCTTCATCCTCTACGTGCAAACAGCCGCAAGACATCACTGGAATGGGTCGCAGGCTCCCGCGTACTGGACAGTCTGTCGCTATATCCTGAAGTCGATAAAACAGATTTTGCGCGCATCATTGGCGCACTGGCACTCATTGAACAGGGTGTCAGCACCTGGAATGAATCCTCAAAGCCAGAACTGGGGGCGCTCTACGCCGCACTCGAAAATCGCCTCGCTCAGTCAGGCGGGATGAACGCCGTCGTCCCGCAAACCAGTGCATCGTCGTCACAGGCAGAAAGCAGTGGTTTATCCCCTTCCCTGCGATCCGTGCAGTCAGGAAGGGATCTGCTTGATCAGGCAAAAATGCTGGCAAAATACCTGCGGGATCAGCCGCAAGGCTGGCTGTCGGGCCATCATCTTATTAAGAGTGTGCGCTGGGACACCGTTCACGAACTGCCGCCGCTGGATGCCAGTGGCCGCACCCGCTTGCTCCCGCCCCGCCCTGAATATCGTGCTCAGCTTAAACGCTTATATCTGCAACAGAGTTGGGTGGAACTGCTGGAGCAGGCGGAATCCATGTTTGCTGAAGGTGTTAACCATTTCTGGCTCGATGTTCAGTGGTATTTGCATCAGGCACTCAGCAAAGCCGGCGCACCTTATGAAGGCTGGGCAACTTGTATCACGCAAGATCTGGCGCTGTTTCTCACCCGTTTGCCGGGTCTGGAAAGTTTGTCATGGAGCGACGGCACGCCGTTTGCCGATGAAGTCACACAAGGCTGGATTAACCAGCAGGTGCTGGAATCTGTCTCGGGTTGGGGAAATGAACCCGCTGCCTCCGTTGCTTCCGGTGAAGATGACATTCTCCTGCTGGAGCCTGAAGCGCTTGCCCAGGCAGACAGCGATGGCGTGGAGTCTGCACTGACCTGGTTGCAGACCAGACCGGGCATCCACACCGCCCGCCACCAGTGGCTGTTGCGCTTAGTGATGGCGCGGGTTTCGGAGCAGTACGGTAAAAATGATATGGCGCTGCATCTCCTCGGCAGCCTGGATAGTGACAGTCTCTCACTCACGTTGCCGCAGTGGGAGCCGGGGCTGGTATTTGAAGTGAAAGCCCGTCGGCTGAAATTACTGCGTATGAAATCGCAACGAGGAGACGGTGATAAAAACCGGATGATGGCCGACATGGACGTCTTACTTAGCGCACTGATAGCTATCGACCCTGCCCGCGCCGCCGTATTGTGCGGTTAATACCCAATAAAGGATTATCACAATGGCAAAAGGTTATTACTTAGTTTTGGGCGATAAAACCACCTGCGGAGGAAAAATCCTCAGCGGCGATCCCAGACACACACTGATGGGCAAACCGGTTGTACGCGAGCAGGAACCTGTGACCTGTGGTCTGAATCCGGGCATGTTTGCCGTAGTTGGAGCCATTCCGTCTGATTTGGTTAATGGCCGTAAATTCGCCGGCACAACGTACAGTAAAAGCAGCTGCCCATGCCAGGCACGCCTTATACCATCCGTAACGACAGCCACCTACGACAAATAAAGTATAAAACTTATGGACGATTTAACCCTGCGTTATTTTGACGCTGAAATGCGTTATTTACGCGAGGCGGGCGAAGAATTTGCCCGCGCGCACCCTGACCGCGCTGCCGGACTTAATCTGGATAAAGCCGGTGCCCGTGACCCTTATGTCGAACGTCTGTTTGAAGGTTTTGCCTTCCTGATGGGACGTCTGCGGGAAAAGCTCGATGATGACCTGCCGGAACTGACCGAGGGATTAGTCAGCCTGCTGTGGCCGCACTACCTGCGCACCATCCCTTCCCTTTCCATTGTTGAGTTCGCACCTGACTGGCAAGGTATGAAAGAGCGGAGGGTGATGACAAAGGGATTTGAAGTATTGTCGCGCCCTATCGGCGAGCGGGCCACGCGCTGCCGCTATACCACCACGCAGGACATCGAATTGCTGCCCCTTTCGCTGCAACGTGCTGTGCTGGATACCGAACCCGATGGTCGCTCGGTGATCCGAATGCGTTTCAACTGCGGCAATCTGGCAGACTGGAGCAAAATCAATCTGAGCCATATTCCGCTCTATTTTGATGCCGATGCGCCACTGGCCTGTGCTTTGCATGAAGCTCTGACGCTGAATACCGCCAAACTTTGGGTACGTTTGCCCGGTCAGGCCGATCGTCAGCCGCTGGAAGGATTCTTTGCCCCGCAGGGATTTGGTGAAACAGATACGCTGTGGCCAAAAGGTGAGAGTGCGTTTAGTGGTTATCAGTTACTGCTGGAATACTTCACCTTCCGCGAGAAATTTATGTTCGTCGCGCTCAAAGGACTGGAGACAGTTGCCTTACCGACTGAGCTGAGCTGGTTTGAAATAGATGTCGTGCTGGAGAATCGCTGGGAACACGATTTTTCATTCTCAGAGAAGCACCTTCGGTTGAACTGTGTGCCGGTCATTAACCTCTTTGCGCTGGAGTCCGACCCTTTAACGCTGTCATCGTTGCAGACAGAATACCTGCTACGGCCTATGCGTGTTCAGGACGGTTATACCGAAATTTACTCGGTCGATTCGGTTATTTCGTCCAAGCATTCCGGACATCAGGTGTATGTGCCCTTCACCAGTTTCCGCCATAAGGGTGGCATGTTGCGTCACGATGCGCCGGAATATTACTACCACACCCGCGTCAGGCGCGGTCCATCCGGACTGCACGATACCTGGCTGGTGCTGGGTGGCGAAGCTTTCGATAACCATACCGTGCCGGAAAACGAAAATTTGTCCCTGAGCCTGACCGGCACCAACGGCCAGTTACCGCGAAAATCACTGCAAAGTACCGTACTGGACACCACAGTCAAAACCACCAGCGCGAACGTTCGCGTACGCAATTTGTCCGTACCGACCATGCCGTGCTATCCACCGAACCGCGACCGTTTTCACTGGCGGGTACTCAGCCATCTGGGCAGCAGTTTTCTGTGGATGATGGACAACGCCGAAGTCTTACGCGGAACGCTGGCACTGTATAACTGGACAGAAAGTGAGATGAACCGCCGCCGTCTTGAAGCGATTGCCGATGTCCAGCACAGCGAAATCGAGCGTTTTGAACGCGGCTATCTGCTGCGCGGTGTACAGATTGAAATCACGCTCGACAGCAATGGATTTGCCGGCAGAGGCGATATTTGCCTGTTTGGCGAAATGCTCAGCCGCTTCTTCGCACTGTATACCGATATCCATCTGTTTAACCGCCTTACCCTGATACTGCAACCGACAGGAGAACGTCTGGAATGGGAAGAGAACCACCAGCCCCGCATTCCCGGCTAACTGCCAGGCTTGAGCAGGACATCAGTCGGATTAACTTCTACCGCTTCTGTCAGCTTCTGGAAAAACACCAACCGGATGCACCGCAGTTGGGAAGCACCAGCAATCCGGCAGATGATCCGGTGCGTTTCCGGCCACATCCTGGGATGGGTTTCCCGGTCAGTGAGCTGAAAGCGCTGGAAAAGGATGAACATCATCCGGACGCGCCGCTGACCGTTCGTACCACCTTTATGGGGTTATACGGCGTAGATGCCCCGCTGCCGACGGCCTATATCGACGACATCACCCAGCAGCGTGAAGGACATGAAGTACTCGAAGGTTTCCTCGACATCTTCAACCACCGCATCATGACGCAGTTTTATCGCATCTGGCGAAAATACTCTTATCCCGCGACGTTTGAACCGGGTGGTAAAGACAGTACATCTCAAAGTCTGCTGGGTCTGATTGGCATGGGTATTCCCGGCACACAACGGCATTTCGCAACGCCTGCCTCGAGGTTTCTGGCACTTCTCGGGGTAATGCGTCAGCCGGGGAGAACGGCGGAGGGGGTGCAGGCGCTGGTGCGTTTACTGGCACCATTTACCCGCACGGAAGTGACTCCGCATTGCCTGCGCTCAGTACCCATTACCTCTCCGATGGCATTCGCTGGTGAAGGCGCTAACTGGCTGGATGGCGATACCGTAATGGGCGACGAAGGTACTGACGCCAACAGTCAGTTACTGATTTCGCTGTATACCGAAAACGCGGATGAGGCAGAGGAATGGCTGCCCGACGGACCGATTTATGCTGATTTTTTGGTGTTACTTCGTGTTTATCTCGGCTGGCGTTATAAAGCCCGTATCCAGCTGACTGTCCCTGTCCGGCTGTTACCGGCTCCTGTGCTTGGTGACGTTCCTTTCAGACTTGGGCTGACCGGTGTGTTGGGTCTGGAAGAAGGCGGCGCATCTGACGATATCCCTGAATACTTTACCGTGGAGCTTGGTCACTACTGTGGACTGGCGCCTCAAACGCATCAAGAAGGAACGCGACGTGTTATTAAATACCGCCTGGAAAAATAAATTCTGCCTGCCTGCACTGGTCCTGTTATTGAGCGGCTGCGGGCTGACTCAGGCAGTGACAGACGGCACTGTCTCTGCAACCAAATCTATTTTCTACAAGCAAATAAAAGACTTACATCTGGATTTCACTGCCCGTGAAGCCCTCAATACCGATGCCTCTGAGGCGAGTTCTTCCTCACAGCCGGTGCTGGTGCGCGTTTATCAATTACGTGATGATAAAAACTTCCAGAAAACGGTTTATCAGCAGCTGGCGGGAGAAGGCGATGACGCGCTGAAAGATGACTTGCTGGCCAGCCGTAATGTGGTGATTAAACCGGGCACAGCCATGTCACTGGATATGCCAATGGAAAAGGATGCCAAATTTGTCGCTGTCGTCGGGTTATTCCGTCATCCGGATATGGATAAAAACCAGTGGCGGCTGGTTATGAAAAGGGAAGAACTGGATCCGGATAAAGCGCGTGTTATCGAGCTTGGAAATAATGGTCTGACGCTGCAACCGGTGAAAGACTGATGCCCAACTCACGCTCACCCTCACTTTACGAAATGCTGCTCGGCAACTTTGCCGGCGGCCTCGATTTGCACAAC